>NZ_SZWM01000476.1:0-489991 GCF_005280805.1 Citrobacter sp. TBCS-14
GTCTGATAAATTGTTAAAGAGCAGTGCAACGCGGCTTTCGCTCACTGTTGCAAGGTGGCGTATATTACGCTTTCCTCTTTCAGAGTCAACCGTTTATTTTCAGGTTTTTCTCTTCAACCGAACCGGCTGTTTGTGTGAAGTGATTCACATCCGCCGTGTCGATGGAGGCGCATTATAGGGAGTCGACTCAGGAAGACAAGCGGAAAAATGCATTTTTGTTTCAACCGCTCACCTTTTATCCATAACGCTTACTTTTGCTGCTTTTTTATCGCCAATGGCAGGTCAGCCAGGCTATTTATCACTAAATCAGCCGCATTTTCTGCTTCTGGCGTAACAGGCTTACCCGTGCGCACCAATACTTTGGTCCCAACGTTAGCAGCGGCTGCTGCCTGCATATCTTCTATTTTGTCGCCCACCATATAGGAAGCCGCCATATCTATGTGCAGGAACTCTTGCGCAGAGAGAAGCATTCCTGGATGCGGTTTACGACAGTCGCAAACCTGGCGGTACTCTTCTACCGTTCCCTGCGGGTGGTGAGGACAATAGTAGATGCCATCCAGATCAACATCACGATCGGCCAGCGACCAGTCCATCCACTCCGTCAGCGTTTCAAACTGCGCTTCAGTAAATTTACCGCGGGCAATACCCGACTGGTTAGTCACGACGATAAGTGCATAGCCCATCTGTTTAAGTTCACGCATGGCATCAATAACGCCGTCGATAAACTCGAACTCGTCGATCTCATGTACGTAACCGTGGTCCACATTAATGGTGCCGTCACGGTCGAGAAAAATTGCAGGTACAGACTTTGCCACCTTTTATAGCTCCTGAATAAGGCATGTTGCTCTAGTATCGCATGTTTCGGCAGGCAAGAAAGTGCTCATCGTGCAAAGCCAGATTGATTTAGACGTCTGGATGCCTTAACATCCATCTTATTAACGACGTCGACCGTACCAGACAGACGAAAATGCCACGGCTAACTTAATTACGATAATAAATAACCCATGATTAAACTTTCGAATATCACCAAAGTGTTCCAGCAGGGGACGCGCACCATTCAGGCATTGAACAATGTCAGCCTGCATGTTCCTGCCGGACAGATTTATGGCGTTATTGGCGCCTCAGGTGCCGGTAAAAGTACGCTCATCCGCTGCGTTAACTTACTTGAACGCCCAACGGAGGGCAGTGTACAGGTCGGCGGTCAGGAGCTCACTACGCTTTCTGAATCCGAGCTGACCAAAGCTCGCCGTCAAATCGGCATGATTTTCCAGCACTTTAACCTGCTGTCTTCCCGCACGGTATTTGGTAACGTCGCGCTTCCACTGGAGCTGGACAACACCCCAAAAGAAGAGATCAAACGTCGCGTTACCGAGCTACTGGATTTAGTGGGCCTTGGCGATAAGCACGACAGCTATGCCGCCAACCTTTCAGGCGGCCAGAAACAGCGTGTCGCCATTGCCCGTGCTCTGGCAAGCCAACCGAAGGTATTGCTGTGCGATGAGGCCACCAGCGCACTCGATCCGGCAACGACCCGTTCGATTCTGGAATTACTGAAAGACATTAACCGCCGTCTTGGGTTAACCATCCTGCTGATTACCCATGAGATGGACGTCGTAAAACGTATTTGTGACTGCGTGGCGGTTATCAGTAACGGTGAACTGATCGAGCAGGACACGGTGAGCGAAGTGTTTTCACATCCGAAAACGCCGCTGGCGCAGAAATTCATTCAATCCACGCTGCATCTGGATATTCCAGAAGATTATCAGGAACGCTTAAAAGCAGAACCAGAAGCCGATAGCGTCCCGATGCTGCGTATGGAGTTTACCGGCCACTCCGTCGATGCCCCACTGCTTTCCGAAATTGCTCGCCGCTTTAATGTGAACAACAACATTATCAGTGCGCAGATGGATTACGCCGGTGGCGTCAAGTTCGGCATCATGCTGACTGAAATGCACGGCGCACAAGAAGATACACAAGCGGCCATCAACTGGCTGCAGGAACACCATGTAAAAGTAGAGGTACTGGGTTATGTCTGAGCCAATGATGTGGCTGCTAGTTCGCGGCGTATGGGAAACGCTGGCAATGACCTTTGTGTCCGGTTTTTTTGGCTTTGTGATTGGCCTGCCCGTCGGCGTACTGCTGTACGTCACGCGTCCGGGGCAAATCATCGAGAACGCGAAGCTCTATCGTACGCTGTCAGCGCTGGTCAATATTTTCCGCTCCATCCCATTCATTATACTGCTGGTATGGATGATTCCATTTACCCGCATGATTGTCGGCACCTCGATCGGTTTACAGGCCGCTATCGTCCCGCTGACCGTGGGTGCCGCACCGTTTATTGCCCGAATGGTAGAAAACGCGCTGCTGGAAATCCCGACCGGGCTGATTGAAGCCTCAAGAGCGATGGGCGCTACGCCGTTACAGATCGTGCGTAAAGTGTTACTACCAGAAGCGTTGCCAGGCCTGGTGAATGCGGCAACGATCACGCTGATTACCCTGGTCGGTTACTCAGCAATGGGCGGGGCCGTCGGTGCGGGCGGTCTTGGGCAGATTGGCTATCAATACGGTTACATTGGATACAACGCTACCGTGATGAATACAGTACTGGTATTACTTGTCGTTCTGGTTTATTTAATTCAGTTATCCGGCGATCGCATCGTCCGGGCGGTCACGCACAAGTAACGTTACACACAACACAGAAAAACTCATTAAGAAAAGGAAATAAGCATGGCGTTCAAATTCAAAACCTTTGCGGCAGTTGGAGCCCTGATCGGTTCTCTGGCACTTGTGGGTTGCGGTCAGGATGAAAAAGATCCAAACCACATCAAAGTGGGCGTTATTGTTGGCGCAGAGCAGCAGGTTGCCGAAGTCGCTCAGAAAGTGGCGAAAGAAAAATACGGTCTGGACGTTGAACTGGTCACGTTCAACGATTACGTCCTGCCTAACGAAGCGCTGAGCAAAGGCGATATCGATGCCAATGCCTTCCAGCACAAACCATACCTGGATCAGCAGATCAAAGATCGCGGTTACAAACTGGTTGCTGCAGGCAATACGTTCGTCTACCCCATTGCTGGCTATTCCAAAAAAATCAAATCACTGGATGAACTGCAGGACGGTTCTCAGGTAGCGATTCCAAACGACCCGACTAACCTCGGTCGTTCCCTGCTGCTGCTGCAGAAAGTGGGCCTGATCAAACTGAAAGACGGCGTTGGCCTGCTGCCAACCGCGCTGGATGTGGTTGAAAACCCGAAAAACCTGAAGCTGGTAGAGCTGGAAGCACCACAGCTGCCGCGTTCACTGGACGACGCACAGATCGCGCTGGCGGTTATCAATACCACCTACGCCAGCCAGATCGGCCTGACCCCGGCAAAAGACGGTATCTTTGTTGAAGATAAAGATTCCCCGTACGTAAACCTGATCGTAACTCGCGAAGACAATAAAGACGCTGAGAACGTGAAGAAATTCGTTGAAGCGTATCAGTCCGACGAAGTTTACGAAGCGGCAAACAAAGTCTTCAATGGCGGCGCTGTTAAGGGCTGGTAATTTTAGGCTGTTTCCAGAATCTGTAATATCATCAGGACGGGCGCTTGCCCGTCTTGTCATTTATGCAAGCACCTGATTCAATATCTGACGTTTAGATCATTCATTGAGGAAATATTATGCGTGCTTTACCGATCTGTTTAGTAGCACTCATGTTGAGCGGCTGTTCTATGTTAAGCAGATCCCCTGTTGAACCCGTTCAAAGCACTACGACCCCGCCGAAAGTGGAGCCAGAAAAACCAAAAGCACCGCGTGCCACACCGGTAAGAATTATCACCAACGCTGAAGATCTGGTCGGTAAACCATTCCGCGATCTGGGTGAAGTCAGCGGTGAATCCTGCCAGGCATCAAACCAGGATTCTCCTCCAAGCATTCCAACCGCACGCAAACGCATGCAGATTAATGCCTCTAAAATGAAAGCGAATGCGGTATTGCTGCACAGTTGCGAAGTGACCAGCGGAACACCGGGTTGCTATCGTCAGGCGGTTTGCATTGGTTCTGCACTGAATATTTCGACGAAATGAGCCACTTTCAGTTCGAGCAAATAGGCGTTATCCGCTCTCCCTATAAAGAAAAATTCGCCGTTCCACGCCAGCCAGGTCTGGTGAAAAGTGCCAACGGCGAACTGCATTTGCTCGCACCGTATAACCAGGCCGATGCCGTTCGCGGCCTGGAAGCGTTCAGCCATTTGTGGGTGATTTTTGTTTTTCACCAGACAATGGAAGGTGGATGGCGGCCAACCGTGCGCCCTCCTCGACTTGGCGGCAACGCCAGAATGGGCGTCTTTGCCACACGTTCGACCTTTCGCCCTAACCCTGTCGGCATGTCGCTGGTCGAACTAAAAGGCATTGTCTGCCAGAAAGATAACGTTGTCCTACAACTGGGCAGTCTGGATCTGGTCGACGGAACTCCGGTGGTCGATATCAAGCCCTACCTGCCGTTTGCTGAAGCACTACCCGATGCCACCGCCAGCTATGCACAGCATGCGCCAGTCGCGGAAATGGCGGTCAGTTTCACCCCTGAGGTTGAGCAACAACTTCTGATGCTGGAAAAACGTTATCCGCTGCTAAAAACATTTATTGGTGAAGTGCTGGCACAGGACCCGCGTCCTGCGTATCGTAAGGGTGAAGAGACAGGCAAAACGTACGCCGTCTGGCTACACGATTTCAACGTGCGCTGGCGCGTGACGGCAGAGGGTTTCGAAGTCTTTGCGCTCGAACCCCGGTAATTTCGCGCCCTTCTCTTTTGACATCCCTTTCTCGCTGGTAAACTAAACCACTTTTTTTGTGTCAGGCTCGCGTTGAGCCTGTTCGATCGTTCAACTGGAACCGTAACAACATGCGTACTAGCCAATATCTGCTCTCCACTCTGAAGGAGACACCTGCCGACGCCGAGGTTATCAGCCACCAGCTGATGCTGCGCGCCGGGATGATTCGCAAGCTGGCCTCCGGGTTATACACCTGGCTGCCGACCGGCGTGCGCGTCCTGAAAAAAGTCGAAAACATCGTGCGTGAAGAGATGAACAACGCCGGTGCTATCGAGGTGTTAATGCCGGTAGTTCAGCCTTCTGAACTGTGGGAAGAGAGCGGCCGTTGGGAACAGTACGGCCCGGAACTGCTGCGTATTGCTGACCGCGGCGATCGTCCATTCGTACTCGGCCCAACGCATGAAGAAGTGATCACCGACCTGATCCGTAACGAGCTCAGCTCCTACAAACAGCTGCCGCTGAACTTCTACCAGATCCAGACTAAATTCCGTGACGAAGTGCGTCCGCGTTTCGGCGTCATGCGCTCCCGTGAATTCCTGATGAAAGATGCGTACTCTTTCCATACGACTCAGGAATCTTTGCAAGAAACCTACGACGCAATGTATGCCGCGTACAGCAAGATCTTCAGCCGTATGGGTCTGGATTTCCGTGCAGTACAGGCTGACACCGGTTCTATCGGCGGTAGCGCTTCTCACGAATTCCAGGTTCTGGCGCAGAGCGGCGAAGATGACGTGGTGTTCTCTGACAGCTCCGACTTTGCTGCCAACATCGAATTTGCAGAAGCCGTAGCACCAAAAGAACCGCGCGGCGCTGCCACGCAGGAAATGACGCTGGTCGATACGCCAAACGCGAAAACCATCGCTGAGCTGGTTGAGCAGTTCAATCTGCCGATCGAAAAAACCGTTAAAACGCTGCTGGTGAAAGCGGTCGAAGGCAGCAGCTACCCGCTGGTTGCGCTGCTGGTTCGTGGCGATCACGAACTGAACGAAGTCAAAGCAGAAAAACTGCCGCAGGTTGCCAGCCCACTGACCTTCGCCACCGAAGAAGAAATTCGTGCCGTAGTCAAAGCAGGTCCTGGCTCGCTCGGTCCAGTGAACATGCCGATCCCGGTAGTTATCGATCGTACCGTTGCGGTCATGAGCGACTTCGCAGCAGGTGCTAACATCGACGGTAAACACTATTTCGGTATTAACTGGGATCGTGATGTCGCCACGCCAGAAGTGGCTGACATCCGTAACGTCGTTGCCGGCGACCCGAGCCCGGACGGCAAAGGCACACTACTGATTAAACGCGGTATCGAAGTCGGTCACATCTTCCAGTTGGGTACCAAGTACTCTGAAGCAATGAAAGCTTCCGTTCAGGGCGAAGATGGTCGTAACCAGATTCTGACCATGGGCTGCTACGGTATCGGGGTGACTCGCGTTGTTGCTGCCGCTATTGAACAGAACTTTGACGATCGTGGCATTGTATGGCCGGACGCTATCGCGCCGTTCCAGGTGGCGATTCTGCCGATGAACATGCACAAATCCTACCGCGTGCAGGAACTGGCTGAGAAGCTTTACGCAGAGCTGCGTGCGCAGGGTATCGAAGTGCTGATGGACGATCGTAAAGAGCGTCCAGGCGTGATGTTTGCCGATATGGAACTGATCGGTATTCCGCACACCATCGTGCTGGGCGACCGTAACCTCGATAACGATGATATCGAGTACAAATACCGTCGTAACGGCGAGAAACAGCTGATTAAAACCGGCGACATCGTCGACTATCTGATTAAAGCCATTAAAGGCTAATACAGCAAAAGGCCCTGATCATCAGGGCCTTTTTTTCAGAGATTAATTACACCCTTTACCGGGTATAAACTTCGCGTCTTTATCCGCCATCAGCGTTTTCACCTTCTCGCCCGTATCCGGGTTCGCCTCCTGCGTGAAATGCCCTTCAAGGGTCAACAAGACCGATTGGCCAGTTTCCGTGCGAGCAGCTAAATAGCCGCGTTCAAGCTGGGCATTATTTGCGACCGGCATACGCTTGCCCGTCGCACAGTCGGTAAAGACAGCCGCATCCGCCATGTAGAAATACATCCCACGCATCGGCATTGGCGTGACGGGCAAACTGGCTGACACCGGCTCAAGGGTATAGTTGAACTGCGATTCGATCGGATTACCTTCACGATCGAGCATTTCCAGCGCCTCGCCTTTTGCCCGGTAGTAAGACTTCTCACCTTTGCTGTCGGTCAACACCAGCTTATCCGCCGTGCGTGCCCAGGTGCCATAGGAGGCAAAGGAAGACGGTTCATCCCGTACGCCCTGATACCGTTCGTTCATCACCCAGGTCCCGTCTTTTTCCAGGAACAGCGAGGTTTCAATCCCTTCGCAGTCGGCGCAGGGCAAGATGCCACGCCAACTTTGCTGCATCGGTTTTAATTCTGCCGCCCGCGTCGACTGCAATGCTTCGACGTCAGTACGATTATTACAGCCGATCAAGGAAAAGAGCGTGCATACAGCGACCACTGACAATATTGCTGTTTTCACTATAAAATCCTTATGATTTTTTTATTCCTGTTCGTTAGTCCTGCGAACGACGAACTTTCCCGCGCAGCGCCTTCACGGTGGATTTTTGCGCCTTCGATGACAACCGGCGCTCTTTCGAAGCGCGCGTAGGACGCGTTGCCTGGCGGCTTTTTTGCACTGCGGTTAATTCTTTAATCAACGCCACCAGCCTGGCCAGAGCCGCTTCCCGGTTGAGTTCCTGACTGCGATATTCCTGCGCCTTAATGATGATGACGCCGTCGGCAGTGATCAGATGATGACTGGCCGCCAGCAAGCGTTCCTTGTAATACTCTGGCAGGCCAGAGGCCCGAATGTCAAAGCGCAAATGGATGGCCGTCGAGGTCTTATTAACGTGCTGCCCACCCGCACCCTGTGCCCGGATAGCCGTGATTTCCAGCTCATTATCAGGGATAGAGACGTTTCGGGAGAGAACGATCATCAACGCTGCTGCCACGCGGTCAGATGAATTTCCAGATTGTTCTGAGAGTCTGACAACCAGATAGCCCCATCCTGGATGGTCGCCTGCAACGTCATAGTACGCCCGGCAAAGTCGCTCAGCTGCGCCAGCTGTTCGTCATCCAGATACCAGACAGTCAGATTTTTAAACTGTGCGCACTTATTCTGGTTTTGCTGCCACCAGATTTGCGCCGCCCGACTGTTATAGGTAAACAAAGCAACTTCCCCAGACTGAGTACAGGCCTTCTTAATCCGACGCTCATCCGGCAGGCCGAGTTCAATCCATAAATCAATGCCCAGATGATCGTTACGCAGCCATGCTTCTGGCTCATCTTCTGCGCTCAAGCCTCGCGTAAACTGTAACCGCTCATTGGCATATTTAATCCATGCCAACAGGCGCAGCATCATGCGTTCCTGGGTTTCAGAAGGGTGACGCGCCAGCGTCAATGCCGCGTCAAGAAACTGGTTGCGGTCAAGATCCGCCACGTTGACAACGGCTTTATAAATTGTCGCTTTAAGCGCCATGAGAGAACTCCTTTCGAATCAGGCGCACATTGTAGCGAAAACTACGCCAAAAGGCTGCTAACAGCTCTTCTATCAAGGCGCTGATATTGCTTGAATGAGTATGGTATAGTCACCTTGCTAAACAGAGTTTATCTTCGTAGGCTTAGACTTGCATCCACGGTTAAGTCAGAGTACTGACAGGAGGGCATGTGGAAAAATATTGTGAGTTAATACGCAAGCGGTACGCGGAAATCGCCAGCGGAGACTTAGGGTATGTCCCGGATGCGCTGGGTTGCGTATTGAAAGTGCTGAATGAAGTGGCGGAAGACAGCGCCCTTTCAGAGTCGGTCAGAGAAAAAGCGGCCTATGCTGCCGCGAACTTACTGGTGAGCGATTATGTCAATGAATGAAACGTATCAACCCATTAACTGTGATGATTACGACAATCTTGAGCTCGCCTGCCAGCACCATTTATTACTGACGCTGGCGCTGAAAGATGGCGAAGTGCTGCAGGCGAAAGCCAATGACCTGGTTTCACGCAAAAATGTGGAATATCTGGTTGCAGACGTCTCTGGAGAATCACGTGAGCTTCGTCTCGACAAGATTGCCAGCTTCAGCCACCCGGAAATCGGTACCGTGGTGGTTAGCGAATCCTGATTATTTTGTTGCCGGATGGCGGTGCAAGCACCTTATCCGGCCTACTTTCCATGCGATACGTAGGCCTGATAAGCGCAGCGCCATCAGGCATGCCATACCAGATTCACGCCTTCTTCCCCTTCCGCCTGTCCTTCCCGCGTAACAAAGACACCGGCTGCCGCAATCAGCGTTTCGCCGTAAAACAGTAACGGCGTGGTATCGCGTCGCCAGGGCGGAATTCCCTGCTCCTGCCATATTTTTTTGAGCTTACGCCCACCGTTACGCCCGACAATGTGTAATAACCCGGGCGCTTTAAAGCGAATACTGACCGGTTCACCCACGTGCGGCATACGTAATTCTCCCGTTGGGAGTAACTGTACGTCTCCCAGCCCGGCAGGCAGCGTCAGCGGTGTTTGCCAGCATGACCACGGGATGACAGTTTCACTTTGCCCGGTAACGGATTTCACCCACCACAGCTGTGACTGATAGCGGCGAATTTCATATTCGCCTACGCACAAGCACGGCGCAGCATCTTCCCGTGCCAGCACCACTTCCTGCCAGATTCGCGCCAGCGCATCCCGGGATGGCATCGGTGCATTCAGCCCTGCCAGCCAGCGACGAAGCAGCGCTGCACGTCGTACATCGCTCATCGTCATTAATGGCTCAACTAAAAGGGTGTCCTGCTCGGTGACACACTCCGCTAAATCATTGGCAAGTAACTCATCCAACAAACGTTCCTGATCGGCACACAGCACCGCACTGCGGGCCGCCGCTTCAGCAAAGTGCGGCCAGCGCTGTTGCAGTTGCGGGATTATACGTAGCCGCAGAAAATTGCGATCGTAGGCATCATCCTGATTACTTTCATCTTCAATCCAGCGTAGTCCATGCTCCAACGCCCAGCGTTCAAGCGCGTCACGCGTTTGCGCCAATAGCGGGCGAATAAGCTGGGTCCCAGCAAACGGTGAACTTTCCCCCATTGCAGAAAGTCCGGCCGGGCCGCTGCCGCGTTTGAGCGCCAGCAAAAAGGTTTCACACTGGTCATCAAGATGCTGGGCGGTCATCAGCACTTCACCCGGCAGCAGCGTCCGGGCAAAAGCCTGATAGCGCGCCCGCCGGGCCTGCGCCTCTATCCCCAGCCCGTCATCCTGAAGATGCACCCGTTCAACCACCAGCGGCACCTGCCATTGTGCACAAACCGATTCGCAGTGCGTCACCCATTCGTCTGCGTGCGGACTCAATCCATGGTGGATGTGGATAGCGCGTAGCACGACGTCGGGGTGTTGTTTTCGCCACAGCACCAGTTGGTGCAACAGCACGGTCGAGTCGAGGCCACCGCTAAAGGCCACCAGGATATGGAGAGATGTCAGAAGTGAAGTGTTTAGTGTGAGTGTCGTCATGATGAGTACTTACTAGGGTATTGCCCGGCACGTTACCGGGCTACCGTTACAATGACAAGCCTTACTGCTCGTATAATTCAAGCGGTAATCCATCCGGATCGTTGAAAAAAGTAAAGCGTTTGCCGGTAAAGGGGTCGACACGTACTGCCTCACATTTCACATTATGATTTTCCAGATGGGCTATCGCCTTTTCCACATCATCCACGCTGAACGCCAGATGGCGTAACCCGCAGGCTTCCGGTCGGCTGGGACGGCAAGGTGGAAATGGAAAAGAAAAAAGCTCAATCACGTACTGCCCGTTCAGCGCCAGATCGCCTTTCCAGGAGTCACGCTCTTCCCGGTAGACCTCGCTCATCAGCGTAAAGCCCAGCACGTCGCAGTAAAATGCCTTACTCACCGCGTAGTCCGTCGCAATAATGGCAATATGGTGAACCTGTTTTAATCCCAGCATAGCGTCTTAGCCTCTTTAGTTTTCTTTTCGCACGTTACTCGTCCACGGTCGGTTCAGGCAAGCTGCGATGCCATTTTTAGGACTCGCACACGGTACACGCCGTCCTCACCCAGTTTAGCGCCATGAATATCCGTGTCGAATCCGGGATAATGATGGCCGACAGAACACAGCATCAACAGGAAATCGAGCACCGCCCGGCTGTCTTCGGTGATCATTTCCCCCGGCATCAGCAACGGTACGCCGGGAGGATAAGGCAGGATCATATTTGCAGAAATGCGCCCCACCAGTTGGTCAAGCGTCACCGTCTCCACCTCGCCTTTGATCTGCCGCTGCCAGGCCTGATGTGGCGTCATTTTCATTTCCGGTAGGGTGTCAAATGCCCGTAGCATTAGCCCGGAGAGATCGTGTTGGCGGATCAGATTATGGATCCCCTGTGCCAGATCCTGAATACGCATATTGCGATAGAAATCCGGATCTTCAGCATACAAATCTGGCAGCATATTCTTCACACGCAAATTCAGATCGTACGATCGTTTGAACTCTGTCAGCCCGCGCAGCAACCCCATCGCCCGGGTTTTATCAATGCCAATGCTGAACAAAAATAACAGATTATACGGACCCGTTTTCTCCACCACGACACCGCGTTCGTCGAGGAATTTCGCCACCAGCGCCGCCGGGATCCCTTCGTCACTCATGTTTCCCTGTTCATCCATCCCCGGTGTCAGAATAGTCACTTTCACCGGATCGAGGAACATGTGGTCGGCGTCGGCATCGGTAAACCCATGCCAGTCTTCACCCGGCGCTACGGGCCAGCATTCCGCTTCATCCACCTTTTCCGGCTGCCAGATATCAAAGAACCAGCCGTCCGATTCTTCCCGCAGTCGCTGTACTTCTTTGCGAAAATGCAGCGCACGCTCAACGGAGCGATTGATTAAGCGCTTGCCTGAGTTGCCGCGCAGCATTGCCGCCGCCGTTTCTATTGACGCGACAATCGGGTAGCTCGGCGACGTCGAGGTATGCATCATAAAGGCTTCATTAAAGGTCTCTTCATCGTAGTCACCTTTAATGTGGATCAGAGAGGCCTGCGACAGCGCCGCCAGCATCTTGTGGGTCGACTGGGTTTCAAAGATAACCTTACCAGGTACTCGTTCGCCGCTCATGCCGCTTTTCCCCTGATAGATCGGGTGAAAATGAGTGTATGGCACCCAGGCCGAGTCAAAATGAATAGACGGCACGTCCAACGTCTGTTTGATCCAGTTGGTGTTATACAGCAGACCGTCGTAGGTAGAGTTGGTGATCACCGCATGTACTGGCCACTGGGCCTGGACGGTCTCTCCGACTTTGCGCTCAATACTCTCACGGGTAAATTCACGTTTAGGTATGCCGCCAAGAATACCCAGCGCATTACGCGTGGGCTTCAGCCAGATGGGTACCACGTCGCTCATCATCAGCAAATGCGCCAGTGATTTATGACAGTTACGATCGATCAGTAACGTACTTCCGGTCGGGGCTGCATACATACCGACAATTTTATTCGACGTCGAGGTGCCATTCGTCACCATATAGCTCTGCTCTGCCCCAAAGGTGCGGGCGATATATTCTTCGGCCTCCAGGTGCGGGCCAGTATGGTCCAGCAGCGACCCCAGTTCGGTCACGGAAATGGAGACGTCGGCCTTGAGCGTATTGCCGCCAAAAAAGTCATAGAACAGGCAGCCCACTGGACTCTTTTGGTATGCCGTCCCCGCCATGTGCCCCGGCGTACAGAAGGTATACTTCCCTTCTTTCACGTAGGTGAACAACGCCTTGGTAAACGGCGGAGTGATGTTATCGAGGTATTCATTGGTGTACTGGCGAATATGGGTGGCAATATCGTCAGACTGGCCTAGAGCATACTCGAAAAACCACAGCGCCATGCGCAGGTCGTGTGCGCTGACATCCATCGTCGAATGGGTATTGATAAAGGCGTAAAGCGGCAGATATTCGTTAAGCTGGTTGATATCGCTACACAGCTCCAGGCTGTACTCATCCCAGTCAAAAATGACGCCGCAAATTCGCGGGTTGTGCTCAATAAATTTCAGCAGGTCGACGCTATTCTGCGGCCAGATAATCTGGAATCCCTGCTGCAGTAGTGCACGTTCAAGTTCCTTGATGGGCTCATCTTTATAAAAGACGCCATGCGGTCCCATGATGGCAATGATATTCATGCGTTCCTCCTGGAAAAACCTTAGTTAATCATAGCCTGGTCAAACCGCAGGTAAAAAAAAGGGCCACAGCGTTGTGGCCCTTTTCAGAATATATGTAGTTTACGCGTAACCGTAGCTCATCAGACGCTGGTAACGGCGATTTTTCAGCTCTTCCGTACTTAACACATCGAGATCGGCCAGATCGGCCAGCAGCTGTGCTTTCAGCGACGCAGCCATGACTTCTGGATTACGATGCGCCCCGCCCAGCGGTTCCGGTACGATAGAATCGATCAGCTTCAGCTCTTTCAGACGCGGGGCAATAATGCCCATCGCTTCTGCCGCCAACGGCGCTTTGTCTGCGCTTTTCCACAGAATGGATGCACAGCCTTCCGGGGAGATAACAGAATAGGTGCTGTATTGCAGCATATTCACTTTATCGCCCACGCCGATCGCCAACGCGCCACCGGAGCCACCTTCGCCGATAACGGTGCAGATAACCGGTACGCTCAGACGTGACATTTCACGCAGGTTACGCGCAATCGCTTCAGACTGACCGCGTTCTTCCGCGCCCACGCCCGGATAAGCCCCAGGGGTGTCAATGAAGGTAATGATCGGCATCTTGAAACGTTCGGCCATTTCCATCAGGCGCAGCGCTTTGCGATAGCCTTCCGGTGCTGGCATGCCGAAGTTACGACGAATTTTTTCTTTAGTCTCGCGGCCTTTCTGATGACCAATGATCATCACTGGACGACCATCAAGACGCGCGATGCCGCCGACGATAGCTTTATCATCCGCATAGGCACGATCGCCCGCCAGCTCATCAAATTCATCAAACGCCAGGCGGACGTAATCCAGGGTGTACGGACGCTGTGGATGGCGAGCCAGCTGGGCTACCTGCCATGCGCCAAGATCGGCAAAGATTTTGCGCGTCAGTTCTACGCTTTTTTCACGCAGGCGATGCACTTCTTCATCGATGTTAATATCCAGTTTCTCATCCTGACGGCTCACCGCAGTCAGAGAATCGATTTTTGCTTCCAGCTCTGCAATCGGCTGTTCAAAATCAAGGAAATTCAGACTCATAGTATTCCTGTATTAGTCAAACTCCAGTTCCACCTGCTCCGAACCAATAAGGCCACGGAGATCGTTCAGTAAACGATCGCTCGGAGAGACACGCCACGTTGCGCCAAAACGCAACCGCGCACGTGCATCCGCCCTCTGATAGTAGAGATGTACTGGAATTGTCCCCGAGCGGTGGGGTTCCAGAGACTGACGGAGTCGGTTTAAAAGCTGGTCATCAATTTGCCTGTCCGTCAGCGAGATAGCAAGCCCGCGAGCGTATTTTTCCCGGGCTTCGTCAATATCCATGACTTCACGGGCCATCATTTTAAGCCCACCGCTGAAGTCATCAAAGCTGACCTGTCCGCTGACGATAAGTATGCGGTCTTTTTCCAGCAAATGCTGGTATTTATCCAGGGCATCGGTAAATAACATCACTTCCAGACGCCCGGAACGGTCATCCAGCGTGCAGATGCCGATACGATTGCCGCGCTTGGTGACCATTACCCGCGCAGCAATGACGAGCCCCGCAGCCGTGGTAACTTTACCACGTTCTGTCGGATGCATGTCTTTCAGCCTGTGGCCTCCGACATAGCGCTCAATTTCTTTTAAATACTGGTTGATGGGGTGTCCCGTCAGGTAAAGCCCTAACGTTTCACGCTCACCATCTAATACCACCTGCTCCGGCCACGGCGTGCAGTTGGCATAGGATTGTTCAATCTGTTCCGGCTCTTCGGCCAGAACGCCAAACATATCGGCCTGACCGATGGCTTCGGCTTTTGCGTGCTGATCGGCGGCTTTAAGCGCGTCGTTCAGCGAATTCATCAGTGCGGCGCGATGCGGGCCAAGGCGGTCAAACGCCCCGGACATGATCAGTTTTTCCAGCACCCGGCGGTTTAGCTTTTTGATATCCGTACGGGCACAGAGATCGAACAGCTCGCGGAAATAGCCACCTTTGTTACGCGCTTCAATAATAGCTTCAATGGGGCCTTCACCCACGCCTTTTATCGCGCCGATGCCATACACAATCTCGCCATCATCATTTACGTGGAAATGATACAGCCCGGAGTTGATATCCGGCGGCAGGATTTTCAGCCCCATACGCCAGCATTCATCCACCAGCCCGACCACTTTCTCAGTGTTATCCATATCGGCGGTCATTACCGCGGCCATAAACTCGGCGGGGTAATGCGTTTTCAACCATAGCGTCTGGTAAGACACCAACGCATAGGCTGCGGAGTGCGATTTGTTAAACCCGTACCCGGCGAATTTCTCCACCAGGTCAAAGATTTTGATCGCCAGCTCACCGTCTACGCCGCGCTTTCTCGCCCCTTCTTCAAAGGTGCCGCGCTGCTTGGCCATTTCTTCCGGCTTTTTCTTACCCATCGCACGGCGCAGCATATCCGCGCCGCCAAGAGTATAACCAGACAGTTCCTGGGCAATCTGCATGACCTGTTCCTGATACAGGATAATGCCGTACGTCGGCTCCAGAACAGGTTTCAGGCACTCATGCTGCCATTGTACATCCGGGTAGGATATCTCTTCTCGCCCGTGCTTACGGTCGATAAAGTTATCTACCATTCCCGACTGCAGTGGGCCTGGGCGGAACAACGCCACCAGGGCTATCATATCTTCGAAGCAGTCAGGCTGCAGGCGTTTGATCAGATCCTTCATGCCGCGAGATTCAAGCTGGAAGACGGCGGTTGTCTCCGAGCGCTGCAGCATATCAAAACATTTTTTATCGTCGAGCGGGATGGCGGCGATGTCAATCGGCTCCAGTCCCTGCTTTGCCCGACGCGGGTTGATCATTTTCAGCGCCCAGTCAATGATCGTCAGCGTACGCAGACCCAGGAAGTCAAACTTAACCAACCCGGCGTATTCCACGTCGTTTTTATCAAACTGAGTGACCGGATGAAGACCTTCTTCATCACAATAGAGCGGAGCAAAGTCGGTAATTTTAGTGGGCGCAATAACCACGCCGCCCGCATGCTTACCGGCATTACGCGTGACGCCTTCCAGCTTACGCGCCATGTCGATCAGCGCCCTGACCTCTTCGTCCGCCTCGTAGATTTCTGGCAACTGCGGCTCTGCCTCAAAGGCTTTTGCCAGCGTCATCCCCGGATCGGGTGGCACCAGTTTAGAAATCCTGTCGACAAACCCGTACGGATGCCCCAGTACGCGGCCCACGTCGCGGATAACCGCTTTTGCTGCCATCGTACCGAAGGTAATAATCTGTGATACCGCGTCACGACCATACATTTCCGCCACGTGTTCAATCACCTGGTCGCGTTTCTCCATACAGAAGTCAACGTCGAAGTCAGGCATCGAGACACGTTCCGGGTTAAGGAAACGTTCGAACAGCAGGTCAAATTCCAGCGGATCAAGATCGGTAATTTTTAGCGCATAGGCCACCAGCGAGCCGGCACCGGAACCACGGCCAGGTCCGACCGGCACGCCGTTGTCTTTCGACCACTGGATAAACTCCATGACGATCAGGAAGTAGCCCGGGAACCCCATCTGGTTGATAACCTGAAGTTCAATGTCCAGGCGTTCGTCGTAAGGTGGGCGCTTCTCTTTGCGCTCGGCTTCATCCGGGAACAAAAATGCAAGGCGTTCTTCCAGACCTTCTTTCGATTTTTTGACCAGATAGTCTTCGGTGGTCATATCTCCGGTCGGGAACTGCGGCAGGAAGTATTCACCCAGACGCACCGTCACGTTACAGCGCTTGGCTATCTCGACGGTATTTTGCAGCGCTTCCGGAATGTCGGAAAACAGCTCGCACATTTCTTCTTCGCTGCGCATATACTGCTGCGGCGAATAGTTGCGCGGACGTTTCGGATCATCGAGTGTGAAACCATCATGGATCGCCACGCGGATCTCATGCGCGTCAAAATCTCCGGTTTCAAGGAAGCGAACATCGTTGGTCGCCACCACCGGCAGACCCCGCGTTTCGGCCAGCGCCACTGCGGCATGCAAATAATTCTCTTCGTCCTGCCTGCCGGTACGGATCAGTTCCAGAAAATAACAATCGGGGAAATGTTCTTCATAAAACGTGACGCACTCATCAACCAGCGCGCTGTTACCGCGTAGCAAGCTCCGTCCGACGTCGCCCATGCGACCACCGGAAAGTAAAATTAAGCCTTCTTTTAAATCAAGCAACCAGTCTCTGTCGATGACCGGTCCTTCGGATCCATAGCCACGTTGATAGGCTTTTGATATCAACAACGTCAGATTCTGATAGCCCGTATTATTGGCCGCCAGCACCGTTAGTTGCGTCAACTCGTCGCCAAACTGCTCGCTACGGACATGAAAATCAGCACCAACAATCGGTTTAATGCCCGCACCGTGACCCGCCCCGTAAAACTTCACCAGACCACACAGGTTGGTAAAATCGGTGATCGCCAGTGCAGGCATGCCCAACGCGGCCGCCTTTTTCACCAGCGGCCCCGTTTTTGCCAACCCATCAATCATGGAGTAGTCGCTGTGCACCCGCAGGTGGACGAAACGTGGTTCAGACATCTTCAGATTCCGGTTTACTTATTCTTGCCACAAGAATCAGGACGTGAGTCCCAGTGCGCGTTTAACAGGGCCAAAGCTGCGACGGTGGTGTTCTGTCGCGCCATGCTCTATAAGCGCCGCCAGATGAAAAGCTGTTGGGTAGCCTTTGTGCTGCGCAAAGCCGTACTGCGGGAAAACCGTATCCAGCGTCGCCATCTCCGCATCGCGGGTGACTTTCGCCAAAATAGACGCTGCGCTGATTTCCGCCACGCGACTGTCCCCTTTCACCACCGCCATCGACGGCATCGGCAATACCGGGCAACGATTACCGTCAATGAGCACGTATTCAGGCGTAATGTGCAAACCGGCTACCGCGCGCTGCATGGCCAGCATGGTGGCATGCAGAATATTCAGCTCGTCAATTTCATGCGGTTCCGCCCGTCCCAGGCTCCAGCTTAACGCTTTTTCTTTGATTTCATCGTAAAGCGCCAGACGACGCTTTTCAGAGAGTTTTTTGGAGTCGTTCAGACCGACTATCGGACGCGCTGGATCAAGAATAACAGCAGCTGTCACCACAGCCCCGACCAAAGGGCCTCGTCCTACTTCATCCACACCCGCCACTAAATGCGTATGTGGATAAACAAATTCAATCATTGTGCTAACTCCAGGACTGCATCCGCCGCCTGCTCATCGGCATTACAACGGATCTGCTGGTGCAGGTCGCGGAACGTATCGTGCATCGCATGGCTGGTTTTGCCATTCGCCAGCAACGGCTGCAGCGCTTTCGCCAACGCCTGCGGTTCGCATTCATCCTGTAACAGCTCTTTGACTAATTCTCTTCCCGCCAGCAGGTTCGGCAACGAAACATAATCGGTTTTCACCAGACGTTTCGCCAGCCAGAACGTGAAGGGTTTCATACGGTATCCGACAACCATCGGGCACTTCGCCAGCATACACTCCAGCGCTGCCGTGCCGGAAGCCAGCAGCGCTGCATCGCTGGCAACCATCGCTTCGCGTCCCATCCCATCAAGCAGATGTACGGAAAGTTCCGGTGCTACCTCAGCTTTAATGCGCTCAAACTGTTCTCGTCGTTTGGCATTCACCAGAGGCACGACCACTTCGAGATCGGGATACTGCTGGCGTAGCAACTGTGCTGTTTTCAGAAAATCAGCGCTAAGCATCTCCACTTCAGCGCCCCGGCTTCCTGGCAATAGTGCCAGGCAGTGCGCATCATGGGGAATACCCAGCACGTCGCGAGCGGCGTTTTTATCCGGATCCAACGGCATGGCGTCCGCCATGGTGTGGCCGATAAAGCGGCACGGTACATTAAATTTGTCATAAAACGCTTTTTCGAAAGGCAGAAAGGCCAGCACCATATTGGTGGATCTGCCTATTTTGAAAACGCGTTTCTGTCGCCATGCCCACACGGAAGGGCTGACGTAATGAATGGTTTTAATGCCCTGTTTTTTCAAGTTCCCTTCAAGGGTAATATTAAAATCAGGTGCATCAATGCCAACGAAAACGTCCGGCTTAAGATCGGTAAAACGACGAGTCAGATCGGCGCGAATATGCAGTAAACGGCGCAGGCGTCCGAGCACTTCAACAATGCCCATCACCGCCAACTCTTCCATTTCGTACCAGGCTTCACAGCCTTCGGCCTGCATCAGCGGACCTGCCACGCCAACAAAACGGGCATTGGGTACACGCGCCTTGAGTGCGCGAATTAATCCTGCACCAAGAATATCGCCGGAGGTTTCTCCGGCGACGAGGGCAATCGTTAATGGACGCTGCTCAGTCATTAACGAATCAGGCCACGCGTTGAGCGCTCAAAGAAATCACTGAAAGCCTGAACATCCGGGTACTGCTTCGCCAGCTCGGCGATTTCCGGCTTCACTTCTTCCAGAGTTTTACCACTGCGATACAACGCTTTATAGGCGTTACGGATCGCGGTAATCGCTTCACGGGTGAACCCGCGACGCTTCAGACCTTCGATGTTGACGCCAAATGGCGTGGCATGATTACCTTGGGCGATAACGTACGGCGGAACGTCCTGAGCAACACCAGAACAACCACCAACCATCACATGTGCGCCGATGATGCAGAACTGATGCACCGCCGTCATCCCGCCGATGATAACGAAATCATCCAACGAAACGTGTCCGGCAAGCGTGGCGTTATTCGCCAGAATACAGCGATTACCAATCGTACAATCATGCGCAACGTGCGCGTTGATCATCAGTAAGTTATCGCTGCCCACCTTCGTCAACCCACCGCCTTGCACTGTGCCACGATGAATGGTGACGCTTTCGCGGATGCGGTTGCGATCGCCAATTTCCACGCGGGTCGGTTCGCCAGCATACTTCAGATCCTGGTTTACTTCGCCGATGGAGGCAAACTGATAGATCTCGTTATCGCGACCAATTTTAGTATGGCCATTCACGACAACGTGAGACTTCAGTACGGTACCCTCACCAATTTCAACGTGGGGTCCAACAATACAAAAAGGTCCAATGTGGGCATTGGCACCAATACTGGCGCCCTCTTCCACAATGGCGGTCGGGTGAATAAAGGCGGATTTATCAATCACGTATTAGGCCTCCCGGCTACGGGCACACATCATCGTTGCTTCGCACACAACTTTACCGTCAACCAGTGCAACCCCTTTAAAACGGGTCAGGCCACGGCGCGTTTTCTCGAAAGTGACTTCCATGATCATCTGATCGCCAGGTACGACAGGACGCTTGAAGCGTGCTTCATCGATACCAGCGAAATAATACAGCTCGCCTGGCTCCAGTTTTCCTACGCTTTTAAACGCCAGAATACCCGTTGCCTGGGCCATTGCTTCCAGAATCAGCACGCCAGGGAAAATCGGTTTACCCGGGAAGTGGCCCTGGAAGAAAGGCTCGTTAACGGATACATTTTTCACTGCGCGCAGAAAACGACCTTCTTCAAAATCCAGCACACGATCAACCAGCAAAAACGGAAAACGGTGCGGCAGAAGTTCTAAAATCTCTTCAATTTGCAGAGTATGAGTGTTAGTAGTCAAAATACTCTTCCTGTCAAAATATACTAAAAGGCAATAATAACACGGCCTGTCGCAATCGTATGAATGGGACAGGCCGAAAAGTCAGACGTGCAAAAAAGGTGCTTTAGTCTTGTTGATTAACCTTGCGCTCAATCGCTTTGAGGCGCTTGCTCATATCATCAATATTCATCACCAGTGCAGCTGTTTTACGCCATACCTTGTTGGGCTGTAGCGGAATGCCTGAGGAATAGACGCCTGGTTCGGTGATAGGACGCATCACCATACCCATACCAGTGACCGTGACTTTGTCGCATATTTCCATATGCCCATTGATCACACTGGCGCCGCCAATCATGCAGTAACGGCCAATCTTCAGGCTGCCCGCCATAATGACGCCACCGGCTACCGCCGTATTGTCGCCAATCACAACGTTATGCGCAATCTGGCACTGGTTATCAATGATAACACCATTGCCGATCACGGTATCGTCCAGAGCGCCACGATCGATGGTCGTGCAAGCGCCGATCTCGACACGATCGCCAATAATTACGCGACCAAGCTGTGGGATCTTCACCCAATTACCACGATCGTTCGCATAGCCAAAGCCGTCAGATCCGACAACGGTGCTGGACTGGATCAGGCAATGTTCACCGATCTGGATATCGTGATAAATCGTCACATTCGCCCACAAGCGTGAACCTGCGCCGATTTTTGTGTTTTTTCCGACGAAACAGCCTGCACCGATAACCACGTTATCGCCCAGTTCTACGCCAGACTCGATGACCGCATTTGCGCCAACAGAGACATTGCTACCCAGCTTTGCCGTCGCATCAATCACTGCACTGGGTGCAATGTTCTGTGCCGGCTGAGGCGTGGTATCTAAAATTTGCGCCATTCGTGCATAGGTCAGGTAGGGGTTCTTCACTACCAGCGCAGCACTCTTAGCAAAAGGAAGATCGTCCTGCGTCATCACAACGGCAGAAGCCTGGCACAGGCTTAAATGCTCACGGTACTTAGGATTCACCATGAACGTAATATTGCCAGTTTGCGCAGATTGCATGGACGCTACGCCGGTGATGACGATATCGCCATCACCGTGTAATTCTGCATCCAACTGCTCTGCTAAATCAGCCAGTCGAATTGAAGGCATTACTTATTTAACCTGTTTCAGTACGTCAGCGGTGATGTCTTTAACATCGCTGCTGTTGTAAGCAACGGTGTTTGCGTCAACGACCAGATCGATGCTCTGGCTGCTAGCGACAGATTTCACGGCTGTCTGGATACGCGTAACCAGTTTGCCACGTTCTTCGTTGGAACGACGCGCACGATCCTGCTCAAAAGCTTGCGCTTTCTGAGAGAAAGTCTGGCGCTGAGCCATAACGTCTTTTTCCAGCTTAGTACGATCGCTACCTGCTTTCATGGATTGCAGACGCTGCATTTTAGATTGCAGATCGGATTCCATGCGCTGCAGTTCGCTGGCGCGGCCTTTGAACTCGTTTTCCAGCGTATTAGAAACACCAGTCTTCTGTGCAACCTGTTGGAACAGGCTACCCATATTGACGATTGCAATTTTGTCAGCAGCCTGTGCGGACGTTGCCATCGCTAAACCGAGACCTGCAGCTAATAACCACTTTTTCACAATAAACTCCTTACCATCCCATTTGCACCCGAAGGTACAGTTCTTTGCGTGGCCAGGCGACCCCATTCAGGATCGCCTAAAGTCATCGCTACACTACCACTACATTCCTTTGCGCAGAACAATTACCAGGTTTTACCAATGTTAAACTGGAACTGTTCTGATTTGTCTCCATCGTACTTTTTGAACGGCTGGGCGTAGGAGAAGACCAACGGCCCTAATGGGGACATCCATTGTAACGCGATACCCGCAGACATACGGATATTGTTCGGATCGCTGTAGTCTGGATAGCCAGAATACTTCGCAGAATCCCAGTTGGTATCCCAGACGGTACCCATATCCCAGAAGAAGGAGGTACGGACCGAGTTAGCATACTTGTCGCTAATAAACGGCGTTGGGGTAATAAACTCCAGGCTGGCGACAGCCATGGCGTTACCGCCCACTGCATCGTCTGATTTACACGGTGACGTATTGGTGGTGTCACATTCGTTGTCATAATCGTCATCATCATTATAACGATTTGCTGGTAAATAGACGGCTTTTGGACCAATGGTGTTGGACTGGAAGCCACGCACGGTGCTGGAACCACCGGCATAGAAGTTCTCATAGAACGGCATTTCTTTGCCGCTTAATCCATCACCATAACCCCACTTAGTACGACCCAGAACAACCCATTTATGGTCGTCATCGATCGGTACGTAGGTCGCGGTATCCAACGTCGCTTTGTAGTATTCGTTATCAGAACCCGGAACGGTGACTTTACCGTTCAGGTTGATACGCGTACCTTCCGTTGGGAAATAGCCACGGTCCAGTTTGTTGTATGTCCAACCGTAGTTGAAGGTGAAATCGTCTGATTTGAAGCTATCCGCATCAGGGCTCTCACCCATGGAAACCAGATAACGTTGCATTGCAACCTGTGGATCCATGTTAGACAAGGAGTTATGCACGTAACCCAGACCCGCACGCAACGTGTTGTATTCGTTGATCGGGAAGCCCAGCGTGACGTCTGTACCATAACTTTTGTTGGTGTAGTCAGACAGGTCTGCGTCATCCGCTTCAAAGTCGTTATAGAAGACGCGGCCACCAAGGCTCACACCATCCACGGTGAAGTACGGGTTGGTCACAGACAATTCAGTATAGGTCTGGTAATCGTTTTTGGTGCCGTTAATACCAACAGAATACCCGGTGCCTAACCAGTTATCCTGCTGAACGCCCGCCTGGAAGCTCACGCCGCTTTCGGTACCGTACCCGACGCCGAAGTTAAAGCTACCGGTGTTACGTTCTTTCACCTTGTAGACCACATCAACCTGATCAGGACTGCCCGGAATACGCTGAGTATCGGTGTCGACTGTTTCGAAATAGCCCAGACGATTCAGACGCTCTTTACCCTGATCGACCAGATCGCTACCCAGCCAGGCACCTTCCATCTGGCGCATTTCACGACGCAGGACGGAGTCTTTAGAGGTATCGTTACCTTCAAAGCGGATCTTACGCACATAGAAACGGTTACCCGCATCCACGTTTACGCGCAATTTAACCGTCTTGTCGGCATCGTTGATTTCAGGCTGCGACTGTACGCGCGGGTAGGCATAACCGTAGCGACCCAGAAGCTTCTTGATATCATCTTCCATTTTGGTCACTTTGGTGCCGTTATAGAGTTCACCCGGTTCGATTTTCGTCAGGCTCTCAATTTCGGCAGAGTGTCCAGCCAGGTTACCGCTCACCTGTACCCCAGAAAGCTTGTACTGCTCGCCTTCTGTAAGGTTGACGGTGATGTAGATACCTTTCTTATCCGGCGTCAGGCTGACCTGCGTGGAGTCGATATTGAAGCGAGCATAGCCGCGATCCAGATAGTAACTACGCAGGGTTTCAAGGTCGCCCGCCAGTTTCTGTTTCTGGTATTTACGATCGCCCACCACGTTCCACCACGGCACTTCATCGCGCAGTTGGAAGTGAGAGATCAATTCGTCGGTTGTAAAGGCATGGTTACCGACGATATTGATCTGTTGGATCTTCGCCGAGACACCTTCCTGGAACACCAGTTTGAGGTCAACGCGGTTACGCGGCAACGGCGTCACCACCGCTTTCACACTGGCGCTGTACTTACCGACGCTATAGTAAAAATCTTCCAGGCCTTTTTCGATATCGGCAAGCGTGGTGCGATCGAGAGACTCGCCAACACGCACACCAGACGCCTCGAGGTTTTGCTTCAGCATGTCATCTTTAACCGATTTGTTACCGGAGAAAGTGATGCTGGCAATCGTCGGGCGTTCTTTTACCTGAACCAGAAGGGTATCACCATCGCGCAGGACGCGGACATCCTCAAAGTTACCGGTGGCGAACAGAGCACGAATGGTATTACTGATATCTTCATCATTAACCGTGTCGCCTGTGCGCACCGGCATACTGAGGAGAGCCGCACCAACGGCGACTCGCTGTAGGCCTTCGAAATGAATGTCCTTCACGACGAACCCTTCAGCACCGTATACGGTGGCGCTGCTAAACAGCAGCGACGCTATGAGCAACTTTTTCATCGCCATCGTTATTATGCGTTCTTCCTAACACTCTCTTACAACCGAGAGAAATCATTGAAAAGTGCAAGCCCCATTAACAACACTAGCAAAATCGAGCCAATGCGATAACTAAAGTCTTGAACCCGCTCGGATACCGGACCGCCCTTCAGCTTTTCAATCGCCAGGAACAGCAGATGCCCCCCGTCAAGAACGGGCAACGGAAACAGGTTAATTATCCCTAAGTTCACGCTGATAAGCGCAAGGAACATCAGGTAATAAATCCCCCCGAACTCCGCTGACATCCCAGCCCCCTGGGCGATAGAAATCGGCCCACTGAGGTTGTTCAGTTTCACATCACCGGTAATCAATTTTCCCAGCATACTGACCGTCAACTTCATCAACTGCCACGTTTTATCCGAGGCTTCGAGGATGGCGCCGAATGGTCCATACTGGCGTACAGTCTTATACTCATCAGGCAGAGGAATAATTTTAGGCACGACACCCGCAAATCCCTCTTCCTGACCGTTACCCGGTTTTGAGTCCGGAGTTAACGTCAAAGACAAGGAACTCCCCTGCCTTTCAATTTCTAGCGCTAACGGCTTATTCGGATTATCACGCACCAGCGTCACGAACGTCATCCATTGCGTGAGCGGCTGACCATTGACTTTAACGATCCTGTCGCCAGCTTGCAAACCCGCCTTACTTGCTGCGGAGTTAACCTGTACTTCTGACAGCACCGGTTCAATCTGCGGACCGCGTGGACGAATCCCTAAACTCGTAACGGGATCCTGTTTGTCTGGCTCAAATGCCCATTGGCGCAAATCCAGCGTTTTGTCCTGCCGCTGGTTGCTGCCAAACGGCGCCACGCTAAGAATGGTCTGCTCATCGCCAATTTTAGCGACCAGCTGCAATCTCACGGTATCCCAATCAGGGGTTTCGATACCATCAACCGCTTTTAGTTCCGTACCTGGCTGAATTTGCGCCTGTGCGGCAATCGAGTTGGGTGTTATTTCACCCACAACCGGACGAACACCAGGGACGCCGATGATAAACACCAGCCAGTAAGCAAAAATAGCGAAAAGGAAGTTTGCAATCGGACCTGCGGCAATAATGGCCGCACGCTGCCCAACCGTTTTGTTGTTGAACGCGTGGTGGCGCAGTTCCGGCACCACCGGTTCTGCACGCTCATCCAGCATTTTGACGTAGCCGCCGAGAGGGATCAGGGCGATGACGTATTCGGTACCCAATCTATCAGTGCGCCGCCACAGCGCCTTTCCAAAACCAATGGAAAAACGCTCAACGCGAACACCACAGCGCCGGGCAACCCAGAAATGACCAAATTCATGCACGGTGATAAGCACACCGAGTGCGACGATGAATGCAGCCAGATTCCAGAGAATACTCAGCATAAGACCATCCGTTAAAGCGTCCTGAAAACCAGTAACAGCAAGCAAGCAAAGACCGGTACCGCAGCCGTCAGACTATCAATACGATCCAGAATGCCGCCGTGCCCTGGGATTAAGTGACCACTGTCCTTAATACCTGCTTCACGCTTAAACATACTCTCAGTCAAGTCACCCAGCACCGAGGCCAGGACCGCAACAATAGAGCAAATGAGCAAGGTGACAGGCGCGACATCAAGATTCGCCCACATACCATAACCCCATGAGATCACAGCCGCAGTGGCGAGTCCGCCAATAAAACCTTGCCAGGTTTTACCCGGAGAAACCTTCGGCGCCAGTTTATGTTTACCAAATAACTTGCCAAACATATACGCACCGGAATCCGCTCCCCAGACGAGGATCATGACATACAGCAGCCATACTGCGCCACTATAATGATTCTCATCATAATGCCAGGCACGTAGCGCCAGCATTCCCCAAAAGAAAGGGATAATGGTTAAGATGCCGAAAATGATGCGTAATATCTTTGAATTACGCCAGACAGTCGCCGAACCTGGGTAAAATAACACCAGCAATAGTGCAACGCCCCACCAGCCCAACGACGCCCAAAGCGACACTTCGACCAACGGCTGATGAATATTATGATGATATTCAGGCAGTAAAAACAGCATCAGTGCCAGCAAAAGCCCGCACAGAACCGCCAGCCAAACTCGCTGTGTGCGAGTGGTGAAACCGCTTAACTGTCCCCACTCCCACGCGGCCAACATACATACGACCAGCGTAACAATGGCGAACCCCACCGGCGGCAATAAAAACAGCGCCGCGATGACAACGGGTATTAAAACAAAAGCAGAAATCAGGCGATACTTCAGCAAAAGCGACCCCCATCAGGCTTTTTCATCACCGGGTTCGGTCCCGCCGAAACGACGCTCTCGATTAGCAAAGGCATGCAGCGCACCTTCAAAGTCTTGTTCATCGAAATCGGGCCAGAGAACATCCGTAAAGTAAAGTTCAGCATAGGCAATTTGCCACAGCAAAAAATTACTGATGCGATGCTCTCCCCCAGTCCTTATCACTAAATCCACAGGAGCCAGTTCATTCATACAAACTTGCTGACCAAGCATTTCTTCGTCAATTTGCTCAGGGCGCAGCAGACCGTCTTGCACCTGTTGCGCCAGTTGCCTGACTCCCTGGACAATGTCCCAACGTCCGCCGTAATTCGCAGCAATATTCAGCGTTAACCCCGTATTCTGGGCTGTAAGCGCTTCCGACTTGCGAATCCGTTCTTGCAAACGTGAGTTAAATCGACTGATATCCCCGATAATACGCAGACGAACGTTATGGCGATGCAGGTTTTTCACTTCACTATCAAGTGCCCACACGAATAATTCCATTAACGCGCTCACTTCCTGCGCAGGTCGGTTCCAGTTCTCACTGCTAAAGGCATACAGCGTTAACGCATCAATACCGTTATTGGCAGCAAAAGAGACAGCCCGGCGGACGGATTTTGCTCCGGCCTTATGCCCAAAGGCGCGAATCTTCCCTTGCTTTTTCGCCCAGCGGCCATTGCCATCCATAATAATGGCTACATGGCGACAGCCATGTGCTGGCAAATTTTCGCTTAATGGTTGAGTTGCAGACAACATAACGCGTTTTTAGTCCCTGAAAGGATTTAACGGTACTCAGGAATACTGAAGCCTCTACACAAAAAAGCCGTGTCAAACCACGGCTTACCCGACCGAAAAAATGCCAATACCTGCGATCGGGTGGCGCAGACTATATCACTGAAGCCCAACGCTAACAAATAGCACGAATCTCTGTAGAGGGATTATCATCAGCTTGAGAGTCGCATCACTTGTTTTCTGGCGACGTCCCGTGCAACGGCATCAACCCTCAACACGTCATCAACGTTCTGGGGTTCCTGCAAATCCATCTTATCCAGTACGGATAAATTGAGCTCGGCAATATCGGTAAATCGAATTTGTTGCGCCAGAAATGCGGCAACGGTAATTTCATTCGCAGCGTTCAGCGCGGTTGTCGCTGCTTGCCCTTGCTCAAACGCATCCATCGCCAGTTTCAGGCACGGATAGCGTTGGTAATCCGGCGCGGAAAACGTCAACGCGCTCAGTTTGCAAAAGTCGACAGGCTTCACGCCAGATGTGACGCGTTTCGGCCATGCCATAGTATGGGCAATAGGCGTGCGCATATCAGGCTCACCCAGTTGTGCCAGAACGCTACCATCCTGATACCGAACCATCGAATGAATCACCGACTGTGGATGAATCAGCACTTCCATCTGGCTTGCACTGGCATTAAACAACCAGCGCGCTTCAATGTATTCCAGACCTTTATTCATCATAGTGGCAGAGTCGACGGAGATTTTTCGTCCCATCGACCAGTTCGGGTGACGGCATGCTTGATCGGGGGTCATTGACACCAGATCGTGCAATGGCGTTTCACGGAAAGGGCCACCAGACCCGGTAAGCAGAATGGACATGACGCCATTTTGCTCAAGGTCAGCGTATCCCAGATTGTGCTGAATAGGTTGGGGTAAACTCTGAAAAATCGCGTTATGTTCGCTATCTACCGGCAAAAGCTGCGCTTTGTGGCGCTTCACGTCATCCATAAACAAACGACCGCAGGTTACCAGCGACTCTTTATTCGCCAGTAAAATGCTTTTGCCTGCACGGATTGCCGCCAGCGTAGGCAGCAGCCCCGCCGCGCCGACAATCGCGGCCATTACCTGATCGACATCATCCAGCGCAGCCATATCACAGGCCGCCTGTTGTCCGCTCATCACCTCGGTACGACTTCCCTGCTCCAGCAGAGCCGCTTTCACCTGCGCAGCGCTTGTTTCATCATCCATTACTGCATAGCGGGGAGAGAACTCCAGGCACTGCTCGACCATACGGGCAACATTTTTACCCGCGACCAGCGCAGTAACACGAAACGTTTCCGGGTTATGGCGTACGACATCCAGCGTACTGCAACCAATAGAGCCGGTTGAGCCGAGAATGGTTAATTGCTTCATCAGACATCCTGAAGAATTTTACCCTTTAGGGGATAGACAGAAAAAAGCAAAACGCCGCCATCCAGCCTTTGCAGACCTTCTGAGCGGCGTTTTAAGCGTACAGGCGAATCAGAACTGCATCAGTTCCGCTTCTTTCTCTGCCAGCGCCGCATCCACTTTCTTGATAGCGGCGTCAGTCATTTTCTGCACGTCGTCCTGAGAACGGCGATCGTCATCTTCGCTGATCTCTTTATCTTTCAACAGCGCTTTCACTTTGTCGTTAGCATCACGACGAACGTTACGCACGGCAACACGCGCGCCTTCTGCTTCGCCACGCACGATCTTGGTCAGATCTTTACGACGTTCTTCGGTCAGCGGCGGCAGCGGAACGCGGATGTCAGAACCCGCAGAGCTTGGGTTCAAACCGAGGTCAGAAGCCATAATCGCTTTCTCAACGGCCGGGCCCATAGAACGGTCAAACACGTTGATTTTCAGAGTACGGGAATCTTCAACCGTTACGCTTGCCAGCTGACGCAGCGGAGTTGGCGTGCCGTAATATTCCACGATAATGCCATCCAGCAGGCTGGGAGAAGCACGACCCGTGCGAATTTTGCTGATTTGATTTTTGAATGCTTCGACGCATTTGTCCATGCGTACTTCAGCATCTTTTCTGATTTCGTTGATCACGTTACGAATCCTTGAAAGCTTGTTTCAGTCAGACCATATCCACCACGCAAGATGCGACAAGTATAGTCTTGATTAATTTTGAGGGACGTATCCCGCGACATTAAAGCAGAATATTACCTGCATTTAGCCGCAACGGGAATTATTCCGTGATTAACGTCCCTTCTTTTTCACCCATCACCACACGGCGCAGCGCACCCGGTTTGTTCATGTTGAAGACACGAATAGGCAATTTGTGGTCACGAGCCAGCGTGAACGCCGCCAGATCCATCACTTTCAGTTCTTTATCCAGAACTTCAGTATAGGTCAGTTGTTCGTACATGGTCGCGGTTGGATCTTGCGCCGGATCTGCGGTAAATACGCCGTCAACTTTGGTGGCTTTCAGCACTACATCAGCTTCAATTTCAATACCGCGCAGGCAGGCTGCAGAGTCTGTCGTGAAGAACGGGTTGCCGGTACCGGCCGCCAGGATAACAACACGGTTGTTGCGCAGCAGGCTGATAGCCTCCGCCCAGCTGTAGTTATCGCACACACCGTTCAAAGGAATTGCGGACATCAGGCGGGCGTTCACATAGGCGCGGTGAAGCGCATCGCGCATTGCCAGACCGTTCATTACGGTGGCCAACATGCCCATGTGGTCGCCCACAACGCGGTTCATTCCCGCTTTCGCCAGACCAGCACCACGGAACAGGTTACCGCCACCAATCACTACGCCAACCTGAATACCCAGCTCAACCAGTTCTTTGATTTCCTGAGCCATACGGTCAAGTATGCTTGCATCAATACCGAAGCCTTCTGAACCTTGCAGCGCTTCGCCACTTAACTTAAGCAGAATACGTTTGTAGACGGGTTTTGCATTGGTAGCCATGTTTCTTTCCTGAGACTGTCAACGAATGAGATGAGTTAATACCAGCGACATTGTATGTCGCTTTTCAACGTAGCCACTATAGCGGTTCGCTGAATTTACAAGCCAGACACAAAAAGAAGCCGCCCTCAGGCGGCTCCTTTAAAAAATTAAGACTGCTTGGACATCGCAGCAACTTCTGCTGCAAAGTCAGTCTCAACTTTCTCGATGCCTTCACCCACTTCAAAGCGGATGAAGCCTGTTACGTCAGCATTATGCTCTTTCAGCAGCTGAGCAACAGATTTGCTCGGATCCATAACGAAAGGCTGACCCGTCAGAGAAACTTCGCCGGTGAATTTCTTCATGCGGCCTTCAACCATTTTCTCTGCGATTTCTTTCGGCTTACCAGACTGCATCGCGATATCCAGCTGAACCTGGTATTCTTTCTCTACCACTTCAGCAGATACGTCTTCTGGCTTAACGAATTCAGGCTTGCTTGCAGCAATGTGCATTGCCAGCTGTTTAACCAGCTCTTCGTCTGCGCCTTTAGCCGCAACCAGAACACCGATACGCGCACCGTGCTGGTATGAACCCAGTACGTCGCCTTCGATGGAAGCAACACGACGGATGTTGATGTTCTCACCGATTTTAGCAACCAGCGCAACACGTTCTTCTTCGAACTGTGCTTTCAGAACGTCAACGTCAGTGATTTTGCCCGCGATTGCAGCATCCAGAACTTTGTCTGCAAATGCCTGGAAACCACCATCTTTAGCAACGAAGTCAGTCTGGCAGTTAACTTCCAGAATGATGCCGTAGTTGCCGTCGATTTTGGTTTTGATCACGCCGTCAGCAGCAACGTTGCCTGCTTTTTTCGCCGCTTTGATCGCACCAGATTTACGCATGTTTTCGATTGCCAGCTCGATGTCGCCATTAGCTTCAGTCAGTGCTTTTTTGCAATCCATCATGCCTGCGCCGGTACGCTCACGCAGCTCTTTTACCAGGGATGCGGTAATTTCAGCCATTCTAAAATCCTCGGAAGATTTGATCTGCCCGGCGTCAAACCGCACAGATTTAAAAGTGAAAAAGGGGCCTAAAGGGCCCCTAACCAAACGTGATACAACCTGGTTTATAAGGGGGCTCTAACGAGCGTGCCTTATTATTCAGCTTCTACGAAGCTTTCTTCCGCCTGGGAAGCCAGATCCTGAGAACGGCCTTCACGAACGGTAGTAGCTACAGCGCCCAGGTACAGGGTCACAGCACGGATTGCGTCGTCGTTACCCGGGATAACGAAGTCAACACCGTCCGGATCAGAGTTGGTATCAACGATTGCAAATACCGGGATACCCAGGTTGTTTGCTTCTTTGATAGCAATGTGCTCGTGGTCAGCATCGATTACGAACAGAGCGTCCGGCAGACCGCCCATGTCTTTGATACCGCCCAGGCTGTTTTCCAGTTTCTCAAGCTCACGGGTGCGCATCAGCGCTTCTTTCTTGGTCAGCTTTTCGAAAGTACCGTCCTGAGACTGAGTTTCCAGATCTTTCAGACGTTTGATGGACTGACGAACGGTTTTCCAGTTAGTCAGCATGCCGCCCAACCAGCGATGGTTCACGAAGAACTGGTCGCAGTTGTTAGCAGCTTCTTTCACCGCTTCGCTTGCAGCGCGTTTAGTACCAACGAAAAGGATTTTACCTTTACGAGCAGAGATCTTGTTCAGTTCAGCCAGAGCTTCGTTGAACATCGGTACAGTTTTCTCAAGGTTGATGATGTGAACTTTGTTACGCGCACCGAAGATGAAAGGCTTCATTTTCGGGTTCCAGTAACGGGTCTGGTGACCGAAGTGAACACCAGCCTTGAGCATGTCGCGCATGGAAACAGTTGCCATGATTAAAACCTCTATATATAAAAGTTGGGGTTAAGCCTCCACGCATCCCATATTACCGACCCAAAAGGGCACCCCGGAATATGTGTCGATACGTGTGTGTTGTTACACAAAGTGAGATTTGTCGCTCCCGTCCATCGTGTGTAGTCTTCGAATGGATCGGAAGTCCGGCGCGCTTTATACCACAAATACGCCATAGACACCAATAATAGTTGGCGGTCTGTGCTGTTAATGATTCTCAATTTGGCAGGGTACACCCCTGACTGATACCATTAGCAGCACTTACACAATTATTGTCGAAATCATCGACACTGATGGACAGAATTTATGGCTATCTCAATCAAGACCCCTGAAGAAATCGAAAAAATGCGCGTCGCTGGTCGTCTGGCCGCCGAAGTGCTGGAAATGATCGAACCGTTTATCAAACCGGGCGTCAGCACCGGCGAATTGGATCGTATCTGCAATGACTACATCGTGAACGAGCAGCAGGCGATCTCCGCGTGCCTGGGTTATCACGGTTATCCGAAATCCGTCTGCATCTCCATCAATGAAGTGGTATGCCACGGGATCCCGGACGACGCCAAGCACCTGAAAGACGGCGATATCGTCAACATCGACGTTACCGTGATTAAAGACGAGTTCCACGGTGACACCTCCAAAATGTTTATCGTCGGCAAGCCGACGATTCTGGGCGAGCGTCTGTGCCGCGTCACGCAGGAAAGCCTGTATCTGGCGCTGCGGATGATAAAATCGGGTATTCGTCTGCGCACGCTGGGCGCAGCCATTCAGAAATATGCGGAAGGCGAAGGCTTCTCTGTGGTACGCGAATACTGCGGCCACGGCATCGGTCGCGGCTTCCATGAAGAACCTCAGGTTCTGCACTACGATGCAGACGATGGCGGCGTAGTGCTGCAACCGGGCATGACCTTCACCGTTGAACCGATGCTCAACGCCGGTGATTATCGTATCCGCACCATGAAAGACGGCTGGACGGTAAAAACCAAAGACCGTAGCTTGTCTGCACAGTACGAGCATACTATTGTGGTGACGGAAAACGGTTGTGAAATTCTGACGTTACGCAAGGATGACACTATCCCGGCGGTCATCACACACGACGAATAATGTTTTGCCTGATGGCGCTGTCGCTTATCAGGCCTACAAATGGCACTCTCCCGTAGGCCGGATAAGCGTAAGCGTCATCCGGCTTTTTTATGGGTGGCGCACAATGAATACTCTTCCTGAACAACACGCAAATACTGCCCTCCCCACCCTGCCGGGCCAACCGCAAAACCCGGGAACCTGGCCTCAGCACGATCTCAACTGTAGCGGCATTAAAACGCATATCGATTCGTTTCAGAACTGGTTAGGTGAAGCCTTTGACAGTGGTATTTCCGCAGAGCAGTTGATCGAAGCGCGCACCGAGTTTATTGACCAACTGCTGCAACGCCTGTGGATTGAAGCCGGTTTCGGTCAAATTGCCGATCTGGCGCTGGTTGCCGTCGGCGGCTATGGGCGTGGCGAACTGCACCCGCTTTCCGATATCGACCTGCTGATCCTGAGTCGTAAAAAACTGCCTGATGCGCAGGCCGAGAAGGTCGGCGAACTGCTAACGCTGTTGTGGGATGTGAGACTGGAGGTGGGGCACAGCGTGCGTACGCTGGAAGAGTGTCTGCTGGAAGGCCTGTCCGATTTAACCGTCGCCACTAACCTGATTGAAACACGCCTGCTGATTGGCGACGTGGCGCTGTTTCTTGAGCTACAAAAACATATTTTTAGCGAAGGCTTCTGGCCCTCCGATAAATTTTACGCCGCCAAAGTGGAAGAGCAGAACCTGCGCCACCAGCGCTATCACGGCACCAGCTACAATCTGGAACCGGATATCAAAAGTAGCCCCGGCGGCCTGCGCGATATCCACACCCTCCAGTGGGTAGCCCGCCGCCACTTTGGCGCCACGTCGCTGGATGAGATGGTTGGATTCGGCTTCTTGACGCTGGCGGAACGTGCTGAACTGAATGAGTGTCTGCACATCCTCTGGCGCATTCGCTTCGCACTGCATCTGGAAGTCACGCGTTACGATAACCGTCTACTGTTTGACCGTCAGCTTAGCGTCGCGCAACGGCTACACTACGGCGGTGAAGGCAACGAGCCTATCGAACGGATGATGAAAGACTATTTTCGCGTCACGCGCAGGGTCAGTGAGCTGAACCACATGCTGCTACAGCTGTTTGATGAGGCCATCCTCGCTCTATCCGCAGATGAAAAGCCGCGCCCGATCGATGACGACTTTCAGCTACGCGGCACGTTAATTGATTTGCGTAACGACGATCTATTTATCCGCGAACCGGAAGCCATTCTGCGGATGTTTTACACCATGGTGCGCAATAGCGCGATCACCGGGATTTACTCCACTACGCTGCGCCATTTGCGCCATGCCCGCCGCCATCTGACACAACCGCTGTGCTACATCCCGGAGGCGCGTTCGCTGTTTCTCAGCATGTTACGCCATCCGGGGGCGGTGAGCCGTGGCCTGCTGCCGATGCATCGTCACAGTGTGCTGTGGGCCTATATGCCGCAGTGGTCGCACATTGTCGGCCAAATGCAGTTTGACCTGTTTCATGCCTATACGGTGGATGAACACACGATTCGCGTGATGCTAAAGCTGGAAAGCTTTGCCAAAGAAGAGACCCGTCAGCGTCACCCGCTGTGTGTCGATCTCTGGCCGCGTCTGCGCCAGCCGGAGCTGATTCTGATTGCCGCGCTTTTCCACGATATCGCCAAAGGTCGCGGCGGCGACCACTCGGTTCTCGGTGCTCAGGATGTCCTCAAGTTTGCCGAACTGCACGGGCTGAATTCCCGCGAAACACAGTTGGTCGCCTGGCTGGTGCGCCAGCATCTGCTGATGTCGGTTACCGCCCAGCGCCGCGATATTCAGGACCCCGAAGTCATCAAGCAGTTCGCCGAAGAAGTGCAAACGGAACACCGCCTGCGCTTCCTGGTGTGCCTGACGGTGGCGGACATTTGCGCCACCAACGAAACGCTGTGGAACAGCTGGAAACAAAGCCTGTTGCGCGAGCTGTACTTCGCTACCGAAAAACAGCTACGTCGCGGCATGCAAAACACACCGGATATGCGCGAACGCGTTCGTCATCACCAGCTGCAGGCGCTGGCGCTGCTGCGCATGGACAACATTGATGAAGAAGCGCTGCACCATATCTGGTCGCGCTGCCGCGCCAACTATTTCGTGCGCCACAGCCCAAACCAGCTGGCCTGGCATGCGCGCCATCTACTGCAGCACGACATGAGCAAGCCGCTAATCTTACTCAGCCCACAGGCCACGCGCGGCGGAACGGAGATTTTCATCTGGAGTCCGGACCGTCCCTATCTGTTTGCCGCGGTTTGTGCTGAACTGGATCGGCGAAACCTTAGCGTCCACGATGCGCAGATTTTTACCACCCGCGACAACATGGCGATGGATACATTTATCGTGCTGGAGCCGGACGGCAGTCCGCTGTCGTCAGACCGCCACGACGCCATCCGTTCAGGGCTGGAGCAGGCGATCACCCAACGAAGTTGGCAGCCACCACAACCGCGCCGCCAACCAGCAAAACTACGTCACTTTACCGTCGAGACCGAGGTGACTTTTCTACCGACTCATACCGACCGAAAATCATTCCTCGAGCTTATCGCGCTCGACCAGCCCGGCCTGCTGGCGCGGGTCGGACAGATTTTTGCCGATCTGGGAATTTCGCTGCATGGCGCCCGAATTACAACCATTGGCGAGCGAGTAGAAGATTTATTCATAATCGCAACGGCCGACCGGCGTGCCCTTAATAATGCGCTGCAGCAGGAAGTACATCAACGGTTGACAGAGGCCCTCAATCCAAACGATAAAGGGTGATGTGTTTATTTATTATGGAAAGAGTTTAACAATGCAGCAGTTACAGAACGTTATTGAGTCCGCTTTCGAGCGCCGCGCCGAAATTACTCCGGCAAATGTAGATACCGTAACCCGTGAAGCGGTAAATCAGGTTATTTCTCTGCTGGATTCCGGTGCGCTGCGTGTTGCAGAAAAGATTGAGGGTCAGTGGGTCACACATCAGTGGCTGAAGAAAGCGGTACTGCTCTCTTTTCGTATTAACGACAACCAGGTTATCGATGGCGCAGAAAGCCGCTATTTCGATAAAGTCCCGATGAAATTCGCCAACTACGACGAAGCGCGCTTCCAGAAAGAAGGCTTCCGCGTAGTTCCCCCTGCTGCCGTGCGCCAGGGTGCCTATATCGCACGTAACACCGTCCTGATGCCGTCTTACGTCAACATCGGTGCTTACGTTGATGAAGGTTCCATGGTGGATACCTGGGCAACCGTCGGCTCATGTGCGCAAATCGGTAAAAACGTTCACCTGTCCGGTGGCGTTGGCATCGGTGGCGTGCTGGAACCGTTACAGGCGAACCCAACCATCATCGAAGACAACTGCTTCATTGGTGCGCGTTCTGAAGTGGTAGAAGGCGTGATCGTCGAAGAAGGCTCCGTTATCTCCATGGGCGTATACCTGGGCCAGAGCACCAAAATCTACGACCGCGAAACCGGCGAAGTTTTCTATGGCCGCGTTCCGGCGGGTTCGGTTGTGGTATCGGGAAATCTGCCGTCGAAAGACGGTAAGTACAGCCTGTACTGCGCGGTAATAGTCAAGAAAGTCGACGCCAAAACGCGTGGCAAAGTCGGAATTAACGAGCTATTGCGTACCATCGACTAACGGCAATTTGAAAAAGCGGGCTTAGCCCGCTTTTTTTACATCTGCGAGTGGCATAAACAAGGCTTTTCGTTAATTATTCAATGGTTATAGTGAGCTTAAGGGTACCGCTATGTATGACAATCTGAAAAGTCTGGGCATTACCAATCCTGAAGAGATCGATCGTTACAGCCTGCGGCAAGAAGCCAACAACGATATCCTGAAAATCTATTTCCAGAAGGATAAAGGCGAGTTTTTTGCCAAGAGCGTTAAGTTTAAATATCCCCGTCAGCGTAAAACCGTGGTTGCCGATGGTATCGGCCAGGGTTACAAAGAGGTGCAGGAGATCAGCCCGAACCTGCGCTATGTGATTGATGAACTAGATCAGATCTGCCAGCGCGATCGCAGTGAAGTCGATCTCAAACGCAAGATCCTCGATGACTTACGACATCTGGAAAGCGTCGTCACCAACAAGATCAGCGAAATTGAATCCGATCTGGAAAAACTGACGCGTAAATAACCGTGGGTGGATGTATTCGTAGGCCGGGTAAGGCGAAACCGCCACCCGGCATTTTGCCTGATAAGCGTAGCGCCATCAGGCAATCAATCAATGCTGTTCATCCAGCTGTAACGCCACATACAGCAATAACCTGTCGTCGAAATTTCCCAAATCCAACCCGGTAAGCTCAGAGATACGATTCAGACGATATTCCAGCGTATTGCGGTGGATAAACAACGCTTTTGACGTCGCCAGCGGCTGCACGTTATGGCGAAACCATGCCGCTAACGTCCGACGCAGTAACCCATTATTATCCATTGCTTTTAGCCGTACCAGCGGACGCGCCAGCTCGTTGGCCTGCCAGCCACCGCGCAGGCTGTCCAGTAACACCGGCAGCATCAAATCCTGATAGAAATAGCTGCGGTTTTCCGGCATACGCTGCTTACCGACCATCATCGTCGTCCGCGCCGTGCGGTAAGAACGAGCAATGCTGCCTGGTCCAGTAAAGAAGTTACCCAGCGACACGCGAAAACGCAGCTGTCCGTTCTCTTTCATGCGAGCGATAAGCTGCTCTACGCGCTTGCGGTGATCTTCCGCGTCCCAACGGCCAAACTGATTAAGAGCGGGTTTCAGCACCACCATCTCGGTCAGTGACACAATCGCAATCAGGTTGTTACGCTCTGGCGTGGTCAATGCATTCTGTAGCTGCTGCAGTTCTGCCATCGCGCTGTCAACGCCCAGTTGGCCGCTATCGACTTCCAGCACCGCCACCACGCGCGGCTGGTTCAAATCAATGCCTAAACGCTGTGCCCATTCCATCAGCGCGGGCGTATTTTCTTCCGCCTGAATCAGGTTCATGACCAGCTCTTCACGCAGACGGCTGTCCTGCGCCAGCAGGTGCATCAGACGCGACTGCTCCAGCATCATTTCGGCGGTCATACACACCAGCTCGCCATATTTGCGCAGATGCTCCGGCTCGCCGGTTAAGCCAATGACGCCAACAATTTCACCTTCGAGTCGTAGCGGCAGGTTTATCCCCTGTCGTACGCCGTGCAAATGCTTCGCTACTGCATCGTCAATGTCTACCACCCGGCCCTGTGAAAGCACCAGCAGTGCACCTTCGTGCAATTCACCAATACGCTCGCGATCGCCGCTACCAATGATCCGCCCACGGGCATCCATTACGTTGATATTGGTATCGATGATGCGCATCGTGCGCGCCACAATATCCTGCGCCATTTTGGTATCAAGATGCCAGCCAGCCATAAACCCCTCCTGTGAGCAATGCTCAGCATAAGGAAGATAATAATCGGCAGCATTGTGCAGATGCACAAACTGAAGGAGAGAAGTATGGAGTTGTGGGAGGGTTCACAAAAAGAAACCCCTCCCCGCTGCCGGGAAGGGGTTTAGAGAGGCTTACTGCATCAACAGATAGATGGAGCTGTCACCACGCTGAATATTCAGCGCCAGAACAGCCGGTTTGCTGTCGAGGATTTTGCGCAGTTCGGCAATGTTTTTCACCGGCTGCTGGTTAGCTCCGATAATTACATCCCCTTTCTTCAGGCCAATCATCGCTGCCGGCGTTTTTGGTTTTACATCGCTGACCACGACACCTTTGTCCTGGCCTTTGTTACTCATATCCGCCCCTTCAATACCTTTGAAGATGGAGCTGGAATCAACCTGAGTCTGGCTGCTCTGCTGCAGTTCCAGATTCACCGTCACAGGTTTACCGTCACGCAGCAGGCCAAGGCTGATTTTGCTGCCTACCGGCATCGTACCCACCTGCGCACGCAGCGCGGCGAAGCTGCTGATCGGCTTACCGTTCAGCGAGGTAATCACGTCACCGGCTTTAATACCCGCCTTCGCTGCGGAAGAGTTCGGCATCACCTGGCTGACGAATGCCCCACGCTGGGCATCCACTTTCATCGCTTTCGCCAGCTCAGAGCTCAGCTCTGTCCCCATAATTCCCAGCTCACCGCGTTTCACCTGACCGAACTCCACCATCTGCGAGGTCAGGTTTTTCACCATGTTGCTTGGGATAGCAAAACCGATACCGATATTGCCACCGTCCGGCGCGAGGATCGCGGTGTTAATACCGATCAGCTCACCGTTCAGGTTGACCAGTGCGCCACCGGAGTTACCACGGTTGATCGCCGCATCGGTCTGGATAAAGTTTTCATAGTTTTCTGCGTTCAGGCCACTACGACCCAGTGCAGAAACAATACCGGAGGTCACCGTTTCACCGAGTCCAAACGGGTTACCAATCGCCACGGTATAATCCCCCACGCGCAGCGCATCGGAGTCTGCCAACTTGATTGCAGTCAGGTTCTTCGGATCCTGAATCTGAATCAGCGCAATGTCAGAACGCGGGTCTTTGCCGACCATCTTCGCGTCAAATTTACGTCCGTCGCTCAGTTGGACTTTAATCACTGTGGCGTTATCCACCACGTGGTTATTAGTCACAACATAACCTTTTGCAGCATCGATAATCACGCCGGAACCCAGCGCCATAAATTTCTGCTGCTGACCGCCGCCATTACCCGCGCCCGGTGCGCCTTCCTGACAGAATGGGGAACTCTGGAACGGAGAACCGTCCTGGCAGAACGGGGAGTTATCCCCAAAGAACTGCTGGAAATTACGCGGCATTCGCGGCGTATTCACCGTCGTGCTCCCCTCGACATTAATACTCACCACCGATGGCATCACTTTTTCGAGCATCGGGGCCAGACTTGGCATCTGTTGAGCCGTGGTTGCTGAAGACGCAGTCTCAGCCGCCGTTGCAGACAGAGGGGACAACGCCAAACCTAAACTCAGAGCCAGTGCACTCATTGCTAATGTGGTTTTTTTCATGTGTTTCATTCTCGATTAACTGATAACGCAAAATTGCTGTATACGTCAGAGTCGTTTTATCGCGCTAAGTTCCAGAATAAACTTTAAGGAAAAAGTAAAATTTTATTGTCCGTCTTTACAAATGGATGTTTATTGTTCTACCGCCATCAACCGTCGATATTCATCCCAGGCATACAAATCGGTCATCCCGCTGATATAATCCTGGATCAGGCGGCAGCGATAATAATATTCCAGTACCGGGTACTCGGCAGACGTCGGAGATATTTTACTGACCACTTCGACATAAGCAAGTCGATGGCGCGTAGAGAGCTTTTGAAATAATCGTGACTCAATGGGGAACTGTTTTAATCTTTCGTTTTGAACAAGTGTAGAAAAATCGGCAAGTGCCATCTTTAATAACGGCTGATAGATCTCCAGCAGGCCACTGATCACCCGATACCCCTGTAATTCCAGTTGCTCGACATCAGGATGGCTAAATACATGTTTCATCGCCACATTTTTATAGACTCCCAGCAATTGGCTGAAGCTGCTGGCGTCTTCTAACAGGGCGTGATTAAAGCTACCCTCAAAAATCTGCGGTAAATTATCAATAAAACGCTGCGCGGCGTAGGGCACAAGTTTATTTAGCGTGTTGACCCGCAAATACATAAAGAACTGATCTTCTGTACTACGACTTAATGTATTTGAGCGCGATTTTTCCCACGCGTTCTCCACGACCTGACTAAACAGGGAGCCTTTTTCATGTTGTCCCCAGGCCTCATACAGATGATGATACAGTTGCTCGACACTGAAGATTCTTTTCTCCACGGCATCTTCAAGATCGGCCACGCAATAAGAGATATCGTCAGCGGCTTCCATAATCCAGGTTAATGGAAAACGACTGTAAGGTGCTAATGATAACTCTTTACGTAACCGCTCAATATACGGTTCCTCGGAAAGGTAATAGCCCGGTTTCTTCATTAAATAGTTATGCGTTGCTGGCGTCTCTCCACGCCACCACGCCGGACGAGTATATTTTAAAATACCGCCGACCTGCGCCCACGTCAGATTCATTCGCATCAAAGTGTGCACAAGACGAATACCCTGCGCATTTCCTTCAAAATGGCACAGATCCTGACGCACCTTGCGGCGAATGTCATTAAGCGACTCTTCACCTTCACGCAAACGTAGCGCCGCGATCAGGCAGCGATCGTCGCTGAGAGGCTGGCTTTCCGCATCGGCAGGGAAAAGGCGCTGGCGAAACCAGTCGTTAATCGCCGCTTCACCAAAGTGACCAAACGGTGGATTACCGATGTCATGCATCAGGCAGGACATTTCGACCACGCTTTCAAAAGGACCGGTTAATTCATCCAGGCCGTACTGCTCTAACAGTTTTAGCTCTTTCAGTCGGCTGAGGATCTCTTTGGCGATGTAGCGCCCTACCTGCTGAACTTCCATCGAGTGCGTCAGACGTGTCCGCACTGCGGCGTTGCGCTCCAGCGGAAAGACCTGGGTTTTTTGCTGCAGTCGGCGGATAGCCGGAGAATTGATAATACGTCCACGATCGCTTTCGAAAATTCGCAGGATCTCATGCTCAGATTTTGCGCCCTGCGGCGAACGGTAACGACGATGCCAGTTTATTTTTTTTCGAAAATCGATCTGTGCCATGTCCTCTCCCGCCTGAGAAATGCGCTACCCCTTAAGCGCATGATAGACTATGCCCTCAAATCTGGCTTATCGCGAGTAAATCTATGAAAATCGGCATCATTGGTGCAATGGAAGAAGAAGTTACGCTGCTGCGTGACAAAATCGAAAACCGTCAGACTATCACCCTTGGCGGTTGTGAAATTTACACCGGCCAACTGAACGGGACTGAGGTTGCGCTACTGAAATCGGGCATCGGTAAAGTGGCTGCGGCGCTGGGCGCCACGCTGCTGCTGGAACGCTGCAAACCGGATGCCATCATTAATACGGGTTCTGCGGGCGGCCTGGCTTCTACGCTGAAAGTCGGCGATATCGTGGTCTCTGACGAAGCGCGTTATCACGACGCTGACGTCACTGCATTTGGCTATGAATTCGGTCAGTTACCGGGCTGCCCGGCAGGTTTTAAAGCCGACCCTGCGCTTATCGCCGCAGCGGAATCCTGCATTGCAGAACTGAACCTTAACGCCGTTCGTGGTCTTATCGTTAGCGGCGACGCCTTCATTAACGGCTCTGTTGGCCTGGCAAAAATTCAGCATAACTTCCCGCAGGCGATTGCCGTAGAAATGGAAGCCACCGCGATTGCGCATGTTTGCCATAACTTTAACGTTCCGTTCGTGGTGGTTCGTGCCATCTCCGACGTTGCCGATCAGCAGTCCCACCTGAGCTTTGACGAATTCCTGGTGGTTGCCGCGAAGCAGTCAAGCCTGATGGTCGAAGCGCTGGTACAGAAACTGGCGCATGGCTAAATTCATCTCCAGGGCGCTGGTCGCCCTGCTTTTTACGCTTCCGGCGTGGCTTTATGCCGCTCCGCGTGTGGTTTCCCTCTCCCCTGCTAACACCGAACTTGCCTTTGCCGCCGGCATTACGCCCGTTGGCGTCAGCAGCTACTCAAATTATCCGCCCGAGGCCGAAAATATTGAAGAGGTCTCCACCTGGCAAGGCATGAATCTGGAACGCATCGTGGCGCTCAAACCGGATCTGGTCATCGCCTGGCGCGGAGGCAATGCCGAGCGGCAGGTGAATCAGCTAACCGCATTGGGGATTAAGGTTATCTGGGTGGATGCCGTCACCATCGAGCAAGTTGCCGACGCACTGCGCCAATTGGCACCGTGGAGCCCCAAGCCTGAGCAAGCAAAACAGGCCGCGCAAACATTGCTTGATGAGTATGCTTTACTAAAATCTCAGTATGCCAATAAACCGAAAAAACGGGTGTTTCTCCAGTTTGGTGCAAATCCTCTGTTTACCAGTGGAAAAGGCTCCCTTCAACACCAGGTTCTTGAGGTATGCGGGGGAGAAAACATCTTTGCTGGCAGCCGGGTTCCCTGGCCACAGGTCAGCCGTGAACAAGTACTGGCAAGAGCCCCCCAGGCAATCGTCGCCACCGGTGGTTCGGGCGAAAATCTTAAAATTGAGCAATACTGGGGAGAACAGTTAAAAATCCCGGTTATTATCCTTAATAGTGACTGGTTTGAACGCGCGAGCCCGCGTATTATCCTCGCCGCAAAACAACTCTGTAATGCGCTTTCACAGATAAATTAGCGTCGGCCCCCCACCAGGTATGTTGTGAGGATTTAAGCATGCTCGTCTATTGGCTGGATATTGTCGGTACCGCGGTATTTGCTATCTCTGGCGTATTACTGGCCGGGAAATTACGTATGGATCCGTTCGGCGTTCTGGTCCTCGGGGTGGTTACCGCAGTCGGCGGCGGCACGATCCGCGATATGGCCCTGGATCATGGGCCGGTATTCTGGGTTAAAGATCCTACCGATCTGGTGGTTGCCATGATCACCAGCATGCTGACGATCGTATTGGTACGCCAGCCCAGACGTTTGCCTAAATGGATCCTTCCGGTGCTGGACGCCGTGGGTCTGGCGGTATTCGTCGGCATTGGCGTCAATAAGGCGTTCCTCGCCGGAACCGGTCCGCTAGTGGCGATTTGTATGGGGGTCATTACCGGCGTCGGCGGTGGGATCATACGCGACGTGTTGGCCCGTGAAGTGCCGATGATATTACGTACAGAAATCTATGCCACGGCCTGCATTATCGGCGGCATTGTTCACGCAACCGCGTTTTATACTTTCGCAATACCGCTGGAAAACGCCAGTATGATGGGGATGGTTGTCACGCTGGTTATTCGACTGGCCGCTATTCGCTGGCACTTAAAGCTACCGACATTTGCGCTGGATGATAACGGACGTTGATGTAACGATGCAGAACATGTAGGCCGGATAAGGCGTTTACGCCGCCATCCGGCACATTGCCCGGTGGCGCTACGCTTACCGGGCCTACACCATCAGACCATCGGTATTGCAGACAGCAATCAGATGCTGAAAGAGGAACCACACCCGCAGGTGCTTTTGGCGTTAGGGTTAGTCACCACGAAGCGGGAACCTTCCAGACCTTCGGTATAGTCAACCGCGCCGCCCACCAGATACTGCAGGCTCATCGGGTCAACCACCAGGCCAACGCCCTGTTTCTCAATAGTCATATCGCCATCATTCACCTGATCATCAAAGGTGAAACCATACTGGAAACCGCTGCAACCACCGCCGGTGATATATACGCGCAGTTTCAGATTCGGGTTATCTTCGTCAGCGATCAGGCTTTTTACTTTATTGGCTGCTGCTTCAGTAAATTGCAGTGGCAGCGCTACATCATCACTCATATTTTGCTCCAAACGACATTGGCAATTGGGCAAATTATAACCCAATAGTTAAGGCCATTATCTAATACCCTGGTATTTCGTTCAAGTATTCTCGCCAGCGGCTGTACTCTGGCTTTTCGCCGCCTGCTCCGCTTCCTGTTTTGCCAGCGTACGGGCAAGGATAGTCGAGTATAGCGGCTTTCCGCCCATAAATTGGGCTAATAGTGTTGCGCCAAGACAGGTAATAATCATTGGCAAAATGAGCTGATAGTTATCGGTCATCTCCAGCACCAGCACGATGCCGGTGAGTGGCGCACGTACCGACGCCGCCAACAACGCCCCCATTCCGGCAATGGCAAACGTCCCAGCCTCCAGATGATACTGCGGAAATGAGGCCGCGGCCGCCATGCCGAACGCGGTACCGAGCAGTGTCCCCAGCGCCAGCATCGGGGCAAAAATCCCGCCCGGCGCACCGGATGAGAAGCACAGCAGCGTGGTGATAACCCGGGCAATAAAAATAAACAGCAGGATACCGACGCTGAAATTGCCCGCGGCGGCGATTGGGATCAGGTTGAACCCACCGCCTGCGGCTTCCGGTTTAATTAAGCCCAGGATCCCACACAGGCCGCCGATCGCCCCGCCCATCAGCACCCATTTTTTAATGTCACCACCGTGGAACCGCTGAAACATATCCTGAGTGCGTAACACCAGGGTATTGAACAACGGTCCGACACAGCCAAAAATAATCCCGAGGATCAGATACAGCCACAGGGTATTCACCGGCGCATTGGAGAGCTTCCCAACTTCAATAATCGGGGCCTCACCGTTGAAAATACGAAACACAATGCTCGACATGATAACGCCGGTAAACACGGCTTTGATCGACACAAGGTTATAGCGAAACTGCGGACGCATCTCTTCCAGAATGAACAGGATGCCGGCCAGCGGCGCATTAAACGCCGCCGAAAGACCGGCAGCCGCACCGGTTGCCAGCAGGGTATGCCGCGCTTCAGCGCTGCGCATACGAAAGACATCCAGCACCATGCGCCCGATGTTACCGCCAATTTGCACCGTCGGCCCTTCACGACCGAGCACCATACCGGCCCCCAACGTCCCCATGCCGCCGACAAATTTTACCGGCAATACACGCCACCAGCGCACCGGGCGCAGCTCTTCCAGCGCGCCTTCAATCTCAGGGATCCCCGAACCACCGGCCTCGGGTGCAAATTTACGCACCAGAAAATAGCCCACCATGGCCAGCAGCGCCGAGAGAATAAAGGCCAGCGGCCATACCAGAATGGCATGATCGGCAACTTGTACCAGTGCGCCAATGCGCAGGTTCTGTACCCAGGTGACAGATTTCTCAAACGCCACGCCCACAAGCCCGGTCACGGTGCCAACCACGGCCGCCATAAAGAGGATCGCCAGCGGTGTCTTGTCCCGATCAAGGAGTCGACGGATCTGATCCCTGCGCCGTAACCGCACAATTTGCTGTGCTTCAAAAGAGGGAGAGTCTGTTTTCATCAGATGATCATTAATTGGTAATACAAATACGGAGTCGGCATTCTACTCGCTCATTTTGTGAAAATCCCCTGCAAATCGTATTGTTTCCAATGCACAAAACTTTCATAACCTTCACTGAATAACTAGAATAGCCCGCATTCACTTTTTCTACGAACCAGGACCCCATCCATGAGTAAGTCTGAGAACCTCTACAGCGCAGCACGCGAACTGATCCCCGGCGGCGTTAACTCCCCTGTTCGCGCCTTTACCGGCGTGGGTGGTACTCCGCTGTTTATCGAAAAAGCAGATGGCGCGTATCTGTATGACGTCGATGGTAAAGCCTACATCGATTACGTCGGATCCTGGGGCCCGATGGTGCTGGGTCATAACCACCCGGCGATCCGCAATGCAGTGATCGAAGCCGCCGAGCGCGGTCTGAGCTTTGGTGCACCGACCGAGATGGAAGTCAAAATGGCGGCGCTGGTTACCGAGCTTGTGCCCACCATGGACATGGTGCGTATGGTCAACTCCGGTACCGAAGCAACGATGAGCGCCATCCGTCTGGCGCGTGGCTTCACCGGGCGCGATAAAATCATCAAATTTGAAGGCTGCTATCACGGTCATGCCGACTGCTTGCTGGTAAAAGCAGGTTCCGGTGCGCTGACGCTGGGCCAGCCGAACTCACCGGGCGTTCCGGCAGATTTTGCCAAGCACACCCTGACCTGTACCTATAACGATCTCTCCTCGGTGCGGGCGGCATTCGAGCAGTATCCGCAGGACATTGCCTGCATCATCGTCGAGCCGGTCGCGGGCAACATGAACTGCATCCCGCCGCTGCCGGAATTCCTGCCTGGCCTGCGCGCACTGTGCGACGAGTTCGGTGCGCTGTTTATCATCGACGAAGTGATGACCGGTTTCCGCGTCGCGCTGGCTGGCGCGCAGGATTACTACGGCGTAGTGCCTGACCTGACCTGTCTGGGCAAAATCATCGGTGGTGGCATGCCTGTTGGCGCATTCGGCGGTCGTCGTGATGTGATGGACGCACTGGCACCTACCGGCCCGGTTTACCAGGCGGGAACGCTGTCCGGTAACCCGATAGCCATGGCAGCAGGATTCGCCTGTCTGAACGAAGTTGCTCAGCCGGGAATTCATGAGACCTTAGATGACCTCACCACGCGTCTGGCAGAAGGTCTGCTGGAAGCCGCTCAGGAAGCCAATATTCCGCTGGTGGTGAACCATGTGGGCGGGATGTTCGGGATTTTCTTCACCGATGCCGAAACCGTGACCTGCTATCAGGACGTGATGGCATGTGACGTTGAGCGCTTCAAGCGCTTCTTCCACATGATGCTGGATGAAGGTGTTTATCTGGCACCGTCCGCGTTTGAAGCGGGCTTTATGTCCGTGGCGCACAGCATGGAAGATATCAATAACACTGTCGACGCCGCGCGCCGGGTGTTTGCGAAGCTGTAAAAGAGAACGTCCAGAAACAACGTAGGCCGGGTAAGGCGAAGCCGCCACCCGGCTTTTTTATTGCCGGATGGCGACGCAAAGCGTCTTATCCGGCCTAAATGAAAGGGGTCCGTCCATAGGCCGCCATCCGGCAAACTCAGCGACTCTGCTTTCTCAACAAATAGATAAAGTACGGCGCACCAATAAACGTCGACAGTAATCCCGCCGGGATCTGATACGGAAACAGCACCATTCGCCCGCACCAGTCGGCAAACACCAGCAACACGCCTCCCGCCAGCGCCGAGATGACCATATGCGGCATCGTGCGCCGGAAACCTAACATCCGCGCAATATGCGGCGCCATAAGCCCAACAAAGCTCAGCGGCCCGATGGTCATGGTGGCTGTCGCCGTCAGACCCGCAGCCAACATCAGTAACGCCACGCGCGACGGCGTCAATGCGATACCCACCGCCCGCGCGGTTTCTCCGCCCAGCGGTAAAATCGTTAACCAGCGACGGCACAGCGGCGTAACTGCCAGCAGAATCACCATCACGATCCCGGTCCGTAGCACCTGTTCGCCAGTGGCGTTGTAGGTCGAGCCGGAGATCCAGGTCAGCACGCTTGCCATCCGCGGATCGCCGCTGGCCTGCAACATCATCAGCAGCATCGTGAACGCGGTGCTGAGCGCCATCCCCGCCAGCAGCATGCGTTGCGGCGAGAAGCCGCCGCGCCCGGCGGCAATCATAATAATCAGCAGCGTTACCGCCGCCCCGAGACTTCCGGCGGGCAGCAGCCAGCCAAACGCATCACCCGGTACGAGGAACAGCATCAACACCACGCCAAACGCGGCACCGGAGCTAATCCCAAGGACTTCCGGACTGGCCATCGGGTTACCGGTCAGGCGCTGAATAATACAGCCCGCCACCGCCAGCATCACCCCGGCAATCATCGCCGCCAGAATACGCGGCCAGCGCCAGGGCATCAGTTCATCCAGCATTGCGCCGCTGGCCCAGGTCCAACCGTGGGCATCACGACCAAACGAGAGCGCCACGACGGCAGTCAGTAGCAATATCGCCCCACCCGCCAGCGCGAACATCAGCACGTTCTGACGTTCTGCTGCCACGTGGTTATTGGCATTCATATCCGGCGCGCTCATGCTGCGCAGGCGCGGCAGCAGCCACAGCAGCAGCGGCGCACCAATCAACGCGGTCACCGAACCGGTGGAGACTTCCATCCACACGCGGGTCAACCACAGAATAATTTGATCGGAAAGCCAGAGGATCAGGGCCCCAATCAGCGGGGCCAGCATCAGGCGCGCCAGCAAACGCCGTGCGCCGAGCATTTTCGCCAGCAGCGGGGCAAACAGGCCGATAAAGCCGATAATCCCCACCGCGTTAACCAGCAAGGCACTGAGCACAATCGCCAGCGTTAACGCCGCCAAACGTGCCAGCGACAGCGCCAGCCCGAGATTACGCGCTACCCCGTCATCCAGCCCCATCAGCGTCATTGGACGCAGTAACAGCAGGGTCAGCATCACGCCACCCAGCAGCTGTGGCCACAGACGCTGCACGCCGTTCCAGTCGGTTTGGGTGAGCGTCCCGCTGCTCCACATAAACATGCTTTGCAGCTGATCGTGATGGAAGAGGACCATCAGCTGGTTAATCGCACCGCAGTACAGGCTGACCACCAGACCAGCAAGGATCAGCGTCACAGGTGACAAACGCTTGCCCCAGGCAACGCCAAACACCAGCGCCCCGACGATACACGCCCCGGCCAGCGCCGCGAATTGCGTGGTCAACGCGCCGGGAATGGCCCACAGCGTGGTGACCGTAATGCCCAGCTGCGCACCGGTTGCCACACCCAGCGTGGTCGGCTCCGCCAGCGGGTTACGTAACACCTGCTGAAACAGCACGCCAACCAGGCCCAATCCGGCACCGACCAGTAACGCAATCGCCAGTCGTGGCAGCAGGCTGTAATGGAAAACCATCTGTTCGATGGCGTCGATATTCGGTGACCAGATAGCCTGCTGCCACTGGTCACGCGGCAGGGCAATGGAGAAGTTAATCCAGGTCAGCCAGATCGCAACAATAAACAGCGCCACCAGCAGCAACGCCGGATGGCGGCTTCGTCTTATCCAGCCAACAACGCGCCCGAACCGTAGGCCGGATAAGGCGCTTTTAGCGTCGCCATCCGGCATTTCAAGTTTCCTGCTCACGCTTTGCCTCCCAGCGCAGTGTCCAGAATGCGGGCAAAATGCATCGCCGACAGCGTGGCGCCATAAAACCAGACCGCGGGTACCCGCTGAAAGCGACCGGCGCGAACAAACGGCATCGCCTGCCACAGCGGCGTGGACATCAGCGCGTCCATTTCTTTATCGTTACCATGATCGAAGCACAGCACATCAACATCTTTATACGCGGCAAGCCGGTCAATCCCCACGGCAGTGCTGCCCCAGAAGTTGGTTTCTCCCTGCCAGGCGTTAGGGATCCCGTATTCGTCCAGCACGTCCTGGAACAAACTGTTCGGGCCAAATACCAGCATATGCCGCGAATCAAGCAGGGATGCCAGGAGCACGGGACGCGCGCCGCGGTGAATAAAGCGCGGTTTCAGGCTGGCAATCACGGTATCGTATTGCACCAGATGACGTTCAGCAGCCGTTTGCAGATTCAGCAGTTGCGCCATCTCCTGCAACGACTGGCGAGCGACCGCCAGCGGTTTTTTGCCGTCGCTGAAGCTAAATCCGCGACCCGGCGCAATGCGCGCCAGTTTTTCTGGCGCGGGGCCATAGCCTGCCGACCAGACCATAAACGAGGGTTTCATTTCGGTCAGCAGTTCGAGATTGGGTTCTGTGCGTAACCCGACGTCAATCACCGAGTCCGGCAACGGGGGTTGATTGACCCACAGCCTGTAGTTAGGAACATCGGCGACGCCATAGGGGGTGATTCCCAGCGCCAGCAACAGTTCTACCGGCAACCATTCCAGTGCCACAATACGTTTTGGATCAACCGCCGCCTGCGCCGAATTCATCTGCCAGAGCAGCGGTGACAGCGCCATCGCCGTTAATAAACGTCGGCGGGTGATATGATGTAATCCGACCATTAATAGACAAAACTCACGGGTGCGGCACCGCCCGGATGCGGCAAAATGCCCATCGGGATGCCATAAATCAGTTCCAGGGTTTCACTGCGCATCAGCTCCGCGGGCGTTCCCTGAGCAATCATTTCGCCACCGCGTAGCGCCACCAGATAATCGCAGTAACGGGCCGCCATATTGATATCATGCAGTACGGCGATCACCGTCAGTCCGCGCTGCTGGCTTAAGCGGTGCACCAGCGCCAGTACATCAACCTGATGCGCGATATCCAGCGCCGAAGTCGGTTCGTCAAGCAGCAGGCAGCGACTGTCCTGCGCCACCAGCATGGCGATCCACGCGCGCTGACGCTCGCCGCCTGACAGGCTATCAACCAGTCGATGCGCCAGCGGCTTTAACCCCACAAGCGTGATCGCCTCTTCCACTTTTTCTCTGTCAGCCACGCCAAAGCGTCCCAACGCGCCGTGCCACGGATAGCGACCAATCGCCACCAGTTCACGCACCGTCATCCCTTCCGCCTGCGGCAACTGTTGCGGTAAATAGGCGACCTTACGGGCAAATGCTTTACTGTTCCAGCTCTCCAGCGGTTGCTCGTCGAGCAGGATTTCGCCGTCTGAAGGCGGCTGATGACGTCCGAGCATTTTCAATAAGGTTGATTTACCGGAGCCGTTATGACCGATAAGACCGGTCACTTTTCCCACGGGAAACGTTAACGAGAGGGGATGTAAAAGCGTGCGGCCAGGCACACGAAAGGAGACGTTACTTAACGCAAAAGTGGTGTCGGGATGGGATCTGTTTTCCTGCATAGCGGCCAACTTGTAAAACGGGCACGCAAAGCGTGCCCAAAGAGAAATTAGAAACGGAAGGTTGCAGTTGCAACGACCTGACGTTCCGCGCCCCAGTAGCACGCGTATTCGCTATAGCAACTGGAAACGTATTCACGATTAAACAGGTTATTGACGTTAACCGCAACGCTGGACCCCGCCATGCCGAAACGGGCCAGATCGTATTTGACCATGGCATCAGCAACGGTATAACCACCGACGTTAAACGCGTCATTTTTCTTCGCTGCGTCGTTTTTATAGTAGCTCACCGTTGAACCGGTGTAACGCACACCTGCGCCAACGGTCAGACCGCTCAGGGCAGTGTCATAGAACGTGTAGTCGGTCCACAACGATGCATGATTACGCGGAACTTCTGCCGGGCGTTTACCTTTGAAGATAGTGTCCTCAGTATATTCCGCATCCGTGTAGCTATATGCCGCCGTGACGTTGATATTGGCATTGACTGCTGCTTTGGCTTCCAGCTCAATACCGCGTGAGCGAATTTCACCACTCTGAACGCTATACAACCCGGTTGGATCGTTCGGGTCTGATGTCAGGTTTTTATTTTTCGTCAGTTGATACACCGCTGCCGTCAGCACGACCGGCATATCCTTCGGTACATACTTCACACCGGCTTCGTACTGCTTACCACGTGAAGGATCGAACGGTTTCCCTTCTTTCGTTGCACCGGAGGTCGGCTCGAAAGATTCGCTGTAACTGAAATACGGTGAAATACCGTTGTCAAACAGGTAGTTAATGCCACCACGCCAAGTAAACTGCTGATCGTTCACTTCTGCCAGAGAATTGCTGGAGCGGGTCAACGTAGAGGTTTTCGCAAAATCGTAGCGACCACCGAGCGTCAGCACCCACTTATCCCATTCCATCTGGTCCTGGGCATAAAGTCCGGTCTGCTCCATGCGGTTGAGCACAGCGTATTTCGCATACGGCCCACTCACATCGATATTCGGATTGCCATACTGTGGATCCTGCATATCCAGCGGATCGGCAGAACCATACAGAGCATTCACATCGTTACGCATACGTGAGTAATCAACGCCTGTCAGCAGGGTATGATCAACATCACCGGTCGCAAAAGCAGACTGCAATTGGGTATCAACGGTGAACGCGTTGAGATCTTCGTCAGAACGCACGTATTGGCGGTTAATCTTACCCGGTGCACTGTAACCGTAGCCATAAACAGAACGATAAAGCGTTTTCACCTGGTCATAACGCAGATTCTGGCGCACGGTGAAGGTATCGTTGAACGCATGCGAGAAGTTATAGCCCACCATCTGCTGGCGGCGCGCCATCTTGTTATCTTCTTCACCTTCGTTGAAATCGGTCGGCAGTTTGTGCGGATTGCCATTCGCGTCGTAATACGGAACGAGTGTACCTTCACGCGGCAGCCAGCCATAGTATCCTGCGTACGGATCGTTCTGGAAGTTGCTCAGGAAAGTGAAATCGGTTTTGTCATCAGGACGCCAGCTAAACGCAGGTGCAATCGCGTAACGCGTTGATTTTGACATCTCTTGCTGAGAGTCCTGACTATTCCCTAACCCCGTCAGGCGGTATGACCACACGCCGTCATCATCGATAGCATCGCTAAAGTCGAACCCGGTTTGCCAGAGGTTGTTAGTCCCCATCTTAAACTGAACTTCTTTCAGTGGCTCTGTGGTCGGACGCTTGCTCACCATGCTGACAATACCGCCAGGGTTGCTATTGCCGTACAGCACTGATGTTGGCCCGCGCATCACTTCTACGCGTTCCAGGAAATATGGGTCCATCGACACTTCAGAATAGTTATTGCCCTGAAGTTTCATACCATCCAGATATTGGTTGGTATTGACGGTGGTAGGCGCGGTGAAACCACGAATCGTCACCACATCATAGGTGGTGGAACTACCACGCGTAGCAAAAACGCCGGGGGTGTAAGCAATCGCTTGTTTCACGGAAGCCGGCTGTTTGGTATCCATCTCTTCACGCGTCACGACCGAAACAGACTGTGGGGTCTTTTCGATAGGCGTATCAGTCTTGGTTGCCGTGGCGGAACGCTTGGCAGCGATGGTTGGAGCAGGTCCCCATGCGCTTTCTTGTGCGGCGGGTGCTGCGGTGACAGTGATGGTTTCTTCTTTTGGTTCAACCGCCGCCTGTGCATAGACAGACATGCCGCTAACCGCTGTGGCTACCAGCACTGCCATTTTACGCAGCGAGGAATTTGGCTGAGCAGTTTTATAACGCGCCATTGGTATATCTCTGATGAAAGTGAATGATAACGTAAACGAGAATTATTATTATAACGGCAGCATAATATTCGAAACGCTGGCGAGATAGCAAGCGATACACATCCCTACTAAAACTGAGGGGTCAAGAAATAACCAGATGAAAAGAAAGGGTTAATGAATTACGCTGAAATGTTGTTTGGTCGGAGTCTGAGATGAGAAAAGAAAAACCCGCCGAAGCGGGTTTTGGGAGAGATTAGTTACTGCCAAACATATCTTTGATCCAGCCTGCGACACCGTCGCCGTCTTTCTTCTCTTGCTGCGGCGGTTGTTGCTGTTGCTGCTGCTGTTGAGGCTGCTGCGGCGGCGTTGACTGATCAAACGGATTGCCAGACTGTTGCAGCATCTCACCTTGCTGACACAGCGAATCCGGATCGCTGGTCCACACCGGGAGCGTACGCATCCCGCCGCTGCACACGAAGTTGCCGTCGTAATCCACGCCCATGTCGACAATATCTTCCGGCGGCGTCAGCGTTAATGGCGTTGGCGTCTGGTTTGCCAGATAGCGCTGGTAAATCGACATCGCCCCGCTCGCACCGTACAACTTGGTAGGCTGGTTGTTATCGCGACCCACCCAGGTAATGGTCACCTGACTGCCGTCAATACCGGCGAACCAGGTATCAACGTTGTTGTTGGTGGTCCCGGTTTTCCCCGCCAGATGCAGCCCCGGATACTTCGCGCCAAGCTGACGGCCGGTACCGCGTTGCACCACCTGCTGCATGGTCCACAGCGTCATGTACGCCGCCTGTGCTGGCACAGCGCGTTCGGCCTGCGGGAAGCTTTGATACAACACCGTACCGTCTTCGGCAATTACCGAGCGCAACGCTGATAACGGCGCGCGGTTACCGCCGCTGGCGATGGTCTGGAACGCCTGCGCCACTTCAATTGGCGTCAGGTTCAATGCCCCCAGCAGCATAGCTGGCACCGGGTGCAGCTGATCTTTCGGCGCGCCCAGTTTTTCCCAGGTCTCGGTGACCGCTGGCAGCCCCAGCGCCATGCCCAGATTGACGGTCGGCACGTTCATGGAACGGGTTAACGCATCCACCAGCATCACTTTACCGCTTTCGCTGTAGCGACGGTCATCGTTCTGCGGGGACCACACCTGACCGTTTGGCTGACGCAGCGCAATCGGCGCATCGGCAATCCAGGTATTGAGGCGGTACAGCTTCGGCTGGCTCAGGGCGGTCAGATAGGTCGCGGGCTTCGCCAGAGAACCAATTGAACGACGCGCCTGCATAGCACGGTTGTAGCCTGCGAACTGCGGCTCCGACCCACCGACCATGGCGCGAACCTCACCACTAAAGCGGTCCACTACCACAATCGCCGTTTCCAGATCGCTCAGCTTACGCTGTTTCTTCAGCACCGGAATGCCTTCCACCGCCGCTTTTTCTGCGGCGTCCTGCGCCACGGAATCAAAGGTGGTGAAAATCTTCACGCCGGAAAGGTCTTTAACTTTGTCGCCCAGCTTCGCCTGTAGCTCCTGACGCACCATCTGCATAAACGCAGGCTGTGGAGAGATCACCCCACCGCGCGGCTGCACGCCTAGCGGACGCGCACTCAACATTTCATACAGTTCCTGGTCGATAATCTGCTGCTGTTGCAGAAGACGCAGCACCAGGTTACGTCGCTCCAGCGCCAGTTTCGGGTTACGCCACGGGTTGTAGATCGACGCCCCTTTCACCATCCCCACCAACAGCGCCTGCTGATCGAGGCTCAACTCTTCAACCGGACGGCCAAAGTAATACAGGCTCGCCAGCGGGAAGCCGCGGATCTCGTTGTCGCCGCTCTGGCCGAGATAGACTTCGTTCATGTACAGCTCAAGGATCCTGTCCTTGCTGTAACGGGCATCCATCAACACGGCCATGTACGCTTCGTTGGCTTTACGCCAGTAAGAACGTTCGCTGGAGAGGAACAGGTTTTTCACCAGCTGCTGGGTCAGCGTACTGGCGCCCTGCACCGTGCGACCTGCCGTCAGGTTCGCCAGCACCGCACGACCAATGGAATACAGGCTAATGCCGTCATGCTCGTAGAAATGACGATCTTCGGTTGCCAGCAGCGTGTCCACCAGCAGATCCGGGAAACCGCTACGCGCCACGAACAGACGCTGCTCGCCATTTGCCGAAGAGAGCATGGTGATCAGGCGTGGATCGAGACGGAAGAAACCGAACTGACGGTTGTTATCCAGATTCTCGATGGTGTCCAGATGATCGCCGTCAAAGGTCAGACGCGCACGCACCTGCCCTTCTTTACTGTCCGGGAAGTCAAACGGACGACGGATCATCTCAATGCTGTTCGCCTGCACGGTAAACTCACCGGGCCGCGTCATCTTCGAGACCTGTCGATACTGCGTAGCCTCCAGCAGCTTCACCATCTCTTTTTTGCCGATGGGCATTTCTGGCTCTAGGTTAACCATCCGGCCATACACGGCCGCAGGCAGCTGCCAGACTTTGCCATCAATACGGCTACGGATTTTTTGATCCAGATAGACGCCGTAAATGGCAATCAGCACCAAAAAGACAATCGACAGTTTTACCAGCAGCCAGAACCAGCCGCGTTTACCACGAGGCTTACGCCCTTTGCCTTTACCTTTACGCGGCATCGGTTCTTCATCCTCATAGTCATCATCATAATCGTCGTCATACTCATCATCTCTGAGCTGACGACGGCTCACCTTTTGTTTCGCCGGACGCGTCGGTTTCCCTTTACGTCCAATTGGCTCGCGGTCATTCCCCGCCATGCTTTTTCTCCGCAACATTCAGGCGCAAAGACCTGATTCTCTGTTCTTCCGTCAAGCGACAGAAGAAGAAATCTCTCAATTTTTTTGCCTGATGGCGCTTCGCTTATCAGGCCTACCACTACAACTCATGAATACTTTTTGGTGCGCCGCGTCGGCGCGGTATTCGCCGGGTCGTCCGGCCAGACATGTTTGGGATAACGCCCTTTCATCTCTTTTTGCACCTCACGGTACGCCCCCTGCCAGAACGCGCTCAAATCACGGGTGATTTGCAGCGGTCGCTGCGCCGGGGAGAGCAGTTCCAGCACCAGCGGGACGCGCCCCTGTGCGAGGGTCGGCGTATTGGCCTCGCCAAACATTTCCTGCATCCTGACCGCCAGCGCCGGTGGATTATCCTCGTGATAGCGAATGGCTATCCGGCTTCCCGTCGGCACAGTGTAATGTGTGGGCAATTCACTATCCAGACGTTGCAGCATTGACCAGTCCAGTAATCCGCGCAATGCCTGGCCCACATTTACTGCTTTAAGCGCGCGTAAAGCGTGCACACCGCTCATATGCGGCAGCAGCCAACTCTCCAGCGTCGCCAGCAACGACGCGTCGTCCATGGCAGGCCAGTCGTATTCCGGTAGCCATTTTGCCGCACATTGCAGACGCAGTCGGAACTGCTCTGCTTCCGGCGTCCAGTTGAGCACACTTAGCCCTTTATCGCGAATACCATTCAGCATCGCCTGATGCAGTTCCTCTTCCGAGGGTTTGGCCAGCGGCTGCACTTTTAGCGTCAACTGACCTACCTGCGTGCGGCGCAATGCCTTTAGTGTCCCCTGATTTTCATCCCATTCGATAGTGTCGGACTGCTGCAGCAACTCAGGAGATGATTGTATCAGCGCATCGATATCCAGCGGCAGGGCCAGCAAAATACGCGCATCCGGCGAGGCGCTGCCTTGCAGCAATAAAGGCGCAATAATCCATTCATGACGCCCTGATGCGTCGTCGGCATCCAGCATCGCCCCCATCCCGTTAGCCAGCTGATACCGCCCCTCCTGACCACGACGTCGGGCAATGCGATCGGCGAAAGCCGAAGCCAGTAACGGGGCGATCAGCGCGCTATCAGACTGCCCACCTCGAATGTTCAGGCGCTTCAGCAATTGCTGGCTACGCTGCTGCCAATTCGGCTGATTGCGTGAAAACGCCACCGTCAGATCGGTACTGCCACCGCGCGGGGGCTCTTCGAGAATCGCCGCCAGTTTTGCTGCCGTTGCCGCTTCGTTGTCATCTGTGGCACGGACCAGCATCGCCGCCAGACGCGGATCGTTGCCGAGCGCCGCCATTTTCTGCCCCGCCGCACTGAGCCTGTCGCCCTCAAGTGCGCCCAGCATGTGTAGCAGCCGTTTTGCCGCCTGCAAATTGACCGTCGGCGGCCTATCCAGCCAGCTTAACTGCGCTGGGTCAGTGCATCCCCATTGCAGCAATTCCATTAGCAAGCCGGACAAGTCGCTTTGCAGCATCTCCGGCTCGCCCTGCGCCGCCGCTCTTTCGGCCTGCTCTTTCGCCAGCAGATGCAGGCAAATACCGGGTTCCAGACGGCCTGCTCGCCCGGCTCGCTGGGTCATCGACGCCTGGCTAATACGCTGGGTAATCAGGCGCGTCAAACCGGTGCGCGGGTCGTAACGCGCCACGCGCTCCTGCGCACAGTCCACCACCAGCCGGATACCTTCGATAGTTAAACTGGTCTCGGCAATATTGGTGGCCAGCACCACTTTGCGCGAGCCTGGCGGCGCGGGCAAAATCGCCTGACGCTGTTCGGTAAGCGATAACGCACCGTATAGCGGGCAAAGCAGAACATCATTGCCTACGCGCGAGGTCAGCTGTTCCTGCACTCGCTGAATCTCCCCCACGCCCGGTAAAAAAAGCAGCAACGAGCCGCTTTCCTGGCGCAATAGCTCCGCCGTTGCCACCGCCACGGCTTCATCAAAGCGCTGATGCGCCGCCAGCGGCTGATAGCGTCGTTCTACGGGAAAGGCGCGGCCTTCAGAGACAATCGTCGGCGCATCGGGCAACAGCTGCTGCAGACGCCCGTTATCCAGCGTTGCCGACATGATCAGCAGTTTTAAATCATCCCGCAGCCCTTGCTGTACATCCAGCAATAGCGCCAGCGCCAGGTCAGCCTGCAAGCTGCGCTCATGAAATTCGTCGAGGATCACAAGGCTAATGCCGTTTAGCTCGGGATCGCGTTGAATCATGCGCGTGAGCACACCTTCTGTTACCACTTCGAGCCGGGTATGCGGTCCAACGCAGTGTTGAGCACGCATGCGGTAGCCCACGGTCTCACCGGGCTTTTCGTTCAGCAACTCGGCCAGACGCTGCGCCACGTTGCGGGCCGCCAGACGACGCGGCTCCAGCAGAATAATCCGTCCCTGAATGCCATTGTGCGCAAGAAGTTGCAACGGCAGCCAGGTCGATTTCCCGGCGCCGGTCGGTGCGGTCAGCAGAACCTGCGGTGAGGTATCAAGGGCGGTAAGCAGTTCAGGCACTACGGCGGCAACGGGCAACGTCGTCACAAATGGCTCCAGAGGGTTAACATTCTTCGCGCTGCATTGTAGCATCGCGTTAATTCATAACCGAGTATCCATCATGTCTGAGCCAAAAAGGCTGTTCTTTGCCATTGAATTGCCAGCCAAGGTTCGGGAGCAGCTTATCCACTGGCGAGCCGCACAGTTCCCGCCTGAAGCGGGTCGCCCCGTCGCGACTGACAATCTGCACCTGACACTGGCCTTTTTAGGCGAGGTCAGCGCTGAGAAGCAGCAGGCGCTGTCACAACTTGCCGGGCGTATTCGCCAGCCGGGTTTTACGCTAACACTGGATGACGCCGGACAATGGCTGCGCTCACGCGTGGTCTGGCTAGGAATGCGCCAGCCGCCACGCGGGCTGTTGCAATTGGCGAGTATGCTGCGGGCGCAGGCCGCGCGCAGCGGGTGTTACCAAAGCCCACAGCCGTTTCATCCGCATATCACGCTGTTACGCGATGCCGGCCATGCGGTCACGATCCCGCCGCCGGGTTTTTGCTGGTCATTTCCGGTCACCGAGTTTGCGCTTTACGCCTCTTCATTTGCACGCGGTCGCACACGCTACACGCCACTACAGCGCTGGACGCTTGGCGAAAAATAAAAGGACATTTCCATGGAATTTTCTCCGCCACTTCAGCGCGCGACTTTAATTCAGCGCTACAAGCGTTTTTTAGCGGATGTGATCACACCCGACGGTACAACCTTAACGCTACACTGCCCGAATACCGGCGCGATGACCGGATGCGCTACACCGGGTGACACCGTCTGGTATTCAACATCAGAAAATACTAAACGGAAATACCCGCATACCTGGGAATTAACGCAAACCCAATCCGGTGCGTTTATTTGTGTTAACACCCTGTGGGCTAACAGATTAACGAAAGAAGCTATTCAGAATGCGTTAATTTCAGAACTTTCGAACTACAGCATATTGAAAAGTGAAGTAAAATACGGCGCCGAAGGCAGCCGCATTGATTTTTTGTTACAGGCGGATTCCCGCCCTGACTGCTATATTGAAGTGAAATCAGTCACGTTGGCGGAAAAAAATCAGGGTTATTTTCCCGATGCCATCACTGAACGAGGTCAGAAACACCTTCGGGAATTGATGAACGTAGCGGCCGAAGGCAAGCGAGCGGTGATATTTTTCGCAGTGCTGCATTCAGCCATTACACATTTTTCACCCGCGCGTCATATCGATGCAAAATATGCGCAATTATTAGTCGAAGCACGGCTTAAGGGGGTAGAAATTCTGGTATATAAAGCGGAACTTTCTGCCCACGGAATGACTCTTAAAGAGCCATTAGCCATTACGTTGTAATGGCATATACAAACGGGTTAATTAGTATTCTGGCCGCGTGCGCAAATACGCTTTTCCTCACAGGGTTGTCAAGTGTAACGTTTAGATAATTGCTATCCGGAAAAGCATCTGCTATTTATAGCGACCTGATTTTTCCCCCGAACATGGGGATCGATAGTGCGTGTTAAGGAGAAGCAACATGCAAGAAGGGCAAAACCGTAAAACATCGTCCCTGAGTATTCTCGCCATCGCTGGGGTGGAGCCGTACCAGGAGAAACCGGGCGAAGAGTATATGAACGAAGCCCAGCTGTCGCACTTCAGGCGTATTCTTGAAGCATGGCGTAATCAACTCAGGGATGAAGTCGATCGCACTGTGACTCATATGCAGGATGAAGCAGCTAACTTCCCCGATCCGGTTGACCGTGCCGCACAGGAAGAAGAGTTCAGCCTTGAGCTGCGTAACCGTGACCGTGAGCGCAAACTGATCAAAAAGATCGAGAAGACGCTGAAGAAAGTAGAAGACGAAGATTTCGGCTACTGCGAATCATGCGGCGTAGAAATTGGTATTCGCCGTCTGGAAGCGCGTCCGACAGCCGATCTGTGCATCGACTGCAAAACGCTGGCTGAGATTCGCGAAAAACAGATGGCAGGTTAATCCCGTCATTTGTACCACGTTGACTACAGGCGGGAGTTTCTCCCGCCTTCTTCTTTTATGCTATCCACCGACATGACTGACAAACGCTATATTGGCCGTTTCGCCCCATCCCCTTCCGGCGAACTGCATTTTGGTTCATTGATTGCCGCTCTCGGCAGCTACCTACAGGCTCGCGCACAGCACGGGATCTGGTGGGTGCGCATTGAAGATATCGATCCCCCTCGTGAAGTTCCCGGTGCTGCAGATACGATTCTGCGTCAGCTGGAACATTACGGACTGCACTGGGATGGCGAGGTACTGTGGCAATCTCAGCGCCATGACGCGTACCGTGCAGCGCTGGCCTGGTTACAAGAGCAGGATCTGAGCTATTACTGCACCTGCACCCGTGCCCGCATTCAGAGTATTGGCGGCATTTATGACGGTCACTGTCGCACATTACGCCACGGACCAGAGCACGCGGCGGTGCGTATCAAGCAACGCCACCCGGTCATGCAGTTTAACGACCGACTGCGCGGCGAGATTCAGGCCAACCCTCAGCTTGCTCGGGAAGATTTTGTCATCCACCGACGCGATGGGCTGTTTGCCTATAACCTGGCGGTGGTGGTTGATGACCATTTTCAGGGCGTGACGGAAATCGTGCGTGGCGCGGATCTTATCGAGCCCACAGTGCGCCAAATTTCGCTGTATCAGCAGTTTGGCTGGCCGGTACCGGACTATATTCATCTCCCGCTGGCGCTCAATGAACACGGGGCTAAACTTTCTAAGCAGAATCATGCGCCTGCCCTGCCGCAAGGCGATCCGCGCCCTGTTCTCATCGACGCGTTGCGCTTCCTCGGACAAGACATAGCAATACCGTGGCAAGCGCTAAGCGTGGAAGAATTACTGCAAACTGCGGTGCAAAATTGGGTGCTTACGACGGTGCCGGGTTCAGTGAATGTAAATCCGGCATTCTCAAATGCCTCTTGCTGAGCTATGATTAGCCGCTATTTTTACACAGCACCACTTGTTCTGACTGAAGTTTGACACTACCGAGGTGTACTATTTTTACCCGAGTCGCTAATTTTTGCCGCAAGGTGCTAAGCCGCGAGGAGCGCGAGGCCGAGCTTGCCGTCGCCCGTCCACATATGACGGTAATCCCGCGTGAGCAGCACTCTATCTCCCGCAAAGATATCAGTGAAAATGCCCTGAAGGTAATGTACAGGCTTAATAAGGCTGGATACGAGGCATGGCTGGTCGGCGGGGGCGTACGCGATCTTTTGCTGGGCAAAAAGCCGAAAGACTTTGATGTCACGACCAACGCGACCCCCGATCAGGTTCGGAAACTGTTCCGTAACTGCCGTCTGGTAGGACGTCGTTTCCGTCTGGCCCATGTGATGTTTGGCCCGGAAATTATCGAAGTGGCAACCTTTCGCGGACACCATGAAGGCAGCGAAGCCGACCGTGCAACCTCACAGCGCGGTCAAAATGGTATGCTGCTGCGTGACAACATCTTCGGTTCCATCGAAGAAGATGCGCAACGCCGCGATTTCACCATTAACAGCCTTTACTATAGCGTAGCGGATTTTACCGTTCGCGATTACGTCGGCGGGATGCAGGATCTGGAAGACGGCGTCATTCGCCTGATCGGTAATCCTGAAACTCGCTATCGTGAAGATCCCGTGCGTATGCTACGCGCCGTCCGCTTTGCAGCAAAACTCGACATGCGTATCAGCCCGGAAACCGCCGAGCCGATCCCGCGTCTGGCAACCTTGCTGAACGATATTCCGCCGGCACGCCTGTTTGAAGAAGCTCTCAAACTGTTACAGGCGGGCTACGGCTACGAAACTTATAAGAAACTGCGTGAGTACAGCCTGTTCCAGCCGCTGTTCCCGACCATTACCCGCTATTTCACCGAAGAAGGTGACAGCGCAATGGAACGCATTATTGCCCAGGTACTGAAGAACACCGATACCCGTATCCACAACGATATGCGTGTCAATCCGGCGTTCCTGTTTGCCGCCATGTTCTGGTACCCGCTGCTGGAAGCCGCGCAGAAAATTGCTCAGGAAAGCGGTCTGGCCTACTACGATGCTTTCGCTCTGGCGATGAACGACGTGCTGGACGAAGCGTGCCGCTCGCTGGCGATTCCTAAACGCCTGACATCGCTCACCCGCGATATCTGGCAGCTTCAGTTACGCATGTCCCGTCGTCAGGGAAAACGCGCCTGGAAGCTGATGGAGCATCCGAAATTCCGCGCAGCCTACGATTTACTGGCGCTGCGTGCCGAAGTGGAAAACAGCGCCGAACTGCAGCGTCTGGCGCAGTGGTGGGGCGAATTCCAGGTTTCCGCGCCACCAGAGCAAAAAGGCATGCTGAACGAGCTGGATGAAGAGCCAGACGCACGCCGTCGCCATCGTCGTCCGCGTAAACGTGCGCCGCGCCGCGAGGGAAGTGCGTGACCCATCGCGTATACCCAACGGATTTCGGGTTGCATCAAGACGGCGACACAGCGAATGCCCAGGAGCGTACATCAGTACGTGACAGGGATGAGCGAGGAAAGCCAACACAGATGCAGCCAGAAAGACGACGGGTATATATCGCACTCGGCAGCAATTTAGCCTCTCCGCTGGAACAGGTTAATGCTGCCGTACAGGCACTGGGAGAAATCCCGGACAGCCGGATCGTCGCCGTATCCTCCTTCTACCGCACGCCACCATTGGGTCCTCAGGATCAACCTGATTACCTGAACGCTGCCGTTGCGCTGGAAACCACGCTCGCGCCTGAAGAGTTGCTCAACCACACGCAGCGTATCGAGTTGCAGCAAGGGCGAGTACGGAAAGCCGAACGCTGGGGTCCGCGCACGTTGGATCTCGACATCATGTTGTTTGGCAACGACGTGATTAATACCGACCGTCTGACCGTTCCGCATTACGATATGAAAAACCGGGGCTTTATGCTGTGGCCGCTGTTTGAAATCGAGCCGGAACTGACTTTCCCGGACGGTACCCGTCTGCATCAGCACCTCACCCACCTTGGCGCAGAAAAACCTGCCCACTGGTCAATTTTCCCCTCCCCTTTAGCGTTTACTGCTTTCGCGCCAAACGGTTGCTTAAAACCATTGCCCCCCTGAATGTGACTGCTAGAATGCCGGTAAATATGACTTTCACACTCAGGAAATGTTATGAAACCGACGACCATTTCCTTGCTGCAAAAATGCAAGCAAGAGAAAAAGCGCTTCGCGACGATTACGGCCTACGACTACAGCTTCGCTAAACTCTTTGCCGACGAAGGCATCAATGTGATGCTGGTCGGCGACTCACTGGGAATGACAATACAAGGGCACGATTCCACCCTACCGGTCACCGTTGAAGACATCGCCTATCATACCCGGGCAGTACGTCACGGTGCGCCAAACTGCCTGCTGCTTGCCGATCTACCGTTCATGGCCTACGCCACGCCGGAGCAAGCCTTTGCTAACGCGGCGGTGGTGATGCGCGCTGGCGCAAACATGGTCAAGATTGAAGGTGGCGCGTGGCTGGTTGATACGGTGAAAATGCTGACCGAACGTGCGGTCCCGGTGTGCGGTCATCTGGGCTTAACACCCCAGTCGGTGAATATCTTTGGCGGTTATAAAGTGCAGGGCCGTGGCGATGCTGGCCAAACGCTGCTCGACGATGCCCTGGCATTAGAAGCCGCAGGTGCGCAGCTGCTGGTGCTGGAGTGTGTTCCGGTTGAGCTGGCAAAACGCGTGACCGAAGCGCTGTCCATCCCGGTCATCGGCATCGGCGCAGGCAATGTCACCGACGGTCAGATCCTGGTGATGCATGATGCGTTTGGTATTACCGGCGGTCATATTCCGAAATTTGCCAAAAATTTCCTCAATGAAGCGGGCGACATGCGCGCCGCGGTGCGGCAGTATATTACCGAGGTTGAATCCGGCGTTTACCCGGGTGAAGAACACAGTTTCCATTAAGGAGTCAAGGTGTGCTAATTATTGAAACCCTACCGCTGCTGCGCCAGCACGTTCGTCGTCTGCGTCAGGAAGGTAAGCGCGTCGCGTTAGTTCCCACCATGGGCAACCTGCACGATGGTCATATGAAGCTGGTCGATGAAGCTCGGGCTCGAGCGGATGTAGTGATCGCCAGCATTTTCGTTAACCCGATGCAGTTTGACCGCCCGGACGATCTGGTGCGCTACCCGCGTACGCTGCAAGAAGATTGCGAAAAGCTGAACAAACGTAAAGTCGATTACGTCTTTGCTCCAGCCGTAGAAGAAATCTACCCTCAGGGTCTGGAAGGCCACACTTTCGTTGATGTTCCCGGCCTCTCCACCATGCTGGAAGGTGCAAGTCGTCCAGGTCACTTCCGCGGTGTTGCCACCATCGTTAGCAAGCTGTTCAACCTGATCCAGCCTGATATCGCCTGTTTTGGCGAGAAAGACTTTCAGCAGCTGGCGCTAATTCGCAAAATGGTGGCCGATCTGGGTTACGACATTGAGATCGTCGGTGTGCCGATTATTCGCGCCAAAGACGGTTTAGCCCTCAGCTCACGCAACGGCTACCTGACGGCTGAGCAGCGTAAAATCGCCCCAGGCTTGTACAAAGTGATGAGCCGCATTGGGGAAAAATTACAGGCCGGTGAGCGCGATCAGGAAGAGATCATTGCCATTGCAGAGCAGGAGCTGAACGAAAAAGGCTTCCGTGCCGATGACATTCAGATTCGCGATGCCGATACTTTGCTGGCGCTAAGCGAAACCAGTAAACGTGCAGTAATTCTGGTCGCTGCATGGCTGGGCCAGGCGCGTCTCATCGACAATCAAAGCGTTACATTAGCCCAGTAGACAGGGGCTAAAAATCGGGCAATACTGCCTAAAAATTTCTCAAAGCAGGTCGTTTTTGCCTGCTTTGCCAAGGTAAACGACAGGGTATAGACGTTATGATTCGCACCATGCTGCAAGGCAAGCTTCACCGCGTGAAGGTCACTCAGGCGGACCTGCATTACGAAGGCTCCTGCGCTATTGACCAGGACTTCCTCGATGCTTCCGGTATTCTGGAAAACGAAGCGATTGATATCTGGAACGTGACCAACGGTAAACGTTTCTCTACGTATGCCATTGCGGCTGAACGCGGCTCGAAGATCATCTCCGTGAACGGTGCTGCGGCGCATTGCGCTGAAGTTGGCGACATCGTGATTATCGCCAGCTTCGTGACGATGTCTGATGAAGAAGCGCGAACCTGGCGCCCGAAAGTTGCCTACTTCGAAGGCGATAACGAAATGAAACGTACTGCGAAAGCGATTCCGGTACAGGTTGCCTGATAATATAATAGCCTTGAAATATTTTTCAGGGCTATTATTCATAAAATATATAAAAAGCGCAGAATAATAAATGTCACAAAATATATTATATTTTATTAATTAATCCTGTAAAACTTATTTTCGATTTTAACATATTCACCTAAGTCATTCAAACGCTCAATTCTACATTCATTATCAACAATTCTTAATTCCCCCTACAGTCCTTTCAAGAATAAAATGCCCAGACCTAAAATTCTTTAGGCTCCCTCCATTTATTGCCGGGAATATTTAATTTTATATGGATGTTAACAAATGAATAAGTTGAGCATTGCTGCGGCAGCAATTGTTTTCGCACTGGGTTCAGCATCTGCATTCGCAGATGATGTAGGTCTGATCACTTTTGATGGTGCCGTTACTGACACCACCTGCACCATCACCTCTAACAACGGTGTTGACGCCAACAACGTCACCATCACCATGCCAGTGGTAAAAGTCAGCGAAGTTGAAGGGACGACCACTGACACTGGCGGCGTTGGTTCCAAAGAGTTCGAACTGCATCTGAGCGGTTGCCCGACAACGCTGACCAAAGCGTCAGCCACCTTCACCTCTCAGCAGTTCGCTGAACTGTCTAACGGTACCCTGAAAACCGATCCGAGCGTTTCTGGACATGCCGATAACGTAAGCCTGGCGCTGTATAACAACGGTTCCAGCAACACTGACCGCATCGAGGTTGGCCTGCCGGCGAACAACACTCAGACAGCAACGCTGGACGAAGGTGTTGGCGTACTGGCTTACCGCGTGGCTTACGTTCCAAGCGCAGACTGGGTGAAAGGGACGACTGATATCACCGCCGGTAAAGTCAGCAGCAACGCTACCTTTACTATGTCCTACGAGTAATCACGCCGTAGTTGGATTATGCGCCTGCCTTTTCCGCAGGCGCATCGCAGGGAGCATATATGCATCGTTACACCCAATTGACCCTCGCTGCTCTGGTATGCGCCAGCGCTGCGTTAAGCACATTTAGCGCCAGTGCTGACATCGTTATCTCCGGCACTCGCGTGGTGTATCCACAGTCATCCAAAGACGTTACCGTCAAGATGGAAAACCGTGGCAACAAACCGCTGCTGGTGCAGTCCTGGCTGGACGACGGTCGTGATACGGTTAATCCACAAGAGCTGAAATTACCGTTTATCGTCACGCCACCGGTTTCGCGCGTTGATCCATCAAAAGGCCAGACCGTCCGTATTACGTGGACCGGGCAGGCCCTGCCTCAGGATCGGGAATCTCTGTTCTGGTTTAACGTGCTGGAAGTTCCACCAAAGGCAAAAGACGCCAATGCCCAGAACGTCCTGCAGCTCGCGTTCCGCACCCGTATTAAGATGTTTTTTCGCCCGGACGGTTTACAGGGCGATCCGGCCACCGCGGCGGGAAATCTGAAATGGTCACAGCAGGGCGGAACACTGGTTGCCAATAATAGCAGTCCTTATTACGTATCGATGGCAAGCGCCACTATTACGGCAAGCGGTAAGAAAATAAATGTCGATTCCCATACGATCTCACCGCTATCAAGTGAAGTTATTCCGCTAAAAAACACGCCTAATATATCAGGTGGAAAAATAGAATATGCCGCAATTAATGATTTCGGTGGGATAGAGAAGCACCAGGCCAGCATTAATTAATTACCGCGCTGAAGGATATCAGCATCCAGAAGAGATAAGGGAACTATGCTTTTTCGTCGATCATTATTGTGTACAGCTATTTATATTGCACTCCAGTCTCCAGTAATGGCAGAAGAAGCATCTCCAGTTTTAGCGGATGATGTTGAATTTAACGATCAATTTCTCTTCAATACTGGCTCAAACATCGACGTAAGTCGTTATTCAAAAGGCAACCCAGTCCCACCGGGTACCTATAAAACGCAGATCCTGCTGAATGGTCAGCGTAAATTGCTGGGCGATTTTACCTTCAACGATAATGGCACGCCACGCGCTACGCCCTGCTTCACTAGCAAGTTATTGACGCAAATTGGCGTCAAAACAGCAGGGATGGATCTCGAGTCTGCTGAATGTGTCGATCTTGCCAAACAGTTCCCGCAGTCCTCATGGAATTATGATATCGGCACTCAGGAACTGTCACTCTCCATGCCGCAGATTTACGTCCTCAAAAACCCTAACGGATACGTCGATCCTTCGTTATGGCAGGATGGTATTCCGGTGGCAATGTTTTCTTATGATCTCAACAGCTGGCATTCGGAAAACAGCGGTAGCAGCTCTGACTCGGCCTATGCCGGATTAAAATACGGTGCCAATTTTGGCGCATGGCATCTGCGTGCCAGAGGTAACGCGAACTGGGACAAAGACAACGGCAGCGAATACTCTAGCCAGGATATTTATCTACAGCGTGATATCACGGCATTGCGCTCGCAGTTTCTGGTTGGCGACTCCTTTACCCGCGGTGATGCCTTTGATTCCTTCAGCCTGCGCGGCGTTCGTTTTTATAACGATGACCGTATGCTCCCCGGCGGGGCGTCAACCTTCGCCCCGGAAATTCGCGGCGTGGCAAAAAGCAACGCCAAGGTCACGATTAAGCAAAGCGGCAGTAAAATTTATGAAACCACGGTGCCGCCCGGCCCCTTCGCTATCAACGATCTCAGCACCACCGGCTATGGCAGCAATCTGGATGTTTCTATTGAAGAAGCCGACGGCAGCGTGCGCACCTTCTCGGTGCCCTACTCCTCCGTCACACAGATGCTGCGTCCTGGCTATGGTCGCTGGGACGTTGGCGCAGGCGAACTGCACGACAATGGCTTAAAAGAGAAGCCTCGACTGGGCTACGCCAGCGGCTACTACGGCCTGAATAATACCTTCACTGTTTACACCGGTGCTCAGTACATGGACGTCGGCTATTACGCTGGCTTGCTGGGTATCGCCACCAATACGCCAGTGGGTGCCTTCGCTTTTGACGTTACGCACTCAAATACATCGGTCGACGATCTGGACACCCTCACCGGGCAGAGCTATCGCATCACCTGGAGTAAGCTGATTGAAGATTCGCAAACGTCTTTCAACATTGCCGCCTACCGTTTCTCGACTGAAAACTACATGTCGCTGCGCGATGCCGCCACGCTAAACGATAACGTGAAGCACAACGGATCGGATGCAAACAATGAGTTCAGCAATTTCCAACGCATGAAAAACCAGTTCCAAATCAATATCAGCCAGCCGGTCTCTCTGTGGGATTCCAGCAGCGGGAACCTGTATGTGAACGGGAGTTGGGAGGACTACTGGAACAAGTCGTCATCGACCTCGCAATACAGCATCGGCTACAGCGATTCCTTCTCGTGGGCCAGCTACAGCCTTTCCGTTCAGCGCACCTATAACGAATACGGTGATAAAGACGACAGCGTTTACTTAAGTCTGAGTATTCCGCTGGAAAACCTGTTCGGTCGTAACAAAAGGCCGCTCGGTTTTTCCACCGTCAACATGAGCGTCAACAGTGATCTGAAGTCGAACAATAACTTCGCCACCAGCGCCAACGGTAACACTGACGACTATCGCTTTAACTATAGCGTTAACACCAGCGCCAGCCGTAGTGACAGCGGCTCAATTAACCAGGTTGGCGGCTACGGTAGCTACAACAGCTCACTGGGGCCACTCAGCGTGTCGGCTTCCGCATCCGACGATAACAGCCGTCAATATTCATTAAGTTACAGCGGCGGCATGTTGCTGCACTCCGGCGGCCTGACGCTGGCGCCGAACAGCATCGGCGATACCGACACGCTGGCACTGGTTCACGCTTCGGGTGCCAAAGGCGCGCGCTTAACCAATGGCGACGGCGAAATTAACCGCTTTGGCTATGCCATCCAGCCTTATCTGTCCGCTTACCGGGAAAATAATGTAGGCATCAATATCGACAAAATGGAACACGACGTCGAGGTGAAAAACACCAGCTCCGTGGTGATTCCGCGCAGCGGCGCCGTGGTACGGGTGGATTTCGAAACCGATGAAGGACGTTCACTGCTGCTGGAGTTGCAACGTACCGATAACGGCTTTATCCCGCTCGGCGCGGATGTGCAAAACGAAAAAGGTGAATCTATCGGGACCGTCGGGCAGGCCGGTATGGCGTACGTTCGCGGTGTCGTTGACAGCGGCAAACTACTTGTCATCTGGGGCAGCGGCAGCGACGGACGCTGCACCGTCAACTATCAGCTCGATAGCGAGAAAGCTGAACAGAAAGTTGGCCTTACCCGTCTACTGAGTAACCAACGTTGCCAGATGTAATGGCATTATTTTTACAGGGATTATGAAGATAATGAGACTGAAAAAACTCTACCTACTGGGCTGTAGCGGACTGCTGTTCGCAACCGCATACCCAACCCAGGCGACATCACTGGATGTCACCTTTACCGCAACGCTACGCGAAACCACCTGTGATATGGCTATCGAAGGCGGCAGTGGTACTGGTCTAGACAACACCATTCCCATTGGCTCGGGAGGAACCGTCAGCCTCGATAAAATCGTCAACGGCGACAGTGCAGCACAGGCAACTTTTAAGCTGAAAATCAACGAATGCCCGGACAGCTTACAAGGGCTAAAAACCACCATAACGGGCACCAAGTCTGGCTATTCCGACTACATCATTGTTAACGGAGCAGGAACGGCTGATGCCGCAAGCTACCTCGGTCTTACTATCGCCAGGGGTTCCGCAACCGATGCGCCTTTCATCATTAACGCCACTACTGATACGGGCCGGATAGTCTGGAGCAGCGCGGAAATCAGCGCTAAAGAAGTGTCGTTAGTCGCCGCATTAGCGGAAACCAGCAAAGGCAAAGGCACCACAGGTGACTTTAGCGCCGTGGCGACCTTCAACTTCACCTACGAATAATCATCAGAAAAGGGATCTCTTGATGAAAAAATTATCATTTCTGGGCGGCGTTGCCGGTGCAGTGCTTTTTTCTGCTCACTCTTTTGCCGCAATAACCGGTACCGCCAGCGTTTCGGCAACCTTTACCACGACCGTCTCGGCAGGCACCTGTACGGCACAAATTCAGAACACCGGTGGTCAGGCTATCAGTACATTGGATTTCGGCGAGGTCTTTAAGTCAGATCTGGTCAATCAAAGCCGCAGCGAGCCGTTCAAAGTGGCCTTTACCGACTGCGCGGGCGTCAAAACCGCCAGCTATCAGGTCGTCTCCGGTACCGGGGGCGGGTGTTCAGGGCCAAGCACTAACGGAGATTCATTCTCTGCTGGTAACGCCACCGGTTTTGAAGTCTGGCAAGGCGTAGCCGGAACAGGAACGCTGCTAAGCTGCAATACCAAGCCCGCGCAAACGCTCACCATGAGCGGCAGTACGCTCGATGTTGCTTTTGCCTCCCGTATTGTTATCGCCAAGGATAGAACGATTTCCAACGTCACGGCAGGCAGCGTCAGCGCGCCGGTCACGTTTGTTGTCACCTATCAGTAAACCTAGAGGAGTAGAGCCGTCATGCCATTCAACATCCAAATACTCTCTTCACTAGGGAGAGCACTACTGATAATGGGAGTGACTGGCGGACTCTACACTGCCCCCTGCTTTGCGGATGAGGACGCGGGAGGTCTGGACGTCACTCTCACGGCTAACGTCGTGGAGAACACTTGCCAGATCTCCCTCTCAGATAACGGATTGGTTCATTTACCGATCGTTTCACGGGGTTGGTTTTACAACGGCGACGGCACAACACGTCTGCAGCCGGGCGATGCCGACAGCGGCACGCAGTTTAGTGTCAACGTTGAAAGCTGCACTAATGATACGGCAACGGTTAACGCAATGGTGTTCCGCTTTCAGCCGCAAAACGGCACCTGGCCTGCCGAGAGCCAGCAGGTATTTATCAACGACACACCCGCGGCCACTGGCGGGGCGGAAAACGTCGGCATCGTGATTTTCTCCAGCAGCGATAACCGTAACGTCGTCAATAGCGACGGCAGTTCATCCGTCGCCATTGATGTTTCAACATCAGCCAACTATCTGACCCGTTACGACTTTTACGCCCGCTACCAGAATACCGGCATCGTGAGCGCCGGAAAGATCACCAGCCATGTGCTGGTTGATGCTATTTATCAATAATCAAGGAAGATGACATGATTAAATATCTACTACTCCCGGTAGCGCTATTGGCCCTGAGTTTTAATGCCAGCGCAAGCACAGAATGCCGCCTCTCACAGAGTGGCAAAAGTGGCACTATGGCGCTGAATGGCGGAGGGACAAACCCGATTTCATTTCACTATGTGAGCGACGACGTCTCAGGCTCCATCTATGAACTCACCTATTTTGATCCCTCGCTTGACCGTGATCTCTGGACCTATTGCAATAACGGAAAGGACGGCGTGGCATTTTATATGAATACCACCGAAGCCTCGAGGGTCAATATGACCGATGGCAGAGCGCTTTATCCTACCAATGTCGACGGTATTTACTATGCGGTAAAAATGTATAGCACCGGCGGAGGCGGCGGTTATTTTCCGTCGTCTAGTGGAGGCTCGTGGGTCATGGTCGACAGCGGTAGCATAGACTACTGGGACAGCAAGCAAATGAAAGCTACCGTAACGCTATATCAGGGTAGCGGGTTTGCTGGAAATGTTAACAACGTCAGCGCGATTACACCAAAAGATTCACGCACGCTGGGACAAATCCGCATCGGTACCGCAGATTCTGATGATAACAACCCGTGGACCATCAACGTTACGCCGACCAGCTTTAGCGTGCCGGTTTACGCAGCAACCTGCACCGCGGTATCGGCCAATAACGGCACCAATAACGTTGATTTTGGCGAGATCATGATGTCATCGCTCAGAGATGGCTACTGGCCATATCAGAATTTTACGTTGCAGATGAAGTACTGTACCAACACCGTGTGGATGCGTTTTAAACTGACTTCAACGGCCAGCACCACCAATGGCACTGGTTATATGCTCCTCAAAAACACGCTGAGTGGCAGCAATGCGGCGAAAGGGATTGGCGTTTACGTGCAAACCAATGTGATAACTCGCGAGGGAGACGGAGGCTTTAAACCCGGAGCTGAAATCTGGAGTCCAATGACGAGCGTCGCGAATAGCCTCTCCCTCGACCTGCCTTTTTATGCACGTATTTACGAGCTCGATGATGGTAGTACAGTGACCGCCGGTGAATTTAAGGCCATTGGCACCTTCACCATCGACTACTTTTGATTTTACCCCTGCGGCTGGTTACTGATCAGCCGCGACATCGTCTCTAGCGAATCCGTTCTTAAAATATAAAGCCTTTTCAATAAGAACGGATTATCCCCCGGTTTCACCTTCCCTTTCACCGTCGTCACCGCTAAGTGAAACCCCGCCTCTCCTGCCGCTGTCACCGCCGTAGCGTTATAACTGCCAAAGGGGTATGAGAGGTACAGCACATGCGGATTAAACTGCGCCAGCGCGCGCCGCGAACGGGCAAAATCAAACAGGATATTATGGTGGCTACGACTCAGCAGGATCGGCCGACGGTAACCATCTACCCGATGTAAAAAATGGGTATGTGACTGAAAGTCAAACACATCCCTGATGCCATTCAATTCAGAGACGCTCATAAACTGCAGCGATTTTGGATCCCACTTTTGCGGATGCCGCTTAATACGCGATGATATAATAAACGCCGTTGCTTTCATGCCGTATTGTTTCAACACCGGATACGCATAGCGGCTAACCGACTTCAGGCCATCGTCAAAGGTTACCACCACCGCGCGCGCGGGCAGATTAGCGCGGTTACGCACGTAGTCTTCTAACTGGTACATCGTCAGCGTGGTGTAGCCCATATCACGCAGCCAGGTCATCTGGTTGCTGAAAGCACGTACGGAAGTGGTCGTCGAGGTATGGCGAAAACGGGTGTTCTCTTCATCACGCAGAATGTGATGGTAAGTCAGCACCGGGATCCCATTATCGGTCTGAGCATCTAAGGCGCTGATATAAGCCAGCCGGTCGCCAATACGGATTTGAAACCACGTCTGGTTCAGCCTGTCTTTCAGCTTGTTTATTATGGGATAGCGCAGATTGTCCGCCAGCACGCCAAACGGCGCACTCCCGGCGTCGGGGGCGTTATAAACCGGCGTATCTTTCCAGGTGATCAGATTCTGATTGCTCAGGGGCTTATTGAGATCGCCCAGTCCATCTTCGACCTTCTGTCGCCCCTGAACGCGCTCCAGATGGCCTTTATCGATAAATCCCTTACCGAAGCCAAAGGTAAACGCGTAATAGTCTTCGCCACCGGGAATGACCGAGAGGATCTGGCCCGCACGAATATTCCCTACCGTCACCATTTTATTGCCAACCTGTGCCCAGACAGCAGCATCTTCAGTGGTTTGCATATAGCGCGCAGGCAACGCCGCAACCGCAAAACCAGAAAACAGGAACATCAGAATAAGCAGAGCACGCATAACCATATGGAATAACCGAGGCGAAAAACCTCGGTTATTGTAGCAAAAGCATCATCAATACCAATGCTTAATACTCATACAAATCATGCTTCAACACAAAGGGGGGATTTTTCTGTTGCTGATGCCACAGGCTGGTGACATCAGGACCGCCGAGGGAAACAATTTGATTGCGAAACGCCGCGCTGCTCATCGATTCTCTCGACAAAAGCATTCGCTCAAGCAATGGATACGTCACGCCTGAGATCACTTCACACTGGGAATGTTTATGGCTCATCAATGCCGCCGCGCGATAAGGCGCAGCACCTGGAATATCCGTCAGGAATATCACACCCTCGCCAGAATCGGTGTCATGCAGGGCATCGCACATCATCCGACTTAACATATTTGAACTCAGTCCACGCCAAAACCCTACCGCCCGGCATTGCGCCTGCGAGCCGAACTTTTTTTCCAGACGATGCAGCATATCCTGTGCCGTATCGTCATGACAGGTAATCACCCAACCTAACATTGCCTACCTCCTTAGCAGACAAGTAGTTTATCAGGGTGATAAATACATAACGGTGATAAACATCAAAAGTCTTCCTCTCCCGGTCCGGGAGAGGAAGAAAGAATCAGCTACGTAACCCACGTCCGCGTTGAATCAGATACCAGCAGAGTAAATAAAAGGCGGCAATAAACACCACCAGCACGCCAAAGGTCGTGACCAGCGGTACATCATGAATGCCGAGGAAACCGTAGCGGAAACCACTGATCATGTAGACAATCGGGTTCAGGTGCGACAGTCCCTGCCAGAACGGCGGCAGCAGCGTTAGCGAGTAGAACACGCCGCCCAGGTAGGTCAGCGGTGTCAGCACAAAGGTCGGGATCAGACTGATATCGTCAAAGGTTTTGGCAAAAACCGCATTCAGCAATCCGGCCAGCGAGAACAGGACCGCCGTCAGGACGAGCGTAAGCGCCACAAAGACCCACGAATGTACCTGAAACGGCACAAAGAACAGGGAGATAGCGGTCACCAGAATACCTACGCACAGCCCGCGCGCCACGCCACCACCGACAAAACCGGTAATAATGACGTGCGTCGGTACCGGCGCGACCAGCAGTTCTTCAATGTTGCGTTGAAACTTGGCGCTGAAAAATGACGACGCGACGTTGGCGTACGAATTGGTAATGACCGCCATCATAATCAGCCCCGGTACGATGAACTGCATATAGCTAAAGCCGTGCATTTCGCCGATGCGTGAGCCAATCAAATTACCGAAGATAATAAAATACAGCGTCATGGTAATGACCGGTGGGACCAGCGTCTGGATCCAGATCCGCATAAAACGGTGGATCTCTTTCGCCCAGATGCTTTTCAGTGCGACCCAGTAAAGCTGCATCATGTGCGATCTCCTTGTTTGTCATGCACCAGAGAAACAAACAGCTCCTCCAGTCGGTTCGCCTTGTTACGCATACTCAATACCTGAACGCCCTGGGCGCTCAGCTGGGAAAACACGCTGTTTACCCCCTGCTCTCTCAGCACTTCGACTTCCAGCGTGGAAGTATCAACCAGACGGTATTGATAGCCCTCCAGTTTGGGCAACGGGCTTTTCGCTGCTAAATCGAGAATAAAGGTCTCGGATTTCAGTTTGGAAAGCAGGTTTTTCATCGACGTATTCTCCACCAGCTCACCATGCTGAATAATACCGATATTACGGCACAGCATTTCCGCCTCTTCGAGGTAGTGGGTGGTCAGAATAATCGTCGTGCCTTTGTCGTTTAAATCTTTTAAAAATCCCCACATTGAACGACGCAGTTCGATATCAACGCCCGCCGTCGGTTCATCGAGGATCAGTAGCTTCGGCTCATGCATCAAGGCACGGGCGATCATCAAACGTCGCTTCATACCGCCGGACAACATACGCGCCCGTTCGTTACGTTTTTCCCACAGATCGAGCTGTTTTAGATAAATTTCGCTGCGTTTTACCGCCTCTTTATACTCAACGCCGTAATAGCCCGCCTGGTTTACCACGATCTGCTGCACGGTTTCAAACGGGTTAAAGTTAAACTCCTGCGGCACGAGCCCAAGCTGGCGTTTAGCGTTAACCGTATCTTTTTCAAGATCGTAGCCAAAGACGCTCACCCGCCCTGAGGATTTGTTCACCAGCGAGCTGATAATCCCGATGGTGGTGGACTTTCCTGCGCCGTTAGGACCTAAAAGCGCATAAAAATCACCCGCTTCGACTTGCAAATCTATGCCGCGTAGCGCCTGAACGCCACCGGGATAAGTCTTTTTAAGTTGTTGAAGTTCCAGAGCAATGGTCATGGTTTTTTACTTACCTTACATTCTAATACTTGATATTTGGTTTTAATAAATCAGGAGTTACCCTATATTAGCGCAACGCAATTTACTGGGTTACAGCCTCCATGAAAGACATAGATACACTTATCAGCAACAATGCACTATGGTCAAAGATGCTGATAGAAGAGGACCCCGGATTTTTTGAAACGCTGACGCATGCGCAGAATCCGCGCTTTCTATGGATTGGATGCTCCGATAGCCGCGTTCCCGCGGAACGTTTAACCGGTCTTGAACCGGGCGAATTATTTGTTCACCGTAATGTCGCCAATCTGGTAATTCATACCGATCTGAACTGCCTCTCAGTGGTTCAGTATGCGGTTGATGTGCTGGAAGTGGAACACATTATTATTTGTGGGCACTACGGTTGCGGTGGCGTACAGGCCGCCATTGAAAACACAGAATTGGGACTGATTGATAACTGGTTGCTGCATATCCGCGATATCTGGTTTAAACACAGCTCGCTGCTCGGGGAAATGCCGCCGGAGCGTCGTATTGATACACTGTGCGAGCTGAATGTCATGGAGCAGGTCTACAACCTGGGCCACTCCACCATCATGCGTTCAGCCTGGAAGCGTGGTCAGAAGGTCACTATTCACGGATGGGCCTACGGTATTCATGATGGCCTACTTCGCGATCTGGACGTGACCGCCACCAGCCGTGAATCCCTGGAACAGCGCTACCGACAGGGGCTGTCGAACCTCAGCCAAAAGCACAGTAACCATAAGTAACGCAACATTGCCGGGGGGCGGCTACGCCTTACCCGGCCTACAAAACGCTCACCATCAGGCACGTTCGCAGTTTTACTCGTCCAGCAGTACCACTTTGCCAACATACGGCAGATGGCGATAACGCTGGGCGTAGTCAATGCCATAACCGACAACAAACTCATCCGGAATGGAAAAGCCGATAAATTCGACTGGAACATTCACTTCACGACGGGAGGGTTTGTCCAGCAGCGTACAAATAGCCAGAGATTTCGGCTCGCGCAGGCTGAGGATTTCACGCACTTTTGACAGCGTGTTACCGGAGTCGATGATATCTTCGACAATCAGTACATCTTTACCACGAATGTCTTCATCCAGGTCTTTGAGGATTTTAACATCACGGGTAGTCGACATGCCGCTGCCGTAGCTTGAGGCGGTCATGAAGTCGACTTCGTGGGAGACATGCACTTCACGGCACAGGTCTGCCATAAACATAAATGAGCCGCGTAACAGACCAACCAGCACCATGTCACTGCCGCTGTCCTTGTAACGTTCGTTAATCTGACGCCCGAGTTCAGCAATGCGCGCTTTGATCTCCGCTTCCGGGATCATGACTTCTACAGTATGTTTCATATCTCTAACCATATGATTTAAAAACAAATCACTCAATGCTCACTCTTAATAAGACAGCATCTAAGCGCAAGGTACGAAGTATACCAGTAAAAGCCTTTATTCGCGGCATCTGTTGTCCTATGACGGTATCTTTACCCCACATCAGAACAGAGAACATGGGTCTTCCCTGGCCGCCCTGGGCAAGACTCAATAAAAATACCCGCTATTTACTGCGGGTATTTTATTGCTCTCAGATTTTTGACAACAATCACTTATCAAATTTAAGCGACATTAACGATGCTTTCGCCACATCCTGATATTGTTCAACCAAATCTTTGGTCATATTAAAAGCGACCTGCACGGCTTTATCTTTTTCCGACGTTACCAGCATCATATTCAGGATTTCGGTATCCGGCGCCTGGGAGCGGAAGGTAATTAGCCAGGCTTTATGCCCATCCACGGTCACGGCTTCCGCCTGCGGTTTGAAGTTAGTCAGCATTTTTAGCATCGCATCTTTCGCTTGATCCAACTGTGATGCGGGCAACGCGCTGCGCCCGGCGGTCATCCCTAAAGAGGCCTTGCCACGCTCGTCGCCATAAATAACCTGCGGACGATTTTCCGAAGGGTACTTAATTTTCGCCATTTCGTCGGACATTGGCGTCAGCGTTTGCGGAATTTCGATACTCAAATTGAGCTGCGGGATATTCTGGCGTTGCATTTTCATTTCGGCATGCGCTGAAATCGCCACCATCATGACAAAAGATGCGGTGAGTACCTTGCGGAAAAGATCCATTCTAACCTCATGATTTATTATTAATCATATCAGTATATCCGCCGCGCTAATGAATGAAACGGTAAATGCCCATTTTAAGAACATCCTGTTTTACCGGATGGCAAAAATGCCATCCGGTCATTTTGTTACACGGTAAAGCCGAGCATCATGCCGGTGTCTTCATGCTCTAACAGATGGCAGTGCGCCATATAGGCATGCTCTTTCGGTGCATCGTGATCAAACTTCACTAATACTTCGCTGACGCCGCCTTCAACACGAACAGTATCCTTCCAGCCCGCACGATGCGCGGCCGGTGCTTTACCGTTCTCAGACAGAATGCGGAATTGGGTGCCGTGAATATGGAACGGATGCAGCATCATGTCGCCCTGCCCGGAAATCACCCAGCGTTCGTGCTGACCTTTCGTCGCGGCAAACATCGGTTTATTCATATCAAATGCCTGGCCATTAATGCGGTTGGCATTATGGAAATCGAACGTCCCGCCGTGGTCCATGCTGCCCATATTGCCGTGATTCATATTACCGTGATTCATGTTGCCATGATTCATTTTACCGTGGCCCATCTCGCCATTATTCATATGCCCCATCATCTGCCCATGCCCCATGCCTGCCATGGCCTGGTCGCCATATTTCTGCATCAGCATCTGCATGCCCATCATGTCGAGCATCGGGTCCATAGACAGCTGCAGCCTGCGCACCGTCAGTCCTTCCAGTGAAGGCAAGGCTGGCAGGGTGGTCAACGTGTCCGGCAGCGTACCGGAAGCGGTGATACGCAATGGCTGGATGCGCATCACCGGATGCGGCTTATCAAAGGGCGCAATCGCCATCCCCATCTGACTCACCGGCAGCGTGACCAGATCAAAAGCTTTGCCATCGCTGATATCCACCAGCACTTCAAACCGTTCGCCCATCAGCATGGGCAGCTCGGAGACTTTCACCGGCTCTGCCAACAGTCCGCCGTCGCTGGCAATGACGTACAGTGGACGGTTGTCGCTGGCCGCCACGTTTAGTGAGCGGGCGTTACAGCCATTCAGCAAACGCAGACGCAGCCAACCGCGCGGCGCGGCATGCTGCGGATACATCGCCCCGTTAGTCAGCAGCGTATCGCCAAACCACCCGACGGCGGCGGTCATCATATCCAGCTGATAGTTAATTTGTCCGTCTGCGGAGAACTGTTTGTCCTGAATAATCACCGGAACATCATCAATGCCCCACTGTTTCGGCAACAGCAGTTTGTGGATGTCCTCATCTTCAATCAGCACCAGTCCGGCCAGCCCCATCGCCACCTGACGACCGGTTTTGCCGTGCTGATGTGGGTGGAACCAGCAGGTCGCTGCCCGTTGTTCGGGCGTGAAGGTCACAGAACGTTTCCCGCCCGCCTGAATAACCCCTTGCGGTCCGCCATCGACGTCGCCGGGAATTTCCAGGCCGTGCCAGTGCAGCGTCGTCTCTTCGGCCAGCTGATTATGGATATCAACGGTGACCGCTTTACCTTTCTGCAGTTTCAGCGCCGGTCCCAGTAAATTACCGTTATATCCCCAGGTGGTAGCGGTTTTACCTGCAAAGGTCGACTGCCCGGCTTGAACGATCAACTGTATACGATCGGCAGCATCTGTCGTTAACAGATCAGGGATAGGTAAAGCAGGACGCTCAGCAGCGAAAACCGAACGGCTCCAGAGAGGTAACGCTGACGCGACGCCCAGCGCCACGGAGTACTTTAAAAAGTCACGACGTTGCATAATCACTTCCTTATATTCAGCAGCTTAAGCAGGCTATCTTTTAAGCATAAGCCTTCCCCTTACGGGAAGGTCAAGTGAACCGCTGATAATAAAGGTCGTCGCTTCGCTCGCAGTGTGCTAACGTTTAAATTCCGTGATGCAGTGGTAGAAGCAATGAAGACGTTTTTCAGAACAATTTTGTTCGGCAGCCTGATGGCCGTATGCGCAAATAGCTACGCGCTCAGCGAGTCCGAAGCCGAAGATATGGCCGATTTAACGGCAGTGTTTGTCTTTCTGAAAAATGACTGTGGATACCAGAATTTGCCCAATGGGCAGATCCGTCGCGCACTGGTCTTTTTTGCCCAGCAGAACCAGTGGGACCTCAGTAATTACGACACCTTCGACATGAAATCACTCGGTGAAGACAGCTATCGCGATTTAAGCGGTATCGGGATCCCGGTTGCCAAAAAGTGCAAAGCGCTGGCGCGTGACTCCCTGAGCCTGTTGGCCTACGTTAAATAATGTGATGCCGGATGGCGTTGACCGGCAGCGTCAGCAAAACCGACTTCACCGCGTTATCCCCCTGTGTCACCCGTAGTACCGCTTCGCCCAACTGTCGCCCGACCTCTTCGTGATCGACGGTAAACAGGCAGGCGGACGACATCACCCGTGACGAAAAGTCGCTGCTCGCCGTGGCGCACAGCATCGACTTTTCATCCAGACCGCAATCAGGCAATCCAGCCAGATAATGGCAGGCGCCCATCAGCAGAAAGTCGTTAATAAAAATAATAAAGTCAGGCTTTGCATTTTGCTGCATAAACTTCTGCATGGCCTCCTCACCAGATGACTCAGCAACGGCACCAAAGAAAATCAGCCCGTCGTTCGGCGTTTGTCCACTTTCACGCATTTCCTCCAGACAGCCGTCAAGAAACTGCAGCCCATGCATGCTGTCAGCACCTAGCGTCGCAACAGCAATACGCTTTGCCCCCTGACGCAGCGCAAAACGCACGCACTGCCGCCCCATCTCTTCATGGTGGAAATCGACCCAGTTAAAATGCCCTTTCAGCACCCGACTTTGTCCTATCGTGACGAAAGGAAACCGTCGATCGTTCAGCAATAAAATCCGCTCATCATCAATACGCGTATCCGTCAGGATGACCGCATCCGCACGGTTTTGCTCAATGATTTTTTGCAACAGTTGCTGCTCCCCCTGCCGATCTGTGGTGATGTGGATGACAGGATCGATACCGCTGGCTTTCAAGCTGGACTGTAGCCCTCTGGCAATACGCATAAAAAATGATGCGGTATGAACGTTGCCGCCGTCTGCGGCAGGCAGCAGCAGCGCCACGGCCCCCACCTTACCGCTGCGCAGATGCCGGGCGGAAGCATTCGGCCGATAGCCCAGTTTTTCCGCCGCCTCCAGCACTTTTTTCCGCGTATGGTTACTGATATCGCTTTTGTTATTCAACGCCTTCGAGACCGTCGCCGTAGAAAGATTCAGAAACTCAGCAAGTTCTTTAATATTCATTTTTCCGCATGGACTAAATTGCTTCAGACAAGGATATTTCTGCAATCTAAACCATTAATTTCCCGATGACAATAAAAAATCATTTTAACACAACATGATTATGTTGAAGAGATCACAATTACGTAGGAAAAGCCATTGCTATCGTTATTTTTCAGATCTAGCATAAAATAATACGAAATCGATTAAGTATTTTTTTAAGACACCTACAAACAAAACTAACAAAGGTAATCCCTATGCAATTAGATAGCCCGCTTCCTGTTGCGGCATCCGTCAATAAAACACGGCCACAGGTGATTTGGATTTGTCTGTTAGCGGCTCTCGCCGGTTTGTTATTCGGCCTGGATATTGGCGTCATCTCCGGCGCACTCCCGCTTATCGCCAAAGAATATCATCTACTTGATAACCAACAAGAATGGATCGTCAGCTCAATGATGGTCGGTGCCGCAGCTGCAACCCTGTGCAGCGGCTTTCTGGCGTATCGATTAGGGCGTAAATATGCCCTGCTCATTGCCGCTGGCTCATTCTGTATCGGTGCCATTATCTGTACCTGTGCCGTCAGCGCGGATATGTTGATCGCCGGTCGCTTAATTCTCGGTGTTGGCCTCGGCGTCGCCTCTTACGCAACGCCGCTTTATCTTTCTGAAATCACGCCAAAAAATATCCGCGGTGCGATGATTTCCGCTTATCAGTTAATGATTGCTCTCGGAATTTTAATCGTCTTTCTGACCAATACCGCCTTCAGCTACAGCGGCAACTGGCGTGGAATGCTGCTGGTTGTGGCTATCCCATCACTGGTTTTCCTGTTTGGCGCTTTGTTCCTGCCTCGTAGCCCACGCTGGCTGATGATGCATGGCAGAGAAGAGGATGCCAGAGCCGTATTGCTGCGCCTGCGCAACAGCCGCGAAGAGGTTGAAAGCGAGCTGCAGGAAATTAAAGAACAGCTTAAAGTTAAACAACACGGCTGGCATTTATTTAAAGAAAATAAACACTTTCGCCGTAGTGTCGGATTAGGGATCGTCCTGCAAGTCATGCAACAGTTCTCCGGCGTCAATGTGATGATGTACTACGCGCCGCGTATCTTCCACGAAATTGGCTTTAGTTCTACAGCAGACCAAATGTGGGGAACGGTAATCGTTGGCCTGGTGATGACGGTGGCGACCTTTATCGCCGTCGGTTTTGTCGACCGTTGGGGACGTAAGCCTATGCTGTATGTTGGTTTTATCACCATGGGCATTGCGATGAGCGTGGTAGGCTCACTACTGGGTGGTGATGCGTTATCGGTGATGGAGAAAGGCGTCACCGTGGCGATGCTGCTACTGTTTATCGTCGGTTTTTCTATGTCAGCAGGCCCGCTAATCTGGTTATTATGCTCCGAAATTCAGCCATTAAAAGGGCGTGAATTTGGAATTACCTGTTCCACATTTACCTGCCATATCGCCGGGATGATTGTCAGTGCAACCTTCCTGTCGCTACTCAATACATTAGGTAGCGCCCACACGTTCTATCTATATGCCTTATTAAACCTTACTGCCATTATCATTATTTATTTCTTTGTTCCTGAAACAAAAAACATTTCACTAGAAAAAATTGAACAGAATCTAATGGCAGGAAAAAAATTACGCAACATTGGCCGATGATAAAATGGAGTATCGGACATGAGTTTTATAGAATTTACTGAAGATAATTTGTATATTTCTTTTTCGCTTAATGAAAAACAGCAAATTTATATTAGCCGGTTTTCAACAACCAGAGATTGCGCGGTGCACGGGGAGTTTCCGCTGGTACAGGTACATGCCAGCGGCTACAACCAAAACGATCACCATGCCCGCAAACATACCGGCAGCGAGCCGGGTTCATCGTTACGCTACCAGTCCCATTGTTTTAGCGAAAATGAGCGGGGAAAGAAGCTTGAAATCAGCCTTAACGGTGATGCGATAGCCGTAAGCTGGCACCTTCAGCATTTTCGCGACACGCGTACGGTGCGAGTCTGGTGCGAGGTACGCAATGATTCCCCTGAGCACCTCGGACTGGAATATGTCAGCTCCTTAACGCTGTTTGCTATCAATAGCCAGCAATGGGAAAAAACAGCACTTCTGCACTTGCCGCATAATAACTGGTACGGCGAGGCACAGTGGAAGAGTCGCTCACTGCCGGACCTCGGACTGGATAAAGTGAACCATTTTTCACTCGATCGTCTCTCGGTTGAGAGTACCGGAACCTGGTCCAGCATTGGCTATTTGCCCTGCGCCGCTTTTGAGGATACCGCAGCTGGCACCACGCTACTATGGCAGATTGAACACAGCGGCTCATGGCAGTGGGAAATTGGCGATTTCCGCGACCATCTCTATTTGCAAGTCAGCGGCCCCACCGAGAATGAAAGTCATTGGTGGAAAAATCTCGCTCCGGGAGAAACCTTTACTTCCGTACCGGTCGCCGTTGCGCTGGTTCAGGGAGTGTTGCAAGAAGCGCTACGGGAAATTACCCGTTATCGACGAAAAATACTACGCCCGTCGGCGGATAACCAGTGGCTCCCGGTGATATTCAATGACTATATGAACTGTCTTTCCGGCGATCCAACCACCGCGAAGCTGCTGCCACTCATTGACGCCGCCGCAAATGCGGGATGTGAGTACTTTTGTATCGACTGCGGCTGGTACTCTGATGGTGAATGGTGGGACGGGGTCGGCGAATGGCTTCCCGCACCAACACGCTTTCCCGGGGGGATCCGTGAACCGCTCGATTATATTACCGCCAAAGGCATGAAATCGGGGTTGTGGCTGGAACTGGAAGTTATGGGGATTGCCTGCCCGCTGGCGCAATCCTTACCTGATGCGTGTTTTTTCCTGCGCCACGGCAAACGGGTTATTGACCATCAGCGCTATCAGCTGGATTTTCGCCATCCTTTAGTGCTGGAGCATGCCGATCGGGTTATTTCCCGTCTGGTCGAGGAATATGGCATCAGCTATATCAAAATGGATTACAACATTAATGCGGGTATCGGGACAGAGTACGCAGCCGACAGCCCCGGCGACGGATTGCTACAGCACAATAGGGCTTATCTTAGCTGGCTGAAAAACATCATGGCTCGCTACCCGCAACTGGTGATTGAAAACTGCGGCAGTGGCGGCTTGCGCATGGACTATGCGCTTTTGCAGCAGCACAGCATTCAATCCGTTACCGATCAGACCGACTATCGCTTAATGGCCTCGATTGCCGCCGCTGCGGCCTCGGCGGTAACGCCTGAACAGGCCGCCATTTGGTCTTATCCCTTACGTGAAGGCGACCGTGAAGAAGTGGTGATGAACATGGTGAATAGCCTGCTGCTGCGGGTTCATCAAAGCGGGCATCTGGCGGAACTGAGCGAAGAGCGTTTCGAACTGGTTCAGGAAGGGATCGCACTGTATAAATCGTTTCGCCAGCAGATCCCTCACCTCGAGCCGTTCTGGCCTCTTGGCATGCCCTCTTTCGCGTCACCGTGGCTGGCATTTGGTCTGCGTAACGAAAATGAAGCCTGGCTGGCGGTCTGGCGTATGGAAAGTGAGCAGAGTTCAATCACGCTACCACTCGGTGGCGTCACGCAGGCAAGTTGCGTTTACCCGCACTTCGCCAAAGTGCTCTGTCAGCCAACGATCAACAAACATGAATTAATGATTTCACTACCGGAGAAACTGACCGCCAGATTGTTTCATCTCACTTTTGCCCACTAAATGAAAACCGCCTCCCGACAGGGAGGCAGTCATTATTTCTGCTGAACAAATTCGCGGTATGCCGCCACTACCTGAAGGAAATCTTCGACGCCGCACAGAGACAAACTCTCTTCGTCGTAGTAGTTCATCCCTTCTTCCATTTCGTCGCCCGTAAACTCCAGTTGATTGGCACGCACCATCACTTCTTCGCCATCCAGCCAGAGCGTGTACTCATGCCCTGCCCGCTGCCAGGAACGCTCACTGCCTTTTACCGCACGCGCTGCCTGTTCCACTTCATCCAGTAAGGCCAGGTTCTCTTTCACTTCTTCATTAAACCAGTGCCCTACCACTTCGTGGCCCATGGACATTCGCACTTTTACCACTCCGGTAATATCGCGCAGAAATTCGTAATCCATAATGTGTTCCTCTGCTCCCGGCAGTGCGCCAATACCGCACTGCACCTTGCTGTAATTATCGCAGCAGCGCGGCAGAAAAAAAGCGTAACGGGTATAAGGAATAGAAATAAAAATGCCCGAAGAGCTGACCTCTCCGGGCATTGATGCGTTTTTGCGCAAAATCCGCTAGCGAATTATACCGCCGTCTGGAAAATCACGCTGTCCGCTTTCTCGGTGTACTGAGAGAGCTGGTCAAAGTTCAGATAACGGTAGGTATCCACGGCGGTTTTATCCACCTGGGCAACATAGGTCTGATACTCTTCCGCCGTTGGCAGCTTACCAATCAGCGCCGCCACGGCCGCCAGTTCCGCAGACGCCAGATAAACGTTCGCGCCGGTACCTAAACGGTTCGGGAAGTTACGCGTTGACGTTGACACCACGGTCGCACCGTCGGCCACACGTGCCTGGTTACCCATACACAGTGAACAGCCCGGGATCTCAATACGCGCCCCGCTCTTACCAAAGACGCTGTAATAGCCCTCTTCGGTCAGCTGTGCGGCATCCATACGGGTTGGCGGTGCCACCCACAGACGGGTCGGCAGCTGGCCTTTATGCGCATCCAGCAGCTTACCTGCGGCACGGAAGTGACCAATGTTGGTCATGCAGGAACCGATGAACACTTCGTCGATCTTCTCACCCTGCACGTCAGACAGCAGACGCGCGTCGTCAGGATCGTTCGGCGCACACAGGATTGGCTCTTTGATATCCGCCAGATCGATGTCGATTACTGCCGCATAATCTGCGTCAGCGTCGGCTTCGAGCAGCTGTGGATCCGCCAGCCATTTTTCCATGCCCTGGATACGACGTTCCAGCGTACGACGGTCACCGTAACCTTCTGCGATCATCCACTTCAGCAGGACGATGTTAGATGTCAGGTACTCAACGATCGGCTCTTTGTTCAGCTTAATGGTACAGCCAGCAGCAGAACGCTCAGCGGACGCATCGGTCAGTTCAAATGCCTGCTCGACTTTCAGATCCGGCAGGCCTTCGATTTCCAGGATGCGGCCGGAGAAGATGTTTTTCTTACCTTTCTTCTCAACGGTCAGCAGGCCCTGCTTGATCGCGTACAGCGGGATCGCATGGACCAGATCGCGCAGGGTGATACCCGGCTGCATTTTGCCTTTGAAGCGCACCAGCACTGACTCCGGCATATCCAGCGGCATCACGCCGGTTGCAGCGGCAAACGCTACCAGACCAGAACCCGCCGGGAAGGAAATACCGATCGGGAAACGGGTATGCGAGTCACCACCGGTACCGACGGTATCCGGCAGCAGCATGCGGTTCAGCCACGAGTGAATAACACCATCGCCCGGACGCAGCGAGACGCCGCCACGGTTCATGATGAAGTCAGGCAGTGTGTGGTGCGTGGTCACGTCAACCGGCTTCGGATAGGCGGCGGTATGACAGAACGACTGCATCACCAGGTCTGCGGAGAAGCCCAGGCACGCCAGGTCTTTCAGTTCATCACGGGTCATTGGACCGGTGGTGTCCTGAGAACCTACAGAGGTCATTTTCGGTTCGCAGTAAGCCCCCGGACGAATACCGGTAACACCGCAGGCACGCCCGACCATTTTCTGTGCCAGCGAGTAGCCGCGGTTGCTTTCCGCCACGTCTTTCGCCTGACGGAATACGTCGCTGTGCGGCAGACCCAGCGCTTCACGCGCTTTGGTGGTCAGGCCGCGACCGATGATCAGCGGAATACGGCCACCGGCGCGTACCTCGTCAATCAGCACATCGGTTTTCAGCTCAAAGGTCGCCAGCAGTTCATTGGTTTCATGGTTACGCACTTCACCTTTGAGTGGGTAAACGTCAATCACGTCGCCCATGTTCAGGTTGTTTACGTCCACTTCAATCGGCAGCGCGCCTGCATCTTCCATGGTGTTGAAGAAGATTGGCGCAATTTTACCACCGAGGCACAGACCACCGCCGCGCTTGTTCGGCACGTTCGGGATGTCATCGCCCATGAACCACAGTACGGAGTTGGTCGCAGATTTACGTGAAGAACCGGTGCCGACAACGTCGCCAACGTAGGCCAGTGGGTAGCCTTTCTTCTGCAGTTCTTCAATCTGTTTGATCGGACCAACGGCACCCGGTTGATCCGGCTCAATGCCTTCGCGGGCGTTTTTCAACATCGCCAGCGCGTGCAGCGGGATATCCGGACGCGACCATGCATCCGGAGCCGGAGACAGGTCGTCGGTATTGGTTTCGCCGGTCACTTTGAACACGGTAACGGTCATTTTCTCAGCGAGTGCTGGACGGTTCAGGAACCATTCGGCATCGGCCCAGGACTGCATTACCTGCTTCGCGTAGGCGTTGCCCGCTTTGGCTTTTTCTTCTACGTCATAGAAGTTATCGAACATCAGCAGCGTATGGGACAGTGCTTTAGCGGCAATCGGCGCCAGTTTCGCATCGTCCAGCGCGTCAATCAGCGGATGAATGTTGTATCCGCCTTGCATGGTGCCCAGCAGTTCAATGGCTTTCTCTGGTGTCACCAGCGGGGACATAGTGTCGCCTTTCGCGACGGCAGCAAGAAAACCCGCTTTAACATAAGCGGCTTCATCTACGCCAGGAGGAACGCGGTTGATCAACAGGTCTAACAGGAATTCTTCTTCGCCCACAGGCGGAGTCTTCAGCAGCTCGACAAGTGCGGCCATTTGGGTTGCGTCTAACGGTTTTGGCACAATCCCTAAGGCGGCACGCTCAGCTACGTGCTTACGGTATTCTTCTAGCACGACGGTATCTCCTCGCTCTCATTGTCATATGCGGTAGGCGATTCTCTTCACGCTCCTGTGAGACAGCAGTTTGTAGGGTAAATGCCCGGTACCGCATAAGGCACAATAACAGGATTTTCACTAAGTGTTAATCCGTTTACAAAAAAGCAACATAAAAAATTGGCTGAATCGTTAAGAATGGTATAGCAAGGAGGCGAGGCAAATTTGTGTCCCCTCCCACTCTCTTAAAGCGATTGATTTAAAACGGCGGCATCAGAATATTTCTACGCGTTTTCAGGCATCAGATATAATTGTGTAATAAATGTTCACACTCTTTTTCCGGACATACCGGGCGGTTACCCAATAAAAGTCAAAACTGTAAAACACGGGTGAATAATACTCGCGGCAACAGAAACGCCTTACGGCACAGCGCTTGTCTCGTTGGAGTCATTTTATGAAGTTGCCCTTTAAGCCACATCTGCTCGTCCTTCTGTGCAGTGCCGGGCTGTTTGCCGCCTCTGGCGTGATGTTCGTCAAAAGCCGCACAACGGAACCCGTTGCACCGGCCCCTGTCGCACAACAACCTTCAGCACCTGCTCCAGCGCCCGTAGCTGCATCTGCCGTGCAATCCGCGCCCGCTGTCGCACCAACATACACTGCCGCACAAATCGATCAGTGGGTTGCGCCAGTCGCGCTGTACCCGGATGCATTGCTGTCGCAAATTTTGATGGCGGCGACCTACCCGGCCAACGTTATCCAGGCCGCGCAGTGGTCTAAAGACAATCCTAAAATGCAGGGTGACGCCGCTATTCAGGCCGTTGCCGGACAGCCCTGGGACCCTAGCGTAAAATCACTGGTCGCGTTTCCTCAGTTGATGTCACTGTTAGGTGAAAATCCGCCGTGGGTACAAAGCCTGGGTGATGCTTTCCTCGCGCAGCCACAGGACGTGATGGACTCCGTTCAACGCCTGCGCGCACTGGCGCAGCAAACCGGGGCATTACAATCAACGCCTCAGCAGACGGTTACCACCGTAACAAAGCCTGCACCGACGAAAACCGACACCAGTCAGTCGACAACCCATACCACGACCACCACCACAACAAGCCCAACGGTTATCAAAATTGAATCCGCCGATCCACAGGTGGTTTACGTTCCGACCTATAACCCGAATACGGTGTACGGCACCTGGCCAAATACCGCCTATCCTCCCACCTATCTGCCGCCATCGCCCGGTGAGCAATTTGGCAGCAGCTTCGTTAACGGTTTAGGCTTCAGTCTGGGGGTAGCGACAACCTATGCCATCTTCAGCAACATCGACTGGGATGACGACGACGACTGGGACCACCACCATAATAATGATGACTGGGATAATCATGGCGGTTATAACCGCAACGGCGATAACAACATCAATATCAACGTTGATAACTTCAATAAAATCAGTGGTCAACGGCTGACTGACGCCAACCGTACCTGGCAGCATAACCCGGCCTATCGTGAGGGTGTGCCCTATGCGAATAACCAGCTCAATAACCGCTTCCACGCCACGAACACGGCAACCGGGCTCAGCGCGACCCAGCAAAACCCGCAAAGAGCGGTCAACCGCGATAGCCAGCGTCAGGCAGCCATGAGTCAGATGGAGAAATCGACGGGTAAAACGCTTTCTCAGACCGCGCGTCCGGGAACGAAAGATGCTCAGCGCCAGGCATCAAATCAACAGTTGAAGCAGATTTCTCAGCGCAACAACTACCGTGGCTACGACACAAAACCACAAACCGCGAAACGGACAAGCACGCAACAACGAGAGACTCGCCAGACGACCGCGCAGAGACAGGAGAAACGGGTTTCGCAACCTGCACAGCAACGCAACGTGCAACAGCGGAATACTCAACAGCGCACCAGTCAGCCGCGCGCCAATGCGCTGAGCGGTAACGATAGTCGCTCAGGCAGCTGGCAAGCACAGCAGCAGCGAGGCGCTCAGAGCAGGGAAATATCCCGCAACCAACCATCGCGCCAGGCATCCGGCGGGCGCGCTGAACACCGTGAACTCCGTCATCGTTAAGGGAACCGACATGAAAATGAAATTACTCAGTGGAATGGTGTTGTTCATGGTTTCGGCCACCGCGATGGCACAGCAATCTTTCAGTACACCAGACCAGGCAACCGACGCACTGGCCAGCGCGATAGGTGAACAAAATGAAAGTGCGATGAACAACCTGCTTGGAGAAGACTGGCGCGATTTTCTGCCGCCAGAAGGTGTCGATCCTGATGCCGTTGATCGCTTCCTGCGTGACTGGAAGGTCCATCATAATACCGTCGTCGAGGGCAATACCGCGCACCTTGTTGTCGGGGACAGCGGCTGGCAGTTGCCAATCCCGGTGATCAAAACCACATCCGGCTGGCAATTTGATATGCAGCAGGCCGCCGAAGAGATCCAGACTCGCGAAATTGGCCGCAACGAACTCGCCGCCATCGAGGCATTACACGCCTATGTGGATGCTCAGCAGAGCTATTTTGCGATGAACCAGAAGTATGCGCAGAAGGTTGTCAGCACGGAAGGGAAAAAGGATGGCCTGTACTGGCCCGTTGCACCAGGCGAAGCGCCAAGCCCTCTGGGACCAGCCTTCAGCCCGCAAGAGCCTGGCACGGGTTATCACGGTTATCGTTTCCGCATCCTTCCCGACAAAACCAGCGGCTTTGCGATGGTGGCCTGGCCCGTCAGCTACGGTCATACGGGCGTCATGAGCTTTATGATTAACGGCGATGACACCGTCTACCAGGCAGATCTTGGTGAAGCATCACAAGAAAAAGCGCAGGCGTTGACCACCTACGCCCCGGATAAAAGCTGGCACCCCGTCGCGCAGTAAAACCGAGTAAACCGTAGACCGGGTCAGCGCGAGTGCTACCCGGCAGGTTATCTGAAATTACAGGTCGTTACAGGCAAAAAAAACGCCTCCGAAGAGGCGTTTCTTACAAAGTCAGAAGATTACTTCTTCTTCGCTTTCGGGTTCGGCAGGTCAGTAATGCTACCTTCAAAGATTTCAGCTGCCAGGCCCACGGACTCGTGCAGAGTCGGGTGTGCGTGGATGGTCAGCGCGATGTCTTCCGCATCACAACCCATTTCGATCGCCAGACCGATTTCGCCCAGCAGCTCGCCGCCGTTGGTACCGACAATCGCACCACCGATAACACGGTGAGATTCTTTGTCGAAAATCAGTTTAGTCATACCGTCTGCACAGTCAGAAGCGATAGCACGGCCAGAAGCAGCCCACGGGAAGGTGGCGGTTTCGTAGCTGATGCCTTTTTCTTTCGCTTCTTTCTCGGTCAGACCGACCCAGGCAACTTCTGGTTCAGTGTAGGCAATGGACGGAATCACTTTCGGATCGAAGTAGTGTTTCTTACCAGCGATAACTTCAGCGGCAACGTGGCCTTCATGAACACCTTTGTGCGCCAGCATCGGCTGACCGACGATGTCGCCGATAGCAAAGATGTGCGGTACGTTGGTACGCAGCTGTTTGTCCACGCGGATAAAGCCACGGTCATCAACTTCAACGCCCGCTTTGCCTGCATCGAGGTTTTTACCGTTCGGTACACGACCAATAGCAACCAGTACGGCATCGTAACGCTGTGCTTCAGCAGGTGCTTTTTTGCCTTCCATGGAAACGTAAATACCGTCTTCTTTCGCTTCAACGGCAGTCACTTTGGTTTCCAGCATCAGGTTGAATTTCTTGCTGATACGTTTGGTGAAGACTTTTACCACGTCTTTATCGGCAGCAGGGATAACCTGGTCGAACATTTCAACCACGTCAATCTCTGAACCCAGCGCATGGTAAACGGTCCCCATTTCCAGACCGATGATACCGCCACCCATAACCAGCAGGCGTTTTGGTACGGTTTTCAGTTCCAGTGCGTCGGTGGAATCCCACACACGCGGGTCTTCGTGCGGAATAAATGGCAGTTCAATCGGACGGGAACCCGCCGCGATGATAGCGTTGTCGAAGTTGATCACGGTTTTACCGTTTTCGCCTTCAACTTCCAGGGTGTTAGCCCCAGTAAATTTACCCAGACCGTTTACCACTTTCACTTTACGGCCTTTAGCCATACCAGCCAGACCGCCGGTCAGTTGGGTGATAACTTTTTCTTTCCAGGTACGAATCTTGTCGATATCGGTTTTCGGCTCACCGAAGACGATACCGTGATCGGCCAGTGCTTTCGCTTCTTCGATAACTTTTGCTACGTGCAACAGCGCTTTAGAAGGGATACAGCCGACGTTCAGACAAACACCACCAAGGGTGCTGTAACGTTCTACGATGACGGTCTCCAGACCTAAATCTGCGCAACGGAAGGCAGCAGAGTAACCTGCCGGGCCTGCCCCAAGTACCACGACTTGAGTTTTGATTTCAGTGCTCATCATGACCTCTTAATTTATACCCGTCGTCCACCGGGTCGTTCTATCCGCCGGTATTTTACAAAATTGTTAACAATTTTGAAACAACAAACGGCAACCGATTTGTCTTTCGCACAATAACCTCACTGACTTCATGAGATTACCAGAAAAAAGCCGGCCGTCGGGCCGGCTTTTTCGCTTACATCACCAGACGGCGAATGTCAGACAGCGTGTTGTTGATGATGGTAATGAAACGAGCACCATCAGCACCGTCAATCACGCGGTGGTCAAAGGAGAGAGAAATCGGCATCATCAGACGCGGAGTAAACTCTTTACCATTCCACACCGGTTCAATAGCCGACTTGGACACGCCAAGGATAGCCACTTCAGGCGCGTTCACAATCGGTGCGAAGTGGGTAGTCCCCAGGCCGCCGATGCTGGAGATAGTGAAGCAACCGCCCTGCATTTCGCCAGCCGTCAGCTTACCATCACGCGCTTTCTTAGAGATCACCGTCAGTTCACGAGACAGCTCGGTAATGCTCTTCTTGTTCACATCTTTAAAGACCGGAACAACCAGACCATTTGGCGTATCGACCGCAACACCGATGTTGATGTATTTCTTCAGCGTCAGCTTCTGACCATCTTCGGACAGGGAGCTGTTGAAGCGTGGCATCTGCTCGAGAGCCGCTGCGACCGCTTTCATGATGAAGACTACTGGGGTGAATTTCACATCCAGTTTACGCTTCTCAGCTTCGGCGTTCTGCTGTTTACGGAACGCTTCCAGATCGGTGATATCGGTTTTATCGAAGTGGGTAACGTGCGGGATCATCACCCAGTTACGGCTCAGGTTAGCGCCAGAGATTTTCTGGATGCGACCCAGTTCCACTTCTTCGATTTCACCAAACTTACTGAAGTCCACTTTCGGCCAAGGCAGCATGCCCGGGATACCGCCGCCAGCCGCAGCTGCCGGTGCAGATTCAGCGCGTTTAACCGCGTCTTTCACGTAAGCCTGAACGTCTTCGCGCAGGATACGACCTTTACGGCCAGACCCTTTCACTTTCGCCAGATTCACACCGAATTCGCGCGCCAGGCGACGAATCAGCGGCGTTGCATGGACGTAAGCGTCGTTTTCTGCGAAGTCAGATTTGCCTTCAGCTTTTGCGGCCTGAGCCGGAGCTGCGGCAGGTGCAGGTGCTGCGGCCTGAGCCGGAGCAGCCGCTTGCGCAGGGGCAGCAGCCGGTGCCGCGCCTTCAACTTCGAAGACCATAATCAGAGAACCGGTTTTCACTTTATCGCCGGTGCTGATTTTGATTTCTTTCACGGTACCCGCGAACGGTGCCGGCACTTCCATCGACGCTTTGTCACCTTCAACGGTGATCAGTGACTGCTCAGCGGCAATTTTATCGCCCACTTTGACCATCACTTCAGTGACTTCAACTTCGTCACCACCGATGTCCGGTACGTTAACTTCTTTAGAGCCAGACGCTGCCGGAGCCGCTGCGGCTGCCGGTGCAGCAGCCTGAGCTGGTGCCGCGGCTGGCGCGCTACCAGCGACTTCGAAGACCATAATCAGGGAGCCAGTAGACACTTTGTCGCCGGTGTTGATTTTGATCTCTTTCACGGTACCCGCGAACGGTGCCGGGACTTCCATAGAGGCTTTGTCGCCTTCTACGGTGATCAGAGACTGCTCAGCCGCAACGGTGTCGCCGACTTTGACCATAATCTCGGTGACTTCAACTTCGTCGCCGCCGATGTCCGGTACGTGTACGTCTTTCGCTGCTGCCGCAGCAGGTGCAGCTGCCGGAGCGGCTGCTTGCTTCTCTTCTGCCGGAGCAGGTGCAGCAGCTGCTGCACCGTCGGCGGAATCGAAAATCATGATCAGTTTGCCGGTCTCAGTTTTGTCGCCAACAGAGACTTTGATCTCTTTAACGATACCCGCCTGAGGGGACGGAACTTCCATAGAGGCTTTATCGCCTTCTACGGTGATCAGCGACTGTTCAGCTTCAACTTTGTCGCCTACTTTGACCAGGATCTCGGTGATTTCAACTTCATCAGCCCCGATGTCCGGTACATTGATTTCGATAGCCATGTTTCTTTTACCTCTTACGCCAGACGCGGGTTAACTTTATCTGCATCGATATTGAATTTGGTGATAGCGTCAGCAACCACTTTCTTATCGATTTCGCCACGTTTAGCCAGTTCGCCCAGTGCCGCTACAACCACATAGGAAGCATCAACTTCGAAGTGGTGACGCAGGTTTTCACGGCTGTCAGAGCGACCGAAGCCGTCAGTACCCAGTACGCGATAATCATCAGCCGGTACATAAGTACGAACCTGTTCGGCAAACAGTTTCATATAGTCAGTAGATGCTACAGCCGGTGCGTCGTTCATCACCTGAGCGATGTACGGAACGCGCGGAGTTTCCAGCGGATGCAGCATGTTCCAGCGCTCACAATCCTGGCCATCACGCGCCAGTTCAGTGAAGGACGTGACGCTATACACGTCAGAACCTACGCCGTAGTCGTTGGCCAGGATCTGCGCTGCTTCACGGACGTGACGCAGGATAGAACCAGAGCCCAACAGCTGAACTTTACCTTTCTTACCTTCGAGGGTTTCGAGTTTGTAGATACCTTTACGGATACCTTCCTCAGCACCTTCCGGCATTGCCGGCATGTGGTAGTTTTCGTTCAGCGTGGTGATGTAGTAGTAAACGTTCTCTTGTTTCTCACCGTACATACGCTCCAGACCATCGTGCATGATGACCGCAACTTCGTACGCGTAAGACGGATCGTAAGAGATACAGTTCGGAATAGTCAGAGACTGAATATGGCTGTGACCATCTTCGTGCTGCAGACCTTCACCGTTCAGCGTCGTACGACCAGAAGTCCCGCCGATCAGGAAGCCGCGCGCCTGCTGGTCACCCGCCTGCCAGCACAGGTCACCGATACGCTGGAACCCGAACATGGAGTAGTAGATGTAGAACGGGATCATCGGCAGATCGTTGGTGCTGTAAGAGGTCGCAGCCGCCAGCCAGGATGCACCAGCACCCAGTTCGTTGATACCTTCCTGCAGGATCTGACCTTTTTCGTCTTCTTTATAGTAAGCAACCTGCTCACGGTCCTGCGGGGTGTACTGCTGGCCGTTCGGGCTGTAGATACCAATCTGACGGAACAGACCTTCCATACCGAAAGTACGTGCTTCATCGGCGATGATCGGCACCAGACGATCTTTGATCGACTTGTTCTTCAGCATCACGTTCAGGGCACGAACGAAAGCGATAGTAGTGGAGATTTCTTTGTTCTGCTCTTCCAGCAGCGCACCGAAGTCTTCCAGCGCCGGCAGCTCCAGCTTCTCAGTGAAGTTAGGCTGACGAGCCGGCAGGTAGCCGTGCAGTTTCTGACGCTGAGCGTGCAGATAGGTATGCTCTTCAGAACCTTCCGGGAAGGTAATGTAAGACAGGTTTTCAACCTGCTCATCGGTAACTGGAACGTTGAAACGGTCGCGGATGTAACGCACGCCGTCCATGTTCATTTTCTTAACCTGGTGAGCGATGTTTTTACCTTCGGCGGTGTCACCCATGCCGTAACCTTTGATGGTATGGGCGAGGATTACAGTTGCTTTGCCTTTGGTTTCCTGCGCTTTTTTCAGTGCCGCGTAAACTTTCTTCGGATCGTGACCGCCACGGTTCAGCGCCCAAATCTGCTCGTCAGTCCAGTCAGCAACCAGTGCTGCGGTTTCCGGGTATTTACCGAAGAAGTGCTCACGAACATACGCGCCGTCTTTGGATTTGAAGGTCTGGTAGTCGCCGTCAACGGTTTCGTTCATCAGCTGGATCAGTTTACCGCTTGTGTCTTTACGCAGCAGCTCATCCCAACGACCGCCCCACATGACTTTGATAACGTTCCAGCCAGCACCTGCGAAGATGCCTTCCAGTTCGTTAACAATCTTGCCGTTACCGGTGACCGGGCCGTCAAGACGCTGCAGGTTACAGTTGATAACAAAGACCAGGTTGTCCAGTTTTTCACGGGTCGCGATGGTGATAGCGCCTTTAGATTCTGGCTCATCCATCTCGCCATCGCCCAGGAAGGCATAAACGGTCTGCTTAGAGGTATCTTTCAGGCCACGGTGTTCCAGATACTTCAGGAATTTAGCCTGGTAGATAGCACCGATTGGACCCAGACCCATGGATACGGTCGGGAACTGCCAGAATTCCGGCATCAGTTTCGGGTGCGGATAGGAAGACAGGCCTTTGCCATGAACTTCCTGACGGAAGTTGTTCATCTGCTCTTCAGTCAGACGACCTTCCAGGAATGCACGTGCATAGATGCCCGGAGAGATGTGGCCCTGGAAGTAAATCAGGTCGCCGCCATCCTGCTCGTTGCGTGCACGGAAGAAATGGTTGAAGCACACATCATATACCGTTGCGGAGGACTGGAAGGATGCCATGTGGCCACCCAGCTCGAGGTCCTTTTTAGACGCACGCAGTACGGTCATGATGGCGTTCCAGCGGATAGCAGAACGAATACGACGTTCCAGCTCCAGATTGCCCGGGTATTCCGGCTCATCTTCAACGGCAATAGTGTTTACATAATTGCTGGCCCCAGTACCTGCCGCTACTTTCACGCCGCCTTTGCGGGCTTCTGAAAGCAGTTGGTCGATCAGATACTGAGCACGCTCAACACCTTCTTCACGGATGACCGATTCGATCGCCTGTAGCCAGTCGCGAGTTTCGATCGGATCCACGTCATTTGGGAAACGTTCTGACATGGGGGTATTCCTTATCTATCTAATACGTTGAGTTATCTGGAACCTGTCCCATTACGTTCTCGCCAGAGAGCGTAATAAGACAGGTTCTGCGTTTAGTTGCCGCGCACTTTAAATGGCGCTTGATTTACAACATCTTCTGGTTAACTTGCTGCCAGAAAAATCACTAATTCTTTCGTTGCTCCAGGCGGCGTAAGGCGCGTTCACGACGGCTTTCCTCACGGCTTCTGTCCAGGAGAATTTCTTCGATAAACGCCAGGTGACGGTGGGACGCTTCGCGTGCCTCTTCCGGCTTCCCGGCGATAATCGCTTCAAAAATACGCGTACGGTGACTGCTTACCAACGGCAGCATATCCCGACGCGAATACAGCAATTCAAAGTTTTGACGAACGTTCTGGGCCAGCATCGGCTCCATACAACGGAGCAAATGGAGCAGTACCACATTGTGCGCCGCTTCGGTGACAGCAATTTGATACTGGAGAACGGCATCAGATTCGCCGTCAAGATCGCCGGACTGTTGGGCAAGCTCGATCGCATGGTGGAGTTCACGGATACGCGTTTTATCTTCATCCGTGCTGCGTAGTGCGGCGTAATAAGCAGCAATACCTTCCAGCGCATGGCGCGTCTCAAGCAGGTCAAACTGGGATTCAGGATGGTCGGAGAGCAACTCTACCAGTGGGTCGCTAAAGCTCTGCCACAGGCTGCTCTGAACAAAAGTGCCACCGCCCTGACGACGAAGCAGCAAACCCTTCGCTTCGAGACGTTGGATCGCCTCGCGAAAGGAGGGACGGGAGACGTCGAACTGTTTTGCCAGTTCACGTTCCGGTGGGAGTTTTTCTCCGGGGCGAAGTGTCCCCTCAAGAATTAAAAACTCCAGCTGCTGCTCAATCACATCGGAGAGTTTTGGTTGGCGGATTTTGCTGTAGGCCATGATTTCCTGTCTTAAGCCATTTGCCCGGAGTCAATTGGTCTTACCAATTTCATGTTCTTGACGCTAAAGTAACAAAGTATTCACCTTCTGTCCATACAGGTTTTGATTGAAATCAGTAAAGGAGGCATATTTTAACAACATTACAGAAATAACGTTTCAAACATGTAACTATGCACAAATGTTAAATTTACCCACCACGAGGTAGTTTTAACGTAATTGAAACGAAAAATTATCCCATCTGAACCGATTCACCTGCTTAAATATCGATTTAAAAAGCAAAATTAACGAATAAAAATTCAAAATGGAAATTTTGTGGTAGATAAACTCGCGCTTACAAATGGTTTCTTTTTATTCAACTCGTCATCCTCCCTTCATAAAGCAGGTGCATTCGCGCTCGCATAACATTATTCTGATCAAGACAAAAGTATTTAGGCAACATTTTACTAAGCATCACCGTAAACAAATTAATACAACAAACGGAATTGCAAACTTACACACGCGTCACTGCGTGGTTCAAAATATAAGTACTCGAAAGATGAAGAGTAAAACCACACACGAGGTTTCATGATGGAAAGTCAACAGCATGGCGATCAGCTAAAGCGCGGTCTTAAAAACCGCCATATACAGCTTATCGCGCTGGGCGGCGCGATAGGCACCGGGTTATTCCTCGGTAGCGCGTCCGTTATCCAGTCTGCAGGGCCAGGGATTATCCTGGGTTACGCTATCGCCGGTTTTATCGCCTTTTTAATTATGCGCCAGCTAGGTGAAATGGTGGTTGAAGAGCCGGTAGCCGGTTCCTTCAGCCACTTTGCCTATAAGTACTGGGGCGGTTTCGCTGGATTCTCCTCCGGCTGGAACTACTGGGTGCTGTACGTTCTGGTTGCCATGGCTGAGCTGACTGCCGTCGGAAAATACATCCAGTTCTGGTACCCGGAGATCCCTACCTGGGCCTCTGCCGCCGTCTTTTTCGTGGCCATCAACGCTATCAACCTGACCAACGTAAAAGTATTCGGTGAGATGGAGTTCTGGTTTGCCATTATTAAGGTTATTGCGGTCGTGGCGATGATCCTGTTCGGTGGCTGGCTGCTATTTAGCGGCAACGGTGGCCCGCAGGCCAGCGTCAGCAACCTGTGGGATCAAGGTGGCTTCCTGCCACATGGCTTCACCGGTCTGGTGATGATGATGGCCATTATCATGTTCTCCTTCGGCGGGCTAGAGCTGGTCGGAATCACTGCGGCAGAAGCGGATAACCCGGAGCAAAGCATTCCGAAAGCGACCAACCAGGTTATTTACCGTATCCTGATTTTCTATGTAGGTTCACTGGCCGTCCTGCTCTCCCTGATGCCGTGGACGCGCGTAACGGCAGATACCAGCCCATTTGTCCTTATCTTCCACGAACTGGGCGACACGTTTGTGGCTAACGCACTGAACGTCGTGGTGCTGACCGCCGCCCTGTCTGTCTATAACAGCTGTGTGTATTGCAACAGTCGTATGCTGTTCGGTCTGGCTCAACAGGGCAACGCGCCAAAAGCGCTGATGAACGTGGATAAACGTGGCGTTCCGGTGAATACCATCCTCGTCTCCGCGCTGGTCACCGCCCTGTGCGTCCTGATCAACTACCTGGCACCGGAATCTGCCTTTGGCTTACTGATGGCACTGGTGGTCTCTGCGCTGGTGATCAACTGGGCGATGATCAGCCTTGCACACATCAAGTTCCGCAAAGCGAAACAACAGCAGGGCGTCGCCAGTCGTTTTCCGGCGCTATTCTATCCGCTGGGTAACTGGGTTTGCCTGATTTTCATGGCAGCAGTGCTGGTGATTATGCTGATGACGCCGGGCATGGCAATCTCCGTTTACCTGATCCCGGTGTGGATTGCTATTCTTGGCGTCGGTTATCTGTGTAAGCAGAAAACAGCCAGAGCGGTTAAAGCACATTAATTTCCCCCCCTGCCTGCAAAGGCAGGGGGTGTTACCTGCCTCACACTTTCCCACAGACGACTATTTCATCCATATCAGCGGCGCTATCCTGCAACGCAAAAACACGTTCACCAGACAATAATTCTCTCCATATCTTATTTATGGAGCGCAGTTGATGGAAACCAGTAAACTGTCGGTGAAAGAAAAAATCGGCTATGGTATGGGCGATGCCGGATGCAACATCATATTTGGCGCTATCATGCTGTTTGTTAACTATTTTTATACTGACATATTTGGCCTCGCCCCTGCATTGGTCGGCGTTTTATTACTCTCAGTTCGCGTTATTGATGCCGTAACTGACCCTATAATGGGCGCAATGGCCGATCGCACACGCAGTAAATATGGTCGGTTTCGTCCATGGCTTTTATGGATGGCTTTCCCCTACGCATTATTCAGCGTACTGATGTTTACCACCCCAGAGTGGACGTACAACAGCAAAGTTATCTATGCGTTTGTCACTTACTTCCTGCTGTCCATCACCTACACGGCGATCAATATTCCCTACTGCTCACTCGGCAGCGTCATCACCAACGACCCGAAAGAGCGTGTCGCCTGCCAATCTTATCGCTTTGTGCTGGTGGGCATTGCCACTCTGCTACTTTCTCTCACTCTGCTGCCGATGGCTGACTGGTTCGGTGGAGAAGACAAAGCGAAGGGCTATCAGATGGCGATGGCCGTGCTGGCCTTTATTGGCATGTGCATGTTCCTGTTTTGCTTTGCGACAGTACGCGAGCGCGTGCGTCCTGCCGTCCAGACCAACGACGATTTAAAAGCCGATCTGAAAGATGTCTGGAAGAACGATCAGTGGGTAAAAATCCTGTTGTTAACCCTGTGCAACGTCTGCCCGGGCTTTATTCGCATGGCTGCCACCATGTACTACGTCACCTGGGTTATGCAACAAAGCACGCACTTTGCCACCTTGTTTATTAGCCTCGGCGTTGTCGGCATGATGATCGGCAGTATCCTGGCGAAGGTGTTAACCGACCGCTGGTGCAAGCTGAAAGTGTTCTTCTGGACCAATATCGTACTGGCGATTTTCTCTGGCGCGTTTTACTTCTTCGATCCAAAAGCTACCGTGATGATTATGGTGCTCTACTTCCTGCTCAACATCCTGCATCAGATCCCTTCTCCGCTGCACTGGTCGTTGATGGCCGATGTCGATGACTACGGCGAGTGGAAGACCGGAAAACGCATCACCGGTATCAGCTTCTCCGGCAACCTGTTCTTCCTGAAACTGGGTCTGGCGATTGCCGGGGCGATGGTCGGATTCCTGCTCTCCTGGTACGGTTACGACGCAGGTGCTAAAGCACAAAGCGAGTCCGCCATTAACGGTATCATGCTGCTGTTCACCCTTATTCCGGGCGTGGGCTATCTGATTACTGCTGGCGTAGTTCGTCTGCTGAAAGTTGACCGCGAGTTTATGCAGCAAATCCAGTCAGACCTGGAAAAGCGTCGCGCCAACTACCGTGAATTGAATGAGTATCACGACATTAAATCTCCTGAAAATGCAAGGAAAGCCTGATGAATCAGTGGCCTAACCCCTTTATCGAACAGCGTGCCGATCCGTTTATTCTCCGTGACGGCAGCCACTATTATTTCATTGCTTCTGTACCGGAATACGATCGTCTGGAGATCCGGCGGGCTGACTCCCTGGAAGGACTACGCACCGCCGCTGCGGTGGTTGTCTGGCGCAAACCAGACAGCGGCCCGATGAGCGAACTGATCTGGGCACCGGAGATCCATCATATTGCTGGCAAGTGGTACATCTATTTTGCCGCTACGCACACTCAGGCACTCGACAAGCTGGGAATGTTCCAGCACCGCATGTTCGCCCTCGAGTGTGCTGATGCCGACCCGCTAACCGGCACCTGGACAGAGAAAGGCCAGATTAAAACGCAGTTTGATACCTTCGCCCTGGACGCCACCACTTTTAACCACCAGGGAAAGCAGTGGTATCTGTGGGCGCAAAAATCCCCCGATATTGCCGGGAATTCCAATATTTATCTCGCGGAGCTGGAAAATCCGTGGACGATTAAAGGCGAGCCGGTAATGCTCAGTCATCCAGAGTACGACTGGGAGTGCCGTGGCTTTTGGGTCAACGAAGGCCCTGCCGTGATGGTGCACGGCGACAAACTGTTCATCAGCTATTCCGCCAGCGCCACCGACGAAAACTACTGCATGGGGTTACTGTGGATTGATCTCAGTGCCGATCCACTGAACCCGGATAACTGGCACAAATCTCCGCGTCCTGTCTTTACCACCAGCTACGAGAATCGTCAGTTCGGACCGGGACATAATAGCTTTACGCAAACGCCGGAAGGGGAAGATGTGCTGGTGTACCATGCGAGGAACTACACCGAGATTGAGGGCGACCCGCTATACGATCCCAACCGCCATACACGTTTGAAACTCGTACGCTGGGACGAAAACGGCATGCCGGATTTTGGCATCCCGCCTGCTGATACATTCTAAAACCATTGCCCGGTGGCGCTGCGCTTACCGGGCCTATATATGGTGTAGGCCGGATAAGCGTTAGCGCCATCCGGCATAACGCTATACTAATGTCCCATAAATGGTCAGTAACGCAATAATCACCACCACCACAAACGATGTCTTTTTCGCCAGCGCCACGGCGGCTTTTGGCGTTTCGACTTTATCGGTGTGCGGTTCGCGCGCCAGCGAGAACTGCGCCAGACGTGTTAACACCTGATACTGCGAAGTATGCAAATCCGCCAGAGAAGCAAACCACGCAGGCAGCGCCTTCTCACCATGCCCCAACAGCGCATAAACCACACCCGCCAACCGCACGGGGATCCAGTCCAGCACATGCAGGATCGCATCAATTCCTGACTGTAAACGCTGATGCGGGGTCTGATAGCGTGCCAGCCAGGACTGCCATGCACGTAAAAAGGCATAACCGACCAGCGTCACCGGACCCCACGCGCCGCCGACAATCAGCCAGAACAGCGGTGCCAGATAAAAGCGAAAGTTATTCCACAACAGCGCATTTTGCAGCTCGCGCAAATACTCCCGCTCATTGCACTCCGGCGGGACGCCATGGATAAGCGTTAACTCACTGGCCATCGCCTCACGTGCATGGGCATCATTGCGCAACGCCGCATTCAGGTACGCATGATAATGCAGACGCACCTTACCCGCACCGATGCACAGCACGCCAATTAAGATCCACACCACCAGCAGCGGAACGTTAAACAGCAGTCCGTACAGCGCACGCAGCAGCAGGAATGTCACCCCCATCGCTATCATTGTCATGCCAAGGGTTCGGGCCATAGAAAAATGCTTAATCCGGCGAAAAAAGGCTTCCGTTCGGTGATCGAGCTGCCAGTGTTCACCCAGCTTAAACAAGCGCTCAACGATCAGCACCAGTAATGTTGTAAACAGCGTCATGTCATCTCCTTGTGTGACGAGGGGGTGACCAGAGCGCGAAACCTTTCCCAGTCAAAAGACGCGCCAGGATCGGTCTTACGCTCGGGCGCAATATTGCAATGCCCAGTTATGTTATTGGCAATCGCCGGATAACGCTGAATCAGGACATGCGTTACAGCCGCCAACTGCTGGTACTGCGCATCGGTATAGGCCAGCGTATCCGTCCCTTCCAGCTCAATACCGATCGAAAAATCATTACAACGCTCACGTCCCTGATAGTTCGACACGCCCGCATGCCAGGCACGTTTATCAAAAGGGACATACTGGACGATTTCACCATCGCGGCGAATCAGACAATGGGCCGAAACGCGCAAATGGGCGATTTCAGCAAAAAAAGGATGGGCGTTAGGATCAATTGTTCCCGTGAATAACGCGTCGATCCACGGACCACCAAATTCACCCGGCGGCAGGCTAATATTATGCACTACCAGCAAAGAAGGGTTTTCGTCATCCGGGCGGCAATCATAATGAGGAGAAGGAACGCGTCGCGCCTCCGCCAGCCAACCCTTATCTAACAACATGCAGAATCTCCTTATTGGTGGTGCTCATATCGGGTTCAGGGTAGCATGTTTCTCTCTTATGATTCGTTAGCTATTTGGAGTTTTATCATGCCGCCTCGCCGCTATAACCCTGACTCCCGACGTGACGCGCTGTTGGAACGCATCAACCTGGATATCCCTGCCGCTGTCGCTCAGGCGCTGCGTGAAGATTTAGGCGGCGACGTTGATGCCAGGAACGATATCACTGCACAACTTTTGCCAGAGGATATGCGCTCCCACGCCACCGTGATTACCCGCGAAGAGGGCGTTTTTTGTGGAAAACGTTGGGTGGAAGAGGTCTTTATTCAACTTGCTGGCGATGATGTAAAAATCAGCTGGCACGTTGAAGATGGCGACAGCATTAAAGCGAATCAGCCATTGTTTGAACTGGACGGCCCCTCCCGCGTATTGCTGACCGGCGAACGCACTGCCCTTAACTTTGTGCAGACGTTGTCCGGCGTCGCCAGTGAAGTACGCCGCTACGTCGACCTGCTGACAGGGACAAAGACGCAGCTACTGGATACGCGTAAAACCCTGCCAGGGCTACGTACCGCGCTAAAATATGCCGTGCTGTGCGGCGGTGGCGCGAATCACCGTCTGGGACTTTCTGACGCTTTCCTGATTAAAGAAAATCACATTATTGCCTCTGGCTCGGTGCGTCAGGCCGTAGAGAAAGCCTTCTGGCTGCATCCGGACGTTCCTGTTGAAGTGGAAGTGGAAAGTCTGGATGAACTGGACGACGCGCTGAAAGCCGGGGCGGACATCATCATGCTCGACAATTTCGAGACCGACCAAATGCGCGAAGCGGTAAAACGGACCAACGGCCAGGCGCGTCTGGAGGTTTCAGGAAACGTCACCTATGAAACGCTGCGTGAATTTGCCGAAACCGGCGTGGATTTCATCTCCGTCGGTGCTCTGACCAAGCATGTGCGCGCGCTCGATCTCTCCATGCGTTTTCGTTAATTGCTCATGGTAATGCCCGATGGCGCTTCGCTTATCGGGCCTACAACCCCAGCCGGATAAAGCATTTACGCTGCCATCCGGCAGTTTCTTCGCATTCCCTCGCAAATACGTTGTCTGCTTGTGTAATTTCGTAAAAAACCTCTGAACCTGCCTTCCCATTCTATTTTTTGCCCCTCGCCTAAGTACCTTCCGGTTTGCCACAGTAGCGTCAGCTAACTCAAGGAGCGAACTATGGACAAGCAACGAGGCTTCACGCTTATCGAACTGATGGTGGTCATTGGCATCATTGCCATTCTCAGCGCCATCGGTATTCCGGCTTATCAGAACTATCTACGTAAGGCGGCACTGACCGACATGCTGCAAACCTTTGTCCCCTATCGCACTGCTGTCGAGCTCTGCGCGCTGGAGCATGGTGGTACGGATACCTGTGATGCCGGGGCCAATGGTATTCCCTCTCCTGCCACCACGCGCTATGTCTCCGGCATGAGTGTCGAAAAAGGCGTCGTCAGCCTCACCGGGCAGGAAAGCCTCAACGGTCTGAGCGTCACCCTGACGCCCAACTGGGACAATGCCAACGGTATTACCGGCTGGAGCCGTAATTGCAACATCCAAAATGACGGTGCTTTGCAGCAGGCCTGTGAAGACGTTTTCCGTTTTGATGCCAACTAAGGAACAACGATGAATACCACGCAACTGACGGCACTATGCCAACGCTATCAAGGAATATTACTGGATGCAGACAATGACGTGGTTCACATCGCCGTCGTGGATGCGCCTTCCCACGAACTGCTGGATGCACTGCATTTTGCCACGACCAGACGCATCGACATCGTGTGCTGGACGCGCCAGCAAATGGAAGGTCACGCGCACAAACCGCGGCAAATGCTGCCAGCGGTCATCCCTGAAAGCAGCGCGACGGCAGCAGAATTACTTACACAGACGCTACAATCCGCGCTGGTAAAACGGGCATCTGATATTCACATTGAGCCCGCAAAACATCACTATCGGATACGGCTACGCGTAGATGGCGTGCTACACACGTTACCGGAGGTGTTGACGGAGAGGGGTATTGCGCTCACCGCAAGGTTAAAAGTGCTGGCCAGTCTGGACATTGCCGAGCACCGACTACCGCAGGATGGGCAATTTACCGTTGAGATTTCAGGTGCCCCCATCTCATTTCGCATTGCGACACTCCCCTGTCGCTACGGAGAAAAAGTGGTGTTACGCCTGCTGCATCAGGTTGAGCAGGCGTTGGAAATTAACGCGCTGGGTATGCAGGACGCGCAGATGGTCGCCTTTGCGCAAGCCTTACAGCAGCCTCAAGGGTTGATTCTGGTCACCGGTCCGACCGGAAGTGGCAAAACAGTCACGCTTTACAGCGCGCTACAAACCCGAAATACCCCGGAGGTGAATCTGTGTAGTGTAGAAGATCCGGTTGAGATCCCGATTGACGGGGTAAACCAGACGCAAATTCACCCACGCGCAGGCCTGACGTTTCAGGGTGTATTACGTGCACTGCTGCGCCAGGATCCCGACATTATTATGGTGGGTGAAATCCGCGACGGTGAAACAGCAGAGATCGCCCTTAAAGCCGCGCAAACCGGTCATCTGGTTCTTTCAACGCTGCATACTAACTCCACCAGTGAAACACTGGTACGCCTGCAGCAAATGGGCGTCGCCCGATGGATGATCGCCTCCGCGCTGACGCTGGTTATCGCCCAGCGATTAGTCAGAAAACTGTGCCCCCATTGTCGGCAGCGCCTTGATGTCCCGGTCACGCTGCCAGCATCGCTCTGGCCCACACCGCTTCCGCGCTGGCAGCCTCCAGGCTGCGAACACTGCTATCAGGGATTTTATGGCCGCACGGCGCTGTTTGAAGTTCTGCCCATCACACCCACAGTACGCCAGCTCATCGCTAACGGTACCACTGCTGACATAGTGGAATCCGGCGCCCATCAGGCGGGAATGAACTCACTTTTCGAGAACGGATGTCAGGCGGTTGAAAGAGGGTTAACGACGTTTGAAGAGCTCATCCGTGTACTGGGCATGCCCCATGCCCGTTAAGCAACTCTGGCGATGGCAAGGCATAAACGCTCAGGGTCAGCCAGCAGAAGGTGCGCTATGGTCGGACGATCGCCCCTCGCTGGTCTATGCGCTGCAACAACTGCACATTACGCCAATTCGTATTAAGAGTATGCGTGTTAAAACCTCGCACTGGCGTAGAGAACAAAGCACGGAAGTCATACACCAGTTAGCCACATTACTGAAAGCAGGGTTGACGCTTTGCGACGGATTAACACTGCTTGCCGACCAGCATCCCAGCAATCAGTGGCAGGCACTACTGCGCTCGCTGGCTTACGACATGGAACAAGGTATGTCACTGTCCGCCTCGCTGTCGCGTTGGCAACACGTTTTTCCGCCACTTTACCAGGCGATGATTCGCACCGGAGAGCTTACCGGCAAACTGGACGTCTGCTGTTTTGAACTGGCCCGCCAGCAGACACAACAGCAGCAACTGACCGATAAAGTTAAAAAAGCACTGCGTTACCCAGTCATCATTCTCACCATGGCGGTAATGGTCGTCATCGCGATGCTGCACTTTGTACTACCTGAATTTGCCGCCATCTATCGTACGTTCAACACCCCGCTACCGGCGTTAACGCAGGGGATTATGACCCTTGCCCATTACAGCAGTCGATGGGGATGGATGATCGGATTACTCGGTCTGGTGCTGGGGGTGACATATAGCCTGATACAGCAAAAACCGTCCTGGCTTATTCTGCGTCAGCGTTTTTTGCTGCGCTGTCCGGTTATGGGACCGCTGGTCAGGGGCCAAAAACTCACGCAGATCTTCACCGTTCTGGCGTTGACGCAAAACGCGGGAATTCCCTTTCTACAAGGTCTGGAGAGCGTAGCGGAAACACTCGCCTGCCCTTTCTGGTCACAACGATTAGCGCAGGTACACCGAGACATCAGTGCCGGAAAACCGGTCTGGCAAGGGCTGAAAAATGCAGGAGAATTTAGTCCACTGTGTTTACAGCTGGTGAGAACCGGTGAAGCTTCCGGCTCGCTGGATGCGATGTTGCATAATTTGGCCCGGCATCATAGCGAAAACACAATGTCTCAGGCCGAGAATCTGGCTGCGCTGCTTGAGCCTGCATTGCTTGTGATTACGGGATTAATTATCGGCACGCTGGTAGTGGCGATGTATTTACCGATTTTTCATCTGGGAGATGCGATGAGCGGAATGGGGTAAATTCAGATGCCGGATGGCGGCGTAAACGCCTTATCCGGCCTACGAAAATCATGAACGTAGGCCTGATAAGCTGAGCGCCATCAGGCATTTTACAGCGTGCTATTTGTTCTTACAGGCTATTGAAAATACGGTTTTCTTGTTCCTGCACACGAATAAAGGTTGTACGTTTGGTCAACTCTTTCAGACGAGACGCACCGACGTAAGTGCAGGCAGAACGCAGACCGCCGAGGATATCACGGGCGGTATTCTCAACCGGACCTCGCAGTGGCAGCTTAACGGTTTTACCTTCAGCTGCACGGTACTGGGCAACACCACCCACGTGACGCGTCATGGCGGACTCAGAGCTCATACCGTAGAACAGCATAAATTTCTCACCGTTCTCTTCCACCACTTTACCGCCGCTTTCTTCGTGACCGGCCAGCATACCGCCCAGCATGACGAAGTCTGCACCGCCGCCAAACGCTTTTGCCACGTCACCCGGCATCGTGCAACCGCCATCGCTGACAATCATACCGCCCAGACCGTGTGCAGCATCCGCACATTCGATAACCGCTGACAGCTGCGGATAGCCCACGCCGGTTTTTACTCGTGTGGTACAAACAGAACCAGGACCAATGCCGACTTTGACGATATCCGCGCCAGAAAGCACCAGCTCTTCACACATTTCACCGGTCACCACATTACCGGCACAGATTGTTTTCGTCGGCCATGCTTCGCGTGCTTTCGACACAAACTGAACGAAATGCTCTGAGTAGCCATTTGCCACATCAATGCAAATGAAGTTCAGCGCAGGATTCAGCGCCAGAATTTGTTTGGTTTTTTCGAAATCGGTGTCAGATGTCCCGGTCGAAACCATCACGTGTTTGATGACATCAGCAGATGCATTCGCAACGAAAGCAGACCAGTCCTCTACGGAATAGTGTTTATGTACAGCAGTCAGAATGTCGAAAGAGGCAAGCGCGGTTGCCATGGCAAACGTTCCGACAGTGTCCATATTTGCGGCGATGATTGGCACGCCGGACCATTTCTGACCTGAATGTTTAAAGGTAAATTGACGTTCCAGCTCAACATCGGAACGGCTTTTGAGAGTAGAACGCTTAGGGCGGATAAGAACGTCTTTGAAACCTAACTTCAGATCTTCTTCGATACGCATGTGCGGATTCCTGGGGTTAATGGCGAAAAATCGAAACTCACAACTCCAGTGACGCTATCATACGCACTAATCAATACCGCGCAAGACTGCGAAATTCTCTTTTTTTACGCTACAATCCCATAAATTTACCTGGCGCAGAGTAGGTCAATCCTGCAGCAGCCTCGCCTTCGCATGCTTAACTTTTAACTGTTTGATAATCAAACTTAAACTCCAGGATCCGGATCTATGAGGTATACAGTAGCCTTAACTGGCGGTATTGGCAGTGGTAAAAGTACCGTTGCCAATGCGTTCGCTGACCTCGGAATAAACGTGATTGACGCCGATATTATTGCGCGTCAAGTTGTTGAGCCTGGTACGCCTGCCCTTAACGCGATTGCTGAACATTTTGGCAGTGAACTCATCGCCGCAGATGGCACGTTGCAACGGCGAATTTTACGCGAACGTATTTTTTCCGATCCTGATGAAAAATCCTGGCTGAACGCCCTGCTCCATCCACTGATTCAACAGGAAACTCAGCGCCAGTTTCAGCAAGCGACATCTCCTTATCTGTTATGGGTTGTCCCCCTGCTGGTTGAAAACTCACTGTACAAAAAGGCCAATCGCGTACTCGTGGTGGATGTTACTCCCGAGACCCAGCTCAGACGAACCATGCAGCGTGATGATGTGACACGCGAACATGTTGAACAAATTTTGGCAGCCCAGGCAACACGTGAAGCTCGTCTTGCCGTGGCTGACGATGTTATTGATAATAATGGCGCACCGGATGCCATCACCTCGGATGTCGCCCGCCTGCACGCGCGCTATTTGCACTGCGCGTCGCAGTTTGTCTCACAGGAAAAACCGTAATGCACACCCAGGTCCTTTTTGAACACCCTCTCAATGAGAAGATGCGTACATGGCTGCGCATTGAGTTTCTGACCCAGCAACTCTCCGTTAACTTACCCATTGCCGATTATGCAGGCGCACTGCATTTTTTTAGAAATATTGGGGATTTATTGGATGTATTTGAACGCGGCGAAGTCCGTACCGAACTCCTCAAGGAACTGGAACGACAACAGCGTAAACTTCAGGCCTGGGTTGAAGTTCCCGGCGTCGATCAAAGCAGAATAGATGCCCTGCGCCAGCAGTTAAAAAGCGCAGGCAGCGTTTTGATTTCAGCACCGCGTATTGGACAAACGCTACGTGAAGATCGCCTGATTGGTCTTGTACGCCAGCGTTTAAGTATTCCTGGTGGATGCTGCAGTTTTGATTTGCCAACTCTGCATATCTGGCTGCATCTGCCTCAGTCGCAGCGAGATGCGCAGGTTGAAAACTGGCTTGCCAGCCTGAATCCACTGACTCAGGCGCTGACGCTGGTTCTGGATCTAATCCGTAATTCGGCACCGTTCCGTAAGCAAACTAGCCTGAACGGTTTTTACCAGGATAACGGTGACGATGCGGATTTGCTACGTTTGCATCTGCCGCTTGATTCACAGCTCTACCCGCAGATATCCGGTCATAAGAGCCGTTTTGCCATTCGTTTTATGCCGCTGGATAGCGAAAATGGCCAGGTACCAGAACGCCTCGATTTTGACCTGGCGTGCTGTTAAGGAGTAAACATGTCTGAACAAACCATCGTCAACTGCCCAACCTGTGGTAAACCCGTCGTCTGGGGGGACGTGAGTCCGTTTCGCCCATTTTGCTGTAAACGCTGTCAGTTAATCGATTTGGGCGAATGGGCCGCAGAAGAGAAGCGTATTCCCAGCTCCGGCGACTTATCAGAAAGCGATGACTGGAGTGAAGAGCAGAAGTAATTCTGCTAAAGCGTAGGCCGGATAAGGCAACGCCGCATCCGGCATTTTTATGTCATTCTGCCGGATGACGCTGCGCTTATCAGGCCTACGAATACCGTTCATTATCCCGCAATCAGCTTGTTAATCACCGGTTCATTGGCCGGCGGAAAATCCTCTGCATTCAGTGCAGACTGCGCAACCCACTGCGCCGGTTGTCCCTCTTTACCCCATGGCTCACCTTCCCAGCTGTCGACCAGCCAGAACCACAGCGTGATGTGTCGGTCCGGGAACGCGTACTCCAGCTTTTCGAACAGCGTACTATGAACGGGTGTAATCCCGACTTCTTCCTGTAGCTCTCGAATCAGCGCCTGCTCAGGGGTTTCGCCTGCTTCAATTTTGCCACCGGGGAATTCCAGCTTATTCGCCATGTGGGCATCCGCGGCACGCTGAGTAATAAAAATCTCTTTTTGCTGATTACGAATAATCCCAACGGCAATTTGCAGTATTTTCATTTTGTTTATCCATAAAAAAGGCGCAGAATTCTGCGCCTTTTCAGTGAGTTATTTGCTTAGCTCAATCGACCATGGCACTGCTTGAATTTTTTACCGGAACCGCAAGGGCACGGATCGTTACGACCGACTTTACGATCGCCGGTCTGCGCAGCAAGTTCTTCTGCTACAGCAGATTCATCATCTTTGTGGCTCAGTTGCTGCATCTGCGCTAAACGCTCAGCATCTTCGCGACGCTGCTGCTCCATTGCTTCGACTTCTTCAGGCATACGCACCTGAACTTTGCTCAGAGTACTGATCACTTCATATTTCAGCGACTCCAGCATCGATGCAAACATAGAGAAGGATTCACGCTTGTATTCCTGCTTCGGATCTTTCTGCGCATAACCACGCAGGTGAATACCCTGACGCAGGTAGTCCATTGCTGCCAGGTGCTCTTTCCACAGGGAATCGAGGGTTTGCAGCATCACGCCTTTTTCGAAGTGGCGCATCATTTCTGCGCCCACAACCTCTTCTTTACGCTGATACACTTCAATGGCGTTAGCCAGAATACGTTCACGCAGCGTCTCTTCATGCAGCTCAGGTTCTTTATCCAGCCACTCTGAAATCGGCATCTCGAGGTCAAAATCGTTTTTCAAACGTTCCTGCAGGCCCGGAATATCCCACATTTCTTCCAGCGACTGAGGCGGAATATAGGCATCAATAGTAGCTTTGAAGACGTCTTCACGGATGCTGTTAATCGTTTCGCTAACGTCAGTCACATCCAGCAGTTCGTTACGCTGGGTGTAGATGGCGCGACGCTGATCGTTGGCAACGTCATCGTATTCCAGCAGCTGTTTACGAATATCGAAGTTGCGGCTTTCTACTTTACGCTGCGCGTTGGCGATAGCTTTGGTTACCCACGGGTGCTCGATCGCTTCGCCCGGCTTCATACCCAGTTTACGCATCATTCCTGACACACGGTCAGAGGCAAAAATACGCATCAACGCATCTTCCATCGACAGGTAGAAACGAGAAGAACCCGCATCCCCCTGACGGCCAGAACGACCACGCAGCTGGTTATCGATACGACGAGATTCGTGACGTTCGGTACCAATGATGTGTAAACCACCGGAGGCTAATACCGCGTCGTGACGCACCTGCCAGTCGGCTTTAATCTGCGCGATTTGCTCTTCGGTCGGGTTCTCCAGCTCGGCAACTTCTGCCTGCCAGCTCCCTCCCAGCACGATATCCGTACCACGACCCGCCATGTTGGTGGCGATGGTCACGGCTGACGGATAACCCGCCTGTGCAACGATCGCCGCTTCGTTGGCGTGGAACTTGGCATTCAGCACGTTGTGCTTAATACCGGCTTTGGTTAGCTCGTTAGAAACCACTTCAGATTTTTCGATGGAGATAGTCCCCACCAGCACCGGCTGACCGTTAGCGGTACGCTCTTTAATATCTTCAATAATAGCCTGAATTTTTTCCGCTTCAGTCATGTACACCAGATCCGGTAAATCCTTACGGATCATCGGACGGTTGGTCGGCACGACAACGGTATCCAGTTTGTAGATAGAGCTGAACTCAAACGCTTCGGTATCCGCTGTACCGGTCATACCGGCCAGTTTTTCGTACAAACGGAAGTAGTTCTGGAAGGTGATGGATGCCAGCGTCTGGTTTTCATTCTGGATATCCACGCCTTCTTTCGCTTCAACAGCCTGGTGCAGACCATCGGACCAGCGACGGCCCTGCATGGTACGTCCGGTGTGTTCGTCGACAATGATAACTTCGCCGTCTTTCACAATGTAATCAACATCGCGAGTAAACAGGACGTGCGCGCGCAGCGCGGCGGTTACGTGATGCATCAGCATAATGTTGCCCGGAGAGTACAGTGACTCGCCTTCATCCATGATGCCTTCATTCACCAGCAGTTCTTCGATCAGTACCAGACCTCGTTCGGTCAGGTTCACCTGACGCGCCTTCTCATCGACAGAGAAGTGGCCTTCGCCCTGGAAGGTGTCAGAATCGTCTTTCTCCTGACGCACCAGATGCGGGATGATTTTGTTCACTTTTTTATACATTTCCGAGCTGTCTTCAGCCGGGCCGGAAATGATCAGCGGCGTACGCGCTTCATCGATCAGGATGGAGTCAACTTCATCCACCAGCGCATAGTGCAGTTTACGTTGAACGCGCTCTTCCGGGCTAAACGCCATGTTGTCGCGCAGGTAGTCAAAACCGTATTCGTTGTTGGTACCGTAGGTGATATCGGCGGCATAGGCTTCACGCTTAGCAGGCGCGGGCAGGCCAGACATGTTGATCCCTACGGTCATACCGAGGAACTCGAACAGTGGGCGGTTATTCTCGGCATCACGCTGTGCCAGATAGTCGTTGACGGTCACCACGTGTACGCCTTTACCGCTTAACGCGTTCAGGTATGCCGGCAGCGTCGCGGTCAACGTTTTACCTTCACCGGTACGCATCTCTGCGATGCAGCGCTCGTTGAGCACCATACCGCCCAGCAGCTGCACGTCGAAGTGGCGCATACCAAATACGCGTTTACTCGCTTCACGTACCACCGCGAATGCTTCAGGGATCAGGCTCTCAACGGTCGCGCCTTTTTCCAGACGCGCGCGGAACTCAGCGGTCTTCGCTTTCAGTTCATCATCGGAGAGTTTTTCCATCTCCGGTTCCATAGCATTGATGACGTTGACCACTTTGCGCATACGACGCAGTGTACGTTCGTTACGACTACCGAATACTTTCGTTAATAATTTGATTAGCATAATAAAATCTCAAACGCCCCGCAGCGCGGAGTCAAAAATTATAGTTGGAAGGTTCTTTTTTTAGCTGAGGCGTTGAGGACCGGCGCGGATCCCCTGCAGCTGGCTTATCCAGACAGGAACGCTAAACGCGGCTTGAGAAGTAAAATGGGCATACGTCACGCGACTTACGGTCGCCGGCGGGTTGCCTTCCTGCGTCAGCATCGCGCTGAGCGTATTCAGTAAAGCAAGATGATGCGCCTGATTCGGCAATGGATCTTCGGCAACGGGTAACGCCTGAGGAGCCATGGCAAAAGAAAGGTGGCGGATAACCGTACGAATAGCATGCTGATGCCAGTAATCGACGGTAAAATTCGGGCGACGATTGCTCGCCTCCAGCAACGCCAATTGGCTAAAGTTGACCTTAGCTGATTGATCGTGATTACGGGTGGTCGCCTTGGCGGGGGTATTCGGTTCAGCGGCATTACCGATCGCGGGCAGGCCAAAACTCGCCGCGACCATCCCCAATAAGAGATGCGGCCAGAAGTACCGTCTGCCTAACTGTCGCCAGCGCGTCAGTATTCCACTCACGTTTTTGCCACCTGATATACCCTGCATTTGGGGTTATAAATTCAAAACGATTTTTGCGCACGGATCTTATCATTAAAGCGACCGCTCCACAGCAGTAATGACAACCCGCCATGGGAAAATATGCTCAACAAAGCAGCGATCGCACACTATTTTAACGTTACGGCAGGGAAAAGTTTGCGTTGAGAAAGGCTGCGTTAGTGAGTATATAAAAAAAACGACTGGCTTACCTGGCCGGAGAGAGTACCAGATTTACCAGTCGAATTTTGCGACAACGGGTGTCGTTACGCCAGTACGGTCGAAGGTGCTTTGAACGCCAGCGGCAGTTCTGCATCGTCCTGGAAGGTCACAAATTCCCAAGCTTCCTGTTTTGCCAGGACAGCCTGCAACAATTTATTATTCAATGCATGACCGGATTTATACGCGGTGAATGCACCAATAATGTTGTGACCACACATGAACAAGTCACCAATCGCGTCGAGCATTTTGTGACGAACGAATTCATCTTCAAAACGCAGGCCGTCTTCGTTCAATACGCGATAATCGTCAACAACGATGGCACAATCGAAGCTACCGCCCAGGCACAGGCCACGGGACTGCAGATATTCGATATCACGCATGAAGCCGAAAGTACGCGCACGGCTAATCTGGCGCATAAACGCATCCGCAGAGAAGTTCATCGCATAGCGCTGGGTGCTGGAATCAATCGCCGGATGGTTAAAGTCGATGGTAAAGTCCAACGAGAAACCATTGTACGGTTTGAATTCAGCCCACTTGTCGCCATCTTCGACACGAACGGTCTCTTTGATGCGTACAAATTTTTTGGCGCAGTTCAGTTCTTCAATACCTGCGTCAAGCAGCAGGTAAACGAACGGAGCAGCACTGCCATCCATGATCGGGATTTCCGGGGCATTAACCTCAATAACGATGTTATCGATGCCTAAGCCCGCCAGAGCAGCGTTGAGGTGCTCAACGGTTGAAATCCGTACATCATGCTCATTGACCAGACACGTACAGAGCATGGTATCACGCACAGATTTGGCATCGGCCGGGAAATCTACCGGAGGATTCAAGTCGGTGCGACGATAGATGACCCCGGTGTTGGCCGGCGCAGGGCGTAATGTCAGGGTGACTTTTTTGCCGGTATGCAAACCGACGCCAGTCGCCTGAACGATACGTTTAAGAGTCCTTTGTTTGATCATCGTATAATCTCGCCAAATTACCTATCCAACCGAAGTGTACTATACATTCGGTGGGCCAGTTTAGCACAAAGAGGCACAATTCCCAAATTCCAGCTAATTCTTAATCAGCTTGCTTACGCAGGAATGCGGGGATATCCAGATAATCCGGCTCTTTGGTGGTCTGCGGCGTATTGTCGTTGACCACTTTTGCTACCGGTTTCTGCTCTTGCGTCAACGGCGCCATACCGTGCTGCTGGTAACGATCCATTACCGGCTGCTGTACCTGCTTGTTGGTCACCAGGGTGATTTCCGGACGCTTGTCCATACCAATTCCAGTGGCCACCACGGTGACGCGCAGTTCGTCGTTCATATCCGGGTCCAGAGAGGTACCGATAACCACGGTCGCGTTATCCGAAGCAAATGCACGGATGGTGTTGCCGACGGTTTCGAACTCATCCAGACGCAGGTCGAAGCCCGCAGTGATGTTGACCAGCACGCCGCGTGCGCCAGACAGATCGATGTCTTCCAGCAGCGGAGAAGAGATCGCCATTTCAGCGGCTTCTTCTGCACGGTCTTCACCGCTCGCCACGCCAGAGCCCATCATCGCGTAGCCCATTTCGGACATCACGGTGCGTACGTCTGCAAAGTCAACGTTCATCAGACCCGGACGGGTGATCAGCTCAGCGATACCCTGAACCGCGCCTTTCAGCACGTCGTTCGCTGCGCCAAACGCGTCCAGCAGTGAAATACCGCGACCCAATACTTTCAGCAGTTTGTCGTTCGGGATAGTGATCAGAGAGTCCACATGTTTGGACAGCTCGGTGATACCCTGCTCCGCGAATGCCATACGCTTCTTGCCTTCAAAGTTGAAAGGCTTAGTCACGACAGCAACGGTCAGAATACCTAAATCTTTTGCTACTTCAGCAACCACTGGCGCTGCACCGGTACCGGTACCGCCACCCATGCCTGCTGCGATGAACACCATGTCTGCGCCGTCAAGCGCTGCACGCAGAGCTTCACGATCTTCATCAGCCGCATTGCGACCGACTTCCGGGTTTGCACCCGCGCCCAGACCTTTGGTAATACCGCTACCAATCTGAATGGTCTGTCCAACCGCAGTCTTACGCAACGCCTGAGCGTCGGTATTCACCGCGAAGAATTCAACACCTTCGATGCGCTCGCGCACCATGTGTTCAACGGCATTACCGCCGCCGCCACCGACGCCGATGACTTTAATCACCGCGTCGTTGGTTAGTTCCATAGGTTCAAACATAGTTTCTCTCTCCGTTTTACACTTCATCCTTCAAGCCGCCTCTTTGTTGGCTGCCTTCACTCACTCCCGTCACATAGTAAACTATGCTCCAGGTGATTCGCTCAGTTGCCGCCGCGATGCAACTTGAATGATGTTGTGTATGTGCCTGTCGCCTGAGACCGTAATTGTTGCCGGTCTCATAAAAATTAAAACTCTTTTCGCAGCCAACTGTTGAGTCGTTTGATCCACGATCCAACCGATGCTGTTACACGTTTTTCAACTTCAGCCTCACCACTCAAATGGGATTCTTTCCCGTAGTGAAGCAACCCCACTGCCGTTGAATAATACGGCTCTTGGGCATAATCTGTCAGACCGGTAATGTTCAGCGGTGCACCAATTCGCACCTGCGTGTGGAACACGCGTTGAGCGCAGGCCGCAAGGCCTTCAATTTGTGCCGCACCACCGGTTAATACAATCCCCGCCGCCAGATGATGTTTCACACCCTGCTGGCGAAGCTGTTCCTGTAATTGCAAAATCTCTTCGTTGACCAGGTTGAGCAGCTCGGTATAACGCGGCTCAATCACCTCTGCCAGGGTCTGACGCTGCAGACTGCGCGGCGGACGACCGCCCACGCTTGGCACCTCAACGCTTTCATCTTTACCGACGATAGATCCCAGCGCGCAGCCATGGCGCACTTTGATGGCTTCGGCATCGCTCGGCGGCGTACCAAAGGCATACGCGATATCGCTGGTTACCACATTCCCTGCGTAAGGGATCACTTTGGTGTGGCGCAACGCGCCGCCAGTATAAACGGCGATATCCATTGTACCACCACCAATATCGACTACGCAGACACCCAGCTCACGTTCGTCTTCCGTCAAGACAGAATAACTGGCTGCCAACCCGGCAAATATGAGTTGGTCAACTTTCAGGCCACAACGTTCAACAGCTTTAACAATATTCTTCGCCATGTCGTTGTGGCAGGTAATCAGATGCACTTTAGCCTGCATGCGTACGCCGGAAAGCCCTACCGGATTTTTAATGCCTTCCTGGTAGTCAATGGCGTATTCCTGCGGAATGACATGCAGAACACGATGCTCATCGCGTACGCGTACGGATTTCGCCGTATGCACCACGTTCTCTACGTCTTCCTGTGTCACTTCCTCTTCGGAAATGGGCACCATACCAATTTCATTCTGACAGCTAATATGTTTACCAGAAAGCGCCAGATACACCGAGGAAATCTGGCAATCCGCCATCAGTTCAGCCTGGTCAATGGCGCGCTGTACGCATTTCACCACTGACTCAAGGTCATTCACCCCGCCTTTATCCATACCTCGCGATGGGCAACTGCCCACGCCAATGATATTGACCATACCGTCGGGCAGAACTTCCCCTACTAAAGCGGCTACCTTCGCGGTGCCTATCTCCAGTCCAACTACCCGTTTTCTGTCCGTCGCCTTGATCATTGTTGTTCTGCCTGTGCCTGATTCTGTTGCTGATTAGATTCCTCAGGAGGCAAGGGAACCCAGCCTACTGCCGCTCCTGAGTCATAACGCAAATCAACGTAGCTAATCCTTTTGCCATCGGTTTGCGCCTGCTGCTGTAAAACCGGGTAGAGTTCCACAAAGCGAGCCAAACGTTTTATCGTGTCGCCCCTGCCAAGATTGAGCTTAATATCGTTATTAAGCGTTAACTGCCAGGAACGACGAGCGGTCATCGCCGCTTCCTTCAGGGTGAATCTATCCTTAGCCAGCACCTGCCCCATATCGCGGAACCCTTGCAACACTTCACTCGCGCTGCCTTCCGGGCCATACAACATGGGTAATACCTGCTTATTGGCCCGACCGGTTGGGACGCTGAATGTATTGCCATNGTCGCCCCTGCCCAGATTCAGCTTAATATCGTTATTCAGCGTCAACTGCCAGGAACGACGCGCGGTCATTGCCGCTTCCTTCAGGGTGAATCTGTCCTTAGCCAGCACCTGCCCCATATCGCGGAACCCTTGCAGCACTTCACTTGCGCTACCTTCCGGGCCATACAACATCGGTAATACCTGCTTGTTGGAGCGACCCGTCGGTATGCTGAACGTATTTCCGTCTGCATCGACCATATGCTGATCATTCCAACGCGCTATTGGCACATATTCAACCAGATGAATCTTCAATTCATCAGGCCATTGCTTCCTGACGCTCGCCTGTTTAATCCATGGCAGGCGTTCAATCTGACTCTGGATGATGTTGACATCCTGAGTCATAAAGGTTCCTGGTGCGCCCAGCGCCAGGATGGACTGACGAATATCATCGTTGCGCGTGTAGTGACGCTCGCCGGTCAAAACCAGTTTTGACAACGGCAAACGCTGCGCATCCTCCATCCATCCCAACACTACCCAGCCGCTGACAAACACGGTGCACAGCACTGTCAGCAGGAAAATAATTCCTGCAAGACGCGTTCCATTGTTGCGGCGTGAGGAGAGAGCTTCTTCTTCATCATCACCGTTTCGCGTGTTCAGCGCAGCCTGCGACATATCAGTCCGCCAACTCCAAAATTCGTACCACCAACTGCGAGAAGCTCAGGCCCGCCTGACGTGCCGCCATCGGCACCAGGCTGTGGCTGGTCATACCCGGAGAGGTATTCGCTTCCAGCAGATAAAACTGGTCATCACTGTCCAGCATGACGTCAATGCGACCCCACCCCTTACAGCCCAGCGCGGTCCATGCTTTCAGGACTAACGCCTGTAAAGCAGCCTCTTGTTCAACTTCCAGACCAGCAGGGCAGAAATATTGTGTCTCATCAGACAGATACTTCGCCTCATAATCATAGAAGGTTCCGGCCGGTTGGATACGTATTGACGGTAAAATTTCTTCACCAAGTATTGCAACGGTAAATTCCGGGCCACTCAGCCATTTTTCAATCAGTACTTCTTCATCATGCTGAAAAGCCAATGCTAATGCAGCCTGCAAAGCATTTTCTTCTTCAACTTTTGACATCCCAACGCTGGAGCCTTCGCGGCTTGGCTTCACAATCAGCGGCAAGCCTAACGCAGAAATCTGCGTAACCACTTCATCGCTAAGCCCTTTTTCAAACTCAGCGCGGGTCAACGCCACCCATGGTGCAACAGGTAGCCCTGCCCCCTGCCACAGCAGCTTGCTGCGCAGTTTATCCATTGAGATAGCGGAAGCCATCACACCACTCCCGGTATAGGGCAAGCCTATCAACTCCAGCATGCCCTGCAAGGTACCATCTTCCCCACCACGGCCGTGCAGCGCAATAAACACCTTCTGAAAACCCATTGATTTCAGAAGCGTGACATCGACCTCTTTTGGGTCAACCGGGTGCGCATCCACGCCGCCTTCGCGTAAACCGGCTAGCACCGCTGCGCCTGAATTCAACGACACTTCTCGTTCTGCGGAGGTTCCGCCCAACAGGACCGCGATTTTATCAGCCATGTTGCTCTTCCTCCGGGTTTTGCGGCTTCAGTTTGATTTCAGCTAAGGAACGCGCGATTTTGCCGATATTTCCAGCGCCCTGCACCAAAATCAGATCGTTACCCGTTAACACCGATGCCAGCATTTCAGCCACCTGTGCCGGATCGGACACCAGGATCGGGTCAACCTTGCCACGGCCACGAATGGTACGGCACAGCGAACGGCTGTCAGCCCCCGGGATCGGCGTTTCACCTGCGGCATACACGTCCAGCATCAACAGCGCGTCAACCTGTGTCAGGACGTTAGCAAAGTCATCGTACAGATCGCGGGTACGCGTATAGCGGTGCGGCTGAAACAGCATCACCAGATTTTTGTCCGGCCAGCCCGCACGTGCGGCTTTGATCGTGGCATCCACTTCCGTCGGGTGATGCCCGTAGTCATCCACCAACATTGCGCTACCGGCTTTACCGTTGACGGGATCCAGCGGGAATTCACCAAGGAAGTCAAAACGACGCCCAGTACCCTGGAAACTTTCCAGCGCGCGCAGAATAGCGTCGTCCTCAATACCCTCTTCGGTCGCTACCGCAACCGCGGCTGCCGCGTTCAGCGCATTGTGACGGCCTGGCGCATTTAACGTAACGCGCAGATCGGCCATCCCCTGACGCAACAGCGTAAAGTGACCCTGCGGGCCAATCTGCTGGTAATCTTCTATGCGTACGTCAGCATCATCGCTGAAACCATAGGTTGTAGTCTGACGACCGACGCGCGGTAACAATTCACGGATCACCGGATCGTCAACGCACATCACTGCACGACCATAAAACGGCAGGTTATGCAGGAAATTAATAAACGTCTGCTTTAAATTTTCGAAGTCGCCCTGGTAGGTATCCATGTGGTCAGCTTCGATATTGGTGACAATCGCCACCATCGGCTGCAAATGCAGGAACGACGCATCGCTCTCATCCGCTTCCGCAATTAAATAACGGCTATGGCCTAAGCGCGCATGTACGCCCGCCGCCTTCACCAGCCCACCGTTGACAAACGTCGGATCCAGCCCTGCTTCTGCGTAAATGCTGGAGACCATCGCGGTGGTCGTGGTTTTACCGTGCGTCCCGGCAATGGCGATACCATGACGAAAACGCATTAACTCAGCCAGCATCTCTGCGCGACGAATCACCGGAATACGCGCTTCATGCGCCGCCACAATTTCCGGGTTATCCGCAGAAATGGCGCTGGACACCACCACCACGCTCGCATCACGCACGTTTTCCGGGCGATGGTTGAAGAAAATCGTCGCGCCCAGATTACTCAGCTGTTGCGTGACCGGATTCGGCGCTAAGTCAGAACCGCTGATCTGATACCCTTCATTGGCCAAAACTTCGGCAATACCACCCATACCAGCACCACCGATGCCGACAAAGTGAATGTGCCGAACGCGACGCATTTCGGGCACGATGGAACGCAGTTTTGCCAATTGTTGTGTATTCATTCTTTAGCCATTAACTTCTCAGTTCATGCGATGCAAAAGGCATCGCCACAATTACGCCCGGGCAGCCCGGCTCACTGCATTTGCAACCCATTCGGTGGAATTCGGTATGGATGCATTACGAGCACGTTCTGCCATGGTTAATAAGGTTTCTCGCGACCACCCATCAAGGGTGCTGGCGACGGCATCCACAGTAAACTGCGGCTGCTCTAAAATTTTGGCGGCGCCCGCTTTTTCCAGCGGCAACGCATTCCAGTACTGCTGTCGGTCTTTATGCTGGAACGGCACAAAAATCGCTGGCAGGCCCGCTGCTGCGATCTCGCTCACCGTTAGCGCGCCGGAGCGACAAACCACCACATCTGCCCACGCATAGGCTGCGGCCATATCATCAATAAATTCGGTGACCTTATGCTGCGGCTGTCCGGCATCAACATAGGCCTGTTCCACGGTCTGCTGTGCGCCTTTACCGCTCTGATGCCAGATAGTCACCGTGTCGCCAAGCTTTGCAGCAACCTGCGGCAGCGTTTGGTTCAGCACGCGCGCGCCCTGAGACCCCCCGACCACCAGCACGCGAACCGGACCTTCACGTCCAGCCAGGCGTTCTTCAGGTAATGGCAGCGCCAGCACATCGGTACGTACCGGGTTGCCCACCACTTCCGCATCCGGGAAGGCGCCGGGAAACGCCTGCATCACCGTCGTGGCAATCTTTGACAGCCATTTATTGGTTAAGCCTGCGATGCCGTTCTGCTCGTGCAGCACGACTGGAATGCCTAACGACCAGGCCGCCAGACCACCGGGGCCCGAGACATAACCGCCCATCCCCAGCACCACGTCAGGTTTAAACTGCTTCATGATGGCGCGAGCCTGGCGCCAGGCGTTAAAAATACGCACGGGTGCGGCCAGCAGTGCGTTGAGGCCCTTGCCACGCAAACCGGAGATACGAATAAAATCAATGTCAATGCCATGCTTCGGCACTAAGTCCGCTTCCATACGATCGGCGGTGCCCAGCCAACGAACCTGCCAGCCCTGGGCCATTAAATGGTGCGCAACCGCCAGTCCCGGGAACACATGCCCGCCGGTACCGCCTGCCATCACCATTAACCGCTTCGGTTGACCACTCATCGTGCACCTCGTGTAAACGCCTGTGCTTTTTCCAGACGCGTTTCATAATCAATACGTAACAAAAACATGATGGCCGTCGACATGATCAACAGACTTGAACCACCATAACTAATCAGCGGCAGCGTCAGACCTTTCGTGGGCAGCATACCTGCCGCAGCCCCAACGTTAACCAGTGCCTGAAAACTAAACCAAACCCCAATCGAGCAGGCTAAAAAGCCTGAAAAACGGTGGTCAATTTCCAGCGCTTTACGGCCAATCGACATCGCGCGAAAAGCGACGAAGAATACCATTAAAAGTGCCAGTACCACACCGATATAACCCAGTTCTTCCCCAATAATGGCGAAGATAAAGTCAGTATGCGCTTCCGGCAAATACTCCAGTTTTTGTACCGAATTCCCCAGCCCCTGCCCCCAAATCTCACCACGACCAAAGGCCATCAGGGATTGCGTCAGCTGGTAGCCACTACCAAACGGATCCTCCCAGGGGTTCCAGAAAGAGGTTACGCGGCGGATACGATACGGTTCGGCGAGGATCAGCAGCACCACCGCCGAGATCCCCATGCCGATGATGGCGATGAACTGCCACAATTTTGCACCAGCCAGAAACAGCATCGCCAGCGTGGTAACAAACAGCACCACCACCGTCCCCAGGTCAGGCTGCGCCAGCAGTAGCACCGCCAGCACCAGGATCACGCCCATCGGTTTTAAGAAGCCGCGCAGGTTGTTACGCACCTCATCCACCTTACGTACCAGGTAGTTGGCGAGATAACAGAACAGCGACAGCTTGGTAAATTCCGCCGGCTGAATACGCAGCGGGCCCAGTGCAATCCAACGCGATGCCCCGTTAACCGAGCTGCCTACCACCAGTACGATCAGCAACATGATGATCGAGGCGATCAACATGGTGGTGCTGTACTTTTGCCAGAATTCCATCGGCAGACGCAGCGTGACCATCGCCAGACAGAACGCCAGGAAGATATACAGCGCATCACGTTTGGCGAACAGGAAAGGATCGCCCGCCAGACGTTGCCCAACGGGCATTGACGCCGATGTCACCATCACAAAACCAATCGCTGCCAGACCAAACGTCAGCCACAGCAACATGCGGTCATACATGATCAGGCTGTCCGCGTCTTTATCACGCGACGCCATCACCCAGCCTTTAAGCGCCGCGAAGATCCACGCCAGGACACCCCATCCCGGTATGCGCGGCATTCTCAGACGAGGGAGAGATAAACGCATCAACCCAACTCCTTCGCCAGGCGGGTAAAGACATCGCCACGCTGCTCAAAGTTTTTAAACTGGTCGAGGCTGGCGCAGGCCGGCGACAGCAACACCATATCGCCCGGTTTAACGCGCGGCGCGAGCAGACGCATCGCCTGCTCCATGGTTTCAGTTTGCTCGGCAACGTCTGGTCGCAGAGCGGCAAGCTGCGCCCCATCGCGACCAAAACAGTACAGACGAATACGATCGCCAACCAGATAACGACTGAGCGGAGAAAAATCAGCGGATTTCCCGTCCCCGCCCAGCAGCAGATGCAGCGTGCCGTCAACGTGCAGGCCATTTAGCGCCGCTTCAGTACTGCCGACGTTGGTGGCTTTAGAATCGTTAATCCAGCGTACGCCGTTATGTTCCAGCACAACCTGAAAACGATGCGCCAGTCCGGTAAAGGTGGTTAGCGCTTTCAGACTGGATGCCCGCGGCAGGCCCGCAGCATCCGCCAGCGCCAGCGCTGCCAGAGCGTTGGTATAGTTATGCTGACCGGAAAGCGTCATCTCTTTCACGTTCAGCACTTTTTCGCCCTTCACGCGCAGCCAGGTTTCGCCCTGCTGACGATTCAGGTGATAGTCACCCATATTGATGCCAAAGCTCACGCAGCGTTCATCAGCCCCGCGAACCGGCATCGTCAGCGCATCATCGGCGTTAACCACGCACACTTTCGCGTTCTCATAGACGCGCAGTTTCGCTGCACGGTACTGCTGCAACCCAAACGGGTAGCGATCCATATGATCTTCAGTCACGTTCAGAATAGTGGCCGCCACAGCCTGCAGGCTGGAGGTGGTTTCCAGCTGGAAGCTGGATAGCTCCAGAACGTACAGCTCGCGTTCAGCATCCAGCAGCATCAACGCAGGCAAACCAATATTACCGCCGACGCCGACATTCACCCCGGCCGCTTTCGCCATTTCACCGACCAGCGTGGTGACGGTGCTTTTACCGTTAGAACCGGTAATCGCCACGATCGGCGCCTGCGCTTCGCGACAGAACAGCTCAATGTCACCCACAATTTCAATACCAGCATCAGCGGCCGCGCTCAGCGCTGGATGCGCCAGGGCAATACCTGGGCTGGCGACGATCAGATCGGCGGCCAGCAGCCAGTCATCATTCAGGCTGCCAACATGGCGCTCAACCGCTTCCGGTAATTTATCCAGCCCCGGTGGCGTCGTGCGGGTATCCATCACCCGCGGCGTAACGCCACGCGCGAGGAAAAAATCCACACAGGACAGCCCAGTCAGCCCCAGACCGATAATGACGATTTTTTTACCCTGGTAATCAGCCATGATTAACGTACCTTCAGCGTTGCCAGGCCAATCAGCACCAGCATCAGCGAAATAATCCAGAAGCGCACGATCACGCGCGGCTCCGGCCAGCCTTTCAATTCATAGTGGTGGTGGATCGGCGCCATACGGAAGATGCGCTGTCCGCGCAGCTTGAAGGAGCCAACCTGCAGAATCACCGACAGGGTTTCCACCACAAACACACCGCCCATAATCACCAGCAGGAATTCCTGGCGCAACAGCACGGCAATAATGCCCAGTGCGCCACCCAGTGCCAGCGAACCGACGTCGCCCATAAAGACCTGCGCCGGATAAGTGTTAAACCACAGGAAGCCTAATCCTGCCCCGACAATCGCCGTGCAGACGATCACCAACTCCCCCGCATGGCGTAAATACGGAATATGCAGATAGTTGGCAAAGTTCATGTTCCCGGTCGCCCACGCCACCAGCGCAAAGCCAGCAGCAACAAACACGGTCGGCATAATAGCCAGGCCATCAAGGCCGTCGGTCAGGTTGACCGCATTGCCGGTACCGACGATCACGAAGTAGGCCAGCAGAACGTAGAACAGGCCCAACTGCGGCATGACGTCTTTAAAGAACGGCACGACCAGCTGCGTGGCGGGCGTATCTTTGCCCACCAGATACAGCGCGAAGGCCACGCCTAATGCAATCACCGACATCCAGAAGTACTTCCAGCGGGCGATCAGGCCTTTGGTGTCTTTACGCACCACTTTGCGGTAGTCATCGACAAAACCGATAATGCCGTAACCCACCAGCACCACCAGCACGCACCAGACGTAAGGGTTGGACGGGTAGGCCCACAGCAGAACGGAGATAACAATCGCGGTGAGGATCATAATGCCGCCCATGGTCGGCGTACCGCGCTTGCTGAAATGCGATTCTGGGCCGTCGTTACGCACAACCTGACCAAAAGACATTTTTTGCAGGCGGGCGATCATGCGCGGGCCCATCCACAACGAGATGAACAGCGCGGTCAGCAGGCTGACGATGGCGCGAAACGTCAGATAAGAGAAGACGTTAAAGCCGGAATAATATTTGACCAAATGTTCGGCCAGCCAAACTAACATGTTGCATTCTCCTGTAATGCGCGTACTACCTCTTCCATAGCGGCACTACGTGAACCTTTCACTAAAATCGTCATCACCTGATGCTCGGCAATCAATGTCTTAAGATGCGCGGCCAGCGCGGGTTTATCCGCAAAATGTTCGCCAACACCGCTGGCATCGCTGATTGCCTGACTCAGTTTCCCTGTACTCAATACGCGGTCGATACCCGCCGCCTTCGCAGCCTCTCCTACCTGTATGTGACAGGCTTCGCTTTCCGCGCCAAGTTCTGCCATATCGCCCACCACCAGCACGCGATAGCCCGGCATTTCAGACAACACCTGTACCGCGGCGGTCATCGAACCGACGTTGGCGTTATAGGAGTCATCCAGCAGCAGCTGATTCTCGGCAAGCGGGATAGGGAACAGACGTCCCGGCACTGCGTGTAAATCTTTCAGGCCGGTTTTAATCGCCTCATGCGTCGCGCCAACCGCCATGGAGAGCGCTGTGGCAGCCAGGGCATTGGCAATGTTGTGACGCCCCGGTAACGGCAGCAAAACATCAATGCTGCCCGTCGGCGTGTGCAGCGTAAACTCGGTGCCGTGTGACGTAACATGAATGTTGGTAGCAGAAAAGTCGCTGTTGGCCGCATTCGGCGAGAAGCGCCAGACGGTGCGATCGCCAATAATGCTCTGCCAGTTCAGCCAGTCGTTGTTATCGGCATTCATAATGGCGATACCGTTTTCCGCCAGGCCGGTAAAGATTTCGCCTTTTGCTTTGGCGACACCCGCCAGAGAACCAAACCCTTCCAGGTGAGCCGCCGCCAGGTTATTCACCAGCGCCGCTTCCGGTCGAGTTAATCCGACGGTCCAGGCAATCTCGCCCTGGTGGTTGGCACCAAGCTCAATCACCGCATAGTCATAATCGTTGTTCAGTCGCAGCAGCGTCATTGGTACGCCGATGTCGTTGTTCAGATTGCCCGCAGTGTATAACGTGTTCCCACACTGGCTGAGAATCGCGGCTGTCATCTCTTTGACAGAGGTTTTACCGGATGAACCGGTCAGTGCCACCACGCGGGCCGGAACCTGAGCGCGCACCCACGCCGCCAGCTCACCAAACGCCAGGCGTGTGTCCTTCACAATCACCTGCGGCAGAGAAACATCCAGCGGGCGACTGACCAGCAGCGCTCCCGCCCCGTTCTCCTTCGCCGTTTCGGCAAAATCATGGGCATCGAAGCGTTCGCCTTTCAGCGCTACAAACAGGCAACCCGACGTGACTTTACGCGTATCGGTGGTCACCGCATCAAGGGTCAGATCGCCCCCTTTCAGTTCGCCACCGAGGATCTCCGCCAACTGGCTGAGCGTTACGCTAATCATGCGATCACCCCCAGCAAACGAGCGGCCGTCACGCGGTCAGAATAGTCGAGGCGATGCGCGCCGACGATCTGGTAATCTTCGTGGCCTTTACCGGCCACCAGCACAACGTCGTTTTCTTTCGCCTGCATAATGGCGTTGGTGACCGCTTCAGCACGACCTTCCATCACCTTCGCGTGCCCGGCATCCAGCATACCTGCCAGAATGTCGTTAATGATGGCGCGCGGCTCTTCAGTGCGCGGGTTGTCATCAGTGACCACCACAATATCCGCGAACTCTTCCGCGATGGCGCCCATCAGCGGACGCTTGCCTTTGTCACGATCGCCGCCGCAGCCAAAGACGCACCACAGCTTACCGGTGCAGTGCAGACGTGCCGCCTGCAGCGCTTTTTCCAGCGCATCCGGCGTGTGGGCATAATCCACCACCACCGTTGTTTTGCCCGGCGCACTGAACACTTCCATACGCCCGCAAACTGGCTGCAGACGTGCCGCCGTTTTCAGTAAATCCGCTAACGGGTACCCTAATGCCAGCAGCGTTGCCAGTGCCAGCAGCAGATTACTGACGTTGAAGGCGCCCATCAGGCGGCTTTCAATTTCACCGTCACCCCAGGACGAGGTAAAGCGGATCGTCGCGCCGCTGTCGTGATAATTCACCTCAACCGCTTTCAGCCAACGACCGTGGCAGTTCGGGTTAATATGGTCTTCCATCGAAACGGCGACCGCATCCGGCAATTTTGCCAGCCAGCGACGGCCGACTTCATCATCTGCATTGACGATGGCCTGACCGCAATGGTGCGTGGAGTACAGCAGCCACTTCGCGGCTTCGTAATGTTCCATATCGCCGTGATAGTCGAGATGGTCACGGCTTAAGTTGGTAAATACCGACGCGGCAAACTTCAACGCTGCCACGCGATGCTGAACCAGACCGTGGGATGACACTTCCATCGCGCCTAACGTGGCCCCCTGCTCAACCAGCCCCGCCAGCACATGCTGGACGTCAACGGCTGAACCGGTGGTATTTTCGGTCGGGATCACTTTGCCCAGCAGGCCATTGCCAACGGTCCCCATTACGGCGCTGGTTTCGCCCAACAGCTGGCTCCACTGCGCCAGCAGTTGGGTGGTCGTGGTTTTCCCGTTGGTGCCGGTGACCCCCACCAGACGCATAGTGTCAGAAGGCTCGTGGTAAAAGCGGCCCGCCAGTGCTGATAAACGTTCGTTAAGCTGGCTCAGATAGATAACCGGTACGCCGTGCATTTCACGGATTTCACCGTCGGTTGCCTCATCTTTTGCCTCTGCAATAATGGCAGCCACACCTTGCGCTATCGCCTGCGGGATATATCGACGCCCGTCCGCCTGATGACCTACCACTGCCACAAAGAGATCGCCCGATGCAGCCACACGGCTGTCGAGCGTCATCTCCCGCAGTGCTCGCTCCGGTGCACCCGGCACCCATGGAGCAAGAAGGTCGCGCAAATTACGATCTGCCACCTGTCGCCTCGCCTTGATTATTCACAAAATCACTTTTATCGCTCGTTGTCAGCGCATCCGGCTCGATGTTCATGGTGCGCAGTACGCCGCCCATGATGGCACCGAAGACCGGCGCGGAAACGGCGCCACCGTAGTATTTACCCGCCTGCGGATCGTTGATAACAACCACCAGCGCGAAGCGCGGCTGACTCGCAGGCGCAACGCCTGCGGTATAAGCAATGTATTTGTTGATGTAGCGACCATCCGGCCCTACTTTTTTCGCCGTACCGGTTTTAATGGCGATGCGATAGCCTTTAATCGCCGCCTTCACGCCGCCGCCGCCGGGCAGCGCCACGCTTTCCATCATATGAACGACGGTACGTACGGTAGATTCCGGGAAGATACGCTCGCCCGGAACAGGAGGATCAACTTTGGTAATCGACAGCGGGCGATAAACGCCATAGCTGCCGATCGTTGCGTAGACTCGCGCTAACTGTAACGGGGTTACCATTAGCCCATAGCCGAAAGAGAAGGTGGCCCTCTCTATGTCAGACCACCGTTGTTTTTGAGGATATAAGCCACTGCGTTCTCCGACCAACCCCAAATTGGTCGCTTTTCCCAGCCCAAAACGTGAGTAAGTATCTACTAACGCTGAGGACGGCATCGCTAACGCCAGTTTGGAAACACCGACGTTACTCGACTTCTGCAAAACCCCGGTAAGGGTCAATTCGCTATAACGCGCCACGTCTTTAATTTCGTGGCCATTAATTCGGTAAGGAATGGTGTTAAGTACGGTATTTTCACGTACCACGCCACGCTGCAGCGCGGTCATCACCACCATCGGTTTAACGGTAGAACCCGGCTCAAACACGTCNTTTGGAAACACCGACGTTACTCGACTTCTGTAGTACCCCGGTCAGGGTCAATTCGCTATAACGCGCCACGTCTTTGATTTCGTGGCCATTAATTCGATAGGGAATGGTGTTCAGCACGGTGTTTTCACGCACTACGCCGCGCTGCAGTGCCGTCATCACCACCATCGGTTTAACCGTTGAGCCCGGTTCAAATACGTCAGTGATGGTACGGTTACGCATGACATCTTTTTGCGTACCGGAGAGATTGTTTGGGTTGTAGGATGGGCTATTCGCCATCGCCAGCACTTCGCCGGTGTTGACGTCTACCAACACGGCGCTACCTGATTCCGCTTTGTTAAACGCGACGGCGTTGTTCAGTTCGCGATAGACCAGTGCCTGCAAGCGCTCATCAATACTCAGCGCCAGGTTATGTGCCGCCTGACTGTCTGTTGAAGAAATATCTTCAATCACGCGGCCATAGCGGTCTTTACGCACCACGCGCTCGCCCGGCTGACCGGTGAGCCATTTATCAAAACTCTTCTCAACGCCTTCAATGCCCTGGCTGTCGACGTTGGTAAAACCGATGAGGTGAGCGGTCACTTCCCCGGAAGGATAGTAACGGCGGGATTCTTCGCGCAGATGAATCCCCGGCAGCTTGAGTTTTTTGATGTAGTCGGCCATGTCAGGGTTGACCTGGCGTGCGAGGTAGATAAAACGCCCTTTCGGGTTGGCATTGATGCGAGAAGCCAGTTGGTCGAGCGGGATGTTCAGCGCAGTCGACAGCGCTCGCCAGCGTTCGCCAACGCTTACGCCACCCGCATCATGCACTTCTTTCGGATCGGCCCAGATGGCCTTCACCGGCACGCTCACCGCCAGCGGACGGCCGGAACGGTCGGTAATCATGCCACGTGACGTGGAGACTTCCTGGACGCGCAAGGAGCGCATGTCGCCCTGACGCACCAGCATGTCAGGCGCAATAATTTGCAGCCACGCAACGCGTCCCAGCAGGAAGCACAGCGCCAGCAAAATACAGCCGCACAGTAACGCAAAACGCCAACTGATAAAGTTGGCTTGTTCTTCCTGGCGTTTTGGTTTGAGCGTCTTTGCCGCTGCTTTCATGCGTCGCGTTTATCCTTATTTTTGTACAACGATATTTTCTTGTGAGGGATCGACATGCTGCAACTGCAGCTTTTCCGTTGCGATCCGTTCAACACGGCTATGGTCACCGAGAGCGTTCTCTTCGAGGATCAGGTTACGCCATTCGATATCCAGTGCATCGCGTTCCAGAACTAACTGTTCACGCTGCGCGGTCAGTAACCGCGTATGGTGCGCGGTCGTCACGACGGTGACCGCCGTCAAAATAATGCAAATGAACAGGCAGAGTGGCAGCTTCCCGAACCGCAAAAGATCGTCACCGATCACGCCAGGCAAAGCATGGCGCTCGTTACTTCCTATCGATCCTTTAACTTTGCTGAGGGCTTCTGTCACTCTGCTGATCATGCGTTCGTNAAACCGCAAAAGATCGTCACCGATCACACCAGGCAAGGCATGGCGCTCGTTGCTTCCTATCGATCCCTTAACTTTGCTGAGGGCTTCTGTCACTCTGCTGATCATGCGTTCGTCCTCTCTGCAATGCGCAGAACTGAACTACGGGCACGAGGATTTTCTGCGACCTCTTCTTCACCCGGCATCAACTTGCCTAATGCTCTCAACTCACGGCCGCCCAGCTTTTGGATCTGCGCTTCGGTCATCGGGATCCCCGCCGGAACCTGAGGACCGCGACTTTGTTCGCGCATAAAGCGCTTCACAATACGGTCTTCAAGCGAGTGGAAACTGATGACAGAAAGGCGACCACCTGGAGCCAGCACGCTGAGCGAGCTTTTTAGCGCCTGCTCTATCTCCTCCAGTTCACTGTTCACCCAAATGCGCACCGCCTGGAAGGTACGGGTCGCGGGATGTTTGAATTTGTCTTTTACCGGCATGGCCGCCGCAATGACTTCCGCCAGTTGTTTGGTGCGGGTCATCGGTTCAACGCGGTTACGCTCGACAATGGCGCGAGCAATGCGTTTGCCAAAGCGTTCTTCGCCAAAGGTTTTAATCACCCAGGCAATATCCGCTTCATCTGCCGTTTGCAGCCACTCGGCGGCTGACTGGCCGCGCGTTGGGTCCATACGCATGTCCAACGGACCGTCACGCATAAACGAAAAGCCGCGCTCCGCATCGTCTAATTGCGGAGAAGAGACGCCAAGATCGAGAAGGATGCCATCGATCTTACCGGTTAGCCCGCGCTCACTCACGTACTCAGCCAGCGCGGAGAAAGGTCCATGAATGATGGAGAAGCGGGGATCGTTAATGGTCTGAGCTACCGCAATAGCCTGCGGATCGCGATCGATAGCCAGCAAACGCCCCTCTTCGCCAAGCTGCGAGAGGATCAGTCGTGAGTGACCGCCGCGACCAAATGTCCCGTCAATGTAGATGCCGTCCGGACGAATATTCAGACCGTTTACGGCCTCATCCAGCAACACCGTTGTATGTTTAAATTTTTCCATCATCTTATAGAGACAAATCCTGCAATCGTTCCGACAGCGCGCCGGTAACAGATTGCTCAGCGTCGATATCTTCCTTGACCTGTTGATACCAGGTCGTTTCATCCCACAGCTCAAATTTGTTGAACTGCCCAACCAGCATCACTTCTTTTGTTAACCCTGCATGTTGCCGCAAAATGGGTGCTATCAGTAATCGACCGGCGCTATCCATCTGACATTCACTGGCATGCCCCAACAGCAGGCGCTGTACGCGGCGCTCGACCGGATTCATGCTGGACAGACGAGATAGCTTCTGCTCGATAATTTCCCATTCAGGCAGGGGGTAAAGCAGCAGGCACGGGTGATGGATGTCAATGGTGCAAACCATTTGACCGGTAGCACTCTCGAGCAGTTGATCCCGATACCGGGTAGGCACTGATAAGCGCCCTTTACTGTCGAGATTAACTAACGTCGCTCCCCGGAACATGCCCGTCTCACCCCCGATTACCACTTTGTCCCACAAAATCCCACTTATAAGGAGTTTACGGAGCGGAGGAAAACCTTGTCAAGCAAGTCACGGCGCTTAGAGGAGCAAAAAACCCAATGTTTACGGCTAATATCAGCGTTGAACAAATTCCGTACAGCGAACGAAGCAAATTAACGTCATGAATATTTGTAAGAAAAAAATCCAACAACTCATCATTGTTTAAAACAACTCAATATCATCTCGAGAAAATATAAAGTGTCAGTTTGCGACGCGAGCGGCATTTTAGGACAATATGCAGCGAGATAACAGTACCAGTTAATCGGTCTGTACGCCTTGTACGACCAAGGCAGGTGAGAAAAATCTGCAATACAGAAGCAAAGTGTTTGTTAATTCGGCAATTCCCTACAACGATGTAACAAATTAATACAATCGTAACGCGTCGTTACGTATCAATAACGTAAAAATGGTGGTTTGCGTTTTTAATCACGATATATAGAAATTGAATTTCAGACAATTCTAAAGAATATTCTTAAATATAATGAGGTTATTTCTGATAATTGAATAAATGACCGCGCCAGAAGGTTATCGCCTTCCAGCGCGTCCAGCAGAACACCTTAACTCCGACTGAGAATACCGCGGCGATACAGGTTACGCTTGATGCGCGTTAAGCCTGGTTTTGGCTTACGCGGCTCATCCAGACTGGCCAACACGATTTCCAGTACGCGCTCTGCAACGTCGCGATGACGTTGCGCCACCGCCAGTACCGGGCACTGTAGGAAGTCGAGCAATTCATGATCGCCAAAGGTAGCAATCGCTAAATCAGACGGTAGCTGCCCGTCACGACGTAATGTCACATCCATCACGCCCTGTAAAAGCGCAAAGGAAGTGGTAAACAACGCCTGTGGCATCGGGTGCGTTTCCAGCCATTTATCAAACAGCTGCGCGGCGGCTTCCCGCTCATAGCTATTGGCATACAGGAAATTCACTTCACGCGGATCGTCCTTCCACGCGGTACGAAAACCCTGCTCACGCAGGAAACTCACAGATAATTCCGGCAGCGCACCGAGATAAAGGACGGTATCAGCCGGGAACTTACGCAATTCTTCCGCCAGCATTTCTGCATCGTCCTGATCGGCCCCGACAACGCTGGTGAAATGTTCACGATCCAGCGCGCGGTCTAACGCCACAATCGGGAATGCGCTGTTAGCCCAGCGCTGGTAAAACGGATGCTCCGGCGGCAAAGAGGTCGACACAATAATGGCATCAACCTGGCGTTGTAATAGATGTTCAATACAGCGCATTTCGTTATCTGGCTGATCTTCAGAGCAGGCAATCAGCAGCTGATAGCCACGCTGACGCGCCTGGCGCTCCAGATAGTTGGCTATCCGGGTATAACTTGTATTCTCCAGATCCGGGATCACCAGCCCGATAGAACGTGTGCGTCCAGCACGTAGCCCGGCTGCCACAGCATTTGGGTGGTAATTATGCTCGCGCACCACCGCCATGACTTTTTCAACCGTTTTGTCGCTTACGCGATATTGCTTTGCTTTGCCATTAATAACGTAGCTTGCAGTCGTTCGCGAAACGCCGGCCAGCCGAGCGATTTCATCCAGTTTCACAATTGCCCCTTGCGTAAAATGTACCAACCATAACCTTTGAGATGGCATGGGTTAAACTATTAACATCTAAGCGCAGAATAATGACCGCGGCAACCGCTTTTGTCTCTGGTTACCGCTGATTTCTCAAAAAAAAGCCCAACCGGTAGCATTGGGCTCACGAATTAATAACTGGGCCATGATTAGCGCATGATTTTATCACCGCGAGAAAGCCCCACCACGCCGGAGCGCGCAACCTCGACGATTTTCGCCACTTCACGCAATGTAGCCAGGAAAGCATCGAGCTTATCGCTGGTACCTGCCAGTTGTACGGTGTAGATGGACGGCGTGACGTCAATGATTTGCCCGCGGAATATTTCCGTATTGCGCACCACTTCTTCACGACCGTAACCGCTGGCCTGAATTTTCACCAGCATGATCTCTCGTTCAACATGAGCCCCCTGTCCCAACTCGCTTACGCGCAGGACATCCACCAGTTTGTGCAGCTGCTTTTCGATCTGCTCAAGGACCTTTTCATCACCCACCGTCTGGATCGTCATTCGCGATAACGTCGGATCGTCCGTCGGTGCGACGGTCAGGCTTTCAATGTTGTAACCGCGCTGAGCGAAGAGACCAATCACTCGTGACAATGCACCCGACTCGTTTTCCAGTAATACTGATAATATCCGGCGCATAATCAGGTCCTCTCCGTTTTGCTTAACCACATTTCATCCATACCGCCTCCGCGAATCTGCATCGGGTAGACATGTTCACTGCCATCAACGGTGACATCGACAAACACCAGACGATGGTTACGCACGTGCTCCAGCGCCTCACCCAATTTGCTCTCGAGTTCATCCGGATGGTTTATCTGGATACCAATATGACCATATGCCTCGGCAAGACGTACAAAGTCGGGCAGCGACTGCATGTAAGACTGCGAGTGACGCCCGGAGTAAATCATGTCTTGCCACTGTTTAACCATGCCGAGGTAACGGTTGTTAAGATTGAGTACCAGCACCGGCAGCTCATATTGCAACGCCGTCGACAGCTCCTGGATATTCATCTGAATACTGCCATCGCCGGTGACGCACACCACCGTTTCATTCGGTAGCGCCATCTTTACGCCTAATGCTGCAGGTAAACCGAATCCCATGGTGCCGAGGCCACCGGAGTTAATCCAACGACGCGGCTTATCAAACGGGTAGTACAGCGCGGCAAACATCTGGTGCTGACCAACGTCCGAGGTTACATACGCATCCCCTTTCGTCAGACGCCAGAGGGTTTCAATGACAGCCTGCGGCTTAATGCTCTCACTTTGCGTGTCATATTTCAGACACTGGCGCGCACGCCACTGTTCTATCTGCTGCCACCAGTCGCGGTTATCATCAAGCGGTTGCTGCGATTTCTCCTGCGGTAACAGTTCCAGCATCTGATCCAGCACCAGTCGGGCGTCGCCGACAATCGGAATATCCGCAGTGACGGTTTTCGAAATAGAGGTCGGATCGATGTCGATATGCAGTACGGTCGCATTTGGGCAATATTTTGCCAGGTTATTGGTTGTGCGATCGTCAAAGCGAACACCAACGGCAAAGATCACATCGGAATGATGCATGGTCATATTGGCTTCGTAGGTGCCATGCATCCCCAGCATGCCCAGCGCCTGACGATGCGTGGCCGGAAACGCGCCCAATCCCATCAACGAAGAAACAACCGGCAGGTTAAGCGCTTGTGCAATCTGGCCAAGTTGTTCATGACAGGCCGCATTGACCGCACCGCCGCCAACATATACCACCGGTTTTTTAGCCGCGACCAGCGTTTGTAGCGCGCGCTTTATTTGCCCCTTATGTCCGGTTGTCGTCGGATTATACGAGCGCATACTGACCGACTCCGGCCAGCTATACGGCAGTTTCTTTGCCGGATTCAGAATATCCTTTGGCAAATCCACGACCACAGGGCCTGGGCGACCGCTTGCCGCCAGCCAGAAGGCCTTTTTCAGGACCTGAGGAATATCTTCCGTTTGCTTAACGAGGAAGCTGTGCTTCACCACCGGACGAGAGATACCGACCATGTCGCACTCCTGAAAGGCATCGTAGCCAATCAGCGACGTCGCCACCTGCCCGGAGAGGATCACCAGCGGAATGGAATCCATATACGCCGTAGCAATACCGGTAATCGCATTGGTTGCGCCCGGCCCGGAGGTCACCAGAACTACGCCGACGTCACCCGTGGCACGCGCCAGACCATCGGCCATATGTACGGCGGCTTGTTCATGACGGACCAACACATGATCGATTCCCCCGACCGTATGCAGCGCATCATAAATATCGAGGACCGCGCCCCCAGGATAACCAAATACCTGCTTCACACCCTGATCGATGAGCGATCGCACGACCATCTCGGCTCCAGACAACATCTCCATGGCTTGCCTCCACTCTTATAATGAATAACGGTTTAACAACACATTAACCGCTGAGGATGACGCATGGCAATTGACACCTAAGAGGGGGAATTCGCATGAATAAGAATAAAAAGGAGGTAAGCGCAGAATAAATGGAGATTTAAACCAGCATCCGCTAATGAAATGAGAAATAATCGCTTAAAAATGGAGACTTACAGCGATTAGTCTATTTTTTTACACTTTTGGACAGATGCAGAAAGACAAGTTCAGCACAAAATCTTAGATAAAAAGCCAAAAGCAGAATAAACCAGACGTCTTGCCCGATTTATTCTGCCGAATACTACTGCTTACAGACGGAGACTAACAACTCTTCCATCCATTGGTGGCCTTTATCCCTGCCCGCAGCTTCATGCCAGGAAAGATAGCATGTACGGCTATTCAATTTTAACGGTAAAGGCAATATCTGCAGATCTAACTGCTCAGAGAATTCTTCCGCTAACCAACGTGGTGCAATAGACACCAGATGCGTTTGCGAAACAATATTCAACACGCTGATTAACGCCATACCTTGATAAGCAACACAAGATTGTTTATCCGCAGTGTCATACCAGGGTTGGCTAAATGATGCAAAGCGATCGAGAGATACCACCGCATGCTGTTCATTATAAACATCGTTTTCCAATAATGGGCCACTAATACGGGGGTGTTTTCTGCTCGCGACTAACACCATCTCATCATTGAACAAGGGAATACTGGTGAATTCAGGGCGACGGAACTCTTCATAACTAATAACGAACTCCGTTTCCTGATAGCGTAATTGATGTTCGGTATTTTGATTGAGTGAAGATTTAAATACGACATTAATGTTTGGCGCAACTTGCTCAACCCGATTATAAATCAAGGAAGTCAGAATATTATCCAATGGGCTGCATACGCAGAGGTTGAATACGCGCTCGCTACTGGCAGGCTCAAACCCCGAACCCGGCAGTTCATTCTGTACCAGTTGCAATGCCTGACGGACGGAGCCAAAAAGTTGGAAGGCCCGCGCTGTCGGCTGGATCCCACGGCCATAACGAACAAAAAGTTCATCATTGAACATAATTTTCAAACGCGCCACAGCATTACTGACTGCAGGTTGCGACATCCCCAGAGTATGCGCAGCGCGGGTAATATTTTGTTCCTGCATTACCGCGTCAAAGACGGTTAATAAATTAAGATCAACCATGCGAAGCTGCGGCTTTCCCATTGTTATAGGATTTGGTTTATCTATTATTTTCACTTCTGGCATATTTAACTCCACTGTCACTCTAAACTCCCTTTTCCCAGACGGAGTGAAGAAATAACCTCCGTTAATATGATTTACCATGCATATAAAATAAGAAAAAGGAAAAACATTAAAATTAGGAAAACATAAAGGTACGAACCTAAATGAACAGAAACCCAATGCGAGCGCAGTGTGGCAGATGTCACTGCACGATGATTCATATGTTTAAATTTCACGAACAATATAACCATAAGCACGACGAATACACAATCATACGCACGGTGAATATATATTTAAGATTTGATTAAATGTTTATATTATTAATACATTAAAAGTTAACATTAATTTATCAATCATTGAGAAGCGTGCCCCCTGTATTCATTCATGGACACTATAAAAACTGATAAATCATAAAGATAAAAAGTGTATCTACACCCCATCTCATCAGCATGCTGTCACAATAGTTGCAAACAAATATGCTCAAATATGTCAAAGCATGAAAAGTATGTACGAACGCACACTAATTTATTTTATGCTTCTCTAAAAATTCAGCACAATTCGCTTAGATTGCAGAGGTGTTTTTCTTCTGAATACGGACGTTTACCGGGAGCGGGGTTGACATCAGCTTTCATATCCAGTACCACTAAAAGCATATCGCATTCGCCTGGAGCCTGATTGATGACTTACATTGTTCGTTTTAACGGTCTACTACTACTAAACGCATCTTCGTTGCGCGGTAGACTGGTGAACGACATTTAGCATTACGTCAGCTCCAGTTAAGACAAAAACCCGCGCCGCTGCGCGGGTTTTTTTATGCTCGAAGCAAGGCGCCAAAAAAGACAAAGGACCTAAACCATGAGCCAGCAAGTCATTATTTTCGATACCACCTTACGCGATGGTGAACAGGCGTTACAGGCAAGCCTGAGTGTGAAAGAAAAACTGCAGATTGCTCTGGCTCTCGAGCGTATGGGCGTTGACGTGATGGAAGTCGGTTTCCCTGTGTCTTCGCCAGGTGATTTTGAGTCGGTACAGACCATTGCCCGACAGGTTAAAAACAGCCGCGTCTGCGCCTTAGCCCGCTGTGTGGAAAAAGATATCGATGTCGCCGCTGAATCCCTGAAGGTGGCTGAGGCTTTCCGCATTCATACGTTTATCGCCACCTCGCCGATGCATATCGCCACCAAATTACGTAGTACGCTGGATGAAGTTATCGAGCGGGCTGTCTATATGGTTAAGCGTGCGCGTAATTACACGGATGACGTGGAATTCTCATGCGAAGACGCCGGCCGTACCCCTATTGCCGATCTGGCTCGCGTGGTAGAAGCGGCGATTAATGCCGGTGCCAAAACCATTAATATCCCCGATACCGTCGGGTACACCATGCCCTTCGAATTTGGCGCAATCATTTCCGGCCTGTATGAACGCGTGCCGAATATCGACAAAGCGATCATTTCCGTGCACACCCACGACGATTTAGGTCTGGGCGTCGGTAACGCGCTGGCCGCTGTTCATGCCGGTGCACGTCAGGTCGAAGGGGCGATGAACGGGATCGGTGAACGCGCCGGTAACTGCTCGCTGGAAGAAGTGATCATGGCGATCAAAGTCCGCAAAGATATTCTGAACGTACAGACCCGCATTAATCATCAGGAAATCTGGCGTACCAGCCAGTTAGTCAGCCAAATCTGCAATATGCCGATTCCGGCCAACAAAGCGATTGTCGGTAGCGGCGCCTTTGCCCACTCCTCCGGTATTCATCAGGACGGCGTACTGAAAAACCGTGAAAACTACGAAATCATGACCCCGGAGTCCATCGGTCTGAACCAGGTGCAACTGAACCTGACGTCCCGTTCCGGACGTGCTGCGGTCAAACACCGTATGGATGAGATGGGCTATAAAGAGAGTGAATACAGTCTGGACAACCTGTACGACGCCTTCCTGAAGCTGGCGGATAAAAAAGGTCAGGTATTTGATTACGACCTGGAAGCGCTGGCCTTTATTAACAAACAGCAAGAAGAACCCGAACATTTCCGCCTGGATTACTTCAGCGTGCAGTCTGGCTCCAATGATATTGCCACCGCCTCCGTCAAGCTGGCCTGTGGTGAGAATGTGAAAGCCGAAGCCGCCAACGGTAACGGCCCGGTCGATGCTATTTATCAGGCCATCAACCGTATTACCGACTACGACATCGAACTGGTGAAATACAGCCTGACCGCAAAAGGCCACGGTAAAGATGCGCTGGGTCAGGTGGATATCGTCGCCAACTTTAACGGCCGTCGCTTCCACGGCGTAGGCCTGGCAACGGATATTGTCGAGTCCTCCGCGAAAGCCATGGTGCATGTACTGAATAACATCTGGCGCGCCGAAGAAGTCGAAAAAGAATTGCAACGCAAAGCTCAAAACAACGAGAACAACAAGGAAACCGTGTGATGTCGAAGAATTATCATATTGCTGTTTTGCCGGGTGACGGTATTGGCCCGGAAGTGATGGCGCAGGCTCTGAAAGTACTGGACGCGATTCGCACCCGTTTCGCTATGCGCATTACCACCAGCCACTATGACGTGGGCGGCGTTGCCATCGACAACCACGGTCAGCCGCTGCCACCCGCAACGGTTGACGGCTGTGAGCAGGCCGATGCCATTCTGTTTGGCTCCGTGGGCGGCCCGAAATGGGAAAATTTGCCGCCAAACCAGCAGCCGGAGCGTGGTGCCCTGTTGCCGTTGCGTAAACACTTCAAATTATTCAGCAACCTGCGCCCGGCTAAGCTGTACCAGGGGCTGGAAGATTTTTGCCCGCTGCGCGCCGATATTGCCGCCAACGGTTTCGACATCCTGTGCGTACGCGAACTGACGGGCGGGATCTACTTCGGTCAGCCAAAAGGCCGTGAAGGTAGCGGTCAACATGAAAAAGCCTTTGATACCGAGGTCTATCACCGTTTCGAGATCGAACGTATTGCGCGCATTGCATTTGAATCTGCCCGCAAGCGTCGCTGTAAAGTGACGTCGATTGATAAAGCCAACGTGCTGCAAACCTCGATTCTGTGGCGTGAAGTGGTCAATGAAATAGCCAATGAATACCCGGACGTTGTCCTGACGCATATGTATATCGACAACGCCACCATGCAGTTGATTAAAGATCCGTCTCAGTTTGACGTGCTGCTGTGCTCCAACCTGTTTGGTGACATCCTGTCCGATGAATGCGCGATGATCACCGGCTCCATGGGCATGCTGCCGTCTGCCAGCCTGAATGAGCAGGACTTTGGCCTGTACGAGCCCGCCGGCGGCTCAGCACCGGATATCGCCGGTAAAAACATTGCCAACCCGATTGCCCAGATTTTGTCACTGGCTCTGTTGCTGCGCTACAGCCTGGACGCCAATGATGCAGCAGCAGCCATTGAAAGCGCCGTTAACCGCGCATTAGCAGAAGGTATTCGCACCGGTGATTTAGCCCGTGGCACAGCCGCAGTCAGTACCGATGAGATGGGCGATATCATTGCTCGCTACGTCGCAGAAGGGGTGTAATCATGGCTAAAACGTTGTATGAAAAGTTGTTCGATGCGCACGTCGTGTATGAAGCGCAGGACGAAACGCCGCTGCTGTATATCGACCGCCATCTGGTGCACGAAGTGACCTCACCGCAGGCATTCGACGGCCTGCGGGCGCATAACCGTCCGGTTCGCCAGCCGGGTAAAACCTTCGCCACCATGGATCATAACGTCTCGACGCAAACCAAAGACATTAACGCCTCCGGTGAAATGGCGCGCATCCAGATGCAGGAGCTGATCAAAAACTGCAATGAGTTCGGCGTCGAACTGTACGATCTGAACCACCCTTTTCAGGGTATCGTCCACGTGATGGGACCCGAGCAAGGTGTGACCTTACCGGGTATGACCATCGTCTGCGGTGACTCCCACACCGCCACACACGGTGCGTTCGGCGCGCTGGCGTTTGGTATCGGGACCTCAGAAGTCGAACACGTGCTGGCCACGCAAACCCTGAAGCAAGGGCGCGCCAAAACCATGAAGATCGAAGTCAATGGCACGGCAGCACCAGGAATTACTGCCAAAGATATCGTGCTGGCGATTATCGGTAAAACCGGTAGTGCAGGCGGTACCGGGCACGTGGTTGAGTTTTGCGGCGATGCCATCCGCGCCCTGAGCATGGAAGGTCGTATGACCCTGTGTAATATGGCAATCGAAATGGGGGCCAAAGCGGGTCTGGTCGCACCGGATGAAACCACCTTCAACTATGTACAGGGACGTTTGCATGCCCCTAAAGGTCAGGATTTTGCCGATGCCGTCGCCTGGTGGAAAACGCTGAAAACCGACGACGGGGCGACGTTTGATACCACCGTCACCCTGCAGGCAGAAGAGATTGCTCCGCAGGTCACCTGGGGCACTAACCCAGGCCAGGTAATCTCCGTAAACGATAACATTCCCGACCCCGCGTCGTTTAGCGATCCGGTTGAACGCGCATCAGCGGAAAAAGCGCTGGCCTATATGGGGCTGAAGCCGGGCATTCCGTTGACGGAAGTGGCTATTGATAAAGTGTTTATCGGCTCCTGCACCAACTCGCGTATTGAAGATTTACGTGCCGCAGCTGAAATCGCCAAAGGCCGCAAGGTCGCGCCGGGCGTGCAGGCATTGGTAGTGCCGGGTTCAGGCCCGGTTAAAGCCCAGGCTGAAGCAGAAGGTCTGGATAAGATTTTCATTGAAGCCGGTTTTGAATGGCGCTTACCGGGTTGCTCAATGTGCCTGGCGATGAACAACGATCGTCTGAATCCGGGCGAACGCTGTGCTTCCACCAGCAACCGTAACTTTGAAGGTCGTCAGGGCCGCGGAGGGCGTACGCACTTAGTCAGCCCGGCCATGGCCGCCGCGGCCGCCGTTACCGGTCATTTTGCCGACATTCGCCGCATCAAATAAGGAAACTACCATGGCAGAGAAATTTACCCAGCATACCGGCCTGGTTGTCCCCCTGGATGCCGCCAACGTCGATACGGATGCAATCATTCCCAAACAGTTTTTGCAGAAGGTGACGCGTACCGGTTTTGGCGCACACCTGTTTAACGACTGGCGCTTTCTCGATGAGAATGGTCAGCAGCCTAATCCGGAATTCGTACTGAACTTCCCGGAATATCAAGGCGCATCGATTCTGCTCGCGCGAGAAAACTTTGGCTGCGGATCCTCGCGCGAACATGCGCCGTGGGCGCTGACCGATTACGGTTTCAAAGTGGTGATCGCCCCAAGCTTCGCCGACATTTTCTACGGCAACAGCTTTAATAACCAACTGCTGCCGGTGAAATTAAGCGACGACGAAGTGGATGACCTGTTCACGTTGGTACAGGCCAACCCGGGGATCCGTTTTGAGGTGGATCTGCAGGCACAGGTGGTGAAGGCTGGCGATAAAGCGTATCCGTTTGAAATCGACACCTTCCGCCGCCACTGCATGCTGAACGGTCTCGACAGTATTGGGCTGACGTTGCAGCACGAAGACGCGATCTCGACCTACGAGAACAAACAGCCCGCGTTTATGCGCTAGTGCTTGTTGTTGCCGGATAAGCATGCCGGATGACGACGCAAAAGCGTCATATCCGGCCTACGGAAAGATTTGTAGGCCGGATAAGCGCAGCGTATCCAGCACACCCACTACACATCCTTCACTCGTCCGGTCATCACCAGCGTAACCACCGAAATTCCCGCAATCACCCAGTAGACGGCATAATGCCCATAACTTTGCGCCACCGCCCCCTGAATGACCCCCGCCAGAATCACCCCCGTGGAGATACTGTTGGTAAATAAGGTGGTAGCTGAACCCGCCCTGCCCGGCATCAGATCCTGAAACCACAGCATGCCTATTCCGGCAACAATCCCGATGAATACCGCATTAAACAGCTGCAGGACCAGTAGCGCCGTATGGCTATGGAAGAAGATAAGCCCAAGGTAAAACAGCACGCCTGCCACCACGGCTGTTATCATCATCCGCCGCTTACCAAAACGCTTCACGTAGTAACCCGCCAGAATCATTGCCGGAATTTCCAACCCGGCGGCGGTGCCCATCAGGATCCCGGCCAGTTTGTCCGGTAGTCCCAGTTCAAGGCTAATCCACAGCGGCATATCGATAATGTACATGGTGTTGCAGGTCCACATCAGCGTGGAGGCAATAAACAACATGCGCACATTTTTGTCCTGCCAGCCGCCGGTCTGCTCAAGCGGGACATCGACAGGCTGCTCGACCCGCGCCACCGACGGCAGTATCAGCGCGATCAGCACCAGGCTAATGGCAAATATCCCGGCAGCAATCGAAAACATCATCGTGAAGCCGTAATTTAACGCCAGCATAAACGCCAGCGGCGGCCCAATCACCCACGCCAGCGAAAGCTGCGCACGCATCACCGAGCTGAACATCACCACTTCTCGCGCCGAGTTATCGGCATACTCCCGCGCCAGCGCAAACAGCTGCGGCATGGCGGTATTTGCCAGCGAAGCCAGCAGCACCCCGCAGGTGATCAGCGTTAAATAGTGGCGGTTAAAGGCAAACAGCAACGCGTTGCCAATCGCCATCAGACAGCAGAACATGATCAGCTTACGCCGATCGCCCCGACTGTCGGATCGTTTCGCCAAACCAAGGCTGACCGCGATCCCGGCGATCGCATTGACGGTGTAAAACAGCCCAACCCAAAATGGCTGTGCCCCCACCTCGCGACTCAGAAACAGGCTCAGCGTGGGTGCCTGTAACGCGCCCGCTACGCCCATCATAAAGGCAACCAGCATAAACGCCGCATACACGCCGTTAAGGCGCCGTCCCATGGTCATAATCCAGAGCATATCTTTCCTTTTAAGCGCAGCGGAAACGAAAAAAGCCAGCAGATAATACCTGCTGGCGCGGCGATTAACACCAATACTCAGTCACACATGATGTCTGCAATTCCCAATTCAGAGGTCAGTCTTGCAACTCCCACTGCATCAGTTCATCAAGCATCTTTAAGCGCTGCGGCGCACTCAGGCAAGCCAACCAGGACAAACGCGCTGTCGAGGTAAAGTACTTTAAATAGAACTGACGCATAGATGACCCCTTCGTTGTCTCATCGCTTCATCGGAATTCATTATTGGCTTAATATGGGGATAATAAAATTGCTGAGTTTTCCGTGGGAGTTCCCCTTTTATGTCTTCTGGTCGTTTGCAACAACAGTTTATCCGCCTGTGGCAATGCTGCGACGGCAAAACGCAAGACACCACGCTGAACGAGTTGGCAGAGTTACTCAGTTGCTCGCGCCGCCATATGCGTACCCTGCTCAACACCATGCAGGAACGCGGCTGGCTAACGTGGGAAGCCGAGGTCGGTCGCGGCAAACGTTCACGCCTGACCTTTCTCTACACCGGGCTGGCGCTCCAGCAGCAGCGGGCGGAAGACCTGCTGGAACAGGATCGCATTGATCAACTGGTGCAACTGGTCGGCGATAAAACAGCCGTGCGACAAATGCTGGTTTCCCATCTGGGCCGCAGCTTTCGCCAGGGGCGGCACATCATGCGCGTCCTTTACTATCGCCCGATGCGCAATCTGCTCCCCGGTACGGCGCTACGCCGTTCCGAAACCCATATCGCCAGGCAAATCTTCAGCGCCTTAACCCGCGTAAATGAGGAAAATGGGGAACTGGAAGCCGACATTGCCCACCACTGGCAACAAATTTCGCCGCTGCACTGGCGGTTCTTCCTGCGTCCTGGGATCCATTTTCATCATGGTCGCGAGCTGGAAATGGAGGATGTGATCGCCTCAGTGAGGCGGATCAACAGCCTGCCGCTGTACTCGCACATTACGCAAATTGCCTCCCCCACGGCCTGGACGCTAGATATCCATCTGGCGCAACCTGATCGCTGGCTGCCGTGGCTACTGGGACAGGTCCCCGCCATGGTCCTGCCGCGCGAATGGGAAACGCTGAATAACTTTTCCAGCCACCCGATTGGCACCGGTCCCTATGCGGTCGTCCGCAATACGAGTAACCAGCTAAAAATTCACGCTTTTGATGATTACTTTGGTTACCGGGCGCTGATTGACGAAGTGAACGTGTGGGTGTTACCGGACATCGCCGAAGAGCCCGGCGGCGGACTCACGCTCAAAGGCCCGACGGAAGATGAAAAGGCTATCGAAAGCCGGCTGGAGGAAGGGTGTTATTACATGCTGTTTGATTCCCGCGCCCATCGCGGAGCCAATCAGGAGGTGCGCGAATGGGTAAGCCGCATACTCTCGCCGACGAATTTAATTTTTCAGGCTGACGAGCAGTATCAACGACACTGGTTTCCCGCGTACGGATTACTGCCTCGCTGGCATCACGCCAGGCCAGGACTCGGTGAAAAACCGGCGGGACTGGAAACACTGACGCTCACCTACTATCGCGATCATATCGAGCATCGGGTGATTGCGCAGATCATGAAAACATTGCTGGCGGAGCATCAGGTACAGCTGAATATTCAGGAGATCGACTACGATCAATGGCACGCAGGCGAGACCGTCAGCGATATCTGGCTCAACAGCGCCAACTTTACCTTACCGCTGGACTTCTCGCTGTTCGCCCATTTGTGCGAAGTCCCGCTGCTGCAAAACTGTCTTTCTCTGGACTGGGAAAGCGACGCCGCCCGCTGGCGCACCGGCGAGATGAGCCTCGCAGCATGGTGTCAGCAACTGCTTGCCAGTAAAGCCATTGTACCGCTGATCCATCACTGGCTGATCATTCAGGGGCAGCGCAGTATGCGTGGGTTACGCATGAATACGCTTGGCTGGTTTGATTTTAAATCAGCATGGTTTGCACCGCCGGACCCGTAGATCCGGCTCTTGATTGCCGCATAGCAACAAAATCATTACACTAACGCCGTTCTCAACGGGGTGCCAATAAAAGACATACACAAAATCATTCATGATGCATCAAGGCGGCAAGCAAACGCAGCCAACGCAGAGGCAGCGTGAAGGATGAAGTGTATGAGGCTGAGAGATACCCGTCGAACCTGATCCGGATAATGCCGGCGAAGGGATTTGAGGCTGTAGCTCAAGTCCTTTGCCACCTAACTCGTCATACTTCAAGCTGCAGATGCGTTGGCTTTCCTCGCTCACCCCAGTCACGTACTACCTGTACGCTCCCGGGGATGCGCTACGTCGCCGCCTTCCTGCAACTCGAATTATTTAGAGTTTTACTTTATGAGGTGCAAAGTGTTTAAAAAATGTCTTCCGCTTTTACTGCTGTGCGCAGCGCCTGCCTTCGCCAAACCCGTTCTGACCGTCTATACCTACGACTCGTTCGCCGCCGACTGGGGCCCCGGCCCAACCATCAAAAAAGCCTTTGAAGCCGACTGCAACTGCGAACTAAAGCTGGTGGCGCTGGAAGATGGCGTCTCGCTGCTTAACCGCCTGCGTATGGAAGGAAAAAACAGTAAAGCCGACGTCGTGCTCGGACTGGATAACAACCTGCTCGACGCGGCAATGCAGACCAAACTGTTTGCCAAAAGCGGCGTGGCGAGCGATGCCATCAACGTCCCTGGCGGCTGGAAAAACGACACCTTTGTACCGTTTGATTACGGCTATTTCGCCTTTGTGTATGACAAAAACAAGCTGAAAAACCCACCGAAGAGCCTGAAAGAACTGGTCGAAAGCGACCAGAAATGGCGCGTAATTTATCAGGACCCACGCACCAGCACGCCGGGTCTGGGACTGCTGCTGTGGATGCAGAAAGTGTACGGCGATAAAGCGCCGGAAGCCTGGCAGAAACTGGCGGCTAAAACCGTCACCGTCACCAAGGGCTGGAGTGAAGCCTACGGTCTGTTCCTGAAAGGTGAAAGCGATCTGGTGCTGAGCTATACCACCTCTCCGGCGTATCACATCATCGAAGAGAAGAAAGATAACTACGCCGCCGCCAATTTTAGCGAGGGACACTATTTGCAGGTGGAGGTCGCCGCACGTACCGCCGCCAGCAAACAACCCGAACTGGCGGAAAAATTCCTGACATTTATGGTTTCTCCGGCGTTCCAGAACGCGATCCCCACTGGCAACTGGATGTATCCGGTAACCCAGGTCACGCTTCCTCCTGGCATTGCACAACTGGAAAAACCGTCCACCGCGCTGGAATTCACCCCACAACAGGTAGCAACTCAACGTCAGACATGGATTAACGCATGGCAACGCGCCGTCAGCCGTTAATTCCCGGCTGGCTGCTCCCAGGGCTTTCGGCCGCTACGTTGATAGTGGCCGTCGCCCTGGCGGCGTTTCTGGCGCTGTGGCTGAACGCCCCTCAGGGAGACTGGTTCACGCTGTGGCAGGACAGCTACCTGTGGCACGTGGTGCGTTTTTCCTTCTGGCAGGCATTTTTATCCGCTGCGCTGTCGGTGATCCCGGCAATCTTCCTCGCCCGGGCGCTTTATCGTCGCCGTTTCCCTGGGCGTATAGCGCTGCTGCGCCTGTGCGCAATGACGCTGATCCTGCCGGTGCTGGTCGCCGTCTTTGGCATCCTTAGCGTCTACGGTCGTCAGGGCTGGCTGGCCTCACTTTGGCAGGCTCTCGGCCTGGAGTGGACGTTTTCACCGTACGGTCTGCAGGGCATTCTGCTGGCACACGTCTTTTTCAACCTGCCGATGGCCAGCCGTTTACTGCTGCAGTCGCTGGAGAATATTCCCGGCGAACAGCGGCAGCTCGCCGCGCAGCTAGGTATGCGCGGCTGGCATTTCTTCCGCTTCGTTGAATGGCCGTGGCTGCGCCGCCAGATCCCTCCGGTAGCGGCGCTCATCTTTATGCTGTGCTTCGCCAGTTTTGCTACCGTGCTGTCGCTCGGCGGCGGGCCGCAGGCGACCACCATCGAGCTGGCTATCTATCAGGCGCTGAGCTTCGACTACGATCCCGCCCGCGCCGCCATGCTGGCACTGATCCAGATGATTTGCTGCTTAGGACTGGTGCTGCTCAGCCAGCGCATGAGTCGAGCGATAGCCCCCGGCACCACGCTGGTACAAGGCTGGCGCGATCCCGACGACCGCCCGCACAGCCGAGTGACCGACACCCTGCTGATTATTCTGGCGCTGCTGCTGTTACTCCCGCCGCTGCTGGCGGTGATTGTCGATGGTGTTAACCGTCATATTCTGGACGTTCTCGCGCAGCCTGTATTGTGGCAAGCCCTGTGGACTTCGCTGCGTATTGCGCTGGCGGCAGGCCTTCTGTGCGTCATTCTCACCATGATGCTGTTGTGGAGCAGCCGCGAGCTGCGGGCACGGCAGCAAGTTTTAGCCGGTCAGGCGCTGGAACTGAGCGGCATGCTGATCCTCGCAATGCCGGGCATCGTGCTGGCAACCGGGTTCTTCCTGCTGCTCAATAACAGTATTGGACTGCCGGACTCTGCCGACGGCATTGTGATTTTTACCAATGCACTAATGGCCATCCCTTATGCGCTGAAAGTGCTGGAAAACCCGATGCGTGACGTAACGGCGCGCTACAGCATGTTGTGCCAGTCTTTAGGCATTGAAGGATGGTCGCGGTTGAAAGTGATTGAGCTGCGTGCGTTGAAACGCCCGCTGGCGCAAGCCATGGCCTTCGCCTGCGTCCTGTCGATTGGCGATTTTGGCGTGGTAGCCCTGTTTGGCAACGAGGACTTCCGCACGTTACCGTTTTACCTCTATCAGCAGATTGGCTCCTATCGCAGTCAGGATGGTGCAGTCACCGCATTATTGCTGCTGATCCTGTGCTTTACGCTGTTTACTGTTATTGAGAAATTACCGGGTCGACATGTTAAAACTGATTGATATCACATGGCTGTATCACCATTTACCCATGCGCTTTACGCTGTCGGTCGCGCGCGGTGAACAGATCGCCGTGCTGGGACCCAGCGGCGCCGGGAAAAGTACGCTATTAAACCTGATTGCCGGTTTTCTGGCACCAGCCAGCGGCACAATGATGATTGGTGGTGAGGATCATACCCGCACGCCGCCTTCTCGCCGCCCTGTCTCCATGCTGTTTCAGGAAAACAACCTGTTCAGCCACCTGAGTGTGCAACAGAATATCGCCCTCGGCCTTAACCCTGGGTTGAAACTGAACGCGCAGCAGCAGGAGAAAATGCGCCACATTGCTCAACAAATGGGACTCGACATGTTGCTGGAAAGGCTTCCTGGCGAGCTTTCCGGCGGGCAACGCCAGCGTGTAGCCCTGGCGCGCTGCCTGGTGCGAGAACAGCCCGTGTTGCTGCTTGATGAACCGTTCTCCGCACTCGACCCCGCCCTGCGTCAGGAAATGCTCACACTGGTGGCCGACGTGTGTCGTGAAAAGCAGCTGACGCTGCTGATGGTGTCCCACAGCGTAGAAGACGCCGCGCGCATTGCGCCACGTTCAATCGTAGTCGCCGACGGGCGCATTGCGTGGCAAGGTAAAACAGATGAGCTGTTGAGCGGTCACGCCAGCGCCTCGGCGCTGTTGGGTATCAAAGCCGGATGATAGATTGCGAGATTTTGTAGGCCGGATAAGCATCAGCGCCATCCGGCAAAAGCATCGTCAGTAGCCCACCACTTTGCGCAGGATATCGATATACACCGGCATCAGCGGATGGCGGATCAGTGCGACCAGCGCCACCACGCCGATCCCGAGAACAAGCGGCGCCAGATACAGCAGTCGACCTCGCGGCAAATAAACGGTTAAGCGATCAACAGCCGCTTTGCCGCTACGCCATAGCCGCCAGCACAGCCATCCCCCGACCCACAGCAATAGTGCGGTCGCCAGCAATAGCCATTTGAAATCGCCGCTCTGTACATCTGAGGGAATATCAATTGCCGCGCCCGCCAGGATACCCGGCAGAAAATAAAACGGCGGCCACAGTACACAGCCAATGATATTAGGCACTATAAATTTGGCGACAGGCAGATCAAGCATCCCCGCCACCATTGGCACCAGCGGACGCGTCGGACCAACAAAACGACCTACCAGAATAGTAAACATGCTGTGCTGATGAAGCGCATGTTCAGTTTTATCCAGTAACGCCTTGTTCTTTTTCATAAAAGACCAGCGATGCAGCGGCTTTTTAAAACGCCAGCCCAGCCAGAAGGAGATCCAGTCACCCATCAGGCAGCCGACAATGCCCGCAAGCCAGGCATGCCAGAAGTTCAGTTCACCGCTACCAATCAGCGCACCCAGTCCGGCCATCAGCACGGTACCGGGTAAAATTAAGCCCACCAGCGCCAGCGACTCCAGAAAAGCCACCAGCAGTACGGCTATCAAAGAGTATACGGCGGACTGGAGAATAAAATGTTCCAGCAATGCTTGCATAATGTGTCCGTCAGATTTACGAAGCAAGGATTCTGATAACCCTTCTCAACTTCGTCAAGCCATCATTCGTATGAATAGTTTGCGAGATATGACAACTTTTCGGACACATCATTCACTTTTTATTCACAGCCAGCGCGAAACTCGCTCGGGCTGGCGCCGGTACATTTTTTGAAAACGCGGGAGAAATAGAGCTGATCGTCAAACCCGACGTTGCGCCCGACGGTGGCGATCGGCATGCGCGTGGTGCTCAACAGGAGCTTCGCCTGGCTGATTCGCTGATCCTCACGCCAGCTGAGTACGCTGATGCCGAGCTGCTGGCGGAACAGGTGCGACAAACGAGACGGCGACAGGCAGACATGCTGCGCGACGCTGGCAATATCAAAATTGCTGTCCGCCAGGTGATCGCTGATGTACTGACAGGCATCACGCACGCGGTTATCCATGGGGGGGTGCAGAGATTCATTAATTGCTTCCATACGTCTGAGCAGCAGTTGTTCCAGCAAATTGATCGCCAACAGCTCAGAGTAACGACCCTCCCGCTGCCCGGCGCTGATTATCTGGCCGAACAGTTCGTTGAAGTGTGGCTGATGCGCTTCATCCGGGCGGAAAAAACCAGTCTGTGCAAAAATCGCCGGCCAGGTAAGCCACTCCTGCCAGTAGGCGCGAGGTCGAAAGTAGACCCACTGGTGGTACCATTCACTGGCATCGGGATGGCGGCCGTAATGGTGAACTTCACCCGGCGGAAACAGCAAAATATCGCCCGGTCGGCAAACAAACTGCTTACCTTGATTGTTGATGACCCCTTCCCCGCGAATGGTCAGGTTCAGGATATAGCCCTTCATTCCCAGCGGTCTGTCGATAAAAAAATCCAGGTACCCGTTCGCCTCAATAGGGGTTAATCCCGCCACTAAATGCGCGTTAAACGAGTAGCCCGGCAACAGGGGATCGTTTTGCGGTTCAGCCATAATTTCAATACTCCCGGTGTTCTGATAAGAAACAAATCGTCCATATTATGCAAGATATCGTCACCGTCGCCCCTGTAGACCGTTATGGTTTCAGTGATGGACCATCAACCCCGCATGCGAAAAGCATTTTGTAAAAAACATGTCCTGCGCCAATGATAAAAACGGCTAACAAAAGTGTCTATAACTACGGCAGAAATGTCCACATTGAATATTTGCACGGCGTCACACTTTGTGATGCCACAGCATTTTAGTCCATAAGATTAGCGGATCCTGCCTGACGGTTTTTACCCCCATTATCTACTGTTTATCCATACCCGTATTTTTGGATGGAGTAAGACGATGGCGATTGCAATTGGCCTCGATTTTGGAAGTGATTCAGTACGCGCTTTGGCGGTGGAATGTGCCACCGGCGAGGAGATTGCCACCAGCGTAGAGTGGTACCCACGTTGGCAGGAAGGGCAATATTGCGATGGCCCAAACAACCAGTTTCGCCATCACCCGCGTGACTACATTGAATCCATGGAAGCCGCACTGAAAACGGTCCTCGGCGAACTGAGCGCAGAACAGCGTGCGGCAGTGGTCGGGATTGGCGTTGACAGCACCGGTTCAACCCCTGCGCCTATTGATGCCAACGGCAACGTCCTCGCACTCAGAGAAGAGTTCGCCGAGAACCCGAACGCGATGTTCGTCCTGTGGAAAGACCACACGTCAGTCGAAGAAGCCGAAGAAATCACCCGCCTGTGCCATACGCCGGGCAAGGTCGATTATTCGCGCTATATCGGCGGCATTTATTCCAGTGAATGGTTCTGGGCGAAAATCCTGCACGTTACCCGCCAGGACAACGCAGTCGCGCAGGCTGCCGTGTCCTGGATTGAGCTGTGCGACTGGATCCCCGCCCTGCTCTCTGACACCACGCGCCCACAGGATATTCGTCGCGGACGCTGCAGCGCCGGTCACAAATCCCTGTGGCATGAAAGCTGGGGTGGCCTGCCGCCAGCCAGTTTCTTTGATGAACTCGACCCCCTCATCAACCAACATCTGCAATACCCGATGTTTACCGATACCTTCACCGCAGACCTGCCAGTGGGCACGCTCTGTGCGGAATGGGCACAGCGCCTGGGTCTGCCGGAAAGCGTGGTCATTTCCGGCGGTGCATTCGACTGCCATATGGGCGCAGTCGGCGCGGGCGCACAGCCAAACACGCTGGTGAAAGTCATTGGCACCTCGACCTGCGATATTCTGATTGCCGACAAAGCCAGCGTCGGCGAACGCGCAGTAAAAGGCATATGCGGTCAGGTTGATGGCAGCGTGGTGCCGCACTTTATTGGCCTGGAAGCCGGTCAATCCGCCTTCGGCGATATCTATGCCTGGTTTAGCCGCGTGCTGAGCTGGCCGCTGGAGCAGCTTGCTGCGCAGCACCCGGAACTCAAAACGCAGATTAAAGCCAGCCAAAAACAGCTGCTGCCTGCGCTAACCGAAGCATGGGCAAAAAATCCGTCGCTGGACCATCTGCCGGTAGTACTCGACTGGTTCAACGGGCGTCGTACACCCAATGCCAACCAACGTCTGAAAGGGGTCATTACCGACCTTAACCTCGCGACCGACGCACCAGCGCTGTTTGGTGGATTGATTGCCGCAACGGCGTTTGGTGCACGCGCCATTATGGAATGCTTTACCGAACAAGGCATCGCAGTGAATAACGTGATGGCGCTCGGCGGCATCGCACGTAAAAACCCGGTCATCATGCAGGCCTGCTGTGACGTCCTTAATCGTCCGCTGCAGATTGTCGCCTCAGACCAGTGCTGCGCGCTTGGTGCGGCAATTTTTGCCGCCGTTGCCGCAAACGTGCATGCCGATATCCCCGCCGCCCAGCAAAAAATGGCGAGTGCCGTGGAAAACACACTGCACCCTCGTCCTGAGCAGGCTCAACGTTTTGAACAACTGTATCGCCGCTACCAGCAGTGGGCGGTAAGCGCCGAACAACAATACCTTCCGACTGCCGCACCGGCGCACAAAGCCCCGGTAGATCTGGCAACCCTGACACATTAAGGACACGACAATGACGATTTTTGATAACTATGAAGTGTGGTTTGTGATTGGTAGCCAGCACCTGTATGGCCCAGAAACCCTGCGTCAGGTAACCCAGCACGCCGAGCACGTTGTTAACGCACTGAATACTGAAGCTAAACTGCCCTGCAAACTGGTGTTAAAACCGCTGGGAACATCGCCTGACGAAATCACGTCTATTTGCCGCGATGCCAACTATGACGATCGTTGTGCGGGCCTGGTGGTCTGGCTGCATACCTTCTCACCGGCCAAAATGTGGATCAACGGCCTGACCATTCTCAACAAACCGCTGATGCAGTTCCATACCCAGTTCAACGCCGCCCTACCGTGGGACAGCATTGATATGGACTTTATGAACCTGAACCAAACTGCACACGGCGGCCGTGAGTTTGGCTTCATCGGCGCGCGTATGCGCCAGCAGCATGCCGTGGTCACCGGTCACTGGCAGGATAAGCAAGCGCACGAGCGTATCGGTTCCTGGATGCGCCAGGCCGTGTCCAAACAGGATACCCGCCATCTGAAAGTATGCCGTTTTGGCGACAACATGCGTGAAGTTGCAGTCACTGATGGCGATAAAGTGGCTGCACAGATCAAATTTGGTTTCTCGGTGAACACCTGGGCCGTGGGCGATCTGGTACAGGTAGTGAACGCGATTAGCGATGGTGAGATCAACGCGCTGATCGACGAATATGAAAGCACCTACACCATGACGGCAGCAACGCAAATCCACGGTGACAAGCGTCAGAACGTGCTGGAAGCCGCCCGTATTGAACTGGGCATGAAGCGTTTCCTCGAACAGGGTGGATTCAATGCCTTTACCACCACGTTTGAAGATTTGCACGGCCTGAAACAACTTCCGGGTCTGGCCGTACAGCGTCTGATGCAGCAGGGCTACGGCTTTGCAGGCGAAGGTGACTGGAAAACTGCCGCGCTGCTTCGCATCATGAAGGTGATGTCAACCGGCCTGCAGGGCGGCACCTCATTTATGGAGGATTACACCTACCACTTCGAGAAGGGCAACGATCTGGTGCTCGGCTCGCACATGCTGGAAGTGTGCCCGTCGATTGCCGTAGAAGAAAAACCGATCCTCGACGTGCAGCACCTGGGCATTGGCGGTAAAGACGACCCTGCTCGTCTGATCTTCAACACCAAAACCGGCCCGGCCGTGGTTGCCAGCCTGATCGATCTCGGCGATCGCTATCGTCTGCTGGTCAACTGCATTGATACAGTACAAACCCCGCACGACCTGCCGAAACTGCCGGTGGCGAACGCGCTGTGGAAAGCCCAGCCGGATCTGCCTACCGCGTCTGAAGCCTGGATCCTGGCCGGTGGCGCACACCACACCGTCTTCAGCCATGCGCTGGATCTGAATGACATGCGTCAGTTCGCTGAAATGCACGATATCGAGATCGCGGTGATCGACAACGATACCCGCCTGCCGGCCTTTAAGGACGCGCTGCGCTGGAACGAAGTGTACTACGGGTTCAAACGTTAATTATCGAAACGGATTGCCCGGTGGCATTTCATTTACCGGCCTACAAATCACCGTAGGCCGGATAAGCGTAACGCCATCCAGCATTCAGGAGTTAACATGCTAGAAGATCTTAAACGTCAGGTCCTGGAAGCGAATCTGGCGCTGCCAAAGCACAACCTGGTGACCCTCACCTGGGGGAATGTCAGCGCCGTCGACCGTGAACATGGCGTATTCGTGATCAAACCTTCCGGTGTTGATTACAGCGTAATGACCGCGGACGATATGGTAGTGGTCAGTATTGCCACCGGTGAAGTGGTGGAGGGGCAGAAAAAACCGTCTTCCGATACGCCCACTCACCGTCTGCTGTATCAGGCTTTCCCGAGCATTGGTGGTATTGTCCACACCCATTCACGTCACGCGACGATCTGGGCACAGGCGGGTCAGTCGATTCCAGCCACAGGAACGACCCACGCAGACTATTTCTACGGCGCTATTCCCTGCACGCGAAAAATGACCGATGCAGAAATTAACGGTGAATACGAGTGGGAAACCGGGAATGTGATCGTTGAATCCTTTGAAAAACAAGGTATTGATGCGGCACAAATGCCAGGCGTACTGGTACATTCTCACGGCCCGTTTGCATGGGGTAAAAACGCCGAAGATGCCGTTCATAACGCGATTGTGCTGGAAGAGGTTGCCTATATGGGGATCTTCTGCCGCCAGCTCGCACCGCAGCTACCGGATATGCAGCAAACGCTGCTGGACAAGCATTATCTGCGTAAGCACGGTGCTAAAGCCTACTACGGACAATAATCTTCTTTATAAGCGCGTAGATAAACTACGCGCTCCAGTATCATTATTCGCTGAAGTATTCAGCAAAGGAAGCTTGATATACGCAATCATTTGAGCAGAGATAGTCAATTACAGTATCACAATGCCCATTATCTTGATCGCCCTCCACACAATGGAAAAAGACATAATCTGAAATTGTAGTCTGCCACTTCTGACCATTCACCACGTAATTAATAACCGTATCACGATGACCGTTACTTTTATCACTACCCTGCCAATGGAAAAAAGCATTGCCATCATCAATAACTTCAGCATTCCACAGTTGACCGTTCCATGTTTTATATAAAATAAATTTACTCACGGTCTTTACAGCAGGGTTAGCCAGCAATGTATTAACAAACATATAGTTACTGTACTTGACGCTAAGTTGCTGTTTAGAGAAAATATTCATAAAGACTCCATTCTCATATTAATTACATGAAATATAATAAACATTTGAAGTATCCCAGTTAGCGCTAGAAATAAAATTATATTAAAATAAAAATCAAATAACACAGAGAGATAACCCGACGAAATCGAACTGAAATCCGTTTTTATTCAACAATAGAATCCCAGTTAAATATATTATATTTAACCTGTTAGCCCGAACACTTCGAATAAAATTCTTACACCAACCTGTAATAAACACAAATAGAAAAAACATCATTTTTCAATTCCGAGAAATAAGTTGCATAATTAAATAAGCACAATTCCTAAAAATCGACAAAAATCCGGAAATGGACTTGAATTCAACTCGCAATATATAAATCAGATAAGTAATAAAAAATTAAAAAAGTAAGCCTACGAATAAAATAATTCATCCACCCAAATCTTCATCCTCGTATTCATGAATCAAATTCGTCATAATCTGTATAAAAAAACAGTACAACCAGATAAACCAGGCTATAATCATGCCGGGTTTTTTGATGGGTACGCAGCGTGGCGCAGGCAGGTTTTATTTTAACCCGGCACTGGCGGGATACCCCACAGGGGACAGAGGTTTCATTCTGGCTGGCAACGGACGACGGGCCATTGCTGGTCACGCTTGCGCCGCAGGAGTCAGTTGCCTTCATCCCAACCAGCCAGGTTTCCCGCGTTACTTCACTATTACGCGCAGAAAACGGCTTTCGGCTGGCTCAGCTTAACCTGCAAGATTTTCATCTCCAGCCCGTTTCGGGGCTGTACTGCCGATCCCATCGCCAGTTGATGCGTCTTGAGAAGCTGCTACGCGAAAATAGCGTCACGGTCTATGAGGCCGACGTGCGCCCGCCAGAACGTTATCTGATGGAGCGCTTTATCACCTCCCCCGTTTGGGTGGATGGCGATCGGTATAACGACACGCTGATCAACGCGCGGTTGAAGCCAAACCCGGACTATCGCCCCCCCTTAAAATGGCTATCGCTGGATATCGAAACCACGCGGCACGGCGAGCTTTACTGCATTGGTCTCGAAGGCTGCGGACAGCGTATTGTCTATATGCTCGGCCCGGCCAACGGTGATGCCTCACAGCTTGATTTTGAACTTGAATATGTGGCGAGCCGTCCGCAGTTGCTGGAAAAGCTCAACGCGTGGATAGCCCACCACGATCCTGATGTCATCATCGGCTGGAACGTCGTGCAGTTCGATTTACGTGTCCTGCAAAATCATGCCGAGCGTTACCGAATTCCCCTGCGTTTTGGCCGTGACAACAGCGAACTGGAATGGCGCGAGCACGGTTTCAAAAACGGCGTTTTTTTCGCCCAGGCCAAAGGCCGCCTGATCATTGACGGCATTGAGGCCCTCAAATCCGCGTTCTGGAACTTTTCCTCGTTTTCGCTGGAAACGGTGTCGCAGGAGCTACTGGGCGAAGGGAAATCAATTGATAATCCCTGGGACCGCATGGACGAAATTGACCGCCGATTCGCTCAGGATAAGCCCGCGCTTGCCACTTATAATCTCAAAGACTGTGAACTGGTCACGCGCATCTTTCATAAAACCGAGATCATGCCGTTTCTGTTGGAGCGCTCAACGGTCAACGGTCTGCCGGTCGACAGGCACGGTGGCTCGGTTGCGGCATTTGGTCATCTCTATCTTCCGCGCATGCACCGTGCCGGTTACGTTGCGCCAAATCTCGGGGAAGTCCCCCCCCATGCCAGCCCCGGCGGCTATGTGATGGACTCGCGTCCTGGTTTGTACGACTCGGTGCTGGTTCTGGATTACAAAAGCCTGTACCCGTCTATCATCCGCACCTTTCTGATCGATCCGGTGGGACTTATCGAAGGTATGGCGCAGCCGGATCCTGAACACAGCACTGAAGGATTCCTTGGTGCCTGGTTTTCGCGCGAAAAACACTGCCTACCGGAAATAGTGACCCAGATCTGGCACGGGCGAGACGAGGCAAAACGCCAGGGAAATAAGCCGCTCTCGCAGGCGCTCAAAATCATTATGAACGCCTTTTACGGCGTGCTCGGCACCACGGCATGTCGATTTTTCGATCCCAGACTGGCCTCGTCGATCACCATGCGCGGGCATGCGATCATGCGCCAGACCAAAGCGCTGATTGAAGCGCAGGGTTATGACGTTATCTATGGCGATACCGACTCAACGTTTGTCTGGCTCAAAGGCGCACACGCGGAAGAGGATGCGGCAAGGATTGGTCGGGAGTTGGTCCATCATGTCAACACCTGGTGGGCGCAGTCGCTGCAACAACAAAACCTGACCAGCGCGCTTGAACTGGAGTTTGAAACCCATTTTCGCCGCTTTTTGATGCCGACCATTCGCGGCGCGGATACGGGCAGCAAGAAGCGCTACGCCGGACTCATTCAGGACGGGGACCAGCAGCGTATGGTCTTCAAAGGACTGGAAACCGTACGCACTGACTGGACACCGCTGGCACAACGGTTCCAGCAGGAACTCTATTTGCGGGTCTTTCGCCAGGAGCCGTATCAGGATTTTGTCAGGGAAACCATCGACAGCCTGATGGCCGGTGAACTGGACGATCAGCTGGTTTACCGTAAGCGCCTGCGCCGCCCGTTAAGCGAATACCAGCGTAATGTCCCACCCCACGTTCGCGCCGCGCGGCTTGCCGATGAACAGAACATCAAGCGAGGCCGTCCTCCGCAGTATCAAAACCGTGGCACCATAAAATATGTCTGGACGATAAACGGCCCGGAACCTGTGGATTATCAGCTTTCTGCGCTGGATTATGAGCATTATCTTACGCGCCAGATACAGCCGGTTGCCGAGGGAATTCTTCCCTTTGTTGATGATAACTTTGCTACACTACTCACAGGGCAACTGGGGTTATTTTGACGCGTGACGAAACCGTCGCCATCCAGTACCATAGCGCCCTTTCCATTCCTGGACCCATTTAACACCACTACCACTGATTCACTAGCCTGGTAGCGGGGTCGTATGCTCTGAAAACTCGGGTTACCCGATACATGACGAGTATTGCCTGCAATTAAAGATATAGAGCCGAACACATATGCCTTTTACACTTGGTCAACGCTGGATCAGCGATACAGAAAGCGAATTGGGACTTGGTACCGTTGTCGCCATGGATGCGCGAACCGTCACCTTACTTTTCTCATCGACGGGTGAAAACCGTCTGTATGCGCGCAGTGACTGCCCTGTGACCCGCGTGATGTTCAATCCTGGTGATACGATCACTAGCCATGAAGGCTGGCAATTGCATGTCGATGAAGTAAAAGAAGAAAACGGACTGCTTGCCTATATCGGAACCCGCCTTGATACCGAAGAAACCGGCGTCGTGCTGCGCGAAGTCCTGCTCGACAGCAAGCTGGTGTTCAGCAAACCTCAGGATCGTCTGTTTGCTGGCCAAATCGACCGTATGGACCGCTTTGCGCTGCGCTATCGTGCGCGTAAATTTCAGAGCGAACAGTATCGTATGCCGTGGAGTGGTCTGCGCGGTCAACGTACCAGCCTGATCCCCCACCAGCTTAATATTGCCCATGATGTCGGTCGTCGCCATGCCCCTCGCGTTTTACTGGCAGATGAAGTGGGCCTGGGAAAAACCATTGAAGCCGGGATGATCCTGCATCAGCAACTGCTGTCCGGTGCCGCCGAACGCGTGCTGATCATCGTCCCTGAGACGTTACAGCACCAATGGCTGGTCGAAATGCTGCGCCGTTTCAACCTGCGCTTTGCGCTGTTTGATGATGAGCGCTATGCCGAAGCGCAGCACGATGCCTACAATCCGTTTGAAACCGAGCAGCTTGTCATCTGCTCTCTGGATTTTGCGCGTCGTAGCAAGCAGCGTCTGGAGCATTTGTGTGAAGCAGAATGGGATCTGTTGGTGGTCGATGAAGCTCATCACCTGGTGTGGAGCGAAGATGCGCCAAGCCGCGAGTATATGGCGATCGAACAACTGGCCGAGTGCGTACCGGGCATCTTGCTGCTGACCGCAACGCCGGAACAGCTGGGTATGGAAAGTCACTTTGCGCGTTTACGCCTGCTGGACCCAAGCCGTTTCCACGATTTCGAGCAGTTTGTTGAAGAGCAAAAAAATTACCGTCCGGTAGCCGATGCCGTCGCCATGCTGCTGGCAGGCAACAAACTGAGCAACAATGAGCTGAACATGCTCGGCGATCTGATTGGTGAGCAGGACATCGAGCCGCTGCTGCAAGCTGCTAACAGCGATCGTGAAGATGCCCAGAGCGCGCGCCAGGAACTGGTTTCCATGCTAATGGACCGCCATGGCACCAGCCGCGTACTGTTCCGTAACACCCGTAATGGGGTGAAAGGTTTCCCGAAACGCGAACTGCATACTATTAAGCTGCCGCTGCCGACCCAATACCAGACAGCCATTAAAGTCTCCGGCATTATGGGCGCACGTAAAAGCGCAGAAGAGCGCGCCCGCGACATGCTCTATCCGGAGCAGATTTATCAGGAGTTCGAAGGCGATACCGGCACCTGGTGGAACTTCGACCCACGCGTTGAATGGTTGATGGGCTACCTGACCAGTCATCGTTCGCAGAAAGTACTGGTTATCTGTGCGAAAGCGACCACCGCGTTGCAGCTGGAGCAGGTGCTGCGCGAGCGTGAAGGCATTCGCGCTGCCGTATTCCATGAAGGTATGTCGATCATCGAACGTGACCGTGCTGCCGCCTGGTTTAGCGAAGAGGACAGCGGTGCACAGGTGATGCTGTGCTCGGAGATCGGTTCTGAAGGCCGTAACTTCCAGTTCGCCAGCAACCTGGTGATGTTTGACCTGCCGTTTAACCCGGATCTGCTGGAACAACGTATTGGACGTCTGGACCGTATTGGTCAAGCGCACGATATTCAGATCCACGTCCCGTACCTGGAAAAAACCGCCCAGTCCGTGCTGGTGCGCTGGTACCACGAAGGTCTGGATGCGTTTGAGCACACCTGTCCGACCGGGCGTACGATTTATGATACGGTCTATAACAACCTGATTGGTTATCTGGCGGAGCCGGAAAACAACGAAGGATTTGATGATCTGATCAAAGCCTGCCGTGAACAGCATGACGCACTGAAAGCGCAGCTGGAACAAGGGCGCGACCGTCTACTCGAGATTCACTCCAACGGCGGCGAAAAAGCGCTGGCGCTGGCTGAGAGCATTGAGGAGCAGGATGACGACACCAGTCTGATCGCCTTCGCCATGAACCTGTTTGATATCGTCGGTATTAATCAGGACGATCGCGGGGACAACTTAATTGTGCTGACGCCGTCCGATCATATGCTGGTCCCGGATTTTCCGGGGTTGCCTGAAGACGGCTGCACCATTACCTTTGAGCGAGATATTGCACTGTCGCGTGAAGACGCCCAGTTTATCACCTGGGAGCATCCGCTGATCCGTAACGGTCTGGATCTTATCCTGTCTGGTGATACCGGCAGCAGCACCATATCTCTGTTGAAAAACAAAGCATTGCCGGTTGGTACCCTGCTGGTTGAACTGGTGTACGTGGTCGAAGCGCAGGCACCGAAGCAACTGCAGCTCAACCGCTTCCTGCCACCGACGCCGGTGCGCATGTTGCTGGATAAAAACGGTAACAACCTCGCCGCTCAGGTGGAGTTTGAAACCTTTAACCGCCAGCTCAGTGCCGTTAATCGCCATACCGGTAGCAAGCTGGTCAACGCCGTGCAGCAAGATGTCCATGCGATTCTGCAGTTGGGTGAAGCGCAGGTTGAGCAATCTGCCCGCGCGCTGATCGACGCCGCACGTAAAGAAGCGGATGAGAAGCTGTCTGCAGAACTGTCGCGTCTGGAAGCGCTGCGCGCCGTTAACCCGAACATCCGTGATGACGAACTTGCCGCGATTGAAAGCAACCGTCAGCAGGTGATGGAAAGCCTGGATCAGGCCGGCTGGCGTCTGGATGCCTTACGCCTGATCGTCGTGACGCATCAGTAACGGAGCCATACATGGGGATGGAAAACTACAATCCGCCGCAGGAACCCTGGCTGGTTATCCTGTATCAGGATGAACACATTATGGTGGTCAACAAGCCGAGCGGCTTGTTGTCCGTGCCGGGTCGCCTTGAAGAGCACAAAGACAGCGTGATGACGCGTATTCAACGCGACTATCCACTGGCAGAATCAGTGCATCGCCTGGACATGGCCACCAGCGGCGTGATTGTAGTGGCGCTGACCAAAGCGGCAGAGCGCGAGCTAAAGCGTCAATTTCGCGAGCGCGAACCGAAGAAGCAGTATGTCGCACGCGTGTGGGGGCATCCCTCACCCGCCGAGGGACTGGTGGATTTACCGCTGATTTGCGACTGGCCGAACCGACCAAAACAGAAAGTCTGTTATGAGACGGGCAAAGCCGCGCAGACTGAGTATGAAGTAGTGGAATTCGCGACGGATAATACCGCGCGGGTGGTGCTGAAACCCATTACCGGGCGTTCTCATCAGCTACGCGTGCATATGCTGGCGTTAGGGCATCCGATTCTGGGTGACCGCTTCTATGCCCCGCCGGAAGCCCTGGCGTTAGCGCCACGCCTGCTGCTGCATGCCGAGATGCTCACCATTACTCATCCCGAGTATGGCAATAGTATGACCTTTAAAGTCCCGGCAGATTTTTAAATTTTGTGCTGCTCTGTGCCGGGGGCGCTACGCTTGCCCGGCCTACATTCTTCAACGTAGGCCGGATAAGGCGCTAGCCGCCATCCGGCAACTTATTCTGCCGCTTACTTGAAGCCTTTCTGTTCTTTAATTAACTCATAAGCCTTTTGAATTTCCTGCGCTTTCTGCTTGGCCATTTCCATCATCTCCGGCGGTAGTCCTTTCGCGACCAGCTTGTCGGGATGGTGCTCGCTCATCAGTTTACGATAAGCGCGCTTAATAGTAGTGGCATCGTCGGTCGCTTTAACACCCAGCACATTACACGCATCTTCCAGCGTCGGGCCACGCTGTGCCTGCTGCCAGCCACCGCCAGACTGTTGCTGATATCCACCACCAAACTGCGCACCACCCTGCATCATGCGCAGATACTGATCAAATTGCGCGCGCGAGATCCCCAGCTCTTCAGCAATCACATACAGCACTTCACGTTCGTTAGGATGCAGCGACCCGTCCGCAAACGCCGCCTGGATCTGGATCTCCAGAAACATACGGATCAGGTCGAAGCGGCCAAAACAGACACTGCGAAACTGGCGCATTTTTTCACGTAATGGGTAATTGTCTGATTTTCCCACCCGGAAGGCATGCTGCGCAGCGGTACGTGAGTCACCGTGTAAATTCATCCGGTCCATCAGCTGGCTGGCGATATGAATATCGGCTTCCGTGACGCGTCCTTTTGATTTGGTCAGGTGTCCCATCACCTCAAAGGTGGTGGCAAAAAACAGCGCCTGACGTTCACGTTGATTGGCAAACCACGCCATTTTGCGCATGCGGGCTTTGTCGAACATATGACCCACAAGCAGGCCTAAAACCACGCCCCAGAAGCCGCCGCCCATCATTAAGGCCACGGCGACACCAATAATCTTTCCCCAATACTGCATAGACTCCCCAAATCTTTACGCTGCCAGCCGGGCTATGTACCACAATATAAGGTGCTTTTACCGTTTTACGGCAGCGGTCAATTGTGGGACATCGCCTATAATTTGCATTATCATACCTGTCATTCAATGCCGTGCCTAACACCACGGATGCCTAAATGGGCAGGATTAACACTAGCGCAGTGAAGATGAGATAAGTTAGGCTGTGACCGTTTGTCACGCGCGACGCTACTGATGATGGAACAATAAATACAACGTATGAAAAAACGTATTCCCACTCTTCTGGCCACCATGATTGCCAGCGCCCTTTATAGTCAACAGGGTCTGGCAGCCGATCTCGCCTCACAGTGCATGTTGGGCGTGCCAAGCTATAACCGTCCTCTGGTGCAGGGCGAGACCAATGAATTACCTGTTACCATCAATGCCGATCACGCGAAAGGGAATTACCCGGATGACGCCGTGTTTACTGGCAACGTGGATATCGCACAGGGTAACAGCCGCCTGCAGGCTGACGAAGTGCAGTTGCACCAGAAGCAGGCCGAGGGTCTGCCGGAGCCGGTCCGTACCGTCGATGCGCTGGGTAACGTCCACTATGATGACAATCAGGTCATTCTGAAGGGGCCGAAGGGTTGGTCAAATCTGAATACCAAAGATACCAACATCTGGGAAGGAGACTATCAGATGGTCGGTCGTCAGGGACGCGGTAAAGCCGACCTGATGAAACAGCGTGGTGAAAACCGCTACACCATTCTGGAAAACGGGAGCTTCACTTCCTGTCTACCGGGTTCGAATACCTGGAGCGTTGTCGGTAGCGAAGTGATCCACGATCGCGAAGAACAGGTCGCGGAAATCTGGAACGCCCGCTTTAAACTGGGTCCGGTTCCGGTCTTTTACAGCCCGTATATGCAGCTGCCCGTCGGCGACAAACGCCGCTCCGGTTTCTTGATCCCGAACGCAAAATACACTAGCAATAACTATTTTGAGTTCTACCTGCCGTATTACTGGAACATCGCGCCCAATATGGACGCCACCATTACACCGCATTACATGCACCGTCGTGGCGGCGTGATGTGGGAGAACGAATTCCGTTACCTCAGCCAGGCGGGTGCCGGTTTGATGGAATTCGACTATTTGAACTCCGATAAAGTCTACGAGGATGAAAACTCGAAGGATGACAACTCACGCCGCTGGTTGTTCTACTGGCAACACGCTGGCGTGATGGACCAGGTGTGGCGCTTCAATGTCGACTACACCAAGGTCAGCGACTCTAGTTATTTCAATGACTTTGATAACAAGTACGGTTCCAGTACCGACGGCTACGCCACGCAGAAATTCAGCGTCGGCTACGCGGTACAGAACTTTGATGCGACAGTTTCCACCAAACAGTTCCAGGTCTTTGACGATCAGAGCACCAGTAGCTATTCCGCCGAACCTCAGTTAGACGTCAACTTCTATCAAAACGATGTTGGTCCGTTTGATACCCGCGTTTATGCGCAGGCGGTACATTTCGTTAACACCACCGACAACATGCCGGAAGCAACGCGTTTACACCTCGAACCGACCATCAATCTGCCGTTGTCCAATCAGTGGGGAAGTATCAACACTGAAGCCAAAATGCTGGCTACGCACTATCAGCAGAGTAATCTGGATTCGTACAACAATAATCCCAACAACCTAAATAAGCTGGATGAATCAGCCAACCGCGTCATGCCGCAGTTTAAAGTCGACGGTAAGATGATCTTTGAACGCGATATGGCAATGCTGGCACCGGGTTATACCCAGACGCTGGAGCCGCGCGCGCAGTATTTATACGTGCCATACCGCGATCAAAGCAACATTAATAACTACGACTCTTCCCTGCTGCAAGCTGACTACAGCGGCCTGTTCCGTGACCGCACCTATGGCGGTCTGGACCGTATTGCCTCGGCCAACCAGGTAACGACCGGGGTCACATCTCGCGTATATGACGCCGCCGCAGTTGAACGTTTTAACATTTCTGTGGGTCAAATCTACTATTTCACCGAGTCTCGCACCGGTGATGACCACATAAAATGGGAGAATGATGACAAAACCGGTTCACTGGTGTGGGCAGGCGATACCTACTGGCGCATCTCCGATCGTTGGGGTTTACGCAGCGGGATCCAGTACGATACCCGTTTGGATAGTGTCGCCACCAGCAGCAGCAGCATCGAATACCGTCGCGACGAAAACAGTTTGCTGCAGTTGAACTACCGTTACGCCAGCCCGGAATACATCCAGGCCACACTGCCGAATGACAGTAAGGATAAAAATAAATGGAATCAGGCGCAGTATGAAAACGGGATTTCTCAAGTGGGCGCCGTGGCCAGCTTGCCGATTGCTGACCGCTGGTCAATTGTCGGGGCTTATTACTTCGATACGAACGTCAATAAACCTGCTGACCAGATGCTGGGCGTGCAGTACAACTCCTGCTGTTATGCCATTCGCTTTGGCTACGAGCGTAAGCTGAACGGTTGGGATGACAAACAGCAACACGCGATTTATGACAACACGATCGGCTTTAACATCGAACTGCGCGGTCTGAGCTCTAACTATGGTCTCGGCACCAACCAAATGTTGCGTTCGAACATTTTGCCGTATCAAAGCGCTTTATGATCTGATTGATTTAAAACGTAATCCGCATTGCGGTTAATTAATAATGGAAAAAGTATGAAGAACTGGAAAACGCTGCTTCTCGGTTTCGCCATGGTCGCGAATACCAGTTTCGCTGCCCCACAGGTAGTCGATAAAGTCGCAGCCGTCGTCAATAACGGCGTCGTTCTGGAAAGCGACGTTGATGGCTTAATGCAGTCAGTAAAACTTAATGCGGGTCAGGCGGGTCAGCAATTACCCGACGACGCAACGCTGCGCCATCAGATCCTCGAACGTTTGATCATGGATCAAATCGTTCTGCAGATGGGTCAGAAGATGGGGGTGAAAATCACTGATGAGCAGTTGGATCAGGCCATCGCCAACATCGCTAAGCAGAACAATATGACACTGGACCAGATGCGCAGTCGTCTGGCCCACGATGGTCTGAGCTATTCGACCTATCGTAACCAGATCCGTAAAGAGATGACCATCTCTGAAGTGCGTAACAATGAAGTTCGCCGTCGCGTCACCATTCTGCCGCAGGAAGTGGATGCTCTGGCTCAGCAGGTTGGCAATCAAAATGATGCCAGCACTGAGCTGAACCTGAGCCACATTCTGATTCCGTTACCGGAAAACCCATCCTCCGACCAGGTTAATGAAGCAGAAAGCCAGGCGCGTGCTGTCGTCGAAGAAGCACGTAACGGTAGCGATTTCGGTAAACTGGCGATCACCTATTCCGCAGACCAGCAGGCGCTGAAAGGCGGCCAGATGGGATGGGGACGTATTCAGGAACTGCCAGGCATCTTTGCACAGGCACTAAGCACTGCGAAAAAAGGCGATATCATCGGCCCGATTCGTTCAGGTGTCGGCTTCCACATTCTGAAAGTCAACGATATGCGTGGCCAGAGCCAGAGCATCTCCGTAACGGAAGTTCATGCCCGCCATATCCTGCTGAAACCGTCTCCGATCATGACCGATCAGCAGGCGCGTCTGAAACTGGAGCAAATCGCGGCTGATATTAAGAGCGGTAAAACGACCTTTGCCGCCGCGGCTAAAGAGTTCTCTCAGGATCCTGGTTCTGCAAACCAGGGCGGCGATCTGGGTTGGGCGGCAGCGGATATTTTCGATCCAGCCTTCCGCGATGCGCTGACCCGACTGAACAAAGGTCAGATGAGCGCTCCGGTGCACTCCTCTTTTGGCTGGCACCTGATCGAACTGCTGGACACGCGTAACGTTGATAAAACTGACGCCGCGCAGAAAGACAGAGCCTACCGCATGCTGATGAACCGTAAGTTCTCTGAAGAAGCCGCGACCTGGATGCAAGAACAGCGTGCCAGCGCGTACGTTAAAATTCTGAGCAACTAATGGTCCGTACTCAACGCGTTGTCATCACTCCCGGCGAACCCGCCGGGATTGGTCCGGACCTGGTGGTCCAGCTTGCGCAGCGTGAGTGGCCGGTTGAACTCGTCGTCTGCGCCGATGCCGCATTACTTTCGAACCGAGCAGCTATGCTCGGTTTACCGCTTTCGCTCCTCCCCTACTCTCCTGATATCCCAGCCAAACCACAAGCAGCGGGCACATTGACGCTGTTACCGATTGCGCTGCGGGCCCCTGTCATTGCGGGGCAACTGGCGGTAGAGAATGGACCGTATGTGATTGATACGCTGGCTCGCGCATGCGACGGTTGCTTACACGGTGAATTCGCCGCGCTGATTACTGGCCCGGTTCACAAGGGCGTGATCAACGATGCCGGCGTGCCGTTTACCGGACACACTGAGTACTTTGAAGAACGCTCGCAGGCGAAAAAAGTCGTGATGATGCTGGCGACCGAGGAGTTGCGCGTTGCCCTGGCAACCACGCACCTGCCGCTCAGAGACGTTGCCGATGCCATTACGCCCACACTACTGCGGGAAGTGATCGGCATTCTGCACCATGATTTACGTACCAAGTTTGGCCTGAACGATCCGCAGATTCTGGTCTGCGGCCTGAACCCACATGCGGGGGAAGGCGGTCATATGGGGACGGAAGAGATCGATACGCTCATTCCAGTACTGGATGAAATGCGTGCTCAGGGAATGAAATTACGCGGTCCACTGCCCGCAGATACCCTGTTTCAACCTAAATATCTCGATAGCGCGGATGCCGTGCTGGCAATGTACCACGATCAGGGTCTCCCCGTGCTAAAATACCAAGGATTTGGTCGCGGTGTGAATATCACACTGGGCCTGCCCTTTATTCGCACATCCGTTGATCACGGCACCGCACTCGAACTTGCGGGTCGTGGGCAAGCAGATGTCGGCAGTTTTATTACGGCGCTTAACCTCGCCATCAAAATGATTGTTAATACTAATGAATAATCGAGTCCATCAGGGCCATTTAGCCCGTAAACGTTTCGGGCAAAACTTCCTCAACGATCAGTTTGTGATCGAAAGTATTGTCTCTGCTATCAACCCGCAAAAGGGTCAGGCCATGGTCGAAATCGGCCCGGGCCTTGCGGCATTAACCGAGCCGGTAGGTGAACGTCTGGACAAGCTCACGGTCATTGAACTGGACCGCGATCTGGCCGCACGCCTGCAAACGCACCCGTTTTTAGGGCCGAAGCTGACTATCTATCAGCAAGATGCTATGACCATGGACTTTGGCGAGTTGTCGCAAACCCTGGGTCAGCCGCTGCGCGTATTTGGTAACCTGCCATACAACATCTCCACGCCGCTGATGTTCCATCTTTTTACCTATACTGATGCCATTGCCGACATGCATTTCATGTTGCAAAAAGAAGTGGTCAACCGTCTGGTTGCAGGGCCAAACAGTAAAGCGTATGGTCGACTAACCGTTATGGCACAATATTACTGCCAGGTGATCCCGGTACTTGAAGTACCGCCATCCGCGTTCACGCCTGCGCCTAAAGTTGATTCCGCCGTTGTACGCCTGGTCCCTCACGCGACGATGCCGTACCCGGTCAAAGACGTTCGCGTCCTGAGCCGCATTACGACCGAAGCGTTTAACCAGCGCCGTAAAACGGTACGTAACAGCCTCGGTAATCTGTTCAGCGTTGAAGTGCTGACGGAACTGGGTGTTGATCCGGCGCTGCGAGCGGAAAATATCTCTGTCGCCCAATACTGCCGGATGGCTAACTATCTGTCAGAAAAAGCGTCATCGAAGGAGAGTTAAGCATGATCAATTCGCCCCGAGTGTGTATTCAGGTACAAAGCGTCTATATTGAGGCGCAATCCTCACCTGATGATGAACGTTACGTTTTTGCCTATACCGTAACCATCCGCAATTTGGGGCGAGCGCCGGTGCAACTGTTGGGACGTTACTGGTTGATTACCAATGGTCATGGCCGTGAAACCGAAGTTCAGGGTGAAGGTGTGGTTGGCGTTCAGCCCCACATTGATCCCGGTGAAGAGTACCAATATACCAGCGGCGCGGTGATTGAAACCCCGCTGGGCACCATGCAGGGTCATTACGAAATGATCGATGAGAAAGGCGTTGCCTTTACCATCGACATTCCCGTATTCAGGCTCGCCGTTCCAACGCTCATCCACTAAAACAATAGCTATGGCAACATACCTCATTGGCGACGTTCACGGTTGTTACGACGAACTGATCGCATTGCTGCATCAAGTCAATTTTGCCCCTGGGAAAGATACCTTATGGCTCACAGGCGACCTGGTCGCGCGTGGCCCCGGCTCGCTTGACGTACTGCGTTATGTCAAATCGCTCGGCGACAGCGTAAGGTTAGTCTTAGGTAATCACGATTTGCACCTGCTGGCCGTATTTGCAGGCATCAGCCGGAATAAACCCAAAGACCGGCTCACGCCGCTACTCGATGCCCCGGATGCGGATTCTCTGCTGAACTGGCTACGTCGCCAACCGCTGTTACAGGTTGATGAAGAGAAGAAGCTGGTGATGGCGCATGCCGGGATTACACCACAGTGGGATCTCCAAACCGCGAAAGACTGCGCCCGAGATGTCGAAGCCGTGCTGTCGAGCGACTCGTACCCGTTCTTTCTTGATGCCATGTATGGCGACATGCCAAATAACTGGACGCCGGAACTGACCGGATTGGCACGCCTACGTTTTATTACTAACGCCTTTACCCGCATGCGTTACTGTTTCCCGAATGGCCAGCTGGATATGTACAGCAAAGAGTCGCCGGAAGACGCGCCCGCTCCACTGAAACCGTGGTTTGCCATCCCAGGACCGGTCAGTGACGCCTATAGCATTGCCTTTGGGCACTGGGCCTCACTGGAGGGTAAAGGGACGCCGGAAGGGGTTTACGCGCTGGATACAGGCTGCTGTTGGGGCGGGGAGCTCACCTGTCTGCGCTGGGAAGACAAACAGTACTTTACTCAGCCGTCAAATCGCCATCTGAAGCTGGATCCCGGTGAGGCGGTAAACGCCTGAAATGTTTATGCCTGATGGCGCTACGCTTATCAGGCCTACTCCAGTGCCGGATGTAGGCCTGATAAGGCGTTTCGCCGCCATCCGGCAATTACATGATTAACGACGTTCCAGAACTTCGAAGCAATAGCTGTGTGAGTTTTGCGCGTCGGCATCGTGGAATTCGCTAAAGACCGATTCCCAGTCATCCGGCTCGTAGTCCGGAAAATGCGTATCCCCTTCGACTTCTGCATCGATATGCGTCAGATACAGCTTCTGTGCTTTAGGCAGGAACTGCTCATACACGCGCCCACCGCCAATCACCATAATCTCGGGTTCATCGCCACAGGCAGCAATCGCCTCATCAATAGACTTCACCCACTGCACGCGATCGTCGGTGCCCGGCTTGCTGCTGATGACGATATTTTTACGCCCTGGCAACGGTCGGCCGATGGATTCCCAGGTATGGCGCCCCATAATAACCGGCTTATTTAAGGTGTTACGTTTAAACCAGGCGAGATCGGCAGGGAGGTTCCACGGCATGGCGTTTTCCATACCGATGACGCGATCTACCGCTAACGCCGCAATCAGACTGATCATTGAATAATTCCCGGATACAAAAAAATTGTCGCCACTATACGGAAAGCGCATTCTTTCGTCGACTAGCCAAAGGAAGATGTGCAGGAAAATTTTCTGTTCTGCTGGCGAGTCCGTGACTTCTTAGTGGGCTGCCAGCATTACAGTAGTTCAAAAACAGTCAATTAGCAGTAAAGTTTGCAGAACATCACATTTTTTACCCTATGTTGACGGTTTCACTTCCGGCTCATCTGCGACGTCTCCCGTATGTTTACCTTCATCCGTGCCTTGCCAGCCATGGCGTTGAATCAGAGACAAATGCTGACGATCCTCGGTAATAATTTCACTCAACATGGCGCTGGTGCGCTTATATACCGCCGCGCGTGAAATCGCGTCGTTTTCACCTTTCACCATTTCCTCAACCATCAGCGTATTGAAACGACGGAATAAATCGGCCCGCTCACGTGCTTCATAGCGCCCAAGCCCCAGACCCTCCAGCGCCAGGCGCCCGGTTTTCAACGCGCCTTCAAAGGTTTCACGCTCAGGCATCTCAACCCCCGCCTGACGCAAGCGAATGTAATGATCAACATCGCGCGCCCGGGCAATAATTTGCAAGTGCGGGAAATGTGCTTTCACCATTTCGGTCAGTTGCAGACTGGTTTGCGGATCGTCAATGGCATTAATGATCACCTCCGCTTTCGCGGCCCCCGCAGACTCCAGTAGATCCATCCGTGTTGCATCGCCATAAAAAACCTTCATTCCAAATTTGCGCAGCGTTTCGATATGGTCCGGGTCATGATCAAGTACCACCATCTTCACCCCGCTCGACAGCAGCAAGCGACCGGTTATCTGGCCGAATCGACCAAACCCGGCGATAATCACCCGGGGTTGCTCCTCATCGATTTCATCCGCCTCACGCACTTCACCGGTGGACGATTTTTCCAGCCGCGTCAGGACAACCAGCAAAATGGGCGTGGCCGCCATCGACAGCGCCACTGCAAGCGTCAGCGCTTTTGCCCATTCAGGATCAAGCACATTGGCCATTTGCGCCGCACCAAACACCACGAAGGCAAACTCACTCCCTTGTCCTAATAATACGGCAAACCAGCGACGTTGCTTGTTCGGCACCTGCAACGGCTTAGCAATCACCCACAGCATGATGGTTTTGATTGCCAGGAAACCCGCCAGCAGAATAATAATACGTAGCGGATTATCAATTAGCGTGCCGAAGTCGATAGACATCCCGACGCCGATGAAAAACAGCCCCAGCAACAACCCTTTAAACGGTTCGATATCACTTTCCAGCGCATGACGATACTCCGAGCTTGCCAGCAAAACGCCCGCCAGGAATGCGCCCATCGCCATCGACAGGCCCACCTCTTCCAGCAATAAACCGAATCCAAAAACCAGGAACAGGGCGACGGCGCTGAACACTTCCCGCAGTCCGGAGCGCGCGACAAAACGCAGGGCCGGTCGTGTGACATAACGACCCAGAACCACCACCAACGCCAGTGCACCGGCCACTTTCAGCGCCGACAGCGCAAACGCTCCGAGCGTGGTTGACGCCCCGCTCGCCGCCAGCAGCGGGATCATGGCAACCAGCGGAATGGCGGCAATATCCTGGAACAACAGTACGGCAAACGCACTGCGGCCCATTTGCGACACCATCAGGTTGCGTTCATTCATCGCCTGCATGGCGATAGCCGTCGAGGAGAGAGCCAGCGTCATGCCAATCAGTACAGCCACCTGCCAGCGCAGGCCGAGGAACATACAGAACAAACCAATTAATCCGCCGCAGACCACCATTTGCAGCGCGCCACCACCAAACACCGATGTCCGCAGCTTCCACAAACGCTGTGGGTCGAGTTCCAGACCGATGACAAACAGCATCAGCACCACGCCGATTTCCGCAAAATGCAGGATTGATTCGGCGTCCGTCACCAGCCTTAAGCCCCACGGGCCAATAATGCACCCTGCAATGAGATACCCCAGTACCGACCCTAACCCCAGCCGGACCGCAATCGGCACAATCAACGCCGCTGAGCCAAGATATATCAGCGCCTGTATCAGCGTGTGGCTATCCATGATGTGCCTCCTGCCACTCCATTAAGCGCTGCTTGTAATGCCGCGCCTGAGCCTGTAGCGTTTCGTCGTCACAGATGAACGTACAGTGCATCGCAAACGGCGGTAACCACTTCAGGCCGCAATATAACGCCGTGGCCTGCAACGGTTGAGAAAGCACGTCAAAACCTGGGTGTGAGCCGATATCAAAATGATTTTCACCGCCGCCGGTGGTGACCGCCCACAACAAATGTTTACCGCGCAGCGCAGTGCCTCCATGACCATACGCCCAGCCGTGGGCGAGGACTTTGTCCATCCACAGTTTGAGGAGAGGCGGTGTGCTGTACCACTGCATGGGATGCTGCCAGACGATGAGGCTCGCGCGTGAAAGCGCGTCCTGCTCCGCGGCGATGTCGATATTGAAGTCGGGATAAAGCTGGTAGAGCGAACGAACCTCTACGCCCTCCAGCGTCCTTGCCTGCTCAAGCATCCGCTTATTCGCATGCGAGTGCTGCGGATAGGGATGTGCATAAATGATGAGAATCATGATTAGCCTGCTATCACTGCATTATTGTAATACCAGTGAGTTTAGTCAGTTAATCAGCAGGCTAAAAGTCAATATTATTGAGTAGCTGAATGGAGAAAACTGAATTAGTTGTCGAGTTCGCTCATATCTTTCACTTGATCGCGGTTAATTTGTTCCGTTTTACCGGTTTCCGCATTTTCATACGACACCAGGCCTGTATCATCATCCACCTGCGGCTTGCCGTTGGTGACAATGGTTTTACCGTCGGTTGTTTTAACCGCCTGGTTGGAGGAACAACCGACGACGGTGAACAGCGCTGCTGCGGTAAAAATGGAGGTGATCAGAATATGTTTTTGCATGGTGTTCTCCCTGCTTTTCAGTCATTTTCAGTGATATACCGTTTAAGTTTAGGCTAACTGACTGAGTAACAGGGAAAATACAGAACACTCCTAATGGCTGGCTCTCGACGCTGGCTTACTGCGGATCGTCATTTGGCTGGTCTGAGCCAACGTCAGCCCCCGCGTTTCTGGCGCAAAGGCAATGGAAACCAGCAGGCCAATCAGCGAAATCCCGGCCCCCATCAGCATCACATGGCTGATCCCGTATTTGGTGATGAATACTGGCAGCGCCCAAGTAGACACAATGGTTCCTACCCGGCTTAGCGACATGATCACCCCGACGGCTGACGCGCGAATATCGGTGGGGAACAGCTCATTGGGGTACAACCACTGAAGGTTCCCCGGTCCTCCCGAGAAAAACGCATACACGGCAAACGCCAGCACCACCAGCCAGACACCCATATCAGGAATCAGCCCTAACACGGCCAGCGCCAGCGTCATCATAATAAAGCTGCCGATTAACAGCGGCCTACGACCAGCACTATTGAGCCAGAACATCGGTGGAATACAGCCCAGCATAAAGCACAGGCTAATCACCACGTTGCCCAGTGCGGCGCTTTTCCCAACGCCGAGGCCGAGCAATCCGACAATCTGTGGACCAAAGGTATAAATAGCGAACATCGGGATCACCTGGCAGGTCCAGATGGCGGCGACGAATAAGACAAACGGGAAATGGCGGCGATTAAACAACTGAAGAAAGCGTGTTTCCTGCGGTGCTTCTTCGTCGAACACCACCGGCTCGCCGAACAGCTTGATCATCATCGCGTCACACTCTTTTACCCGCCCTTTACGCAGTAGCCATCGCGGTGACTCGGGAAGATCGAAACGACCAATGAGGATCAATATACAGGGGATCACCGCACTCCCCAACATCCAGCGCCATCCCCCCTCGACATCATACAGCCAGTAGCCGACCAGATCGGCGCAGGTCGCACCGACATACCACATGGCAGCGATAAAACCGATGGAAAAGGCGCGCTGTCGGGTATTGGAGAACTCGGTGATCATGGAAGTGGCTATCGGATAATCTGCACCGATGACCACCCCGATCAACACCCGCATCACCAGCAGCTCTACGGGAGAAGAAACAAACATCGTCGCCGCCGATATCACGCCAATGGCGATGATATCGATGATGAACATTTTGCGCCGCCCGACTTTATCGGAGATGTAGCCAAACAGCGACGTGCCGACAAACAGCCCGGCCAGCGTCCCGGCACCTAACAGACCAATCCACTCCGCATCCAGCTTCAATGCCGGTGTGAGCTGCTCCAGTGCAACGCCAATCATCACCAGCACATAGCCATCCAGAAACGGTCCACCGCTTCCCCACAGCATTATTCGCCGGTGAATGGAGGTGAATTTGATGTCATCAAAGTTCCTGGGCTGCTGCATGGTGATGTCCTGTTTTATTTAACTTAATGCCTGATGGCGCTGCGCTTATCAGGCCTACGTACTGTGCCTGTAGGCCGGATAAGGCGAAGCCGCCATCCGGCACCAGGTTTAGCCGTAGCGGAACTCCACACCAAAGGTGCCGCGTGGGTATTCCCATTTCTCCAGCGCCGTATCGAGTCCGAGAATTCGACAAGTGCCGCATTCCAGGCAACCGGCGTAATCAAAGCGCACGCTGCCGTCATCCTGTTTTTTGTACAAGCCGGCCGGGCAGGCTTTGATCAGCACCTCCAGCACCTGTTTATCGGGCTGAGTTTTCAGAATGATATGCGGGCTTTCTTCATCGACATTGAATTTATTGACACCCAGTTTGACGTCTACATTGACGGGAGAAGTCATAATACGGTCACTCCTTTAAGGCCATCCTTCATCAGGTTGATGAAGCCCACTTTCTTCGTATGACGCAGCAATGTTTTACGCATCGGGACCGGTGCTGAACCATCCACGGTAAACAGGTCGCGGGCGATATTCACTACCATTTCTGGATAGGCGGTAAACATGCGGGGATTATCGAGGAACGCAGGCAGCTTCTGATACATGCGCATATCGCGCATCGGGCCGTCGTCCAAATGCTGGTGATATTCGGCAAGCGCTTGCTTGCTAAAGTCGTCACGCTTCATGGCTGAAAGTACCGTTTTAGCGGCCGCTTCGCCTGCCGAGATAGCCAAATCCATACCGCGAATGGTGAAGCCAAGGTTCATACACATTCCGGCAGCATCACCAGCAATCAGTACACCGTCGCCCACCAGTTCCGGCTGCATATTCATCCCGGCTTCCGGCACTACGTGAGCGGCATATTCCACCAGCTTGCCACCAGCAATCAGTGGGGCAACGGCCGGGTGCTGTTTGAAATCTTCCAGCATTTGCGGGACCGATTTTTTCGCGTCCTTCAGGTGATGAAGGCCGCATACCAGCCCTAAAGAAACAGTGGTTTCATTAGTATAGAGGAAGCCACCGCCCATCAGGCCGTCGGTTGGCGACCCAGCAAACAGACAGGCTGCGCCTTCGTTACCCTGCAGATGAAAGCGGTCTTCAATCACCGATTTCGGCAATTCAATAAGCTCCTTCACACCAACGGCCACATGTGCCGCGTCAACGCGCTTGGCCATACCCAACTTTTCTGCCAGAAGAGAATTCACACCGTCAGCGAGGATCACCACTTTTGCTTCAAGAATATCGCCATCGGCCTCCACACCCACGACCTTGCCATCACGCTGGACGACATTATCCACGCGGATACCGGTAATCAGCTGGGCGCCCGCCTCTTCAGCCTGCTCCATCAGCCAGGCGTCAAATTTACTGCGCAATACGGAATAAGAAACCTGCGACGCCGCCGCCTCTTCTCCGTTGCAATAATCCATCGTCATCGCCCCTTTTTCAGTCATAAAGGCGAGTTTTTCGTGGGTGATCATGCGTTCAATGGGAGCATGCTCAGCAAAGCCAGGGATGATACGCTCCAGGCTGTGCGCATACATGCGCCCACCGGTGACATTCTTCGCGCCAGCAGAATTGCCGCGCTCGATAACCAGCACCTGTGCACCTTCACGAGCGAGCACCAGCGCCGCAACCGAGCCAGCCAGCCCTGCACCCACGATGATGGCATCAAAGATATCTTCGGACATATACAACTCCTCTCAGCGGCAGAGTACTTTCGTACTCTGCCCGGAATGGTTTAGCGCGCTAATGCGGCCGTCAGCGCAGGCAGGATCTTCAGCGCATCGCCAACGATGCCAAAGTCAGCGTACTGGAAAATCGGGGCATTCTTATCTTTATTGATGGCAAAAATCGTCTGTGCGCCGTTCGCGCCAACCATGTGCTGGATCTGCCCGGAGATCCCCACCGCCAGATACAGGTCGGGCTTGAGCATCAAGTTGGAGATCCCAACGTAGCGTTCGTGCTCCATCCACTTCTCGTTTTCAGCCACCGGACGGGAGCAAGCCAGCTCAGCGCCCATGGCCTGGCACAGCGCTTCCGCCAGCGAGATATTCTCTTTGCTGCCAATACCGCGTCCCACGCTGACCACCAGTCGCGCTTTGTCGAGATCGACGCTGTTGCTCTTGCGCGCTTGCGTGGCGGTACGGGTGACCGCGACGGCCGGAGCCTGCCACTGCACCTCATGCTTCTCACCGATGCGGGATGCCTCTGGCTGCATCGCGTCAAACGTTCCGCTGCTGAGCGTGATCACCGCAAATGGCGAGGCGATGGTTTCCGCCCCCATTGCCAGACCGCCATACACCATATGTTTGACCGCCACATTGCCGTCCTGCAACGTCACCGAGCTGGCATCGTTAGACACCGCAGCCGACAAACGAAAGCCCAGCTTTGCTGCCAGCAGTTTGCCGCGACGAGTATTCGGCAGCAGTACCGCGCCACCTTCACTGTGCTGACGAATGGTCTGGGCCATCACATCCGCATAATCTTCGATCATACGGTCATCGGGTTTACCGCTGAGCAGCCAGACATGGTTGGCGCCCAGCTGGATTGCTGCCGCACTGTCAGCCTCGCTCAGTACGAACGTGTTGATTGACTCACCTAAAGCCTGCGCACCCTTCATCAGCTCCGGCAGACGAGAAGGGGTATCACTGAATACCCAGACACTGGAAAACTTGTTCATAACATCCCCTGATAATTAAATGATTTTGCGCAGGTTCTCGACAAACGCGGCGATCTGTTCTTCACCGTCACCTTCAATCACAACGCGCTGACGCTCGCGTTGCTTCGGTGCAGCAACCTGTTGGGCGGAATACACATCCACACTATTTAGCGCCATATCCGCTGGCGACCAGACCTGAACCGGTTTTTTCGCCGCGCCAAGAATGGCTTTCATGGAAGGGATTTGTGGGGTGTTGATGTCGGTAGAGACCGCAATCACCGCTGGCAGCGGGATGCTCAGAGTTTCAATTTCATCTTCCAGCTCGCGTTCTACCGTGAGGGTGTTATCCGCCAGTGAGAGGATCTTGCTCACACCGTTAATCGCCGGGATATTCAATGCTTCGCCCACCAGCAGACCGACCTGCTGGGCATAAAGATCGGAAGATCCATCACCACAGATAATCAGATCAAAACCGGATTTTTGTGCCGCGGCAGCCAGTGCTGTCGCCGTCTGCTGAGGCAGCGCCTGTTCGAATTGATCGTCAATCACCACGATCAACTCATCCGGACCGCGAGAAAGCACATCTTTGCGCCCTTTAGCATTGGTCAACGCTTTGCCACCCACGCTCAGTGCAACAACCTGAGCCTCTCCCAGCTGCTGTTTTAACTGACAAGCAGCCTCAATCGCATTCAGGTCGTACTGACTGATTTTGGCATCAGCCTTGCTGAGATCCAGCGAACCATCAGCATTATTAATCGCAATATCCTGTTCGTCAGGCACGCATTTGTAGCAAGTAATTATCTTCATTGCATCTCCAGAAATCATGAAGGAAACGTTATTCATATCGGCTGTGTTAAATACAGATATCACGCTCTTTAATTCGGAAATAAAACATTAATCACCAATATTGAAAATGTCACACATTCATATTTGTAACTTTCAATAGTGTTATGCATCTCAACAATATTGAAAATCACCTGTCAAATATGAAAGTTTTCAATATTGTTTGCTGGTTCAACAATATTGAAAGACAACGACTTATAAAACTTAAAAAACCAACACCAACACACTGATTTAAAACAATAAATAACAAAAAACCCAACAAAATAGCCAGCATAAAAAAGTGTGACACACATAACAGAACCACCGCTAACGAATACCCATTATGAGTTACTCACGGAGGCGCCCCAGAGGTTAAATAGTTATCAACAAATTATTAATAATAAATATACAAAACAGCACAATCGGGAACGCTAAATAAATTTCGTTTTCACACTGGAATTCACTTATGAAAAATGAAAAGAAGAAATCGGGAATAGAACCAAAGGTTTTTTTCCCGCCATTAATAATTGTCGGAATACTTTGTTGGCTAACAGTAAGAGATCTTGATGCCGCGAATGTGGTTATTAATGCGGTATTCAGTTACGTCACCAATGTCTGGGGCTGGGCATTTGAATGGTACATGGTGATCATGCTGTTCGGCTGGTTCTGGTTGGTCTTTGGCCCGTATGCCAAAAAGAAATTAGGTGATGAAAAACCGGAGTTTAGCACCACCAGCTGGATATTTATGATGTTCGCCTCCTGTACATCGGCTGCCGTGCTGTTCTGGGGCTCAATAGAGATTTATTACTATATCTCCACCCCGCCCTTTGCTCTCGCTCCTAATTCTACCGGCGCGAAAGAACTCGGTCTGGCGTACAGCCTGTTCCACTGGGGGCCGCTGCCGTGGGCAACCTATAGCTTCCTTTCTGTGGCCTTCGCCTACTTCTTCTTTGTGCGCAAGATGGACGTCATCCGTCCCAGCTCCACACTGGTACCGTTAGTTGGCGAGAAACACGCTAAAGGGTTATTCGGCACCATCGTCGATAACTTCTATCTGGTCGCGCTGATCTTCGCGATGGGGACCAGCCTCGGTCTGGCTACACCGCTGGTGACCGAGTGTATCCAGTATCTGTTCGGCATTCCGCATACCCTGCAATTAGACGCCATCATCATTACCTGCTGGATCATTCTGAACGCCATTTGCGTGGCCTGTGGTCTGCAAAAAGGGGTGAAGATCGCCAGCGACATTCGTAGCTACCTGAGTTTCCTGATGCTGGGCTGGGTGTTTATCGTCAGCGGTGCCAGCTTCATCATGAACTACTTCACCGACTCCGTCGGCATGCTGATGATGTATTTACCGCGCATGCTGTTCTATACCGACGCTATCGGTAAAGGCGGCTTCCCGCAGGGCTGGACTGTCTTCTACTGGGCATGGTGGGTGATTTACGCCATCCAGATGAGCATCTTCCTCGCCCGTATTTCTCGCGGCCGTACCGTACGTGAACTGTGCTTCGGCATGGTACTGGGTCTGACTGCTTCCACCTGGATCCTGTGGACGGTCCTTGGCAGCAACACGCTGCTGTTGATGGATAAAAATATTGTCAACATCCCACAACTGATTGAGCAACACGGCGTGGCGCGCGCCATCATCGAAACCTGGGCCGCATTGCCGTTCAGCACCGCCACCATGTGGGGATTCTTTATCCTCTGCTTTATTGCCACCGTCACGTTGATTAACGCCTGCTCTTACACCCTGGCGATGTCCACCTGCCGCGAAGTTCGCGACGGTGAAGAACCGCCGCTGTTAATCCGTATCGGCTGGTCGGTACTGGTCGGCGTCATCGGTATTGTTCTGCTGGCGCTGGGCGGACTGAAGCCCATCCAGACGGCGATTATTGCCGGAGGATGCCCGCTGTTCTTCGTCAACATTATGGTCACGCTGTCCTTTATTAAAGACGCCAAAGTGCACTGGAAAGACAAGTAAGTTTAATTAACCCATTACTGAAGAGGCTTGAAGATGGATTTCAATTTGAATGACGAGCAGGAACTGTTTGTCGCAGGTATTCGTGAACTGATGGCCAGTGAGAACTGGGAAGCTTACTTTGCCGAGTGCGATCGTGACAGCGTCTACCCAGAACGTTTTGTAAAAGCGCTGGCGGATATGGGCATCGACAGCCTGCTGATCCCGGAAGAACACGGCGGTCTGGAAGCCGGTTTCGTCACCGTTGCCGCGGTGTGGATGGAATTAGGTCGCCTTGGCGCACCGACTTACGTGCTGTATCAATTGCCGGGAGGTTTTAACACTTTCCTGCGTGAAGGCACCCAGGAACAAATTGATAAAATCATGGCGTTCCAGGGCACCGGTAAGCAGATGTGGAACTCCGCTATCACAGAACCGGGAGCTGGATCGGATGTTGGCAGTCTGAAAACCACTTATACACGCAAAGATGGTAAGGTTTATCTTAATGGCAGTAAGTGCTTTATCACCAGTAGCGCCTATACCCCGTATATCGTGGTGATGGCTCGTGATGGTGCATCGCCGGATAAACCGATTTACACCGAGTGGTTTGTTGACATGACGAAAGCCGGTATCAAAGTCAATAAGCTGGAGAAACTCGGCCTGCGCATGGACAGTTGCTGTGAAATTACCTTTGATGACGTCGAACTGGATGAAAAAGACATGTTCGGTCGGGAAGGTAATGGCTTTAACCGCGTGAAAGAAGAATTTGACCACGAACGTTTCCTCGTCGCCCTGACCAACTACGGTACAGCAATGTGCGCCTTTGAAGATGCGGCGCGCTACGCCAATCAACGCGTCCAGTTTGGCGAAGCAATCGGTCGTTTCCAGCTCATTCAGGAGAAGTTTGCGCATATGGCGATCAAACTGAACTCCATGAAAAACATGCTGCTGGAAGCCGCGTGGAAAGCAGATAACGGCACCATTACCTCGGGTGATGCAGCAATGTGCAAATACTTCTGCGCTAACGCCGCGTTTGAGGTCGTGGACACCTCCATGCAGGTACTCGGCGGTGTGGGTATTGCGGGCAATCATCGCATCACGCGCTTCTGGCGTGACCTGCGTGTTGACCGTGTTTCCGGTGGCTCTGATGAAATGCAGATCCTGACGTTGGGTCGTGCGGTACTCAAGCAATACCGCTAAGTGGAATGCCGGATGGCGCTTCGCCTATCCGGCCTACAACTAACTGCCAGGAGTTACATTATGGACCATTTACCAATGCCTGCATTTGGGCCGCTTGCCGGCGTACGCGTTGTCTTTTCAGGGATCGAAATCGCCGGGCCGTTCGCCGGACAGATGTTTGCCGAATGGGGCGCTGAGGTTATCTGGATTGAAAACGTCGCCTGGGCCGATACCATCCGCGTGCAACCCAACTACCCGCAGCTGTCACGCCGCAATCTGCACGCCCTGTCACTCAATATTTTCAAAGATGAAGGCCGGGAAGCGTTTCTGAAGCTCATGGAAACCACCGACATTTTCATTGAAGCCAGTAAAGGTCCGGCCTTTGCCCGCCGCGGTATTACCGATGAGGTTTTATGGGAGCATAACCCGAAGCTGGTTATCGCTCACCTCTCCGGCTTCGGCCAGTATGGCACCGATGAGTACACCAACCTCCCGGCGTACAATACCATCGCCCAGGCGTTCAGCGGTTATCTGATTCAAAACGGCGACGTTGACCAGCCGATGCCAGCCTTCCCGTACACCGCCGATTACTTCTCCGGCATGACAGCCACCACGGCAGCCCTGGCTGCTCTGTATAAAGTGCGCGAAACGGGTAAAGGCGAAAGTATTGATATTGCCATGTACGAAGTCATGCTGCGTATGGGCCAGTACTTCATGATGGATTACTTCAACGGCGGTGAAGTTTGCCCGCGTATGACCAAAGGTAAAGACCCCTACTACGCCGGTTGCGGCCTGTATAAATGTGCCGACGGCTACATCGTGATGGAGCTGGTTGGCATTACGCAAATCAACGAATGCTTTAAGGATATTGGTCTGGCGCACATTCTCGGAACGCCAGAAGTTCCGGAAGGCACACAGCTCATCCATCGTGTTGAGTGCCCGTACGGCCCGTTAGTCGAAGAGAAACTGGATGCCTGGCTGGCAGAACACACTATTGCAGACGTTCAGGCGCGCTTTGCCGAACTGAATATCGCCTGCGCGAAAGTACTGACGATCCCGGAACTGGAAGACAACCCGCAGTACGTAGCCCGTGAATCTATTACCCAGTGGCAAACGATGGACGGTCGCACCTGTAAAGGCCCCAACATCATGCCGAAATTCAAAAATAACCCAGGGAAAATCTGGCGTGGCATGCCGTCACACGGCATGGATACCGCCGCCATTCTGAAAAATATCGGTTACAGCGAAGCAGACATTAATGAGCTGGTCGGCAAAGGCCTGGCCAGGGTTGAGGATTAAACGCGATGCGCTGACCGGCTTTGCGGGTTAGCGCTCACGCCTGATTTCAGTGGATAAGGTAAAATGGATATCGTTGGCAGACAAAACTTACGTCAGATGTGGGACGACCTGGCCGGGGTGTACGGAGATAAAGCAGCACTTATTTTCGAATCCTGCGAAGGAAACGTTCGGCAGTTTAGCTATGCCTCACTTAATGAAGAGATTAACCGTACGGCGAACCTTTTTCATTCATTGGGCATACGCAAAGGCGATAAGGTCGCATTACATCTGGATAACTGCCCGGAGTTCATTTTTTGCTGGTTTGGGCTGGCAAAAATTGGCGCCGTGATGGTACCGATTAACGCCCGCTTGCTGGGGGAAGAAAGCGCCTGGATCCTGCAAAACAGCCAGGTCAGCCTGCTGGTCACCAGCGCTCAGTTTTATCCAATGTACCGCCAGATAAAACGGGAAAATACCACCCCGCTTAATCACATTTCTCTTATCGGAGAGCAGGTTCCGGCTGACGATGGCGTGAGCCATTTTTCTCAGCTCAAGGACCAGCAGCCGACAACGCTGTGCTATACACCACCGTTATCCACTGATGACACGGCAGAAATTCTGTTTACCTCAGGCACCACCTCGCGTCCCAAAGGGGTGGTGATTACCCACTATAACCTGCGTTTTGCCGGTTACTACTCCGCCTGGCAGTGCGCCCTGCGCGATGACGACGTCTACCTGACGGTCATGCCCGCTTTCCATATTGACTGCCAGTGTACGGCAGCCATGGCGGCTTTTTCCGCAGGCAGTACCTTTGTGCTGATAGAGAAATACAGCGCCCGGGCCTTCTGGGACCAGGTACGTAAATATCAGGCGACGGTGACGGAATGCATTCCGATGATGATCCGCACCCTGATGGTACAGCCCGCAAGCCCGACTGACAGGCAGCACAAGCTGCGCGAAGTGATGTTCTACCTCAATTTATCGGTGCAGGAAAAAGATGATTTTATCACGCGCTTTGGCGTTAGGCTGCTGACCTCCTACGGCATGACGGAAACCATCGTCGGTATTATTGGTGACCGCCCCGGTGACCAACGGCGCTGGCCTTCCATTGGCCGCGTGGGCTTTAGCTATGAAGCCGAAATCCGCGACGATCATAATCAGCCGTTACCTGCCGGAGAGATTGGCGAAATCTGCATTAAAGGCGTGCCGGGTAAAACGATATTTAAAGAGTACTATGCACAGCCACAGGCCACGGCCAACGCGCTGGAGTCGGACGGCTGGTTGCATACCGGTGATTCCGGCTACCGGGATGAAGACGGCTTTTTCTATTTCGTTGACCGGCGCTGCAACATGATTAAACGCGGTGGGGAAAATGTTTCCTGCGTCGAGCTGGAAAATATAATCGCTGCTCACCCTAAAATTCAGGACATTGTCATTGTCGGTATTAAAGACGCTATCCGCGATGAGGCGATTAAAGCCTTTATCGTATTGAATGAGGGGGAAACATTAAGCGAAGCAGAATTTTTCAGTTTCTGCGAAGGCAATATGGCGAAGTTTAAGGTTCCCTCGTTTTTGGAGATAAGAACCGACCTGCCGCGTAATTGTTCCGGAAAAATAATCAAAAAAAATCTGAAATAAATCCTCCGCCAGGAATGCCTCCTGTCGGCAAATCTATTTTTTGGAGATGAGCTATGAGTGAATCATTACATCTGACCCGTAACGGCCCGATTCTGGAAATTACATTAGACAGGCCCAAAGCGAATGCCATTGACGCCAAAACCAGTTTTGCCATGGGTGAGGCTTTTCTTCATTTCCGCGATGACCCGGAATTGCGCGTGGCGATTATCACCGGCGGCGGCGAGAAATTCTTTTCTGCGGGCTGGGACCTAAAAGCGGCAGCAGAAGGTGAAGCGCCGGATGCCGATTTTGGTCCCGGCGGTTTTGCCGGTTTAACGGAAATATTTGATCTCGACAAGCCGGTCATCGCCGCAGTAAACGGCTATGCCTTCGGCGGCGGATTCGAGCTAGCGCTGGCGGCAGATTTTATCATCTGTGCGGAAAACGCCAGCTTTGCGCTACCGGAAGCCAAGCTTGGTATCGTGCCAGACAGCGGCGGCGTGCTGCGTCTGCCGAAGCTGCTGCCGCCTGCTATCGTCAACGAAATGGTGATGACCGGCAGACGAATGAGCGCCGAAGAAGCACTGCGCTGGGGGATTGTGAACCGCGTCGTCAGCCAGGTTGAACTGATGGACAGCGCCCGCGAACTGGCGCAGCAGCTGGTGAATAGCGCCCCGTTGGCCATCGCCGCGCTGAAAGAGATTTACCGCGCGACCAGCGAAATGCCGGTAGAAGAAGGCTACCGCTACATCCGCAGCGGCGTGCTGAAGCATTACCCATCCGTACTGCACTCTGAGGATGCGCTCGAAGGACCGCAGGCATTTGCTGAAAAACGCGATCCGGTGTGGAAAGGTCGTTAATGTGCTGAGGCCGGATGGCGCTTTGCTTATCCGGCCTACAAAAAATGCACACTCGTAGGCCGCGTTATCCGGCAAAAACAACTGAGGAATATCGTGAGTTATTATGCGTTTGAAGGCCTGATCCCGGTGGTACACCCACAGGCGTATGTCCATCCTAGCGCAGTGCTGATTGGCGATGTGATCGTCGGTGCTGGCGTATATATCGGTCCTCTTGCCTCGCTGCGCGGCGACTATGGCCGCCTGATCCTTGAAGCAGGCTCGAATCTTCAGGATGGTTGCATCATGCACGGCTACTGTGACACCGACACCATCGTGCATGAGAATGGACACATCGGACATGGTGCAATCCTGCACGGCTGCGTCATTGGCCGGGACGCGCTGGTTGGCATGAACAGCGTCATAATGGACGGCGCAACAATTGGCGAAGAGAGCATTGTCGCCGCCATGAGCTTTGTTAAAGCCGGATTTACCGGCGAGGCAAGGCAAATGCTGGTCGGTTCACCTGCCCGCGTGCTGCGAGAGGTGACAGACCAGGAGCTGCACTGGAAGCGGCTGAACACCAAAGAGTATCAGGATCTCGCGGTTCGCTGTCGGGTAGGGTTACGCGAAACACAGCCGTTAACGCAGATTGATAAAAACCGCCCGCGTCTGAAAGGCACAACGGATGTGAAGCCCAAATCAGCACAGTAATTGATGCCGGATGCGCTCACGCTTATCCGGCCTACGAGTCAATTACCGTTTATGCCGCCATCAGGCAAACTTACAATTAGCGACGCATACTTTTTGACAGCATCATCTGCCATTTCTGCTCGCGATTAAGCTCTGTTGGCGGTACAGCCGACATACGCGGCATTTTCCCTACGCTCACTTTTTTATCCTGCAAATTGTGATTCAATCTGCTGTAGAGATGAGAATCAATACTCACGACTTTCACCAGACGCTGGCACTGACAGCCCCGGCCTGCAATCTGGTTAGGGATCATCTTAACTTCACAAACAATTTCTCCCACTTCAGACAGAATATAGGAGAGCGTATTAATTGCTTTGCAGTGTTCAATATTAAAATGGAGGGAGATTTCTTTTGCCGTGACCCAACGATCTTCAGCCCTGATCCAATCGGCAATTAACAAATAAAGCGGTCTTTCAACATATTCTTCACACATAAGCACACCATTTCACAAATTAAAAATCTGGCTACGGCCTGTCTGGATAAATAAAAACAAAGCCCTATTAAAATTGTGTATATGAGAGATAGTATGCGACTTGAATGTTGATTAGTGTGAGCAACATCTTGCTTATTACATTGAAAATGTGGTTATCACAGCGCTATTTGCCTGTAATGACCTTAATAGATAAAAAAAACGGTTTCTTTACAGAAACCGTTTCTTATTAAATTGCAGACCCGACCCGCTCAGAAGCAGGTGGGTCATTGTCGATTACTTCGCGATCTGTGCGTGCATTTCCTGAACGGAGGTCACCTTCTCGGTAGCATCCGCATTCAGCGCCATCGCCGTGGCGAAACCGCCGTTCAGCGTGGTGTCATAATGAACTTTGTACTGCAGCGCGCTGCGGCGAATCAGCTTGGAGTCTTCAATCGCCTGACGACCTTCAGTGGTGTTGATGATATAGGTATATTCGCCATTCTTGATACGGTCCTGAATATGCGGACGACCTTCATGCACCTTGTTTACCAGACGCGGGTTGATACCGGCTTCCCCCAGTACAATTGCCGTACCGTGGGTTGCGTCCAGCTCGAAACCAAACTTCAGCAGCTTCGCCGCCAGGTCAACGACGCGCTCTTTATCGCCTTCACGCACGGAGAGCAGTGCGCGGCCCTGTTTCTTCATGGTGGAGCTGCTGCCCAGCTGCGCCTTGGCGAATGCTTCCGCAAAGGTGCGACCTACGCCCATCACTTCGCCGGTAGAGCGCATTTCTGGCCCTAACAGGGGGTCAACGCCCGGGAACTTGTTAAACGGCAGCACCACTTCCTTCACCGAGTAGTACGGCGGGATAATTTCTTTGGTGACGCCCTGCTGTGCCAGCGTTTGACCGACCATCACGCGCGCCGCCACTTTTGCAAGCGCAACACCGGTGGCTTTGGAGACAAACGGTACGGTACGCGCCGCACGCGGGTTGACTTCAATCAGGTAAACTTCGTTGTTCTTCACCGCAAACTGGACGTTCATCAGACCACGAACCTGCAGTTCGAAGGCCAGTTTCTGCACCTGCTGGCGCATCACGTCCTGAATTTCCTGGCTCAGCGTGTAGGCTGGCAGGGAACACGCGGAGTCGCCGGAGTGAACGCCCGCCTGCTCAATGTGCTCCATGATGCCGCCAATCAGCACCCTTTCGCCGTCGCAGATAGCGTCCACGTCCACTTCTACTGCGTCATCCAGGAAGCGGTCCAGCAGCACCGGCGCGTCGTTGGAGACGCTGACCGCGGTCTGGAAGTAGCGACGCAGGTCGGCTTCGTCGTACACAATTTCCATTGCCCGACCGCCAAGCACGTAGGACGGGCGCACCACCAGCGGGTAGCCAATCTCTTTTGCCTTCTCGACCGCCATTTCAATGGCGGTGACGGTGGCGTTGGCCGGTTGTTTTAGCTTCAGACGGTCAACCGCCTGCTGGAAACGCTCACGGTCTTCAGCGCGGTCAATCGCGTCCGGGCTGGTGCCGATAACCGGCACGCCTGCGGCTTCCAGCGCACGCGCCAGCTTCAGCGGAGTCTGCCCGCCGTACTGCACGATAACGCCTTTCGGCTTCTCGATACGCACGATTTCCAGCACGTCTTCGAACGTTACCGGTTCAAAGTACAGACGGTCGGAGGTGTCGTAGTCGGTAGAAACCGTTTCCGGGTTACAGTTGACCATAATGGTCTCGTAACCGTCTTCGCGCAGCGCCAGCGACGCATGTACGCAGCAGTAATCGAATTCGATACCCTGACCGATACGGTTCGGACCACCGCCCAGCACCATAATTTTGTCGCGATCCTGAGTCGGGTTCGCTTCGCACTCTTCTTCATAGGTGGAGTACATGTAGGCAGTGTCGGTGGAGAATTCTGCGGCGCAGGTATCCACACGCTTATAAACCGGGTGCAGCCTATACTGTTCGCGCAGTTTGCGGATTTCCGCTTCGCGCACGCCAGCCAGTTTTGCCAGACGCGCATCGGCAAAGCCTTTACGCTTGAGCTGGCGCAGGAAATCAGCGTCGAGGCCGTTAATCCCCAGCTCTGCAACTTTTTCTTCCAGACGCACCAGTTCTTCAATCTGTACCAGGAACCAGCGGTCAATGTTGGTCAGGTTGAAGACGCCATCAACGGACAGACCAGCACGGAACGCATCGGCGATGTACCAGATACGCTCAGCGCCTGCATCTTTCAGCTCGCGACGAATTTTGGTCAGCGCTTCCGGGTCATCCAGGCTCACTTTCGGGTCGAAACCGGTGGCGCCCACTTCCAGACCGCGCAGCGCTTTTTGCAGCGATTCCTGCTGTGTGCGGCCAATCGCCATCACTTCGCCGACGGACTTCATCTGCGTCGTCAGACGGTCGTTAGCACCGGCAAACTTCTCGAAGTTAAAGCGCGGGATCTTAGTCACAACGTAGTCGATAGACGGTTCGAACGACGCCGGGGTGCGACCACCGGTGATGTCGTTCATCAGCTCATCGAGGGTATAACCGACAGCCAGTTTCGCCGCCACTTTGGCAATCGGGAAACCGGTCGCTTTCGAGGCCAGCGCCGAGGAGCGGGAAACGCGTGGGTTCATTTCAATGACAATCAGGCGGCCGTTTTTCGGGTTCACCGCAAACTGCACGTTAGACCCGCCGGTTTCTACGCCGATTTCACGCAGTACCGCCATCGAGGCGTTACGCATGATTTGATATTCTTTGTCGGTCAGCGTCTGGGCAGGCGCTACGGTGATGGAGTCACCGGTATGAATGCCCATGGCGTCGAAGTTTTCGATGGAGCAGACAATAATGCAGTTATCATTTTTGTCACGTACCACTTCCATCTCGTACTCTTTCCAGCCAATCAGCGATTCATCAATCAGCAGCTCTTTCGTTGGGGAAAGATCCAGACCGCGTTCGCAAATCTCTTCAAACTCTTCGCGGTTATAGGCAATACCGCCGCCGGTACCGCCCATGGTGAAGGACGGGCGGATGATGCACGGGAAGCCGACGTCAGCGGCAACCGCCAGCGCTTCTTCCATGGTGTGGGCGATACCAGAACGCGCGGTGTCGAGACCGATTTTCTTCATTGCGATGTCGAAGCGACGGCGATCTTCTGCTTTATCAATCGCATCGGCGGTGGCACCAATCATGGTCACACCGAACTCTTCAAGTACGCCCTGACGCTCCAGCTCCAGCGCGCAGTTCAGCGCCGTCTGGCCGCCCATGGTAGGCAGTACCGCATCCGGGCGCTCTTTTTCGATAATTTTGCGTACCACTTCCCAGTGAATTGGCTCGATGTAAGTGGCATCGGCCATTTCCGGGTCGGTCATGATGGTCGCCGGGTTGGAGTTGACCAGAATAACGCGGTAACCCTCTTCACGCAGGGCTTTACACGCCTGCGCGCCGGAATAGTCAAACTCACACGCCTGGCCGATAACAATCGGACCCGCGCCCAGAATCAGGATACTTTTTATGTCTGTACGTTTTGGCATGGCTCTTTTAACTCCTGATTATTTCGCGGACTGACGGTATTGCTCAATTAACTCGATAAAGTGGTCGAACAGCGGCGCAGCATCGTGCGGCCCCGGGCTCGCTTCAGGGTGGCCCTGGAAGCTAAACGCCGGCTTGTCGGTGCGATGGATACCCTGTAGGGTGCCATCGAACAGTGATTTGTGCGTAACGCGCAAGGTAGCAGGCATTGAGGCTTCATCCACCGCAAAACCGTGGTTCTGCGCGGTAATCATCACGGTGTTGTTATCAATATCTTTCACCGGATGGTTGCCGCCGTGGTGGCCAAACTTCATCTTGATGGTCTTCGCACCGCTCGCCAGCGCCAGCAGCTGATGGCCGAGACAGATGCCAAACACCGGAATATCGGTTTCGAGGAATTTCTGAATCGCGGCAATCGCGTAGTCACACGGTGCCGGGTCGCCAGGACCGTTGGACAGGAAGATACCGTCCGGATTCATCTTTAATACGTCTTCTGCGGAGGTCTGCGCAGGCACAACCGTCAGGCGGCAGCCGCGGTCCACCAGCATACGCAGAATGTTACGTTTCGCGCCGAAATCGTAGGCAACCACGTGGAACGGGAGTTCTTCAGCGGATTTTGCTTCCGGCAGGTCGCCTTCCAGCGTCCAGCTTCCCTGTGTCCAGCCATACGGTTCTGCCGTAGTGACTTCTTTCGCCAGATCCATGCCGTTCAGGCCCGGGAAGGCTTTCGCTTTTTCCAGCGCCAGCTGTGCATCCAGGTTATCCCCTGCGATGATGCAGCCGTTCTGAGCGCCTTTCTCGCGCAACAAACGGGTCAGCTTACGGGTATCAATATCGGCAATCGCCACGATGTTATGGCGCTTCAGGTAAGAAGAGAGGTCTTCGGTATTGCGGTAATTGCTGGCAATCAGCGGCAGGTCGCGGATGACCAGACCTTGCGCATGTACCTGAGAAGATTCTGCATCGGCTTCATTGGTGCCGACATTGCCGATATGAGGATAAGTAAGGGTGACGATTTGGCGGGAATAGGAAGGATCAGTGAGGATTTCTTGATAACCGGTCATTGAAGTATTGAAAACGACTTCCCCAACCGCCGAACCTGTTGCCCCTATGGCCCGACCGTGAAACTGGGTTCCGTCTTCCAGAACCAATAGCGCTGACTTAATCAAAACACCCTCCAGAGAATATTCACTCACTTTATTTGCATATTAATTCATTAACACAGTATGAATCAATGCAAATTTGCTTACCTATGGATTTCTGGCAAACGGCGGCATTCTAGAGACAGCCCGGGAAAAAGTCTACCCAAAAGGGGATTTTTTATTATTATTTTACGCCACTGGGACAAATCATGTGATTTAACAGGCAAAAAGATCAGCTAAGTAACGGTAGAAAACGCTTGCGGGAGGTCAAGAATGTAAAAATGAATCATGGCAGACAAAAAAGTGGACCATTTGGTCAAAATTTACATTGAGGCAACAAAAACACATTACAAAACATCTTAAAATAAGTGTTTTAATTGAAAATTATAAAAACAATGGAAAAACAAAAGGGCAATAAAATATTGCCCTATGTAATCAATAAATTATGATTACAATAACCACATCACGAAGGGTAATAAAACCTTATAAACTGCCTAAATCAAGCACATCTTTCATATCAAAAAGACCATTTGACTTACCTTTCAACCACATCGCCGATCTTACCGCACCGTTGGCAAACGTCATACGGCTGGACGCTTTGTGCGTAATCTCGATACGTTCGCCAATATCGGCGAACATCGCCGTATGTTCCCCGACGATGTCACCAGCACGCACCGTGGCGAAACCGATAGTGCCAGGCACACGTTCACCGGTGTAACCTTCACGCGAGTAGACGGCACAGTCCTTTAAATCTTTGTCCAGCGCCCCGGCAATCGCCTCCCCCATCGCCAGCGCCGTCCCTGACGGTGCGTCGACTTTATGACGGTGGTGCGCTTCAATAATTTCGATGTCGGTGTAGTCGCCCATCACCTTCGCCGCTTTCTCCAGCAGTTTAAGCATCACGTTCACGCCGACGCTAAAGTTGGCGGCAAACACAATGGCAATATCCTGCGAGGCATCGCGAATGGTCTGCTTACCGGCATCATCAAACCCGGTCGTGCCAATCACCATGCCTTTTGCATGCTGCCGACAAAATGCCAGATGCGTCAGCGTGCCTTCCGGGCGGGTAAAATCGATAAAGACATCGAAATCGTCTTTTACCGCTTCGAGGCTGCTCTGAACGGTTACGCCAGATTTTCCAACGCCCGCCAGCTCACCAGCATCGCTGCCCAGTAAAGAGGAGCCGTCACGCTCTAGTGCCGCCCCCAGTTGTACTCCTTCCATCGCCATCGCAGCCTGAATTAACTGCCGTCCCATGCGGCCACCGGCGCCTGCAATGGCGACGCGGATTTGTGCATCATGCATAGCTATTCTCTTTTGTTAAAATTGCGTAAATCGTTTTCAGAGTAACCAGCCCGCGACAGGGTCGCCAGCCGAAAACGTCCATAATTAGAAATTAATGATAAACAGAGAGGAATATCAGTAAAAGACATGATTCACCCCGCAGGATGAATCATTGCCGCAGTCGGGGAAAGAAGTCAAACTCGCTCAGAATGGCGACAGACGATAAGAAAAGCACTTTAAAACCCAACGGTAGGTAGCCAATTCGCGTGACCGTTTCTGCCAGCCCATTTTCAGGCCGCTAGAGTATAGCTCACCACCATCTGCCCTTTTTTCAGCTTAACCTGTGTAATGATCACCTCACCCAACTCGGATAAACGGGCCACGTGCGTACCGCCACAAGGATATCCCGGTAGGTCACCAAAACCGACCTGGCGTAAGCCGCCGTCAAAGGTAATTCGGCGCGCAAGATTGTCGGTCTGCCATTGGCCAATTTTCGCCATCAGTTGTGTCGCTTCCGGCAAAGTGCTGCCCTCGCCTGTCGCAAAAGTAATGCGCCCTTCATTCGGCCAATGGTGCGCTTTAACCGGTCGCCAACCAAATATTTCACCGGCCTGACCAATCATGTGCCCGGCTGAGTGCAGACGGGCGTGAAGATGGCGGACAGCAGCATCAATATGCAGCGTCGTTTCGCCAGGCGGCAGCGGTTGCGCCACAATATGCACCACCTCTTCACCGCGCGTCATCACGCCTTCAACCGGGACGCCACCGATCGCGCCACTGTCCGAGGGTTGTCCGCCGCCCTGTGGATGAAACAGCGTGCTATCGAGCGTAATCGCAAAGCGCCCATCGGGTTCTGCCGTGCAGTGTGTGATCGTCGCATGGCCTCGGGTGTCATCGCTGGTGTAATAAAGACGTTCAGTCATGGTTGTTCTCCTCTTGATGAGCAGAGTATATTCACTTTACCAGCACCGATAATCCCATCAACATTCAATGCATCTTTGCCCGGTACGCACAAATGAATCCCAACCTGCTTCCTGACCTTGCCACCTTTGTGTTGATTGTCGACCAGGGGAGTTTCTCCGCCGCCGCCAAAATATCCGGCGCAACGCCTTCCGCTATCAGCCGCAGCGTCTCGCGGCTTGAGCAGGCATTAGGCAGCAAACTGCTGCACCGCACCACCCGTAAGCTGGCGCTAAGCGAGACCGGGAAGATGGTTTATGAACACGCGCAAGAGATGCTAAACGCCGCGCAAATGGCGGTAGACTCCGGCAGCAGCCGCCAGGCTATTGCCCAAGGGAAGCTAACGGTCAGCGTGCCAAAGGCGGTCGGGCGTTTTGTTATTCACCCTTTAATGGCGGAGTTTTTCACCCGCTTCCCGGACGTGGATGTCTGTCTGAGGCTGGAAGACCGCTATATGGACTTGATTGATGATGGCGTGGATCTGGCACTGCGCATCAGTCAGTCGCCGTCGCCGGGTTTGTACGGCAAGCCGCTGATGCCGGTCAGTCACGTTATCTGCGCCACGCCGGAATATTTGCGCCAGCACGGTACGCCCGATACCCCACAAGCCCTGCGCGATCATAGCTGTATTAGCCTTGGCGAAACGCCCGCTGATTCGCGCTGGAAGTTTCGCCGTGGGGATAAAATTGAAACTCTGCAAACTCATGGGCGTTATGCTGCCAACCATACCGGCGTGCGGCTGGACGCGGTAAAGCATCATCTGGGGATTGGCAGCCTGCCGCTGTTTACCGCCCGTGAAACGCTTGCCAGCGGCGAGATCGTCCAGGTATTACCGGAGTGGGAGTTTATCAGCGATTACAGCGGCGACCTGTGGCTCTTATGGACACGCAACCAACATATGCCCGCCAGAATGCGGGCCATGATTGATTACCTTAGCGAGAAATTGCCTCAGTCTGGCCGTTGATTATGGCGCGCGTGACAGCACCTCAGCGACCCACTGGCGGAAGCCGTCAACATCCAGCGCCAGCGCGACCTGCGCGTTGGCGGGCTGCCCCAGGCGACCCTCGATATCCACTACCGTCGTTCCCGAGGTGTATTCCCCCTGGGTTTCCACCGCCACAAAGCAGGGCTGGAGCGTGAACAGATCCGGGCGGACCAGCCAGGCAATGGCGCAGAGATCGTGCATACGCAGACCGGTATTCATGCTGCCGCTACGATAATGACTGAACAGCGCGTGCAGCATTTTCCCCGTCTGATTAAGTGCGGGTAATGTTGCCAGGTACTCTGGTGCCAGCATGGCCTGGTTGGTGACATCCAGCCCGCACATGACTATCTCCAGCCCACTGCGAAAGACCTTTGCCGCCGCTTCGGGATCGACAGCAATATTAAACTCCGCATTGGGCGTAAAGTTACCGCGCCCGGCTGAACCGCCCATCATCACCAGGCGGCGAATATTGAATACGCATTCAGGATAGTGGGTAAGCAACAGAGCAATATTGGTCAACGGGCCAATTGCCACCAGCGTAACGGGCTGCGGGGCATGCATCAGCGCATCTCGAATTGCCTGGAAGGCGGGTTTCGCCAGCGGCTGCCGATTGTGTTCGACAAAATCATACCCTGCCATACCGGACTCACCGTGCACTGAAGTCGCATCACGCAGCGGCCGCACCAGCGGTATAGCTGCCCCCTGCGCCAACGGAATATCCGCATTCCAAAAGTGCAGCAACTGCAACGCATTACGGGTCGTTTTTTCCACCGACACGTTGCCTGCCACCGTCGTCATCAGTTGCAGATCCAGCTCGGGGGAAAACAGTGCAGCGGCAATCGCCGCCGCATCATCAATGCCGGGATCGGTATCAAGAATGATCGGTAAGCGCATGGTTTCTCCAAAAAAAATGCCAGACGTTAAGTCTGGCATCTTCTCATAATCATGACGCGAAAGAGTTACTCTACTTCACGAACATCCACACGCAGCTCTTTCGGCACTTCGAAAACGATGTTCTCTTCACGGCCTTCCAGTGGGATAGCATCCCCACCGCCGAGCTCCTGCAGACGGACAATCACGTTCTGTACCAAAATATCCGGCGCAGAAGCACCGGCCGTCACGCCGACGCACGCCGCATCTTTCACCCAGACTTCCTGGATATCGGTCGCATCGTCAATCAGATACGCGGTCTTGCCCATACGCTGGGCCAGTTCTGCCAGGCGGTTGGAGTTCGACGAGTTTTTCGAGCCGACAACCAGTACCACATCCGCTTGCTCCGCCAACGCACGAACCGCTTCCTGACGGTTGGTGGTGGCATAGCAGATATCGTCTTTGCGCGGCCCAACAATTTTCGGGAAGCGTTGACGCAGGGCATCAATCACATCAGAGGTGTCATCAACCGAGAGCGTAGTCTGGGTCATGAAGGAGAGCTTACCTTCATTTTTGACATTCAACGTCAGAACGTCTTCCGGCGATTCCACCAGGTACATCCCCCCCTGCGGGTTGCTGTACTGGCCCATCGTACCCTCAACCTCCGGGTGTCCGGCGTGACCAATCAGAATCGACTCTTCGCCACGGCGGCTGGCGCGCGCGACTTCCATATGCACTTTGGTCACCAGCGGGCAGGTGGCATCAAAGACCGTCAGATCGCGGCCTTTGGCTTCGTTACGCACGGCCTGAGACACGCCGTGGGCGGAGAAAATCAGGATCGCACCGTCCGGTACTTCACTGATTTGCTCAATAAAAATAGCGCCGCGCTCGCGCAGGCTATCCACCACATAGCGGTTATGCACCACTTCATGACGGACATAAATCGGCGCGCCGTAGATAGCCAGCGCGTTTTCCACAATGCTGATAGCGCGGTCTACGCCAGCGCAAAATCCGCGCGGGTTAGCCAACAGGATCTGCATTTTACGCCTCCAGTGCCGGTTCGACTTCCAGCACTTCAATATCAAAATGAACGGTATGCCCAGCCAGCGGATGGTTGAAGTCAACCGTGATGGAATCACCGTTGATTTCTCGGATCACGCCAGGCATCTCACTGCCGTCCATTGCGGTAAAGAGCATGATAGCGCCAATTTCTGGCTCACCCGCGTCCATAAACTCCCGACGCGAGAAATACTGAATGAGGTCCGGGCTTGATACGCCAAAAGCAGCATCAGGCTCCAGAGCAAAAGTGGTTTTATCGCCCTCTTTTAACCCCAGCAGGTGTTGTTCCAGTCCTTCAGACAGAGAACCGTCGCCCAGGCGAAACAGCGCAGGCTTGCCGTTGCTGCGGGTTGACTCTGCGGTGGAGCCATCGTCGAGCTTTAAGGTGAAGTGCACCAGCACCGCACTGTTACTCTGTACTGATTTAGACATGCAGGTTGCTCTTTAAAAGTGCTGCCGCCTGTTTGCCCGGTGGCACTACGCTTACCGGGCCTACAAGATTCGCAGTAGAGTGTAGGCCGGATAAGCATAGCGCCATCCGGCATATTTTTATGCGGCTTTTTTCTCTTTCGCCGGTAAGAAGCCTTCCAGCACAATCAACGCCGCACCGATACAAATCGCCGTATCGGCAAGGTTGAAGGTGGCGAAATGCCAGTCACCGACGTAAAAGTCAATCATATCCACGACGAAGCCATGCCACAGGCGGTCAAACAGGTTGCCCAGTGCACCGCCAATGATTAACGCATACGCGATGTTATTCAGCTTCTGCGTCGCCTTCGAGCGATACATCATCACCATTAGAATGACGCAAATACCGATCGCGATACCGGCAAAGAACCACCGCTGCCAGCCACCGCTGTCAGCCAGGAAGCTAAACGCCGCGCCATAGTTACGCGCATAGTGCAGATTCAGTGACGGGAACAGCGACACCGTATCCCCCAGAGCAAAATTCTGGAGGATCAGGTACTTGCTGCCCAAATCAATAATCAGCACGACTACCACCAGCCACAGCCAGCGGAGTCCTGTTGAACAAAGAGGCTGACTCATCAGGCAAACTTACGTTGTTCGCCATCACCGGCGATGTTGCTGACACAGCGTCCGCAGATTTCTGCGTGTTCCGCCACCTGACCCACGTCGGTCGTGTAATGCCAGCAGCGTGGGCATTTCTCGCCTTCGGCTTTGCTCAGAGCAATTTTCAAGCCTTTGAGCAGTTCGCTCTGCTGAGCATCGGCCGGTGCTGCAGCATAGTCCGCAACGGTCGCACCCGAGGTCAACAGAACAAAGCGTAACTCTTCGCCCAGCGCTGTCAGCTTGGCAGCCAGTTCAGGTTCAGCGTACAGGGTCACTGCCGCTTCCAGAGAACCGCCCACTTTCTTGTCTGCACGTGCCTGCTCGATGACCTTGTTCACTTCGCCACGCACTTTCAGCAGCTCGTCCCAGAACGTATCGTTCATCGCTTCGGTATCGGCCAGGCCAAACAGCCCCTGATACCACTCACCGGTGAAGACGTATTTTTCACGATCGCCCGGCAGGTAGCCCCAGATTTCATCTGCGGTGAAGGACATGATCGGCGCCATCCAACGCACCAGCGCTTCAGCAATATGGAACAGCGCGGTCTGGCAGCTACGACGCGCCACGCTGTCCGCTTTCGCGGTGTACTGACGGTCTTTGATGATGTCGAGGTAGAACGAACCCATTTCAACGGAGCAGAAACGCATCAGGCGCTGTACCACTTCGTGGAAGTCATAGGCTTCGTAGGCTTTGAGGATCTCGTCCTGCGCCGCTTGCGCACAGCCCACAGCCCACCGGTCCAGAACAACCATCTCTTCCGGTTTCACCATGTCTTTCACCGGATCAAACCCGTTCAGGTTTGCCAGCAGGAAGCGCGCGGTGTTACGGATACGGCGATAGCTGTCAGCAGCACGTTTCAGGATTTCGTCAGAAACAGCCATTTCACCGGTATAGTCGGTAGACGCCACCCACAGGCGCAGAATATCCGCACCCAGCTTGTTCATCACGTCCTGCGGAGAAACGGTGTTACCGATGGACTTGGACATCTTGCGGCCCTGACCATCAACGGTAAAACCGTGGGTCAGTACCTGACGGTACGGCGCTTTGCCCTTCATCGCAGTGGAGATCATCAGCGAAGACATGAACCAGCCACGATGCTGGTCAGAGCCTTCCAGATACATATCTGCCGCATGCCCCGAAAACTCAGGACGCACGTCGACGACGGATGAGTGGGTAGAACCAGAGTCGAACCATACGTCCAGGGTATCCGGTACTTTGACGTACTGATCGGCTTCATCACCGAGGATATCTTTGGGATCGAGATCCCACCACGCCTGGATACCGTCAACTTCAACGCGTTTAGCCACTTCTTCCATCAGTTCGATGGCGCGCGGATGCAGCTCTTCAGTGTCTTTGTGGACAAACAGAGACATCGGCACACCCCACGTACGCTGACGGGAGATACACCAGTCAGGGCGGTTGGCGACCATCGATTCAATACGCGCCTGGCCCCAATCGGGGATCCACTGCACGCCTTTGATCTCTTTCAGCGACTGCGCACGCAGGCCTTTCTGATCCATGCTGACAAACCACTGCGGGGTGGCGCGGAAGATGATCGGTGACTTGTGACGCCAGCAGCACGGATAGCTGTGCTGCATCTTCTCAACGTGCAGCAGTGCACCTTTTTCAGTCAGCAGCGCCACGACAACATCGTTCGCTTTGAAGACGTTAACCCCATCCAGGGTCGGGTACGTACCCGGCAGATAGGTACCATCTGGCCCTACCGGGTTTGCGACTTCCAGGCCGTATTTCTGACCAATCACGTAGTCATCCGGACCGTGGCCTGGCGCGGTGTGTACCGCACCGGTACCGGCATCCAGCGTCACGTGATCGCCCAGGATCGCCGGAACATCAAAGCCCATGAACGGATGGGTAAAGCGCAGCAGTTCCAGCTCAGCGCCTTTTACCGTGCCCAGAATGGTGTAATCCGCCGCGCCGAGACGCTGCATCACACTTTCGACCAGGTCTTTTGCCAGAATCACGGCCTGACCGTCAATCTGCACCAGTGCATAGTCAAAATCAGGGGCCAGAGAAATCGCACGGTTAGCCGGCAGGGTCCACGGGGTGGTGGTCCAGATAACCAGAGAGATCGGGCCATTCACGTCAGAAACGCCAAATTTCGCTTTCACCGCATCCTGATCGGCGGCGTGGAACGCAACGTCGATAGACGGGGAGGTTTTGTCGTAATACTCAACTTCCGCTTCCGCCAGCGCGGAACGGCAGTCTACACACCAGTGCACCGGCTTCGCGCCTTTATGCAGGTGGCCGTTGCCGATGATTTTGCCCAGCGCGCGAATGATGTTGGCTTCGGTTTTGAAGTCCATCGTCAGGTACGGCTTCTGCCAGTCACCCAGCACACCCAGACGGATAAAGTCTTTACGCTGACCGTCAACCTGCGTTGCGGCGTATTCGCGGCACTTGGCGCGGAACTCTGCGGCAGTGAACTTTTCACCCGGCTTGCCGAACTCCTGCTCTACTTTCAGTTCGATAGGCAGGCCGTGGCAGTCCCAGCCAGGGATATAAGGGGAGTCGTAACCGGAAAGCCCTTTGGACTTCACGATAATGTCTTTCAGAATCTTGTTAACGGAGTGACCAATATGAATGCTGCCATTCGCATAAGGAGGGCCATCATGCAGAATAAAGGTTTTTTTGCCTTTTTTAGCCGCACGAATGATGCCGTACAGGTCATCATCGGTCCAACGCGCCAGCATTCCCGGTTCACGCTTGGCGAGATCGCCGCGCATCGGGAACCCTGTTTCCGGCAAATTCAGGGTTGATTTAAAGTCACTCATCAGATTCTCGGTTCCGTATTTAAAACTCGTATAGGCGTTAAGCCGGTTTTGATAGCCCAAAAAATTCGCGGGCAGTTAACTCATCACGCGCAATCTGCGCTTTTAGTTCATCCAGCGAGGCAAATCGCTGCTCGTTGCGTATTTTTTTACGCAGCACGACATCTATATGGCGACCGTAGAGGTCCATTACAACGTCCAGTAGATGCACTTCTAACTGCTGGCGTACACCGGCCACTGTTGGGCGGGTTCCGATATTCGCGACACCGGGTAAAGGCGTTTCGCCCAAGCCCATCACCTCAACCGCGTACACCCCTTTAACTGGAGAAACCTGGCGACGAAGCGGTAAATTCGCCGTGGGGAACCCGATGGTCCGCCCTAACTCGTCGCCGTGTACCACCCGTCCTGAAATGGTAAACGGATGGCCCAGTAAGCTTTCGGCTAACAGCAGATTATCTTCTGCTAGCGCCTGGCGCACAGCAGTGCTGCTGATTCGCACCCCGCCCTCACAGAAGGTCTGGGTGCTGGTGATATCAAAGCCATACTCCGCGCCCGCTTCCTGTAATAACAAGAAATCGCCCGCGCGGCTAGCGCCAAAGCGGAAATCATCACCTACGGCAAGAAATTGTACGCCAAGGCGCTTCACCAACAGGTCGCTGATAAAGTTCTGCGCCGTTAATGCGGCAAAACGCCGGTCAAAACGCACGCACAGCACGTAATCAACGCCACATTCCGCCAGATAACGCAGCTTTTCCCGCAGGCGGGTCAGTCGCGCAGGTGACTTTTCAGTCGCAAACAGCTCCAGCGGCTGCGGCTCGAAAATCATCACCATGACCGGTAAATTTCGTTTGCGCCCTTCTTCCTGTAAGCCCTGCAACAACGCGCGATGACCACGGTGCACGCCATCGAAATTACCAATAGTCAGCACACACCCATGCGGGGCCTGACTGAGATTATGTATGCCTCGTATCAGCTTCATGTCTGGCTCAAAACNGTGGCCACGGTGCACACCGTCGAAATTACCAATAGTCAGCACACACCCATGCGGGGCCTGGCTGAGATTATGTATGCCTCGTATCAGCTTCATGTCTGGCTCAAAACAGTGAAAATCGTGAAAGTATACCCTGTACCGCGGTCAAGGTTAACCGGCGATTGGTTCTGCGAAACAGAAAGAAGATTGTTTTCATTGTTATGAAACAAAATGCGGTCCTCCGCTGACCAATCAATTCAACTTTTCTCGTGGAAAAGCTGTATTCACAGCACGCAAGCTGGTAGAATCCTGCGCCATCACTACGCAACGAGTGCTGCAATTTAAACGGCGCTTATTTGCACAAATCCATTGACAAAAGAAGGCTAAAAGGGCATATTCCTCGGCCTTTGAATTGTCCATATAGAACACATTTGGGAGTTGGACCTTGGCTAATATCAAATCAGCTAAGAAGCGTGCCGTTCAGTCTGAAAAGGCCCGCAAGCACAACGCTAGCCGTCGCTCTATGATGCGTACTTTCATCAAGAAAGTATACGCAGCTATTGAAGCTGGCGACAAAGCTACTGCACTGAAAGCATTTAACGAAATGCAACCAATCGTGGATCGTCAGGCTGCTAAAGGTCTGATCCACAAAAACAAAGCTGCACGTCATAAAGCAAACCTGACTGCACAGATCAACAAACTGGCTTAATCGCCTGCTTGTTGTCGCTTTGTGAAAAAACCCGCGTAAGCGGGTTTTTTTATGTCTGTTTACTTACTCCCCGGCGCAAACAATGCCGAGTAGTTAGCATTGCAAATACGCTGCACCGCCGGATGCTGGATCATCCTCTCCGCAAAAATGGCATGGTACTCCTCCATCACATTCTCCACGCGTCCAATCTCAATGATGGAATCATCAGCGTAGAAATTGTTCGAATAGAGCGTAGGGGCGACGAAAATAGCATTGTGCGTAGCGCCAAAGGCTTTCATCAAGGCGGCATCGTCAAACTCCCCGAGGATCTCAACGTTCAGTCCCTGCGAGTTAATCCAGTTCAGCAGCTTGCGTCCGAGCATTGAGCGACGTCCTGGTATCAGCAGGCGACGCTCCTCAAGGCAGGCTGGAAACGGCTTCTCCGGCAGCGGATTGGTGCACCAGAAACTCACGCAACACTCGCCGATTTTTACCGAGAACAGCCCTTCCTGCTGCGTTGAGTCGATTGGGCAGTCGGAGATAATCATATCCAGCTTGTGCTGGCTGAGCTGCTCCAGCAGCATCTCATGCGTGGATTCAAAGCAGCGTAGATGGATTTGTTCATCGTCAACGACGGCCGCGTCGAGCACGCTACTGACCAGCTGTTTAGATAACGCATCCGCCACGCCCACATCGAACAGCAAGTTAGACTCTTTGCGGTAGTTCACGATATCCAGCATCTCCTGGCTTAAAGTGAACATTTTGTCCGCATAACGAAAAACTAATTCGCCTAGCTCACTAGGCTCCAGCCCTCGCCCCTTACGCTTAAACAACTTCCCCTGTAAGCGTTCCTCCAGCGCTTTGATCTGCCCGGTAATGGTTTGCGGTGTCAGATAAAGCGCTTCTGCGGCCCCCACCACCGAACCTTCTTTATACACATGCCAGAAGTAATACAGGTGGTTGTAATTTATATGAGACATACTCTCTCCCTGAAAATTGTCACCAAAGGGTTATCGGCTCAGGCTGACGCGTTTAACCGGGTACGCAGCCAGCTATAACCGATCACCGCCGATAGCAGAGAACCAATCAGGATCCCCAGTTTCGCCCAGTTAATCAGCTCCGGATCAACGTTACCAAACGCCAGGCTGGCGATGAAAATAGACATCGTAAAGCCAATCCCGCAAAGAATACCCACCGCCATGATTTGCTGGAAGTTCGTGCCTTCAGGCAGCTGCGCCACCTTGAGGCGTAATGCCAGCCAGCAGAACAGGCTAATCCCCAGCGGTTTACCGATAAGCAGGCCGGCGATAATCCCTAGCGGCAGGATGGAGGTCAATCCGTCCATCGTCACACCCTGCAGTGGAACCCCCGCATTGGCGAAGGCAAACAACGGCAGAATCAGATAGGCCACCCACGGATGCAGCACATGCTCCAGACGTTTCGCCGGAGAACGGCCATGCTTTTCCTTCAACGGGATGAAGAAACCGACAATCACACCCGCCAGCGTCGCATGCACCCCTGACTTCAGCACTGCGGTCCATAGCACGACGCCCACCAGGATATAAATACCGGTACGTCTGACACCACACAGGTTCAACGCCGCCAGAATAAGAATCGCTAATGCGGCAACCCCCAACGACAGCAGAGAGAGATCGCTGGTATAGAACAGTGCGATGATCACAATCGCGCCAAGATCGTCAATAATCGCCAACGCCATGAGAAAGATTTTCAGCGCCAGCGGAACACGGCTGCCCAGCAGCGCCAGTACGCCGAGCGCAAAAGCGATATCCGTTGCCGCCGGGATCGCCCATCCTTCACGTGTGATGGGGTCGGCATAGTTGAATGCCAGATACAACAGCGCCGGGACAATCATCCCGCCAATCGCGGCAATCACCGGAAACGCTGCCTGGCGTAAACTGGCCAGCGATCCCTGCATCAGCTCACGCTTAACTTCCAGACCAATCAGCAGGAAAAACACCGCCATTAAGGCGTCGTTGATCCACAGCAGCATATTTTTATTGATCTCAAGCGCGCCGACCCGCAGTTGAACCGGGGTCTCCAGAAAGTCGTGGTACCATCCACTGGTTACGCCGATATTGGCCATCAACATTGCTACTACCGCAGCGATGATCAAAATAATGCCTCCCGAGGCATCGCTACTAAAAAAACGATGTAGATGTTTCACTTTTATTCTCTCTATTGGGTGAATACTTCGTAATTACTATCTTACTCCGCATAACTCATCGTTAATATTAGATTATTTATGATAAATAGATCGGTTTTTACGATCTAACAATCTGGGGATTGTTTCGTTCCTGTTCAGGACGGATCCGAAAAAATAAAAAAGCCTGAGACTCTTCAGTCCCAGGCTTTTTATCAAATTTATGGCGGTAAATTAACGCGTCAGGTCGTCAAAGAATTTCTTCACACCGTCGAAGAAGCTTTTAGAACGCGGGCTGTTTTGTTCCCCCGTCGGGCCACCAAAACTGTCCTGCAGATCTTTCAGCAACTGTTTCTGCTTGTCGTTCAAACCAACCGGGGTTTCAACCACCACGCGACACAGCAGATCGCCCTGAGCACCACCGCGTACCGACTTAACGCCTTTACCACGCATACGGAAAAGTTTACCGGTTTGCGTTTCGCCAGGGACTTTTAACTTCACCCGGCCATCCAGCGTCGGGACTTCAATCTCGCCGCCCAGCGCAGCCATCGCAAAGTTGATCGGCACTTCACAGTACAGGTTATTTCCTTCACGTTCGAAAATCGGGTGCTGTTTCACCTGCACCTGAACGTACAAATCGCCTGACGGTGCGCCATGCTCACCCGCTTCGCCTTCACCAGATAAACGAATACGGTCACCGGTATCAACCCCTGCCGGGATTTTAACGGACAGTGTTTTGCTCTTCTCTACGCGGCCATGCCCGTGACATTTGTTGCACGGATCTTTAATCAGCGTACCGCGGCCCTGACAGTGTGGACAGGTCTGCTGTACGGCAAAGAAACCCTGACGCATCTGCACCTGACCGGAACCGTGACAGGTCGGACAGGTCTGCGGCTGAGTCCCGGATTTCGCGCCGCTGCCGTGGCAAACGTCACACTCTTCCAGCGTAGGAATACGGATCTCTTTGGTGACGCCACGCACGGCTTCTTCCAGAGTGAGATCCATGTTGTAACGTAAATCCGCACCACGTGAGGCGCGCTGACGGCCACGACCACCGCCAAAGATATCGCCAAACACGTCACCAAAGATATCGCTGAAGTCAGCACCGCCGCCGAAACCGCCACCGCCGCCCATACCGCCTTGCTCAAACGCAGCATGACCGTACTGATCGTAAGCCGCGCGTTTTTGCGCGTCGGTCAGGATCTCGTAGGCTTCTTTGATCTCTTTGAATTTGGCTTCGGCCTCTTTATCACCCTGGTTACGGTCCGGGTGAAATTTCATGGCCAGGCGCTTATAGGCCTTTTTGATTTCACGCTCTTCCGCTGTTTTGGAAACGCCCAAAATCTCGTAATAGTCTTGCTTAGCCATCTCTTTTTATCTGCCCCTAACATGCGTGCACGGGCGGAGAGGAAACCTCTTCGCCCGTGCCAGTGTTTTACCCGTTCAAAGGGCGATTATTTTTTGTCTTTCACTTCTTCAAACTCAGCGTCGACAACATCGTCATCTTTCGCGTTGTTCGCGGAAGCATCAGCTGAACCCGCCTGCTGCTGCGCATGCTGCTGCTGAGCGATTTCCATCAGTTTCTGGGAAACCTGTGCCAGCGCCTGCATTTTCGCTTCGATATCTGCTTTGTCTTCGCCTTTCAAAGACGTTTCCAGCGCAGTCAGAGCGGACTCGATAGCAGTTTTGTCGTCAGCCGGCAGTTTATCGCCTGCTTCTTCAACCTGCTTGCGAGTGCTGTGCAGCAGATGGTCACCCTGGTTACGGGTCTGGACCAGCTCTTCAAACTTACGGTCAGATTCTGCGTTCGCTTCTGCTTCGCGAACCATTTTCTGAATTTCTTCTTCGTTCAGACCAGAAGACGCCTTGATGGTGATCTTCTGCTCTTTACCGCTGTTTTTATCTTTCGCAGAAACGTGCAGGATACCGTCAGCATCGATATCGAAGGTCACTTCGATCTGCGGCATACCGCGCGGTGCCGGGCTGATACCATCCAGGTTAAACTGACCCAGATCTTTGTTATCAGCAGCACGTTTACGTTCACCCTGCAGCACATGGATGGTTACCGCAGACTGGTTGTCTTCAGCGGTAGAGAACACCTGGCTGTGCTTGGTCGGGATAGTGGTGTTTTTCGCGATCAGCGGAGTCATCACGCCGCCCATGGTTTCGATACCCAGAGACAGCGGGGTAACGTCCAGCAGCAGTACGTCTTTAACATCACCGGTCAATACACCACCCTGAACAGCAGCACCGATTGCTACAGCTTCGTCCGGGTTAACGTCTTTACGCGGTTCTTTACCGAAGAACTCAGCAACTTTCTTCTGTACCATCGGCATACGAGTCTGACCACCGACCAGGATAACATCCTGAACGTCAGAAACAGACAGACCAGCATCCTGCAGAGCAACTTTCAGCGGCTCGATAGAACGGTTAACCAGGTCTTCTACCAGGCTTTCCAGTTTCGCACGAGTCACTTTGATGTTCATGTGTTTCGGACCAGACGCATCTGCAGTGATGTACGGCAGGTTAACGTCGGTCTGCTGCGCAGAAGACAGCTCAATTTTCGCTTTCTCTGCGGCTTCTTTCAGGCGCTGCATTGCCAGCGGGTCGTTACGCAGGTCAATGCCCTGATCTTTCTTAAATTCATCAACGAGATAGTTGATCATGCGGCTATCGAAGTCTTCACCACCGAGGTGGGTATCACCGTTGGTTGCCAGAACTTCGAAGGTTTTTTCACCGTCAACTTCGTCGATTTCGATAATAGAGATATCGAAAGTACCACCACCGAGGTCGTAGACCGCGATAGTACGGTTGCCGACTTCTTTGTCCAGACCGTAAGCCAGTGCAGCAGCGGTCGGTTCGTTGATGATACGTTTGACTTCCAGACCTGCGATACGGCCGGCGTCTTTCGTTGCCTGACGCTGAGCATCGTTGAAGTATGCAGGTACGGTGATAACCGCTTCAGTTACCGGTTCGCCCAGGTAATCTTCAGCCGTTTTCTTCATTTTTTTCAGCACTTCAGCAGAGATCTGCGGCGGTGCCAGTTTCTGACCTTTTACGTCAATCCATGCATCACCGTTGTCAGCACCGATGATTTTGTACGGCATGATGGCTTCATCACGCTGTACTTCTTCGTCCTGGAAGCGGCGGCCAATCAGGCGTTTAATCGCAAACAGGGTGTTTTGCGGGTTTGTCACTGCCTGACGTTTAGCCGGCTGACCAACCAGAGTTTCACCATCCTGGGTATAAGCAATGATAGAAGGCGTGGTGCGATCGCCCTCGGCGTTCTCCAGCACACGTGCAGTAGTGCCATCCATAATCGCTACACAAGAGTTGGTAGTACCCAGGTCGATACCAATAATTTTACCCATCTAAACGTCTCCACTAAAAATTCTGTCATCAGGTGGTTGTGAATCTGTAATAAGGGCGAAACGTGCGGTTTCAACTACCCTGAATCGTTTTTTTTCAGACTCACCACTGCGGTTGTCTACAAGATGGGGTCGTAACCCACGTCATCAAGGGGGGCATGCAAATTTTTTTTAGCCCGATCGCAATAAAATGAGAGATAACGGGCAGAAAAACAGGAAAGTAAATAGTCACCACCCCAAAATAATTCATAAAACCAATATTAAAAATACCAGTCATTCACTTGAAAATTGTAATAAAAAGAAAAGATTACCTGCATGAACCGTTTTTCCAACGGCGGTATTATGGTCACTCGTCACTCACTTTTGAACCCGTCAAAGAGAAATTTCATGAAATCCCTGTTTACCCTTCCCGCCAGCCTGTTGATAGGTCTGCTGCTGAGCAGCACTGCACAGGCTAACGATCATAAAGTTCTGGGAATGATTGCCATGCCCAGAAATGCAACCAACGATCTCACGCTAAGAATCCCTGTTTGTCGTGTCGTGAAGCGTATTCAACTGACGGCAGACCGTGGTGATATCACACTAAATGGCGCTTCCGTTTATTTTAAAGCCGCGCACATGTCCAGCCAGAGCCTGAATGTTCCTTCCTCCATCAAAGAGGGGAAAACCACCAACTGGATTAACATCAATAGCGACAACGACAACAAACGCTGTGTGTCTAAAATCACCTTCTCTGGCCAGTCAGTAAACTCCTCCGACATGGCGACCTTAAAAGTCATTGGTGATGACTAACCCCCTGACTTCTCGGCCATGATATTCAGTACTGGGGAAAAAAATTCGTTTTCCCCTCATCAGATCATAGACAGCCCCCTCTCCCCTGATTATCATGCCGCGCCCCGAAGTCCGTGATCGTTTTTCGGGGAAATTATTTCACCATTCAATCAATGATGATTTTGAGGAATTATGGGCAACACTAAGTTGGCTAATCCGGCACCGCTGGGCCTGATGGGCTTCGGCATGACCACCATTTTGCTTAACCTGCATAACGCGGGTTTCTTCGCCCTTGACGGTATTATCCTGGCGATGGGACTGTTCTACGGCGGTATCGCGCAAATTTTTGCCGGTCTGCTGGAGTACAAAAAAGGCAATACCTTCGGCTTAACCGCCTTCACCTCTTACGGCTCGTTCTGGCTGACGCTGGTCGCGATCCTGTTAATGCCGAAAATGGGCCTGACAGAAGCACCGAACGTGCAGTTCCTCGGCGTGTATTTGGGTCTGTGGGGCGTGTTCACCCTGTTCATGTTCTTCGGCACACTGAAAGCAAACCGCGCGCTGCAGTTTGTCTTCCTGAGCCTGACCGTGCTGTTCGCCCTGCTGGCTGTGGGCAATATTGCAGGTAACGAAGCGATTATTCATGTTGCTGGCTGGATTGGCTTAGTGTGTGGCGCAAGCGCCATTTACCTGGCGATGGGTGAAGTGCTGAACGAACAGTTTGGCCGCACCATCCTGCCAATTGGTGAAATGCACTAATTCTGTCTGTATCCCCCCGCAAGGGGGGATAATCCTTACAGACGCTGTAATTCTCCCTCAGCGTCCGTATCACGATGATAAATATCCTGTCGTAGCCAAATCCCCAGCCCTAAACCCACCAGCGAAAGCGCCAGCACATACCAGGCCGGAGCCATCGGCGACACACTCATCAACATCGTGACCGCGATTGGTGTCAAACCACCGAAAATGGCATACGAGACGTTATAGGAAAAAGAAATACCGGTAAAACGGACTTCCGCCGGGAACGCCCGTACCATCACGTAAGGCACCGCGCCGACCACGCCAACGCACAGCCCAACCAGACCGTACAGCAGGAACAGATGCTCAGGATGACTGCCGGTCAGGTGATAGAAAAACCAGCTGGAGCAGGCCAGCAGCAGGCTACCGACAATAAAAGTTTTGCTGGCACCCACTCTGTCGACCACGAATCCCGCCAGCAAGCACCCGATGCACAGCATAATGGTGGCCACGCTGTTGGCCTGTAACGTCAGCGCAGGTGCAAAACCATACTGTTTTTGCAGCCAGACGGGCGACATCAGGATCACCACCACAATCCCAGCCGAGAGCAGCCAGGTCAGTAGCATCGACACCACCACCGCTTTTTTATGCTTGCTGACGACCGACTTCACCGGCAGTTCCTGCGCCAACGCTTTGCGCTGCTGCATCTCGAGAAAGATCGGCGTCTCCTGCAACCAGCGGCGCAGATACATTGCCACCAGCCCAAACGCACCTCCCAGCAAGAAAGGTATACGCCAGCCGTACTCATGTACCGCCTGCTGCGTCAGGCTGGTATTCACCAACGTGGCCACCACCGAGCCCAGAAGGATCCCCACCGTTAACCCGGCGGTCAGCGTTCCACAGGCAATGCCGATACGGCGCTCCGGCACGTGTTCGGCAACAAACACCCACGCCCCCGGCACTTCTCCTCCAATGGCGGCACCTTGCAGAATACGCATCAGCAACAGCAACAGCGGGGCCAGGATCCCCATCGAGGAATACGTCGGCAGCAGACCTATCGCCAGCGTCGGTATCGCCATCAGTAAAATGCTCAGAGTGAACATTTTTTTGCGCCCGACCAGATCGCCAAAATGCGCCATGATGATGCCGCCTAACGGGCGCGCCAGATAGCCCGCGGCAAAAATACCGAAGGTTTGCACCTGACGTAGCCATTCGGGAATGTCCGCAGGGAAGAACAGCTCACCCACAACGGCGGCAAAGAAGACAAAGATAATAAAATCATAAAACTCGAGCGCCCCACCGAGAGCAGCGAGCGAAAGGGTTTTATAATCCTGGCGATTCAGCGGTCGAGAATGTTGTGACATAGCAAACCATGCGTCAGTGGAGTGATTGAAGGTGTTTAGCGATACGTGTAAATCAAAAATTACTATATCGTAAACAATTCAATACTCCACCGGCATTGCGCTTTATGTCACGAAAAGGCTACTTTCAGGCATTTGTATCGCGTATCGCGCTTTTAGGCCGAAAAGATGCTACCACTTCCGGGGCGGTTTCCACATACGGCCCATCCAGCAGCTGTATACAATATGGTACACTTGCAAAAATACCCGCCACAATAACGTTACCGTCGGCGTCTTTCACCCCTTCCAGCGTTTCTTTGATCGATTTCGGCTGGCCAGGCAGGTTGAGGATCAGTGCCTGCTTGCGAATAACCCCAACCTGACGGGAGAGGATCGCCGTCGGCACAAAGTGCAGGCTAATCTGGCGCATTTGTTCACCAAAGCCGGGCATCTGCCTGTCGGCTACCGCCATCGTAGCATCTGGGGTTACATCACGACGCGCCGGGCCGGTGCCGCCGGTGGTCAGCACCAGGTGACAGCCCATCTCATCAACCAGTTCACACAATGTTTGTTCGATGATCGCCTGCTCATCCGGGATCAACCGGGTTTGCAGTTCAAAAGGCGTTGTCAGGGCGGACGCTAGCCACTCTTCAAGTGCGGGAATACCCTTATCCTGATAAACACCGCTGGAGGCACGGTCAGAAATAGAAACTAAGCCAATGCGTAAAGTATTCATGATTATTCCGTTTAAACAGTCTCGTTAAACAGAATGATACACTGCGAAGGGAAGGACAGACAGATTTCAGAAGAGGTAGCGTGACCCCCGTCAGGGCCACGCGCAAATGATTACAGCAGATCGCCGATCATTTTTTCCAGTTTGCCCTGGTCTACAGCAAACTTACGGATACCGTCCGCCAGTTTGTCTACAGCCATCGGGTCCTGGTTGTGCTGCCACAGGAACTCAGCTTCAGTGATACGTGCAGGACGCGCTTTCACTTCGCCAGAGAAGGACAGTTTACGTTCGAGCGCGCCTTCGCTTTCAGCCAGCTCTTTCAGCAGTGCCGGGGCAATAGTCAGACGATCGCAGCCCGCCAGCTCAATGATTTCGCCGATGTTACGGAAGCTCGCGCCCATCACCACGGTTTCGTAACCGTGCTGTTTGTAGTACTCATAGATTTCCGTGACGGAAACCACACCCGGATCTTCTGCCGGTGCGTACTCTTTCTTATCGGTGTTGGCTTTGTACCAGTCCAGAATACGGCCAACGAACGGAGAAATCAGGTAAACGCCTGCTTCTGCACATGCACGCGCCTGCGCGAAGGAGAACAGCAGAGTCAGGTTACAGTTGATGCCTTCTTTTTCCAGCTGCTCCGCGGCACGGATACCCTGCCAGGTAGAAGCCAGTTTGATCAGAATGCGATCGTTGCTGATGCCAGCATCGTTGTACATTTTGATCAGACGTTTCGCTTTCGCGATAGACGCTTCGGTGTCGTAGGACAGGCGCGCGTCAACTTCAGTAGAGATACGACCCGGGACCAGTTTCAGGATCTCCAGGCCGATGTTTACCGCCAGTTTGTCCGTCGCGTCGACGACCTGCTGCGCGCGGTCGTTGCTCTGCTGCTTAGCCCAGGCCACAGCGTCATCAATCAGCTTGCGGTATTCCGGGATCTGCGCTGCGTTAAGAATGAGAGAAGGGTTAGTTGTGGCATCCTGAGGCTGATACAGCTTCATTGCCGCGATGTCTCCGGTGTCGGCCACTACAGTGGTGAACTGACGAAGGGAGGTCAATTTGTCCGTCATGATAGCGTTTCTCTTTAAACAGCGTGTTAGGGGGATGTAACCGATCTTTCCTGATGATAGCACGACGCACTCTCAGCGCAACCGCCGGGAGTGCCTCACCTGCCGTTCAGCCCTGATTACGCATCTCAGAGCCTATAGTGCGCAATTAAAGAGTCGACCTGATGTTATGGTAAACTCCCGCTATCAATCTCATTACAAGGTTTATACTGTTCGATAATTGGTAGCGCTTACATCAGGATATTAGCGCGTGCCGGCATCAACAAGAGGGATGTTAATGCCTGATTTTTTCGCATTTATTAATGAAATACTGTGGGGCTCGGTGATGATCTATCTCCTGCTGGGCGCAGGATTTTGGTTCACTTACCGTACCGGTTTCGTCCAGTTCCGCTACGTTCGCCAGTTTGGCAAAAGTCTTAAAAATAGCATCAACCCACAACCTGGGGGTTTAACCTCATTTCAGGCTCTGTGTACCAGCCTCGCCGCCCGTATCGGCAGCGGAAACCTGGCAGGCGTTGCCCTGGCTATCGCGGCTGGGGGGGCGGGTGCCGTCTTCTGGATGTGGGTCTCGGCGGTGATCGGCATGGCAACTTCATTTGCCGAATGCTCACTCGCCCAACTGTATAAAGAACGCGACAGTAAAGGCCAGTTTCGCGGCGGACCCGCGTGGTATATGGCGCGCGGGCTGGGCATGCGCTGGATGGGTGTTCTGTTCGCCATCTTTTTACTCATTGCCTATGGCTTAGTTTTTAACAGCGTCCAGGCGAACTCGGTCTCGCGTGCGCTGGAGTTTGCTTTCGACATCCCGCCCCTCGTATCCGGGATCTCGCTGGCAGTGCTGTCTTTGCTCGTCATCGTCGGCGGTATTAAAGGCGTTGCCCGCCTGATGCAATGGATCGTGCCCTTAATGGCCCTGCTGTGGGTCGGCTGCAGCATCGTCATCTGCCTGTGGCATATCGGACAGATCCCTGAGGTCATCGTCACTATTGTGAAAAGCGCGTTTGGCTGGCAGGAAGCCGCCGCCGGCGCCGCCGGGTATACGCTAAGCCAGGCCATTGCCAGCGGCTTTCAACGCGGTATGTTTTCTAATGAAGCGGGCCTGGGTTCAACGCCTAACGCCGCGGCCGCGGCCGCGTCATGGCCTCCGCATCCCGCCGCACAAGGCATCGTGCAGATGATTGGCGTGCTGGGTGATACGTTGGTTATCTGTACGGCCAGCGCAATGATTATTCTACTGGCAGGCAATGGCACCACGTACGTTCCAATGGAAGGTATTCAACTGGTCCAGAAGGCCATGGTAACGCTCACGGGGGAATGGGGTGCCGGATTCGTTGCGCTGATTGTGGTTCTGTTCGCCTTCAGCTCTATTGTCGCTAACTACATTTATGCAGAAAATAATCTGATCTTTCTGAAACTGGACACCATTCGCATCATCTGGATTTTGCGTATTACCACCGTCTGCACCGTGATCGGCGGAACACTACTCCACTTTCCGCTGGTGTGGCAGCTCGCCGACATTATTATGGCCTGCATGGCCATCACGAATCTGACGGCGATTTTGCTGCTTTCCCCGGTTGTTCATACTCTTGCCAGCGACTACCTGCGCCAGCGAAAACTCGGCGTGCGACCGGAATTTGATCCGCAGCGTTATCCTGATATCAGACAACAGCTTGCACCTGATACCTGGGATGAGCCGCCGCGCAGCTAGCGCGGCAATCGCAACCATCGATCAATTCTGTCGTTTTTTTTGCTACAGTCGCAGTAAATCTCCCGCAAGGACTGGATATGCTGATTCTGATTTCACCTGCAAAAACGCTCGACTACCAAAGTCCACTGGCCACCACGCGCCATACGCTGCCCGAGCTGCTGGACCATTCCCAGCAGCTTATCCACGAAGCGCGTCAGCTGTCTGCACCGCAAATAGGTAAGCTGATGGGGATAAGCGACAAGCTGGCGGACCTGAACGCCACCCGTTTCCACGACTGGCAGCCTGACTTCACGCCCGATAATGCGCGTCAGGCCATCCTGGCGTTTAAAGGCGACGTCTACACTGGGCTGCAGGCAGACACCTTCAGCGAGGCCGATTTTGATTTCGCCCAACGGCATTTACGCATGTTGTCCGGGTTGTACGGCGTGCTGCGCCCGCTGGATCTGATGCAGCCTTACCGCCTCGAGATGGGCATTCGCCTTGCCAACACCAAAGGCAAAGATCTCTACCAGTTCTGGGGGGACATCATCACTGACAAGCTGAACGAAGCGCTGGAAGCACAAGGCGACAACGTGGTGATTAACCTCGCCTCGGATGAGTATTTTAAGTCCGTGAAACCGAAAAAACTGAACGCGGAGCTGATCAAACCGGTCTTCCTCGACGAGAAAAATGGCAAATTCAAAGTGATCAGTTTCTATGCTAAAAAAGCGCGCGGTCTGATGAGCCGCTATATCATTGAAAACCGCTTAACCCAGCCAGAACAGCTGACCGCCTTTAACAGCGAGGGCTATTTCTTTGATGAAGAAGCTTCCGGTAAAGGCGAGTTGGTGTTTAAACGTCACGAGCACTAGTGTACATGCCGGATGGCGGCTAACGCCTTATCCGGCCTACGACACAAAACGAACGCCCGTAGGCCGGATAAGACGTGCTAGCGTCACCATCCGGCACAACAATTACCCGCGGGTCATCATCAGTTGACGCAGCGCGGCAAAATCAGCCGGTAGATGATGCGACAGCAGCGGCAAGTCCGCACGCTCCGCCAGCTCTTTTGGTAGATCCAGCGTCACATCAAGGATCTGTTCAACGCTTTCTTTAAACTTCGCCGGGTGCGCGGTCCCAAGGAACAGGCCATATTCGCCTGGGTTCAGTTGATCACGCAGCGCGCGGTACGCCACCGCCGCGTGCGGCTCTGAGATGTAGCCAATCGCCTGCAGCTCACGCATCGTTTCCTCAGTGGTCGCATCGTCAACGGCCGCATAGCCCAGTTCGTTCAGACGCCAGATTTTACGACGGAACAGCTCTTCCACGCGCGGCCAGTTGTTCGGCTGGCTGACATCCATGGCATTCGATAAGGTCGCCTGGGTGGCTTTCGGCGCCCACTCGCCTTCTTCAAGGAAACGCGGAACCGTATCGTTGACATTGGTTGCCGCGATAAAACGCTTCACCGGCAAACCGAGTGATTTTGCCAGCAGTCCAGCGGTCAGATCGCCAAAGTTGCCGCTCGGTACAGAAACCACCAGCTGATTGCGCGCCTCCTGCGGCAGTTGCGCCACGGCCTCAAAGTAGTAGCAGATTTGCGCCAGCAACCGGCTGATGTTGATCGAGTTAGCCGAATTTAATCCCAGCGCCACCTTCAGTTCTTCGTCATCAAACGCCTGTTTCACCAGCGCCTGGCAGGCATCAAAATCACCGTCAATGGCGACAGTTTCAATGTTTCCACCCAGCGTACAGAACAGTTTTTCCTGTAACGGGCTGATCTTACCGTTAGGATAGAGGATCACCACGCGCACATTTTTCAGGCCATAAAAGGCATGCGCGACCGCCGCCCCGGTATCGCCGGACGTGGCCGTCAGGATGGTTACCGGCTTGTCGCCGCTGATGTGCGTCAGCATCTGCGCCATAAAGCGCCCGCCAAAGTCTTTAAAGGCCAGCGTCGGGCCGTGGAACAGCTCCAGACAACCGACATCCCCCGTCACCTGAGCAACCGGCGCAGGGAATGCAAACGCCGCGCGCACGCGATCTGCGAGGACGTCATTCGCTATTTCATCACCAATAAAGGCGGACAGGATCTTTGCGCTACGGCTGACAAAATCCAACTTCAGCATTTCATCGATTTCGGTCAGGCTAAATTCCGGCAGATCGTGCGGAAAAAATAACCCCTGTTTTCTACCCAACCCTTGGGTGACGGCCTGCGCGAAACTGACCTGCTCGTTATGATCTTTTAGATTGTAGAGTTTCATTTATTTTCCCAGTACCCGTGCGCCCGCCGTGTCCAGCCGGCAAATATGAACAAAGCCTTCCTGATTTTGCAGGTAATTTTTACCCAGCCAGTCTGCAACCCGCTGCGCCGTCTCCGGTTTATCGCACAGGGCAAACAGCGTCGGTCCAGAACCGGAAATACCACTGGCCACCGCGCCGATTTCCGCCACTGCCTGACGCGCCTGGCTGAAGCCGGGCAGCAAGCGGGTGCGATATGGCTCGGCAATCACATCTTTCATCAGCTTTGCCGCTAACCCTGGCTGACGGGAATAGCAAGCATGAATGAAGCCCGCCAGATGTCGCCCGTGGGCGATACAGTCCTGGCGACGGTATTGCGCCGGTAAAATCGCCCGCGCTTCAGCCGTTGAAACCTTAATTCCCGGATAGGCCAGCACCCACAACCACTCATCAAAGCCTGGCACCTGTTGGCTGATAATGCCGTTTTCCTCAATCATCAACTGCATACCGCCCAAAAAGCAAGGCGCCACATTATCGTAGTGAACACTGCCGGAGATACGCCCTTCCAGCTCACCCATGATCGCCAGCAGGCGGGTGTCGTTGAGCGGTTTACCGCAGTGCTCATTCATTGCCACCAGCGCGGCCACAACAGAACAGGCGCTGGAGCCTAAGCCGGAGCCAATCGGCATATTTTTTTCCAGCGTCATCGTCACCGGAACGGCTTTCCCCAGCTCCTGACAAAATCGCTCCCAGCACTGGTAGACGATATTTTCCCGCGGCTCTGACGGCAGTTTGCTCGCAAAGCGCCCCAGGTTGTTGAGGCTAAAGCTGTCAGCGGCTTCCACAGAGACAACATCACCTAACAAAGAACCATCAACGGGCGTAACCGCCGCCCCGAGCACATCAAACCCGACGCTCATATTGGCACTGGAAGCCGGGGCATAAACTCTCACCATGTTAAACTCCTAACTTCCATGAAAGGGTGCGTAGCAGATCGGCAAAGACGCCCGCCGCCGTGACATCATTACCTGCACCGTAACCACGCAGTACCAGCGGTAATGGCTGGTAGTAGTGACTGTAGAACGCCAGCGCGTTTTCGCCATTTTTCACTTTATACAGCGGATCGTTGCCATCCACTTCGGCGATTTTCACCCGACATACACCGTCTTCTTCGATATTGCCAACATAGCGCATGACTTTCCCTTCATCACGGGCTTTCGCCACGCGCGCGGCAAACGCATCATCGAGCTGCGACAGCTTAGCCATAAACGCAGAGACATCGCCAGAATCATCAAAATCTTGCGGTAACACCGGCTCAATAACGATATCGCTAAGCTCCAGCTCGCGACCGGTTTCGCGGGCGAGGATCAGCAGTTTGCGCGCCACATCCGTCCCGGAAAGGTCATCGCGTGGATCGGGCTCGGTATAGCCCATTTCGCGTGCAAGCGTGGTGGCTTGCGAGAAGCTCATGCCTTCATCCAGCTTGCCAAAAATAAACGACAGCGAACCGGACAGAATCCCCGAGAAGCGTTGCAGTTCATCACCTGCACTGAGCAGGTTTTGCAGGTTTTCGATAACCGGTAATCCCGCGCCAACGTTGGTGTCATAGAGGAATTTACGTCGGGACTTCGCGGCGGCAAAACGTAGCTGATGGTAGTAATCCATCGACGAGGTATTCGCCTTTTTATTCGGCGTCACGACGTGGAAGCCTTCGCGCAGGAAGTCCGCATACTGATCTGCCACGGCCTGACTTGACGTACAGTCCACTATCACCGGGTTAAGCAGATGGTATTCTTTCACCAGGCGAATTAAGCGACCGAGGTTGAAAGGTTCCTTGGCTTCCGCCAGCTCCGCCTGCCAGTTTTCCAGATTCAGACCGTGAACATGGGTCAGCAGGGCCTTCGAATTCGCCACCCCGCAAACGCGTAAATCAATATGCTTGCTCTTCAGCCAGGTTTGTTGCCGCTTAAGCTGTTCAAGCAGCGCAGACCCGACGCCACCGACGCCTATGACAAAGACTTCGATCACCTGATCGGTATTGAACAGCATCTGATGCGTCACGCGCACGCCGGTGGTGGCATCATCATTGTTCACCACCACCGAAATAGAGCGCTCAGACGAGCCCTGGGCGATAGCCACGATATTGATGTTGGCACGCGCCAGCGCGGCAAAGAATTTCGCGGAGATACCGCGCAGTGTACGCATACCGTCGCCAACTACTGAGATGATCGCCAGGCGCTCAGTGACCGCCAGCGGCTCCAGCAGTCCTTCTTTCAACTCTAGGTAGAATTCATCCTGCATCGCACGCTGTGCACGCGCACAGTCGCCCTGCGGGACGCAGAAGCTGATGCTGTATTCAGAAGACGACTGGGTGATCAGTACCACCGAAATCCCTGCGCGAGACATCGCGGCAAACACGCGGGCCGCCATGCCGACCATCCCTTTCATTCCAGGACCCGACACGCTGAACATCGCCATATTGTTGAGATTCGAAATGCCTTTTACCGGCAGATCATCTTCATCGCGGCTGGCGCCAATCAGCGTACCCGGCGCTTGCGGGTTACCGGTATTTTTAATCAGGCAAGGGATCTGGAACTGGGCAATCGGGGTAATGGTGCGCGGGTGAAGCACTTTGGCGCCGAAATAAGACAGCTCCATCGCTTCCTGATAAGACATTGACTTCAGCAGTCTGGCATCGGGGACCTGACGCGGGTCGCAGGTATACACGCCGTCAACGTCCGTCCAGATCTCACAGCAGTCTGCACGCAAACAGGCAGCCAGCACGGCGGCGGAGTAATCAGAGCCGTTACGTCCCAGCACCACCAGCTCACCTTTTTCATTCCCGGCGGTAAAGCCTGCCATCAACACCATATGGTCTGCCGGAATACGGCTGGCGGCAATTCGACGCGTAGACTCGGTAATATCAACGGTCGATTCGAGGTAATGACCCACCGCTAACAGTTTCTCAACCGGATCAATAACCGTCACTTTGTGGCCACGTGCTTCCAGCAGCCCGGCCATAATTGCGATCGACATTCTTTCACCACGGCAGATAAGCGCGGCGTTGATGCTGTCCGGGCACTGTCCCAGCAGGCTGATGCCGTGCAGGACATGCTTAATTTGGGCAAATTCTTGTTCAACAAAGGCTTTGAGTTGCGCCAGCGGGAAAGCGGGCTGAACCGCGGCAAGACCGACCAAAAGCTCAGAGAAAATACGTTCGGCGTCGCTGATATTGGCTAAAGCATCCTGGCCACCGATGGTCTTCTCAATCATCGCCACCAGATGGTTAGTGATTTTTGCCGGGGCAGAGAGGACGGTCGCAACCTGCCCCTGCCTGGCATTGCTTTCCAGAATATCGGCAACCCGCAGAAAGCGCTCTGCATTTGCCACTGATGTACCGCCAAACTTCAACACTCGCATGGTTTACCTCGTTGCCTCTGGTCGAAAAAAAAGCCCGCACTGTTTAGGTGCGGGCTTTTTTCTGTGTTTCCTGTACGCGTCAGCCCGCACCGTTACCTGTGGTAATGGTGATGGTTGTAGTAATGGTGGTGCCGATGCGTTTCATGATGTTGTGTGCTCTGTAATTATTATCTGTCTGTGCTCTATTCTTTTAGGGTTAAAGTATCTCGTGACCTAAGTCAATAAATTTCTAAATTGATCACGTTCCGAAACTTGTTCACGAGTCACTGCTTACCGTTTTACTTTCAACCAATACGGCGCGTCAGGCACGCTTGAAGTAAGAATAAAAAACCCACAAAGAATAGATTGGCAATATTTTATTTTGTGATATTTTTTTCAATATCATGTAAAAAACGGTGCAACATTGCCGTGTCTCGCTGTCCTAACAGGCCCATTCGTTGTTGCAACCAGTCCGTGAGTTTGATGTCATCGGCAACATCCAGCGTGGTCAATAAACGTAAAACACGCGTCCGTAATGCCTGGAGCTGAAGCTCATCCGTCACCTCAGCGGTTTTAGCGGGCTGTTGTATTAAACCGGCTAATTGATAGCAATACACCATCACCGCCTGCCCCAAATTCAGTGAAGGATAGTCAGCCACCATCGGTACGCCGGTCAACACGTCTGCCAGCGCCAGTTCTTCATTCGTCAGGCCAGAATCCTCACGGCCAAAAACCAGCGCAGCGTGATCCATCCACGCCGATTTTTCCTCCAGCAACGGAACCAATTCGACCGGAGTAGCGTAATAATGAAACTTTGCGCGACTGCGCGCCGTGGTAGCAACGGTAAAATCCACGTCGTGCAGCGCCTCGGCTAACGTTGTAAAAACGTTAATATTATCAATAATGTCACCCGAACCGTGGGCCACCCAGCGCGTGGCCGGTTCCAGGTGTGCCTGACTGTCAACGATCCGCAACTCGGTGAATCCCATGGTTTTCATCGCACGGGCTGCCGCACCAATATTTTCCGCTCTGGCAGGGGCCACCAGAATAATTGTTAAACGCATTTTGCTACTCTTTTTGGTCAGTTTGCCGATAATAATGTGATGCACATCAACATATTACGCAGCGCGAATTTACATATTTTTAACAGAGATCACTGAAAAAGCATTTTACATTAAGTAAAAAATGCTAAACTGTTTCGTACCTGTACTATTGCTTTTTATGTTAACAGAAGTTGCATATCCTTCTGTTTATTCATGATAATTTAATTTAAAATGGATCTCATTCGTAGGATTCATTACATTTATTAGTTAGCACGTGCAACTAGTTGTATTATTGCAATTTTGTGATGAAAGCTAACATTTGGATACGATGATTTCATCAAACTGTTAACGTGCTACAATTGAACTTGATATATGTCAACGAAGCGTAGTTTTATTGGGTGTCCGGTACGTCTTAGCCTGTTATGTTGCTGTTAAAATGGTTAGGATGACAGCCGTTTTTGACACTGTCGGGTCCAGAGGGAAAGTGCCCACGACCAAGCTAATGATGTTGTTGACGTTGATGGAAAGTGCATCAAGAACGCAATTACGTACTTTAGTCATGTTACGCCGATCATGTTAATTTACGACATGCATCAGGCAGGTCAGGGACTTTTGTACTTCCTGTTTCGATTTAGTTGGCAATTTAGGTAGCAAACATGCAGACCCCGCACATTCTTATCGTTGAAGACGAGTTAGTAACACGTAACACGTTGAAAAGCATTTTCGAAGCGGAAGGCTATGATGTATTCGAGGCGACAGATGGCGCGGAAATGCATCAGATCCTCTCTGAATATGACATCAACCTTGTGATTATGGATATCAATCTGCCAGGTAAAAACGGTCTTCNTGGTCTTCTGTTAGCGCGTGAACTTCGCGAACAAGCTAACGTTGCACTGATGTTCCTGACGGGCCGTGATAACGAAGTCGATAAAATTCTCGGCCTCGAAATCGGCGCTGACGATTACATCACCAAGCCGTTTAACCCACGCGAACTGACTATCCGTGCTCGTAACCTGCTGTCCCGCACCATGAATCTGGGCACAGTGNCGGTCTTCTGTTAGCGCGCGAACTCCGCGAACAAGCTAACGTTGCGCTGATGTTCCTGACGGGCCGCGATAACGAAGTCGATAAAATTCTCGGCCTCGAAATCGGCGCGGATGATTACATCACCAAACCGTTTAACCCGCGTGAACTGACTATCCGTGCTCGTAACTTGCTGTCCCGTACCATGAACCTGGGCACGGTCAGCGAAGAACGTCGTAGCGTCGAAAGCTACAAGTTCAATGGTTGGGAACTGGACATCAACAGCCGTTCTCTGATCGGTCCTGACGGCGAGCAGTATAAACTGCCACGCAGCGAATTCCGTGCCATGCTTCACTTCTGTGAGAATCCGGGCAAGATCCAGTCTCGCGCAGAACTGCTGAAAAAAATGACCGGTCGCGAACTGAAGCCGCATGACCGTACCGTTGACGTGACTATCCGTCGTATTCGTAAGCATTTCGAATCTACGCCGGATACGCCAGAAATCATCGCCACCATTCACGGTGAAGGCTATCGTTTCTGCGGCGACCTGCAGGATTAATCTCATCCTTGCGGGAACAAAAACGGCGCGTAAAGCGCCGTTTTTCATTTTATCTCCACCCTACTTCCACAAACGAAATTCATCGTTTTCCACGGGTTGCGTCTCTTTTGCTTTGGGCCGAGCCAGTGCGTGCCAGTCAAGATGACGCGTCAGGAACATAATCCCGCACAGTGCCAATAACAGCACGCCGGTTCCCAGTAGCAAAGAACTGTCCTGCGAACGCAGTAACACCCACATCACCCCGTCCAGTGCCAACAGCGCCAGGGTGAACAGAATACTGTTACGCCACCCTTGTAATACCGCCTGTAAATACACGCCGTTCATCAGGGCACCAATCAGGCTGGCAATAATCCACGCCGCGGTAAAACCAATATGTTCTGACAGTGCCAGCAACAGCAGATAAAACATCACCAGCGATAACCCTACCAACAGATACTGCATGGGGTGCAGGCGCAGACTGGTCATACTCTCAAGCACAAAGAAAGACATAAAAGTCAGTACGATCAGTAAGATGGCATACTTCGTTGCTCTGTCGGTCAGCTGATATTGATCGGCCGGTGTAGCTACCGCCACGCTAAACGCTGGCATTCCCTGCCAGCCAATTTTTTCCCCATCAAAACGATCACCGAGGTTATTGGCAAACCAGCTGCTTTGCCATTGGGCCGTAAACCCTGATGCACTAACTTCACGCTTCGTGGGCAAAAAATCCCCCAGAAAATTGGGATGCGGCCAGTTACTGGTTAGGGTCATTTCGCTGTTACGTCCAATGGGGACAACGGAAAAATCCCCGGTACCGTTCAGATTAAGCGACAGCGCCAGACTAAGGTTTTGCTTCGTCCATTCCGCATCCGGCAGCGGAATGTGGATCCCCTGCGCACGCCCATCAAGCCCCGTTCCCGGCTCAACGGCCAGCGACGTCCCGTTAATCTGCGGCACTTTCACCACGCCAATCCCGCGTGCGTCGCCGACGCCAACCACAATAAACGGTTTCCCTAACGTTATATTAGGGTGATGCAATTCACTCAGCCGTTCCGCATTGAACTCCGCGTTCAACGACACATCGTTATGCCAGACCTGGCCCTCATAAATGCCGACTTTACGTCCTTCAACATTTTGATTGCCCTCAACCATCAACGACTCCGGCAGCCAGAAATGGATATAGCTGCGCTTTTGCGAGACTTCTTTACCGTCTTCCAGCGAGGTATAAAGTTCGGTCACGGGGATAGCAATTAGCGGCCCAACTAACTTCTGCGGCCCACTGGTACTCTGCCGGATAGCATCTTCGACCTCATTACGGTAATCCGATCGCTCAACGATTATCTGCCTGACCATCGTCAGAGGAATTAACAGCAACAGCATGGCGCCACCTAAGGTGACGATTTTCCAGAACAGGGGGGATTTCAACATAGCGTTCTCCTTTGCAATGACGACAAGGTAGAACGGCTATGTGCGCAGAATTTGAAGTTATGTGAAGTGACGGTGAAGTGTGAACGACGCCTGTACCCCGCCTTCGGGGCGATTACTCAGTGTCACATCGCCGTCAAACAGACGGGCGACTTCGCTGACAAACGCCAGCCCCAGACCGCTGCTCTTGTGACCATTCTCGCGGGGCAGTGAATAAAATCGTTCAAAAATGCGCGGTAACGCAAAATCAGGGATCCCGCTGCCGCTGTCCGTCACCTGCAACGAGACCTTTTCTCCTTGCTGCTGCGCACTCAGGAAAATGGTCCCCTGTTCAGGGGTAAAGTCGATGGCGTTATCCAGCAGATTACCCATGGCCTGCTCCAGCAGCGCAGGTTCAGCCGCAACCACCCATGATGAGGGCTCAATGTTGAGCGTGATATGTTTAGCAGACAACTGGACGCTACGCGACTCGCGCAACTGGGCAAACAGTGCATCAACCGCAACGGGCGTAAACGCAACATCCTGCCGGTTTTCCAGCCGCGCCTGGCGCAACAGGGTTTCGACCAGTGCCTGCATACGCGCATTTTGCGTCAGAATATTTTCGGTAAAACGTGCCACCACGTCAGGTGGCGGCCCTTCGCGTAAAATCTCCGCCGCGCCACGAATAGCCGCCAGCGGGCTTTTCAGTTCATGGGTTAAGGCATACACATACTGCTCAATGTAATTCTTACCCTCCAGCTTCAGGCGCATACTTTCCAGCGCCTGCGCCAGTTTTCGCAATTCACTGCTGCCTAAATCCGGTAACGCGACGGGCCGATTCTCCGTCACCGAGTCAGCATAGCGCGCCAGGCGGGCAATAGAGCGGTTGATCCACCATACCATTCCCACGCCAATCACTAATGCGATCCCCAGCAACACCGCGCTCGCCCACAGCATCCGCCGCTCGCTGCGTTTAATTACCGGTGCCATTGCCGCATTGGGCTTCCCGACGCTAAGCACCCCAATAATGCGCTCACCGTCGATAATCGGTGCCGCAACGTACATCACCGAGCTTTCCGGGTCAGCCGGATTTTGCAGCGTACTGCGCGCACCATATTGCCCGCGCAGCGTTAACCACACGTCGTTCCAGCGGGAATAATCTTCCCCTACTGCTTTATTGGCGGAATCAAACAACACCTTGCCCTGAGCATCAGTCATGTAGACGTGATACTCATTGCGCACTTTGTTAATGCCGCTGATGTTGGCACGAAAAGGGCGGTTATGCAGTTGCGAGAAGGCCTGCGCCAACTTGCCGTTGGCAGCAGAGCCAGAGAGTACGTCGTCGCGTGCCAGCGCCGCTAACAGCGTGGCGGTGTCAATCAGCGTGCCTTCGGTGGCCCGGCGTACGCCAGGTTTAATCTCCTGCACAAAAATAGACAGAACAAACCAGGCGGCAACGGCGACAATCAAAAAGTAGCCCAGCAGCAGTCGCATGCCAATGCGCATCAGGCGTTCCTCAGGCTGTATCCCATCCCGCGATGCGTGTTAATCGGCGAGAGATCCGGATTAATAGCCCGCAGTTTGGCGCGCAGTGTTTTGATGTGCGTGTCCACCGTTCTGTCGTAGGTATCCTGCGCATCGGCCCAAACTAAATCCATCAGTTGCTGGCGCGAGTAGATACGCCCCGGCGACATCAGCAAGGTTTTCAGCAACAGGAACTCATAGCGCGTCAGGTTTAACGGACAGCCAAACCACGCAATCTGCGCGGCGGGTTCATTGAGTTCAAAATTGCCAAAACGCGCTGCCGATGGCGGTGCTGCAAATTTCCTCACCCGCCGCAGCAGCGTGCGCACTCGGGCGCACACCTCGCGCGGCGAGAAGGGTTTGGCGACGTAATCATCCGCGCCAATCTCCAGACCTAACAGGCGGTCCACTTCATCGCTGCGGGCGGTCAGAAAAAGAACCGGCAGCGCCGGGTGGCGCTCCAGCAGACGTCGGCACAGTTCAAAACCGCTGATATCAGGCAGTCCGACGTCGAGGATTATCGCATCCGGGCATCGCTGACGCGCGCTTTCCAGCACCGGCAGTCCACGCTCAAACGCTTCCACGCTAAAACCTTCCTGTTGCAGCATGTAGATAAGCGTATCCGCGATACCCTGCTCATCCTCAACCAACCAGATCAACGCCTGTTGCATTTTGCTTCCTTGTTACTGCCGCCACGGCATGATGGGCACCGCGCTGATGGCATTTTTCGGCGAACCGTCGACAACCTTGTCGGAATAGGCCAGATACGCCAGCGTGTTGCGTTTTTCATCATAAAAACGCACCACCTGTAATGATTTAAACACCAGCGACGTCCGTTTCTTAAAGACGACTTCGCCCTGCGCTTTACCGTTCTTGATTCTGTCACTCAGCTCAACCGGCCCCACTTGCTGGCAGGAAATGGCGGCATCGGAGGTATCTTCAGCCAGCCCTAACCCGCCCTTAATGCCACCGGTTTTTGCGCGGCTAACATAGCAGGTCACATTGGTTACATCGGGATCGTCAAACGCTTCGACGACGATTTTATGATCCGGTCCAAACATTTTAAATACCGTATCGACAGAACCGATCTGTTCCGCATGGGCCACCTGCGCCAACAACAGCAAAATTGAGGAAATGACTAAGCTCTTATATTTCATATTGTTACCATTTTTAAAAGTTGCCCTGAGCAATTATTCAACATTCTAAAATAAAATGTATACAGATCACAGGATTACAATAATCACGCTTTCGTATGTCCGAAAACAGCATTTATGAGCAAAAAAAACACTGAATGCTAAAACAGCAAAAAATGCTATTATCCTCTTACCTGACGTCAGGTACTCGCTGTTGAAAGGATGAGGATATTTTATGGATCAGGCTGGCATTATTCGCGACCTATTAATCTGGCTGGAAGGTCATCTGGATCAGCCTCTGTCGCTTGACAATGTGGCGGCAAAAGCAGGCTATTCCAAGTGGCATCTGCAGAGAATGTTTAAGGACGTGACGGGCCACGCTATTGGTGCCTACATCCGCGCCCGTCGTTTATCGAAGTCCGCTGTGGCGTTACGCCTGACTGCGCGTCCGATTCTGGATATTGCCCTGCAATACCGTTTTGACTCTCAACAGACGTTTACCCGTGCGTTCAAAAAACAATTCGCTCAGACACCTGCACTGTACCGCCGCTCGCCGGAATGGAGCGCTTTTGGTATTCGCCCACCGATGCGACTCGGGGAATTTGCGATGCCAGCGCATCAGTTCGTGACGCTGGAAGACACGCAGTTGCTCGGCACAACGCAAAGCTACTCTTGCTCGCTGGAACAGATTTCCGACTTCCGTCATGAAATGCGTATTCAGTTCTGGCGCGACTTCCTGAGCCAGGCTCCTGCCATTCCGCCGGTGCTGTACGGACTCAACGAAACGCGTCCGAGTTTTGAAAAAGATGACGAGCAGGAAGTCTTCTATACCACCGCACTCACACCGGAACAGGCCAGCGGCTATGTACCGTCCGCGCAGCCAATCCTGTTGCAGGGCGGCGAATATGTCATGTTTACCTATGAAGGCCTGGGAACGGGCGTGCAGGAATTTATTCTGACAGTGTATGGCACCTGTATGCCAATGCTGAACCTGACCCGTCGTAAAGGTCAGGATATAGAGCGATACTACCCGGCAGAAGATGCCAAAGCAGGCGATCGCCCTATTAACCTACGCTGCGAATTCCTGATTCCTATTCGCCGTTAACGCTGTAGCTCATCCAACGCAGGGGCGTCCAGATGCGAGATGTCCCCTGCCGTTTCGACCACCCAACCCGGCGCAAGCCATAAACTTTCCTGATAATCGACGCGGGAAATCGAGCAGTTGCGCAGACGCAGCCGACGCTCAGCCCAGGCGGGCAGTCCCAGAATCGTACTCACCAGGCAACCCAGCGCAATACCGTGGCTTACCAGCAATGGGCGGCTCCCTTGCGGCAGTTCCAGACAAGATGCCAGCGCGGCGTTAACACGATCGGCCAGTTCCTGCATGGATTCCCCATCCGGAATACGACCATCAACCGTGCCGTTGACTAACTGGCGACGCCAGCCCTCTTCCTCTGGCGTCAGAGAGTCGATGTGGCGCTTTTCCAGCACCCCCATATTCAGCTCGCGCAGGCGGGCGTCGAAGGTGATATCACAGCCACACGCCTGGGCGATGATTTCTGCGGTGCGTCGTGTACGACCTAAATCGCTACTGATGACGTGAGTAATGCCAAGCGAGCGGGCGCGTTCGCCAACCTGCATAGCTTGCTGTTCACCTTTAGCGGTCAGCGGGCTGTCTGACTGGCCTTGAATACGTCGCTCGGCGTTCCACTGCGTTTCACCGTGGCGAACAAGGTATACCTGTAACATGCGTTTTTTCCGTTATACTGCGATGCGATGAATTTTCAAACTGAGCTTAATTATGCACAAGGTTATCTCTGCGACCACCAATCCTGCCAAAATTCAGGCAATTCTTCGGGCATTTGAAGAGATTTTCGGTGAAGGATCCTGCCATATTGAACCCATCGCCGTCGAGAGCGGTGTGCCGGAACAACCTTTTGGAAGTCAGGAAACGCGCACTGGCGCACGAAATCGCATAGATAACGCACGCCGCCTGCATCCGCAGGCCGATTTCTGGGTGGCCATTGAAGCCGGCATTGACGATGACGCGACCTTCAGCTGGGTGGTGATTGATAATGGCGTTCAGCGCGGTGAAGCGCGTTCCGCTACGCTGCCGCTGCCGGCGGTGATTCTCGACAGAGTCCGTCAGGGAGAAGCGCTCGGTCCGGTGATGTCACAGTACACTGGCATTGACGAGATAGGCCGTAAAGAAGGGGCGATTGGCGTGTTTACCGCCGGGAAGTTAACCCGTGCCAGCGTCTATCACCAGGCGGTGATCCTAGCGCTCAGCCCGTTCCATAACGCGGTGTATCGGTAATTATTTGCGCTACGTTGTAGGCCTGATAAGCACTGCGCCATCAGGCAATTCAATCTTTTCCGAGCAGCACCTGTTCTAGCCACTGACGCAGCTCGACCGGCGCAGTTTTGAGGCTATTGGACCCACGCGTTATGGTCGCAATACCTGCCCCAAGCTCGTTTTTCAACTCGCGTTGGCTCATCTCGCCGCGCAGCAGTTCTTCAATAATGCGCACGCGAGTCCCCAGCGCTTCGCGCTCATCAGGCGTTAACATCAAATTGAGCAATGGCTGGTGTAAATCTTGCTCATAAGCGTGTTTAAGCAGGTCGACAAAACGTAACCACTCCTGGTGACGCTGTTCTGCCATCTCTGCTGAATAGGGTGATTGCTGAGTCATAAGATATCGCCATCGTTGCGGGGGAGGCGCGATTGCCTCCCCCTTTGTACTCTTTAACGAGTACGATAGCATAACACACTCACCACGATCAGTAACGGCGTTGCCATTCTGCGTCGTTCATCAATTCCGGCTTATCACCGAGGAAGTAACGATAGTAGGCATCGTAAGCCAGCACGTTTTTCACGTACCCACGGGTCTCGGAGAACGGGATGCTTTCTACAAAGGCCACCGCGTCAATGCGCCCTGCACTGTTGCCAAGCCAGGTACGAACGCGACCCGGTCCGGCGTTATAGGCTGCTGAGGCAAAGATGCGGTTATTGCCAAACTGTTGATACACATACTGTAAATAGCTGGTGCCGATGTTGATATTGGTCTCAGGATCCAACAGCTGATTCGGACTGCTGTAACCCGGAATCGAGAACATCTTCACTGTATGCGTCGCCGTACCCGGCATTATTTGCATCAACCCGCTGGCACCCACCGGCGATTTTACCTTCGGGTTCCAGGCACTTTCCTGACGGGCAATGGCCATCGCGTAGCTTGGCTGAATGTCTTTCCCGCTGGTGTAACGGGTAAACAGATCTTTGTAGGCCAGCGGGAAACGCTCTTCCAGATGATCCCAGAGTTTGCCAGCGATCGTGGCCTGCACGCTCAGATCCCACCAGTGGTTGTTAAACGCATAACGCGCCAGCTGCGCCTGCTCAGACTTGGTGCGGCTGGTGACCAGATTCGCCCACTCGCTGCGCGCGGTGTTGTCCATGTTCCAGTACATCAACTCACGTACGCGCGCCATCTCCGGTCCCTGCGTCAGGGCAGCGTCAACATCCGCAGGCGCTTTGTCGATTTTCAGCGTGTACTCTTCACCAAGGCGCTGTGCCGCCACCATCGGATAGAAACCACGCTGCTGCATCAGCGCATGCAGGATCTCTTTTGCTTCGGCGTCACGTCCGCGCTCCAGCAGCAGATCCGCCTGCCAGTAACGCCATTCATCTTTTTCCTTCGCGTCCATCGGCAGACGCGCCAGCCAGGTATTCAGCCCTCGACGATCGCCAGTTCCCAGCGCCATCCGCACGCGGCGCTCCACAAGCGTGGTGGATTGTGAGCGCATAATCGCGTCATCGCGCCATTTGGCCTGCTCGTCAGTAACGTCGTTGCCCATCAGACGCCAGGCGACGATATCGCGCAGCTCCTGAGTTTGATCGTCATTTAACTGCTGCGCCTGCGCCAATGAAGGGATCATCAAACGTGCATTTTCCGCGTCCTGACGCGCTACGCTGGCAAACGCCACCGCCGCCATCTGACGGGTAAAATCCGTAGCGCCGGTGGTGCGCGCAAACGTCATCACCGAATTAGGGTTATTTGCCAGTGCAATAATCGCTGAAGCAATGGTCTGATAATCCGCTGGCATTTGTCCGGCCAGCGCGGTAACCAGTCCGGTATTACCCGCCTTCATCGCCAGGCGAATACGTTCAAGATACGCTAACGGATCCTGAGTCCCCGATGCCCGCCATACGCCGAATAATTTGTCACAGGCGTTAGGCTGACTCTTCCCGGTCAGCCAAAGATCTTTTGCACCTTGCCAGGCTTCTTCGGCCTGCCCGGTACTCCATTTCGCATAGTAGTAATTACATTGCGCTTCGGTGGTGCCGGGCTTATCCGGGCTGAATGCTAACAACCCTCGCCAGTCTTCCCGACGTGCCAGTTCGTTCACGAAGCGCGATTGCAACGTGCGTGCAGGCGGCAGCGTTGGATTAGCGCGCACAAAATTGGTGACGGTAACGGTGGGCTGATTCATCAGATCGTCAGTAATCTGGCGATATTCAAGGTAGGGATACAGAGGGTAGCTTTTCAGGCCCGGCATCATCTGCTCGACGACGTCCATCTGCCGGTTATCCCAGGCCTGCTTAATTTGTGCATAGCGATTGCGCTGTTCATCCAGAGAATCCGCTCGCGCCACTTGACTGACCGTCAGCAGACATACGCTGGCTGCCAGCAGGCGCCAGGCTACGTGTTTGGCTTTGTCCACAAGCTCTTCCTCTTATCGTGTTACGACTGTGCAGCATCATGCCGCTTAATAGATTCATGCTAATCAGACATTGCAGAAAGTGCCACGTTCCGGACACTTTTTTACTTTTGTTGCGAGTGAGATCTGCTGGCTGGGATTGAGCAATGAAAAAGGCTACACTTCGCCTTTGATAACTATTCATCACCCTACTCAAAATCATTCTGGCTGCATCAAGGCGGCAAGAGAGAAAATCCCTGCAAGCATAGATGGCTATGTGACCAGGGTTTTCGAATGCAGCCAACACAGAGGCAGCCTGAAGGATGAAGAGTATATAAAAGAGGCGAAGTCCAACGTGGCTCAATTCGTTTATACCATGCATCGTGTCGGCAAAGTCGTTCCGCCGAAACGTCATATTCTTAAAAACATCTCTCTGAGCTTCTTCCCGGGTGCCAAAATCGGTGTACTCGGTCTGAACGGCGCGGGTAAATCCACCCTGCTGCGCATCATGGCCGGTATTGATACCGACATCGAGGGCGAAGCTCGTCCACAGCCGGGCCTCAAGATCGGTTACCTGCCTCAGGAGCCGAAGCTGAATCCGGAACATACCGTGCGTGAGTCCGTTGAAGAAGCGGTCGCCGACGTGGTTAACGCCCTGAAAGGCCTGGATGAAGTGTACGCGAAGTACGCCGAGCCGGATGCCGACTTCGATAAGCTTGCCGCACAGCAGGGTAAATTCGAAGAAATCATTCAGGCACACGACGGCCACAACCTGAACGTACAGCTGGAGCGCGCCGCTGACGCACTCCGTCTGCCGGACTGGGATGCCAAAATTGAGAAGCTGTCCGGGGGTGAACGCCGCCGCGTCGCGCTGTGCCGCCTGCTGCTGGAAAAACCAGACATGCTGCTGCTCGACGAACCGACCAACCACCTGGATGCTGAATCCGTGGCATGGCTGGAACGCTTCCTGCACGACTTCGAAGGGACCGTGGTGGCAATTACCCACGACCGTTACTTCCTCGATAACGTGGCTGGCTGGATCCTGGAGCTTGACCGCGGTGAAGGTATTCCGTGGGAAGGTAACTACTCTTCCTGGCTGGAGCAGAAAGATCAGCGTCTGGCGCAGGAAGCCTCTCAGGAAGCGGCTCGCCGTAAATCCATTGAGAAAGAGCTGGAGTGGGTACGCCAGGGTGCAAAAGGCCGTCAGTCGAAGGGTAAAGCCCGTCTGGCACGCTTTGAAGAGCTCAACAATACCGAATACCAGAAGCGTAACGAAACCAACGAACTGTTTATCCCACCAGGACCTCGTCTGGGCGATAAAGTCGTTGAGGTTACTAACCTGCGTAAATCCTACGGCGACCGCGTCCTGATCGACGACCTGAGCTTCTCGGTACCGAAAGGCGCTATCGTCGGGATCATCGGTCCGAACGGCGCGGGTAAATCCACCCTGTTCCGCATGCTCTCCGGTGAAGAACAGCCAGATAGCGGCACCATTGAACTGGGTGAAACCGTGAAACTGGCCTCCGTTGACCAGTTCCGTGACGCAATGGATAACAGCAAAACCGTGTGGGAAGAAGTGTCCGGCGGGCTGGATATCATGAAGATCGGCAACACAGAAATGCCAAGCCGCGCTTACGTAGGCCGCTTCAACTTCAAAGGTGTTGATCAGGGTAAACGCGTCGGCGAACTGTCCGGTGGTGAGCGTGGTCGTCTGCACCTGGCGAAGCTGCTGCAGGTTGGCGGCAACATGCTGCTGCTCGATGAACCGACCAACGACCTGGATATCGAAACCCTGCGCGCGCTGGAAAACGCCCTGCTGGAGTTCCCGGGCTGCGCAATGGTTATCTCGCACGACCGTTGGTTCCTCGACCGTATCGCCACCCACATTCTGGATTACCAGGATGAAGGCAAAGTCGAGTTCTTCGAAGGTAACTTTACCGAATACGAAGAGTACAAGAAACGCACGCTGGGCGCAGATGCGCTGGAACCGAAGCGTATCAAGTACAAGCGTATTTCTAAGTAATTGCCGTTAAGTGCCGGATGGCGTTGTGCGTGTCCGGCCTACGAGGTGAGTGCAACTTGTAGGCCGGACAACGCGTTTACGCCGCCATCCGGCATTAAAATCTACCCCTGCTCACCCATCAATTCTTTCACCAGCTCCACGCAGCGCAGGAAGCGACCGTCATAGTCAGGCTCCTCAACGTGGACAAAATCGATGTTATTTTCCTGCAGCATTTCCACCAGCAGCGACTGAAACGCCTTACGGTCAACCGAGCTGCCCAGGCTGCGTAGCCCATCTGCCACCCACGGCGTGTTATTTTCCAGCAGAATCACCAGGTCAAAGCGGTACTCGTCGATCAGCGCCTGCACAAACGGGTGCTCACGCCCTTCGTACTTTTTACAGAACGCCTGCGTCGTGACAAAGTCGGTGTCGATAAATGCCACTTTATTGGCATATTTAACTGCAAAATCAATGTATTGTGCTTGTCCAAGCGCGATTTTATCGTAATCGGAATACTGCAGCGCCATCTCATCGCCGCCCAAATGGGAGAAGACGTAATCACGGCCATATTCCCACGCACTGGTGGTGTTGAAGATATTGGCGAGTTTGTTCACCAGCGTCGATTTCCCGCTCGACTCACCGCCAAGGATCGCCACGGTGCGCACGAAAAACGGCTTCACCTCGGTTGGGATATACTCCCAGTAGCGAAACGGGTTTTCACGGATTTGCCCACCGCTGATGCTCATGAATGTGCGCCTGGGATCGACCAGCACCGTTTCGATTCCCAGATGTTCCAGATACTGCGGCGCATCGGCTTCTTCAGAGGTGTAGATCCAGTTTGGTTGGATCCCTTTCTCCTGCATAAACGTTTTTATGCCGTTACTCCAGACATCCCAGCCGTGCGGATAGGGCTCCATGCCTTCTTCATTAAAGGCATGAATACGGATATTTTTCTGATATTTGAAGGTTTGCAGCAGCCAGCGAAGACGGTCAGAAACTGTGGGCTGCTGTGACATGGCGCTGTCTTCAAACAGGCTACGGTCGCGCGTTTCATCATAGCCCATGATGATATGCAGCTCGTCAACCTGGCTACAGGCGCGCTGGATCAGATAAATATGCCCGGTATGCAGCGGATAAAACTTACCGAATACCACACCGATATTTTTCTGCTGACGGGGAAACTCAAGCCCGAGAAAACGGTGCAGCGCCTCCAGCTTTTGCGCGCTGGGGCTTTTGATTTTGGCATTCAGCAGTTGGCTTAAATATCCCTTGGTCATACCACTGGCATCCGCCACCTGTTGCAAGGTACAGCCCTTTTGCTTAATGGCGGTTTTGAGATAGTCGAACGATGACACAAGAGCCTCCTGCTGGAAAAATCGCGTAACACTGCCTGATGGCGCTTCGCTTATCAGGCCTACAGGGTGAAACAAATAATTACCCTATGGATTTCTGGTGGCAGCCAACATACCTGCCGACAGAAAGACGACGGGTAATGAATTATAAGTCGTCAAACACGTTTAACGCATCCGCGAGCTTTTTAACGCCAAAAACCTGCATTCCTTCCGGCACCTTTTTCGGCACATTGGCGGCAGGGACAATCGCCCGACGGAAACCGTGCTTCGCCGCTTCAGAAATTCGCTCCTGGCCGCTGGGAACCGGGCGAATCTCCCCCGCCAACCCCACTTCGCCAAAGACCACGAGATCGTGCGGTAGCGGCCTGTCGCGCAGGCTGGAAACCATCGCCAGCAGTAACGCAAGATCGGCGCTGGTTTCGGTGACTTTGACGCCGCCAACCACGTTAACGAACACGTCCTGGTCAGACATTTGCAGGCCGCCGTGACGGTGCAACACTGCCAGCAAGATCGCCAAACGGTTTTGTTCCAATCCGACTGCTACACGCCGAGGATTCGCCATCATCGAGTGATCGACCAGCGCCTGAATCTCCACCAGCAGTGGACGCGTCCCTTCCCAGACCACCATCACCGAGCTGCCGGAGGTCACTTCATCGCCACGGCTTAAGAAAATAGCGGAAGGGTTGCTGACTTCGCGCAGGCCCTGTTCGGTCATGGCGAAGACGCCAAGCTCATTCACCGCACCAAAGCGGTTTTTATGGCTACGTAGGGTACGGAAACGAGAATCCGCATCGCCGTCAAGCAGCACCGAGCAGTCAATGCAGTGCTCCAGTACTTTTGGCCCAGCCAGAGAGCCATCTTTGGTGACGTGACCGACCATGACAATCGCCACGCCGCGCGTTTTAGCAAAGCGCGTCAGGTATGCGGCGGTTTCACGCACCTGCGCCACGCTGCCCGGCGAAGACTGAATATCCGCCATGTGCATCACCTGAATGGAGTCGATGACCATCAGCTTTGGCTGCTCTTCCTCTGCAATCAGGCAAATCTGCTCAATGCTGGTTTCTGACAGCATATTCAGATTTGCCGTCGGCAGACCGAGTCGATGGGCGCGCATCGCCACCTGTTGTAGCGATTCTTCCCCGGTGACGTACAGGGTCTTCATCTGCTCGGCAAGCTTGCACAGCGTTTGCAGCAGCAGGGTGGATTTCCCGGCGCCTGGATTACCGCCGATCAGAATGGCACTGCCGGGCACCACACCGCCGCCCAACACGCGGTCAAACTCTTTAAAACCGGTAGAAAAACGCGGCAGCTCTTCCAGACTGATATCCGCCAGCTTTTGCACCTTAGCGACGCCTGCATTGCCGGCATAGCCGCTGAGGCGCTCGTTACGCGCCACCGTCGGTGACGCCGCAAGACGCACCTCGGTGATGCTGTTCCAGGCCTGACAGGCGCTACATTGCCCCTGCCAGCGCGGATAATCGGCCCCGCATTCATTACATACAAAGGCGCGTTTAGGAGCTTTTGCCACGTTTTACCTCGTTATTTCTGGTTCATGCTGCCGGAGAGAATGCAGAACACCCCCATCAGGTCAGCGTGACGGATAGTAATCTCCGTCTTTTCATTCACTTTCGGCTTAGCATGGTAGGCGATCCCCAGCCCTGCCGTTTTGATCATCGGCAGATCGTTAGCGCCGTCGCCAATCGCCACCGTTTGCGTCATTGGGATTTCATATTCCTGCGCCAGTCGGGTCAGGGTGGTGGCCTTGTACTGAGCATCGACGATATCGCCAATCACGTTGCCGGTAAATTTCCCGTCCATGATCTCCAGCTCGTTCGCCACAACCGCCGTCAGGCGCAGCTTTTCGCGAAGATATTCAGCAAAGAAGGTAAAGCCACCGGAGGCTATCGCGACTTTCCAGCCCAGCGTTTCCAGCTTCAGCACCAGTTGCGTTAAGCCGGGCATCAGCGGGAGATTTTCACGTACCTGCATCAAAATATTGGCATCCGCACCCTTCAGCGTGGCGACGCGGCTGCGCAAGCTAGCGGTAAAATCCAGCTCCCCGCGCATCGCGCGTTCCGTCACTTCTGCGACCATCTCGCCGGTTCCGGCCAGTTTAGCGATTTCGTCAATGCACTCGATCTGGATCGCCGTCGAATCCATGTCCATCACCAGCAGGCCTGGCGTGCGCAAATGCGGGATTTTCCCCAGCGGGGCAACATCCAGTTTGGCATCATGCGCCAGTTTTGTTGCCCGCGGCGTTAACGATCCCGCGAGGCGAATCACCTGATAATCCTCGACGCACCAGGCCGCCACAATCACCATCGCCGCCCCCAGTTTGCTCTGGTATTGCGTTAAGCGTTGTTTATCCAGCCCACGACCATACAGCAGCCAGCCGCTACGGCCCGCGTGGTAATCCAGTGGCATCACTTCATCACCACTTAAAGAGAGGGGCAGACCTGGCCACAGAGAGACATCTTCAGGTAGATCGCACCAGGTAATGTTAGGCATTAAAGCTCCTGTAAAATCGTTCGGGTCGGAATCATCAGGGGAAAATAACGCATGAGGCTACCCTGTAACCAGCGCTTCTGGCAACATTAAGTCTCAAATTTTCAGCAGGTGGAATATGGCTCGCGCAAAACTGAAATTCCGACTTCATCGTGCAGTGATTGTATTGTCCTGCCTCGCGCTGCTCGTCGCCCTGATGCAGGGCGCGTCGTGGTTTAGTCAAAACCATCAACAGCAGCGAAATCCGCAGCTGGAAGAGCTGGCCCGCACGCTGGCCCGCCAGGTTGCGTTAAACGTCGCGCCGCTGATGCGTACCGAAACGCCGGATGAAAAACGCATCGCTGTCGTGCTGCGCCAACTCACCGACGAGAGCCGTATTCTCGATGCGGGCGTCTATGATGAACAGGGCGATCTCATTACGCATGCCGGTGAGAGCGTGAATGTTCGCGACCGGCTGGCGCTGGACGGTAAAAAAGCCGGGGGCTATTTTAATCAGCAAATTGTCGAACCCATTCAGGGCAAAAATGGTCCGCTGGGCTACCTGCGCCTGACGCTGGATACCCACACCCTTGCCACCGAGGCCAAACAGGTGGATAACACCACCAACATTCTACGCCTGATGCTGCTCCTGTCACTGGCGATTGGCGTGGTATTAACCCGGACATTACTGCAAGGTAAGCGCACCCGCTGGCAACAATCGCCGTTCCTGCTGACCGCCAACAAACCGGTGCAGGAAGAAGACAGCGAGAAAAAAGAGTAATTCACCAGGAAGGAAATCAACCATGACCACATTACGCCTGCTTATCTCCGACTCTTACGATCCGTGGTTTAATCTGGCGGTTGAAGAGTGCATTTTTCGTCAAATGCCCGCCACGCAGCGCGTGCTGTTTTTATGGCGCAACGCCGATACGGTGGTCATAGGCCGGGCGCAAAACCCGTGGAAAGAGTGCAATACCCGACGCATGGAAGAGGATAACGTCCGGCTGGCTCGCCGTAGCAGCGGCGGCGGCGCGGTGTTTCACGATCTCGGTAATACCTGCTTTACCTTTATGGCAGGCAAACCGGAATACGACAAAACCATCTCCACCACTATCGTACTCAATGCCCTGAACGCACTGGACGTCAACGCTGACGCCTCCGGGCGTAACGATCTGGTGGTCAAAACGGCCGAAGGCGATCGCAAAGTTTCAGGTTCGGCGTATCGAGAAACCAAAGATCGCGGGTTCCACCACGGTACGCTGTTGCTGAATGCCGACCTCAGTCGTCTGGCGAATTACCTCAACCCTGATCAGAAAAAGCTTCAGGCGAAGGGGATCACCTCCGTGCGTGGTCGGGTCGCGAATCTGGTTGAACTGCTGCCTGAGATCACTCATGAAAAAATCTGTGAAGCCGTGACCGACGCCTTTTTCCAACACTACGGCGAACGCGTAGCGGCTGAAATTATTTCCCCGGATAACACGCCGGATCTGCCCAATTTCGCCGAAACGTTTGCCCGCCAGAGCAGTTGGGAGTGGAACTTTGGTCAGGCCCCTGCCTTCTCTCATCTGCTGGATGAGCGTTTTACCTGGGGTGGCGTCGAGTTACATTTCGACGTGGAGAAAGGCCATATCACCCGCGCGCAGGTCTTTACCGACAGCCTCAATCCCGCGCCATTAGAAGCGCTGGCGGGCAGCTTGCAAGGGTGTCTGTATCGGGCGGACAGGCTGCAACAGGAGTGCGAGGCGTTGATTGGCGATTTCCCGCAACAGGAAAAAGAGCTACGAGAACTGTCGGCGTGGATAGCGAGCGCGGTACGCTAATAAAAAAGCCCGCTGGCGCTGTGCTTAGCGGGCCTACAAAACCGTAGGCCGGGTCAGACGAAGCCGCCCCCCGGCACTAAAGATATTACTCTTTATCGCCCAGCAGCACGGATTCCAGCGCGATTTTGATCATGTCGTTGAAGGTCGTCTGACGTTCAGCAGCCGTGGTCTGCTCGTGAGTACGGATATGGTCGGACACGGTGCAAATGGTCAGCGCTTTCGCACCAAACTCAGCCGCAACACCGTAGATACCCGCCGCTTCCATTTCCACGCCCAGCACGCCGTATTTTTCCATCACGTCGAACATTTCGCCGTCCGGCGAGTAGAACAGGTCAGCGGAGAACAGGTTGCCCACGCGCGCGTCTACGCCCAGCGCTTTGGCCGCATCAACAGCATTACGCACCATGTCGAAGTCAGCAATAGCGGCAAAGTCATGATCTTTAAAGCGGATACGGTTAACTTTGGAGTCGGTGCAAGCACCCATTCCAATCACCACGTCACGCAGTTTGACGTCCATACGCACAGCGCCACAGGAGCCTACGCGGATGATTTTCTTCACGCCGAAATCGGTGATCAGTTCTTTGGTGTAGATGGAGCAGGATGGGATACCCATACCATGACCCATAACGGAGATCTTACGGCCTTTGTAAGTCCCGGTGAAACCTAACATGCCGCGAACGTTGTTCACTTCACGGACATCTTCGAGGAAAGTTTCAGCAATGTGCTTCGCACGCAGCGGGTCGCCAGGCATCAATACGACGTCAGCGAAATCACCCATTTCTGCATTAATATGTGGAGTTGCCATCTTTTATCCTTATTTCGTTGTTATTGCCTGATGGCGGCTACGCCTTATCAGGCCTACAAAACCGTAGGCCCGGTAAGCTTGCGCCACCGGGCAATTGCATTACAGCATGTTTTTACCGTAGTCCATCGGCGACGTGCCAAAGTAGCTCGCCAGCGTCTGACCGATATCCGCGAAGGTTTCGCGGTGACCCAGTGAACCCGGTTTGACTTTCGGGCCATAGATCAACACCGGAATGTGCTCACGAGTGTGGTCAGTGCCCGGCCAGCTTGGGTCACAGCCGTGGTCAGCGGTCAGGATCAGAATGTCATCTTCCCCTACCAGCTCCATCAGCTCAGGCAGGCGGCGGTCGAACAGCTCCAGGCCTGCGGCATAGCCGGCGATATCGCGACGATGGCCCCAGGAAGAGTCGAAGTCGACGAAGTTGGTGAAGACGATGGTCTCATCACCCGCTTCTTTCATCTCTTTGATGGTGGCGTCGAACAGCGCGTCCAGACCGGTTGCTTTCACTTTTTTAGTGATACCGCAGTTCGCGTAAATGTCAGCAATCTTACCTACAGAGACAACATGGCCTTTTTTCTCGTCGACCAGTTTCTGCAGAACGGTCGCCGCTGGCGGTTCTACGGCCAGATCGTGACGGTTACCGGTACGTTGGAAGTTACCGGCTTTATCACCAATAAACGGACGGGCGATCACGCGACCAATGTTGTAGCCGCCTTCGGTCAGTTCTTCACGGGCGATTTCGCACAGCTCGTAGAGTTTATCCAGACCGTAGGTCTCTTCGTGACAGGCAATCTGGAACACGGAGTCAGCGGAGGTATAGAAAATCGGCTTGCCGGTTTTCATATGTTCTTCGCCAAGTTGATCCAGAATGACCGTACCGGAAGAGTGGCAGTTGCCGAGGTAGCCCGGCAGGTTGGCGCGCTTAACCAGTTTGTCCAGCAGCTCCTGCGGGAAGCTGTTTTCATGATCGGAGAAGTAACCCCAGTCAAACAGCACCGGCACACCGGCGATTTCCCAGTGACCAGACGGCGTGTCTTTGCCGGAAGAGAGTTCATGCGCCCATGCGTAGGCACCGATCACTTCTGCATTACCGTCCATTCCGGCGGCAATTTTACCTGTAGAACCTTCGTGAGCTTTCACCAGGCCCAGACGGGTCAGGTTAGGCAAATTCAGCGGACCTTTGCGACCATTGTCAGCTTCGCCTTTCGCACAGGCTTCTGCAATATGCCCCATAGTATCGGCGCCAACGTCGCCAAAGCGGTCAGCGTCTTCAGTCGCACCTATACCAAAGGAGTCCAGCACCATAATAAATGCACGTTTCATATTATTCTCCGTACCTTTTGCGCCGCAAAAAAGCGATCAGATCAGTATACAGTTATTCGGTTATACGACGATAGACTGTCGGTGTAATTTCTGGCGCTTTGTCGTCAAGACTGATTGCCGCTTTGACCGCTTTCGCCGCTTCCTGCCAGCTGGCTTCATCTTTGGCATGGATCACCGCCAGCGGACGCTGCCCGTCTACGCTGTCGCCCAGACGCGCCATGTCGCTAAAGCCGACGCTGTAATCAATGGTGTCCGATGCCTGACGACGACCGCCGCCCATGGAAACTACCGCCATCCCCAGCGCACGGGTATCCATTGCGCTAACAAAACCTTCGGTATCAGCATATACCGCTTTGCTGAGCATTGCCGTCGGCAGATACTTCGCATAATTTTCCACGAAGTCGGTCGGACCTTTTTGCGCCGCGACCATGCGACCAAAAATTTCCGCCGCTTTACCGTTATCCAATACCGCCTGCAGCTTGGCGCGGGCTTCGGCATCGTCTTTCGCCAGTTTGCCGGAGATCAGCATTTCCACACTCAGCGCCATGGTGACGTCTAACAAACGTGGATTGCGGTATTCACCGGTCAGGAACTGCACGGCTTCGCGGACTTCTACTGCGTTACCGGCGCTGGAAGCCAGCACCTGGTTCATATCGGTTAACAGTGCGGTGGTACGCACGCCTGCCCCGTTCGCCACGCCGACAATTGCTTCAGCAAGGGCTTCTGAAAGTTCGTAGGTTGGCATAAAGGCGCCGCTACCAACTTTCACGTCCATGACCAGCGCATCCAGCCCTTCCGCCAGCTTTTTCGCCAGGATCGAACCGGTGATCAGCGGAATGGAATCCACCGTCGCGGTAATGTCGCGGGTGGCATAAAAACGTTTATCCGCCGGTGCGAGCGAGCTGGTTTGCCCAATAATCGCCACACCCACGTCTTTAATAATTTCACGGAAACGCGCGTCATCCGGGAAGATGTCAAATCCCGGGATCGCTTCCAGTTTATCCAGCGTACCGCCGGTATGACCCAGACCCCGCCCGGAAATCATCGGAATATAGCCGCCGCATGCTGCGACCATTGGACCTAACATCAGTGACGTTACATCACCCACGCCGCCGGTAGAGTGCTTATCCACAATCGGGCCGTTCAGCTGCAGACTCTTCCAGTCCAGCACGGTTCCTGAATCACGCATTGCCATGGTCAGCGAAACACGCTCAGGCATTGTCATATCGTGGAAGAAAATGGTCATCGCCAGGGCGGCGATTTGCCCTTCAGAGATGGTGTTGTCGCGAATACCGTTAATAAAGAAACGAATTTCTTCATCACTCAGCGCATGACCATCACGTTTTTTACGAATAATTTCTTGTGCGAGAAACAAGGGAACCTCCCGATTATGGGCCGGGTAAGCAATGCGCCACCCGGCAAGTCGTATTCATGCCGGATAGAAGCTTGCGCCTTATCCGGCCTACGATGGGCAATAAAAACTTAGTAGCTGCTTGCGCTCTTACCGTCGCCGTGACCCAGCGCCTTCAGCAAGCTTGCCAGCAGGCTGGATGCGCCAAAGCGATAGTGACGGGAATCCGCCCAGTCTGCGCCAAACAGTTCATCAGCAATGGCGAGGAAATGCTGCGCGTCTTCCGCAGTACGCACGCCGCCAGCCGGTTTGAAACCAACGGTTTTCGAAACGCCCATATCGCGGATCACTTCCATCATGATGCGTGCGCTTTCCGGCGTCGCATTAACCGGGACTTTACCGGTAGAGGTCTTGATGAAATCAGCCCCTGCTTTGATGGAGATTTCAGATGCTTTGCGAATCAACGCTTCTTCTTTCAGTTCACCGGTTTCGATGATCACTTTCAGCAGCACGTTTGCCGCTGCACACGCCTCTTTACAGGCTTTCACCAGGTCAAAACCGACCTGCTCATTACCGGCGATCAGCGCACGATACGGGAATACCACATCAACTTCGTCTGCGCCGTAGGCAATCGCTGCACGGGTTTCTGCCAGCGCAATATCGATGTCATCGTTGCCGTGCGGGAAGTTGGTTACCGTTGCAATACGGATATCCGGCGTGCCCTGCTCGTTCAGCGTTTTACGCGCAATAGGGATGAAACGCGGATAGATACAGATTGCCGCCGTGTTACCCACTGGGGTTTTTGCCTGATGACACAGCGCGATCACTTTTTCGTTGGTGTCGTCATCATTCAGGGTGGTCAGGTCCATCAGTTTCAGGGCACGCAGGCTGCTTGCTGTTAAATCGGTCATAACATTCTCCAACGGCATCGCCGTATAAAATTTCACCTTGCGAGTTTGTTAGTATTCTAACATCCACTCGCCATTACACTTCGATATACATCACAGTTAATGAAAACCACATACAGATTTGCATTACTCTAATGAGATCTACTTCAAATAATTGAGCTTTACTGGCGAGAAGCGATGGCATCAGGCGCATCCGGATCAAAAGTTAAGGATCGGTTGCTTCCTACAATGCTGCTTAACCTTCGGCACATAAAGGAATCGACGATGCCCACTTCAAGCGAACTCGCGCTGCAACAGCGCTGCCAACAAATCGTGACCAGTCCGGTGCTCAGCCCTGAGCAGAAACGCCACTTTCTGGCGCTGGAGGCAGAAAACGCACTGCCTTATCCGCAGTTGCCTGCTGAAGCACGCCAGGCGTTGGATGACGGGGTTATCTGCGATATGTACGAAGGTCATGCCCCGTTCAAACCACGTTATGTTTTGCCCAATTATGCGCATTTTCTGGCCAACGGTTCAGCCTGGCTGGAGCTGGAAGGTGCACAGGATCTTGATGACGCCTTATCCTTGCTCACCATTCTGTACCACCATGTTCCATCAGTGACATCGATGCCGGTGTACCTTGGTCAGCTCGATGCCCTGCTGCAACCGTATGTTAGAATTCTAACACAAGAAGAGATCGATATTCGAATAAAACGTTTCTGGCGGTATCTCGACAGAACCCTGCCAGACGCCTTTATGCATGCCAATATTGGCCCGGCCGATACGCCGATCACCCGCGCCATTTTACGTGCAGATGCAGAGCTAAAGCAGGTCTCGCCTAATCTTACCTTTATTTATGATCCACAAATCACACCTGACGACCTGCTGCTGAACGTGGCACAAAATATTTGCGAATGCAGTAAACCGCATATTTCCAACGGTCCTGAAAATGATAAAATTTTCACAAAAGGCCATTATGGCGTCGTCAGTTGTTACAACTCGCTGCCGCTGGCGGGCGGCGGAAGTACGCTGGTTAGGCTGAATCTGAAAGCCATCGCAGAGCGCAGCAGGTCTGTCGATGACTTCTTTACGCACACCCTACCGCACTATTGCCAGCAGCAAATTGCCATCATTGATTCACGGTGTGAATTCCTCTATGAGAAATCACATTTCTTTGAGAATAGCTTCCTGGTGCAGGAAGGGTTGATTGATCCCGAACGTTTTGTGCCGATGTTTGGTATGTACGGCCTGGCGGAGGCGGTAAACCTGCTGTGTGAGAAGGCCGGGCTACACGCACGCTACGGCAAAGATGAGAGCGCTAATGAGATGGGCTATCGGATCAGCGCCCAGCTTGCCGACTTTGTGGCCAACACTCCGGTGAAATACGGCTGGCAGCAGCGGGCGATGCTGCATGCGCAGTCGGGGATCAGTTCAGACATTGGCACCACGCCGGGCGCGCGTCTGCCGTATGGCGACGAGCCGGATCCTATTACTCATCTGCAAACCGTGGCCCCGCATCACGCGTATTATCACGCCGGGATCAGCGACATCCTCACGCTGGATGAAACCATCAAGCGTAACCCACAGGCGCTGGTACAGCTTTGCCTGGGCGCGTTTAAAGCCGGAATGCGTGAATTTACCGCCAACGTCAGCGGTAACGATCTGGTCCGCGTCACCGGTTATATGGTGCGCCTGTCGGATCTGGAAAAATACCGTGCCGAAGGCTCACGCACCAACACCACCTGGCTGGGCGAAGAGGCCGCTCGCAATACTCGCATTCTGGAACGTCAACCTCGCGTGATGAGTCATGAACAGCAGATGCGCTTCAGTAAGTAGGCTGATCCCTTTCTCCTGCGTCGACGGGCCGGGCAGTCGCCTGGCCCTGTTCCTGCAAGGGTGCAATCTGCGCTGTAAAAATTGCCACAATCCGTGGACGATGGGGCGCTGCAACGATTGCGGGGAGTGCGTACTGCATTGTCCACATGACGCCTTAAGTCTGAGTGCGGGAAAAGTGTGGTGGCAGTCCGATGTTTGCCAGCAGTGCGACATCTGCCTACAAATGTGCCCGCAGCAGGCCACGCCAATGACGCAGACGATGAGCGTCGATGAGGTGCTGCGTCACATTCGTAAGGCATCGTTGTTTATTGAAGGGATAACCGTGAGCGGCGGTGAGGCGACAACGCAGCTTCCTTTCGTGATTGCGCTGTTCTCAGCGATCAAAGCCGATCCGCACCTGCAACACCTGACCTGCATGGTGGACAGCAACGGCATGCTGCGTGAAACCGGCTGGGAGAAGCTGCTGCCGGTTTGCGATGGTGTCATGCTGGATTTAAAAGCCTGGGACAGCGCATGTCATTTACAGCTCACCGGGCGCGATAACGCGGCAATCAAGCGCAGTATTCGCTTTCTGGCCGAGCGGGGAAAACTGGCGGAGCTTCGCCTGCTGGTCATTCCCGGACACGTTGATTACCTGCAGCACGTTGATGCGCTGGCCGCGTTTATTCACCGCCTGGGCAACATCCCCGTGCGGCTTAACGCGTTTCATGCGCATGGCGTGTATGGTGAAGCCAAAGCCTGGCCGAGCGCGACGCCAGAGGACGTGGAAGAATTGGCAAAGGAATTACGGGCACGCGAGGTTGATAACCTGATTTTCCCGGCGTTATATCTGTGACTTGCCGGATGCGACGCCAAAGCGTCTTATCCGGCCTACAAGCGGCGTCGCCCGCAGTCAAACATTAAACAACGTCGTCGTATTGCGATACAACGCCTCGGCGATGACCTCTGCGGGCTCCGGGCGCAGCTCACATAATACTTCAAACACCCTGGTGACCTGCTCCGGGCGATTGGGCTGACCCTGAAAGCCGTTGAGCGGCATATCCGGCGCATCGGTTTCCAGCAGCAAGGATCCCAGCGGCAGCCGCGCCATCACCTCGCGCGTTTTGCTGGCACGGGGATAGGTAATGGTTCCGCCCACGCCAATTTTATATCCCAGCTGCACAAAGCGTTCCGCCTGCTGCAAGCTCCCGGCAAAGCCATGCACTACGCCGGTACGCGGTAGCGCATGGCGCTTAAGGTGCATCGCCAGTTTGTCATGAGTACGTCGTGAATGCAGGATCACCGGCAGTTCGTAGCGCTTCGCCAGTTGAAGCTGCGCGTCCAGCATCCTTTCCTGCTTGTCGAACTGCGGATCATCACGATACAAATCCAGTCCTATCTCCCCTACCGCCACCACCTTCTGTACACGCTTTTCCAGCGCCTGTTGCAACTGGTCCAGGGCATCATCGTCATGATGTTCCATCACAATCGGATGTAAACCCAGAGCTGCAAATAGCGGGGGGTAGGTTTGCGCCAACGCCAGCACGCGGTAAAAGTTCGCCGCCTCGGTCGCCGGCACAATAATGCGGCTCACACCGGCTTCAATTGCCCGCTGAATGCTTGCAGGTTCGTCGCCGGTGAACGGCGGAAAATCAAAATGACAATGCGTATCGATAAACCGATAGCTCACGCCAGATCCTCATGGCTAAACGTCGTGTCGTTGGCCTGAGGTGCATCGGCCACCACCGGTATAAGGGCATCGTTGGCAACCGGTGCCGGAGGGACCACCACCGGTCCAGGCACCATAATCTTCGGCGTCTGGCGGGGCAACGGTGTGTTTTTCGCCAACAGTTTACCGACGGTCGCCAAAAAGTAACGTCCACACAGGCGTCCGGTTTTGTAGTCTTCCCGCAGGGCCGGAATTCGGCTTCCCAGCGCCATACTGTGGAGCGGCTTGGGCGGATAGATCTCAAAGATACGCAGCTTACCCGGAGGTTTTTCAATAAAACTCTGAATGGCGCGGTAGCTGGCCTCATGATGCTGCACCAGATTGACCAGCGGTTGCAGGCTGCTTTCCCCCAGCCAACGTTCCATGCGTTTGAACCACTGCGGGGTGTAGTACATTTGCGAGGGCACGGTGCGGATCACCACCAGCGTTTTGGCCCCCTGCTTTACCGCCTGCTGAACGGGGATGGCGTCACTGACCCCACCGTCCAGATAGTTCACGCCGTCCAGCGCTACCCCGCTACGATAAAATCCAGGAATGGCGCTGGACGCACGCAGAAGGTCGAGCCAGTTTTGTCGGTTCGGCGAAAAATAACCCGGCGTGTAGTCATCTCCGCGACAGGCGCACATGTAAAACGCTTTTCCCGCGGCAAATAACTGTTCGGCATGGTCTATCGCCAGCGGCATCTGCGCGGCGGTGGCCTCTACCAGCCAGTCGAGATCGATGAGATTTCCCCCGCGCACAAACCGCACCGGGTCAAAGAATTCACGTCGGGTGGTGTAGCGCATAATCACTTTGCGCCCGTAACCTGGCTGGTTACAGAGATAGGCCGACAGGTTTTGCGCACCAGCGGACGTCCCGTAGAAGAGATCAAAAGGATTAAACTGCGCGCGCATAAACTCGTCCAGCACGCCCGCGGTAAAAATGCCTCTTTGCCCTCCGCCCTCGCACACCAGCGCCATGCTGCCGGGTTGAAACGGACGTAACGATAACGGCGCAATATTACCGAGCGTGACGGGTATTCTCTGCCCCACCTCTGCCTTCCTGTTTTTTTTATGATAGAGCGACAAAGTAACGCAAATTACGTATCACTAAAACCGTAAAAGCCAGTCCGCTGGACTGGCTGAGTAGCAATTTTTCTTTACGGTTTACCAACTAGGGTCGTTTACGCCCGGTAAACAGGCTGACCAGGAACAAGATAATCCCCACCACGAAGACAATTTTCGCTGCACCTGCAGCGGTACCCGCCAGTCCACCAAAGCCCAGAGCGGCGGCAATTAACGCGATAACCAGAAATATGATGCCCCAACGAAACATACGCTTCTCCTTTACCATAGTTAATGTCAACCGCTTGATATGGGCGCTCAGGCCGCCCATTGCGATATTTTAGTGTGGTGCACAACGCGCCTTCCGACAAATATCAGGTTGGCGAATTAAGTCGAATTACTGAGTTTTGAGGTCGTTTTTAACGCTTTTCACGCCATCAACGGCTTTGGCGATACTCTCAGCGCGCTCGATTTGCGCCTGTGAGTCAACGGTGCCTGAAAGCTGAACCACGCCATCGGTGGTCTCCACTTTCACTTTGCGAGAAGGAACGATGTCATCAGCCAGCAATTTGGCTTTGACTTCACTGGTGGTTGCCGTATCACCCGCATAGCCTTTTACAGAAGTGCTTTTGCTGTCACGCACGTGCAGTTTGTCGCTCACGGAGGTAACTCCCTCAACGCCTTTCGCCACTTTTACCGCTTCTTCTGCCTGCGCCTGGCTTTCAACAAATCCGCTTAACGTGACCACTTTCTGATCTGTTTTAACCGAGATATCGGTGCTCGTAATGCTTTCGTGATCGACCAGCGCGGCTTTCACTTTTGCGGTAATGGAGCTGTCATCCATGAAATCGCCGACTTTATTCATCGAGCTATCAACTTTCTGCCCTGCGCTTTCAAGACCGGATTGCCCTTTATCGGTGGTCGCGTTTTCTGCAAATGCAGACCCCGTGGCAACAGCAGACGTCAGCATCACAGCCAGCAGCGTTTTTGAGATCTTCAGTTTTGTCATTGTCATCGATTTAATCCTTTTTTTGCTCATATCGATGCTCTGCCGCTTATCGGGCTGAGCCAGCAACTAATCTCGTAATCAAAATAAATATCAGCTAAAACAACTAAGATGAGAAAGTAACGTAGAATTTAAAGCCGATATTTATGTCATCACATTGTTAAATATAGATCACAATTTTGATACCGCAGGCAAATACGGTCAAAAAATAGGCAAAATGAGGAAAAAGTGCGGGATTTAAGAACATTCCGTAAGGGATTAATAAGGCAGGGAAAGTCGCAGGGCACGGCATAAGCCGCACCCTGGAAGGTCGATTAGTGTTCGCGCGTTTTACGGAACGTCACGTCCGGATAACGTTCCTGGGTGAGGTTCAGGTTAACCATGGTCGGGGCGATATAGGTCAGGTTATCGCCGCCATCCAGCGCCAGCTGAATTTCGTTTTTACGCTTAAACTCTTCGAATTTCTTCACGTCTGAGCATTCTACCCAGCGCGCGGTCGCCACGTTGACCGATTCGTAGATCGCTTCAACGTTGTATTCGCTTTTCAGGCGGGAAACGACGACGTCAAACTGCAGCACACCAACGGCACCGACGATCAGGTCGTTGTTGGCAATTGGACGGAAGACCTGCACCGCACCTTCTTCAGACAGCTGTACCAGCCCTTTCAGCAGCTGTTTTTGCTTCAACGGATCTTTCAGGCGAATACGACGGAACAGTTCTGGCGCGAAGTTCGGAATACCGGTGAACTTCATCATCTCACCCTGGGTAAAGGTGTCGCCAATCTGAATGGTGCCGTGGTTGTGCAGACCGAGGATATCGCCCGGGTAGGCTTCTTCCACGTGAGAGCGGTCACCCGCCATAAAGGTCAGCGCATCAGAGATCACTACGTCTTTACCAATGCGCACCTGACGCATTTTCATGCCTTTCTCGTACTTGCCGGAAACCACACGCATGAACGCCACGCGGTCGCGGTGTTTCGGGTCCATATTGGCCTGAATTTTAAACACAAAACCGGTGAATTTCTCTTCAGATGCCTCAACGATGCGGGTGTCGGTTTTGCGCGGCATAGGCGCAGGCGCCCACTCCACCAAACCGTCAAGCATATGGTCAACGCCGAAGTTACCTAACGCGGTTCCGAAGAACACCGGAGTGATTTCACCGGCGAGGAACAATTCCTGGTCGAACTCGTTAGACGCGCCCTGCACCAGTTCCAGCTCGTCGCGCAGCTGCTGCGCCAGGTCTTCACCGACGGCGGCATCCAGCTCCGGATTATTCAGGCCTTTAACAATACGGACTTCCTGAATAGTGTGACCTTTACCGGTCTGGTACAGATAAGTTTCGTCTTTATACAGGTGGTAAACACCTTTGAACAATTTACCGCAGCCAATCGGCCAGGTAATTGGCGCGCAGCCAATTTTCAGTTCGTTTTCGACTTCATCCAGCAGCTCCATCGGATCGCGGATATCACGGTCGAGTTTGTTCATGAACGTCAGGATCGGCGTATCGCGCAGACGCGTTACTTCCATCAGCTTACGGGTACGGTCTTCTACACCTTTCGCGGCGTCGATAACCATCAGGCAGCAGTCCACCGCCGTCAGCGTACGGTAGGTATCTTCCGAGAAGTCTTCGTGCCCTGGGGTATCCAGCAGGTTTACCAGGCAGTCATGATACGGAAATTGCATCACAGAGGTGGTAATAGAGATACCACGCTGCTTTTCCATCTCCATCCAGTCTGATTTCGCGTGCTGGTTAGAGCCGCGGCCTTTAACGGTACCGGCGGTCTGGATTGCCTGTCCGAATAACAGCACCTTTTCGGTGATCGTCGTTTTACCGGCATCCGGGTGAGAAATAATGGCAAAGGTGCGGCGTTTGGCCACCTCTTGCAAATAAGGAGACAACGTCATAGTTCAATCTTCTTGAGTAAGCGCGGCTCTACGTCACGCATGTTGAATACGAAAAATTGCGGCTATTTTACCCATCAATGGGGGGGAGGCAATCAGTGTTTACACAGGAGTTGTTCCAGTTCGCTTAATGAAGCCACGGTCCAGGTCGGTTGAATGCCCACCGGCTGTTCGCGTTGGTGCGAATTTAGCCAGCAGGTTGATAGCCCGGAATTGATGCCACCCAGAATATCGGACTCCGCCGTGTCACCCACCATCAGCACGCGGGAGCGTTCGGGATTGCCCGCCTGCTCCAGCGCATAATCAAAAATACGCGGGTCGGGTTTTGCTACACCAACCTGCTCAGAAATAACCATCAGGTCAAAATAATCGCGCAGACCGGTGCGCTCAAGACGGATTTGCTGCAACGCGGTAAACCCGTTGGTAATAATACCGATTTTCGTTTTGCCACGAATCGTATTCAGCAGCGACACCGCACCTGGCAACGGAGAGCAGATTTCTGCCATCGCATTAATAAACGCATCATTGAGCGACCCAGGCGGCACGTTCAGACGCTCAGCCCAGCTCAGGAAGCGGGCATGCTGCAGTTGTAATGAGGTGATCGCACCGTTTTGATAATCCACCCACAGCGGTTTATTCACGGCCTGGTAGTCCTGAAAATCCTCAGCGGTAAAGGTAATGCTGTAGTCAAGAAACATCCGCTGTAGGCCGGTAAACGCGTCAAATGTGAACAGCGTTTCGTCGGCATCAAAGAAAATCCAGTCCCACTTCTTCATCATTACACCTTGTCTTACATACTGATTGGCAATGCCATAATAATGGCGTCTTCGTGGCCGTCGGCTGTCGGGTAGTAATTGCGGCGGATCGTCGCCTCGTTAAAGCCCAGGCTTTCGTACAGCGCAATCGCCGCAGCGTTCGAGGCGCGAACTTCTAACCACAGCGTCAGAATGCCGCGTTTTTCCAGCTCGTCGATCAGGTACTCCAGTAGCTCACGTCCCAGTCCCCGTCGCTGAAAATCAGGATCGACGGCAATGTTGAACAGCGTGGCTTCATCCAGCACGACCTGCGTTATCGCAAAGGCGGCCATCGTTCCATCAACGGTTAACTGATAGTTGAGATAGCGATCGCCCTGGTTGCTGGCAAATGTTTTTTCGCTCCATGGAAAAGCATGGGCGCGTTTTTCAATCTGAAATGCTGCGGGTAAATCAGTCGGATTGAGGGAAGAAATCGTGTTCATATGCGCAGATTTGTTGCCATAAGGCGGCGCGTGCCGCTGGGTTTTCCCGTAATTCATTAAACGCAGGACTGGTGACCTGAGCGCCATCCAGTTGCAGAGGCTCTTCGGTTCCCAGCCGCCAGCTATTACAGCGACTGCCTTGCGGCAGCATGGCGACACGGTCTGGCGTCAGTTGTAAAACCTGATCCGCACTGACGGTCAATGCGCGTAAAATATCGTTCATCAACGGTTCGGTTAACGCGGGTGGCTCCGCCGCAACCATCACCAGACGGACGTGCGCAGGAATGGAAATCGCGATCTCCCCTTGCAGTGCGCCAGGACGGCGCAGCGACCACTGCGTAATGCCCAGTTGCTGTAACTGCCAGTCTCGTCGGGATGTCATAGCGAAACACTCCTGTCTATCAGGGGCGCAAATATAGCAAATCTGTCGAATCTACGCCAACAAACAACGATACACGACATCCCGCAGGCCGCCTTGATTCAGCTTGACTGATTTTGTGTATATAATCGCAACCTGTATAAATTGAGGAGCATTCCATGTCTGCTTTTACCCCGGCAAGTGAAGTCTTGCTGCGCCACAGTGATGATTTCGAACAAAGCCGTATTCTGTTTGCCGGTGATTTGCAGGATGACCTGCCTGCCCACTTCGAAAGTGCCGCCAACCGCGCACATACCCAACAACTCCACCACTGGCAGGTGTTAAACCGCCAGATGGGCGATAACGTACGCTTTAGCCTCGTAGCCCAGGCCGAAGACGTTGCGGACAGCGATACGCTGATCTATTACTGGCCGAAGAATAAGCCGGAAGCCCAGTTCCAACTGATGAACATTCTGTCGCTGCTGCCAGTCGGCACCGATATTTTTGTCGTTGGCGAGAACCGCAGCGGTGTACGCAGCGCGGAGCAGATGCTGGCCGAATTCGCGCCACTGAATAAAATCGACAGCGCACGCCGCTGTGGTCTCTATCACGGTCGCCTGGAAAAACAGCCGGTCTTTGATGCCGAAAAATACTGGGACGGGTACAGCGTCGACAACCTGACCATCAAAACGCTGCCGGGCGTGTTCAGCCGTGACGGCCTGGATGTCGGCAGCCAACTGCTGCTCTCAACCCTGACGCCGCACACCAAAGGTAAAGTGCTGGATGTCGGTTGCGGGGCGGGTGTTCTCTCCGTAGCCTTAGCCAGTCATTCACCGAAAGTGCGACTGACCCTGTGTGATGTCAGTGCATCCGCGGTTGAAGCCAGCCGAGCTACGCTTGCGGCAAACGGAATTGAAGGCGATGTCTTCGCCAGCAACGTTTTTTCTGACGTGACCGGTCGCTTTGACATGATCATCTCCAACCCGCCGTTCCACGACGGGATGCAAACCAGCCTCGATGCCGCACAAACTCTGATTCGCGGCGCGGTGCGTCATCTGAACAGCGGCGGTGAACTGCGTATTGTGGCCAACGCCTTCCTGCCGTACCCGAAAATTCTGGATGAGATGTTTGGCTTCCATGAAGTCATCGCCCAGACCGGTCGTTTTAAGGTGTATCGCACGGTAATGACCCGCCAGGCAAAGAAAGCCTAACGGAAATCACTCACGGCCATGTACGTGGCCGTTTTTGCGCCAATCAACCCAGACCGCGTAATTAGCTATTGACGAAAAGTTGAAAACCACTAGAATGCGCCTCCGTGGTAACGATACTTTTTGAGTGTCGATGGTATGCGAAGGTGGCGGAATTGGTAGACGCGCTAGCTTCAGGTGTTAGTGTCCTTTCGGACGTGGGGGTTCAAGTCCCCCCCCTCGCACCATAATCCACGTTTGATATTGCTCGCACTGGGCGAAGGTGGCGGAATTGGTAGACGCGCTAGCTTCAGGTGTTAGTGTCCTTAGGATGTGGGGGTTCGAGTCCCCCCCCTCGCACCAACGAGGCGATATCAAAAAAAGTAAGATGACTGTGCGAAGGTGGCGGAATTGGTAGACGCGCTAGCTTCAGGTGTTAGTGTCCTTAGGATGTGGGGGTTCGAGTCCCCCCCCTCGCACCAATTATCTTATTTTCCTCTCGATTATCTTCCTTGCTTTGTTCATCCCTGATTCCAGTTCATCATCATCAGAACCACACCGGCGATCACTGCTGCGCATGAAGGCAGTAAAACAAAATGCCGTAAACGCTTGTGGTACAGCATCAGTGAAGTTAACAGTAATCCTAATACAATCATCGCTTTCCATGCGTGAACTGACAGGTCAGTAAAAGCCAGACCCGCAATGAATATCCCCGGCAGCAGCACACCCCATCCACTGCCCAGCGCACGTTGCAACATGGTTTCACCTATGACATTGGTAATGATAACCAATATCATATGATATATTTTCTCATTTGTCAGCGGGGAGGTACTATCAATTATATGAGTTTTACTTAACGATTGATGACATGAATAATTTAAGGTGATAAATTGCTCGCCGGTTAGCTTTTCAACTAAAAACAATAAAGACCCCGGCTAATGATACCTCGTTCGTTATTTGTTTTATTTACCAACACACATTCGTATATAGCAGATAAATAACAACATTTACCTATGACAGTACAATCCTGGCGAACGCTACGCACCAAAAAATATCAACTCTCTTTACGACTGTTTCTGCTGCTCAACGCAGTCTCCGCACTGTTTACACTCTTTTTTCCACTTTTTGCCGTTAAAGCGTTATCAGAACCGGCGTTGACGATACTCGTGATGAGTACACTGTTGCTGGCATGGCATGGGAAATATGCGGATAAACGAATTAATCTTCCTTTTATTTCACTCGCTTTTGGCTTGTTGTGGGCATTACATATTTCCTTGAAATATAACGCACTAGGTCATAATGATTATTCTTTTCTATTGATAGCGCTGCTCAGCGTACTGTTTATTGGATCAATTGCTTTTGCCAATAATATCATCGCCTTTACCTTCCATTCACTCCCCTCCGTTGCCGTCTGCTTGTGGCTGAACGGCAGCGAACATGGACTGCGCGTGATCTATTTTATGGCGCTGCCGATGGCCGGGATCGCCATTCAGCACGTGATACAAAAGCGCTATGACGGTTTTGCTCAGCAACTGATGTACAAGCTACTGGAAGAACGGGAAACGCTAAACGGTCTCAGTATGCTCGACCCGTTAACCGGGTTGTATAATCGCCGGGGACTGCAACACCGACTCGATACGCTGCTGGCCCTGAGCAACGCGAAGCATTACGTGCTGCTGCTGGATATCGACCATTTCAAAGCCTATAACGACCATTACGGGCATATGATGGGTGACCAGGCGCTGATCCGTGTTTCTGCCGCCATTCGGGATTCCGTACGCTCACGGGATGTGGTGGCACGCTTTGGCGGCGAGGAATTTATGGTTTTACTGACAGCAGTCGATCCGCAGCAGGCACAGGCCGCCGCCGAGCGTATTCGCCAGAAAGTCTACGATCTTAAAATTCCCCACATGTTTAACGAAAACGTGGCCACCAACGTGACCGTCAGCATCGGCATTGCGCCGTTGGTGGATCAGGATATTGATGCCGCAATAAGCAAAGCGGATAAAGCCCTTTACGAAGCCAAAAATCAGGGACGCAATAACACGCTAGTCAGCGATGAACTGCGGATAAACTAACCCCTGCCTACGCTATCCGTGCGCTGCCTCCCGACACCACGACAAAGATCTTGCCATCGCCAGCCCTCGCCTATAGGATTGGCAATCATTATCATTTAGATTAACATCCTTATATAGCTATGGCTTATCGTTCCGCACCGATCGTTGAAATCGTTGAAGATGTCATCTGGCGCAGCCACCTCCCTACGGAGATGCCGTCGCTGGCCGATTCAGTGCGTGCAACCATTGCTCAAACCCGTGAGCACCTACTGGACTTCATTCGTCTTGATGAAACACCGCCACAAGGTGCCATGACGCTGCATGAATGGGCCCAACCCGCCACGCTGCGTTCACTCCTGGCAGTTTATTCCGATCATATCTATCGCAATCAGCCCACGTTAACTCGTGAAAACAAACCGCTGATTTCACTCTGGGCACAGTGGTATATCGGCCTGATGATGCCCCCGCTGATGGTGGCGCTGCTGACGCAAAAAGACGCCATTGATGTTGCACCCGAACATATGCACGTCGAGTTTCACGAAACGGGTCGTGCAGCCTGCTTCTGGATAGACGTTCACCCCGACAGGCAGACCACCGCCCGCTCCCCACAACAGCGGATGGAAACACTGATTCTTTCTGCACTGACGCCGGTTGTCCGGGCGCTGGAAGCAACGGGAGAGATTAACGGCAAGCTTATCTGGAGCAATACCGGATACTTAATTCACTGGTATTTGACAGAGATGAAGCCGCTGCTGGGTGATGAACTACTGGCAGCGTTGCGCCAGGCCTGCTTCTTTGAGAAACAACTCACCTGTGGCGAGGATAATCCACTCTGGCGCACCGTGGTGCCACGTGACGGGCTGTTAGTCCGCAGAACCTGCTGCCAGCGCTACCGTCTGCCAGACGTCCAGCAATGCGGCGACTGTACGCTGAAATAAGCGAGAATCCTCCCCCTCACCGCTCGTCTTAAACGTCCTGCTGATGTTGCTTTGTTGTAACAATATAATATTTACAGCCACGCTTCCCCTGTGACAAATTACGCCATGCGGTTTTCTGCCGTGCAGAACTGCGCGTACGCTATCGGGAGAAAAGAATGAGTTTGCAATCAGTACGGCAATTTTTGGCGGAACATGCCCCGGATATTGAAATCATTGAACTGGACCAGAGCACGGCCACCGTCGATCTGGCAGCGAAAGCCCACAATGTCGAACCCGGACAGATCGCTAAAACGCTTTCTCTAAAAGTAAAAAATGACATTATCCTGGTCGTCGCCAAAGGCGATGCCCGTCTGGATAATAAGAAGCTAAAAGGTACGTTTGGCGCGAAAGCCCGCATGCTGAGTAGTGATGAAGTGGTCAACGCAACGGGACATCCGGTTGGTGGCGTCTGCCCTTTTGGACTGGAGACCCCCATTTCAGTCTACTGTGATATCTCCCTGAAGCATTACGCTGAAGTCCTACCCGCAGCTGGAGCCACGCACAGCGCAGTGCGTATCACGCCAGACAGAATGGCTGAACTGACTTCTGCTACCTGGGTTGATGTCTGTCAGTAACGAATACCCACCCTGGTGCCGGAGAGTGAATCCGGCACACGCGTAATCGCCCCGTTACGAAACCGCATGGAGAAAAGGCGCTGGCTCCCCGGCACGCAGGTACAGCAGAATATCAGCGGCATCCAGGAGTCCGGCGTCAGAATTCACACCCAGTTTAGACATCACGTTAAATTTATGCGCCCGAATGGTTTTAATGTTCCGTTCAAGCTGAATGGCGATCTGCGGCATCGAGTATCCATTCGACATAAAACGCAGTATTTCGCGCTCAGTAGGGCTTAACATACGGTTTTGGTTAACAAACCAGTGATTTTTTGTCCCTTCGATTCCCCGTTTGGCGCAATTCAAGGCCGCGAGTAGCCCTTCCTGTAATACACCCAATGATGATGCTTTGCTGATGACCCCATCCAGCGGCAGCGGGGAAAGCGAGCTAATTAATCGCACTTCAGCATCATCATCAGCGATCACCACGCGCCGGATACGCGGGTAATTGACCGCCAGTTCCGTCAGGTAGACCAGCCCTGCGCGGCGATCCGCTCTTAACGCTGAAAGTGAAAAAATGACCGCAGAAAAAGACGTTTTTAACATTTCCTGGCTAAAGGTCGGCTGATTAGAAAACTGATAAAGATGGTATGGGCTATCTGGCATGGTATTAAATAAACTCTTAATACCTACACGACTCATTGCGCACTTTTCTACCAGTGCGACATTGCTTTTGTTATTTCTGCTTTCCATTCCGTGGTCTCTCCATAAACTGAAGGTAAGTTCAGCTCTCGTGCTCCTTGAGAACTGTTTATCCATGCATACATTTCTGCATTGCTATGGATTGATAAACGACGCATCGCGCTATTTTTTTGCGCGCTAATTGTTTTATTACTTTTCTTTAGTAACATCGCAATCTGGTTAATTCCCCAACCTTTTCCGAGTAGCCGTAACACTTTTCTTTCAGAAAGGGTGAGCACAATTGACCGGGCGCTGTGATCCTGTAATTCAGGGATAATTGGCGGAGAGAGCAGCACCTTACTGATTCTCTCGGCCCGGGTATTTCCCGAATGAATAACATTCACCAGACTCTCAATGGGTTCCGCATCAGATAAGAGTGAGCTGACAGGACACATGAGCAACTCAACAGCCAGAGGATAAAACAGGCGTGAAACGAGAAAAACCCAGTGGATATCGCGATATTGAGACAGTAAAGAATAGTATTGATCGCAGATTGCACGCGGATTACTACAGTCCCTGGTTAAGTCAGCTATCACCAGGTCAGAGCAGCGCAACTGCAGCAAAGTTAGTTCTTCTACGGAGCGACAATACGTCAGTTCATAATCAGAGAACTGCCCTTGCATCACCCCTTTAAGCCCAGTTTGTATGATTGGTAATTTACTAATGATAATTGCGTTCTTGCAGCGTCCTGGCAACATAAATCCTCCATATTCACCTGTCCACAATCTTGTTCACCTGAAATTCTTTCATAAATAAAAAAACATTAAGACAGCAGGTAAAAAAGATAGACAGTATGAATTGTTTATCCTTGGTTTTTATTTTAAATATATGAAAAAGTGATGACACTACAATCCTAATAGCATCACACTATAAAACCATCCTGACATAATCACTTAGAGGAACATTAATTGTACAATTAAAATATCTACATTAATTTATTAGCGCTACTTACGTAATTGCTGCACACAGGAATAACCGCACCAGGGAAGTTAACCCTATAGCATAGAAAAGAGAGCTGCACATCGGCAAAACTCACCGCTCTGCCTCTTTTTTCAACACAAAGATTGATCTTAGCCAGAGCCAGCGGGATCATGCTTCATGATAAAAAGAAGACAGTCGTTATCCAGAGTGCATCTTTTCAGTCAGAGCGAGCCATGCAAACAGAGCAGTCGTCACAGCGAACGGTTACACGGTTATGTATACAATGCGGACTTTTTTTATTGCAACACGGAGCGGAAAGCGCGCTGGTTGACGAACTCTCTACCCGCCTCGGCCTGGCGCTTGGTATGGATAGCGTAGAAAGCGCCATCTCCTCTAACGCTATCGTCCTGACCACCATTAAAGACGGACAATGCCTGACATCGACCCGAAAAAATCAGGATCGCGGCATCAATATGCACGTCGTAACCGAAGTTCAGCACATCGTCATTTTGGCCGAGCATAAGCTGCTGGACGGCAAAGGCGTGGAGAAACGCTTTAGTCAGATTAAACCGCTGCGCTACCCTCGATGGCTGGTTTCATTGATGGTCGGCCTGTCCTGCGCCTGCTTTTGTAAGTTGAACAATGGCGGATGGGATGGGGCGGTTATTACCTTTTTTGCCAGCATGATTGCCATGTATATCCGCCAGATTCTGGCCTCCCGGCATTTGCATCCGCAAATTAACTTTTGCGTCACCGCTTTTGTCGCCACCACCATTTCCGGTCTGCTGCTGACGTTGCCGACGTTTAATCACACGCCGACGGTTGCCATGGCGGCCAGCGTGCTGCTGCTGGTTCCAGGTTTCCCATTGATTAACGCGGTCGCAGATATGTTTAAAGGGCACATAAATACCGGGCTGGCGCGCTGGGCCATTGCCAGCCTGCTCACGCTGGCAACCTGCGTTGGCGTAGTGATGTCGATGACTCTGTGGGGGTTACGCGGATGGGTGTAATTGATTTCATGTTTGCCCTGCTGCAGGACATGATCCTGTCTGCAATTCCGGCTGTCGGATTCGCCATGGTCTTTAACGTACCGCATCGGGCGCTCCCCTGGTGTGCCCTGCTCGGCGCGCTTGGCCACGGTTCACGCATGGTGATGATGACCGCGGGGCTCAATATCGAATGGTCAACCTTTATGGCATCATTACTGATTGGCTGCATCGGGATCCAATGGTCACGCTGGTATCTGGCGCACCCGAAAGTCTTTACCGTCGCGGCAGTAATCCCCATGTTTCCGGGGATCTCCGCGTACACGGCGATGATCTCTGCGGTAAAAATCGGTCATTTCGGTTACAGCGAAGAGCTGATGATTACCCTGCTGACTAACTTCCTGAAAGCCTCGTCCATCGTGGGGGCTTTGTCCATCGGGCTTTCCGTACCGGGATTATGGCTGTATCGCAAACGCCCGCGCGTGTGACGGTGCACCTGCTTAATACCATAGCGGATGGGGAATCACCCTCATCCTGCTGCTCTCCTTCTTCTCTGTGTTACTATAAAAGCAGTCCCCTTCTCGGTTGTTGTTCAGTATTGAGAAACATTATGCCCTGTAAAATTTTGACTCCGGACGTCGTCGGTATTGACGCCTTATTACACGATCACCAGGCCGTGCTGGCAAAGTCAGCAGGTGGCGCAGTGGCCGTTTTCGCCAATAATGCGCCCGCGTTTTATGCCGTAACCCCTGCGCGTCTGGCCGAACTACTGGCGCTCGAAGAGAAGCTGTCACGTCCGGGAAGCGATATCACGCTGGATGCGCAATTTTACGAAGAGCCGCAAGCGGCACCTGTTGCCGTACCGATGGGGAAATTTCCGATGTACGCTGACTGGCAGCCCGATGCTGACTTTCAGCGACAGGCCGCGCTATGGGGCATCGCGCTCAGAGAACCGGTCACCGCCGAAGAGCTGGCCGCGTTTGTGGCCTACTGGCAGGCAGAGGGCAAGATCTTTCACCATGTTCAGTGGCAGCAAAAACTCGCGCGTAGCGTACAAATTGGCCGGGCCAGCAATGGCGGAATGCCCAAACGTGATGTTAACAGTGTCAGCGAACCTGACAGTCATATTCCACCGGGTTTTAGAGGATAACGATGAAAAACGTTGGCGACCTGATGAAACGTCTGCAAAAAATGATGCCGCCCAATGTCGAGCCCGCATTCAAAACGGGCGAGGAACTGCTGGCGTGGCAAAAAGAACAAGGTGAAATTCATGCCGCGGCGCTGGCGCGCGAGAACCGGGCCATGAAAATGCAGCGCACGTTTAACCGCTCCGGTATCCGTCCGCTGCACCAGAACTGCTCGTTTGAGAACTATCGGGTCGAGTGCGAAGGACAAATGAATGCCCTGAGCAAAGCCCGTCAGTACGTCGAAGAGTTTGATGGCAATATCGCCAGCTTCATCTTCTCCGGCAAACCTGGCACCGGAAAAAACCATTTGGCTGCCGCCATCTGCAACGAACTGCTGCTGCGCGGCAAGTCAGTGCTGATCATTACCGTGGCAGACATTATGTCGGCAATGAAAGAGACGTTCAGCAATCGTGAAACCAGCGAAGAACAGCTGCTCAACGATCTCAGCAACGTAGATCTGCTGGTGATCGACGAGATCGGCATGCAGACCGAATCGCGCTATGAAAAAGTGATCATCAACCAGATCGTCGATCGCCGCTCTTCCTCCAAGCGACCGACCGGCATGCTGACAAACAGCAATATAGATGAAATGAACAAACTGCTGGGTGAGCGCGTGATGGATCGTATGCGGCTCGGCAATAGCCTGTGGGTGATTTTTAACTGGGAAAGTTATCGCAGCCGAGTGACAGGCAAAGAGTATTGAGACCATTCCTAACATCAGCAGCGCTATACTGCGCTGAAAAGGCATAACACGAGTTACCTATAATGATAATGATAATGATGAAAGCAACAAAACGATTTCTGTGCTGTGCGGTTGCCGCCAGCACGCTGATCGCCACCAGCGTTTTCGCCGCCTCCTGGCAGGATTCACTCTCCAGCGCGGCTGGCGAACTGAGTAAGCAAACCTCTGGCTCTCAGAGCAGCAGCTCACTTTCTTCCCTGACCAGCCTGCTCGGCAGTAATCAGTCGCTCACGTCCAGCAGTATGAACAACGCAGCCGGGATTCTGGAATATTGTGCGAAACAGAAACTGGCTTCGGTCACCGATACCGAAAACGTCAAAAATCAGGTGCTGGATAAACTAGGCCTGGGCGCAACGGAGCAGAAAAAAGACACCAACTATCTGGACGGCATTCAGGGCATGCTCAATGCCAAAGATGGTCAACAGCTAAATCTGGATACGATTGGTAACAGCTCGCTGGCAAAGCAAGTCAAAACCAAGGCCTGCGATCTGGTGTTAAAACAGGGTATGAACTTCATTTCCTGATGCACAAATGCCGCGCACGGTTTTTCACAACCTGCGCGGTATCAATTTATGTCCCGCAAACATTCCTCAAAATAATCAGTAATCCCCTTCAACACCCTGCATATCTAAACCAATTCTGAATAACAACGTAATTAAATGTCACTACAATTGCAGCAATGTAACAACGCTATTACATTGTACTTTCCAGAAATGATTAGCCTGCCAGGTATTTACCCGGCTTACTGAGGATCGTCCGTTGTCTGAATTATTCTCCATCACTCTGTTTCTCGCGTCGGTGTTGATTTACGCCTGGAAAGCGGGTCGCAACACCTGGTGGTTTGCCGCCACGTTAACGGTGCTGGGGATTTTTATTGTCCTGAATATCACGCTGTATGCCAGCGACTATTTCACCGGCGACGGCATCAACGACGCAGTGCTGTACACGTTGACCAACAGTCTGACCGGCGCGGGCCTTGGCAAATATGTTCTGCCCGGCATTGGGATTGCACTGGCGCTGGCCGCCGTGTTTGGCGCGCTGGGTTGGGTGCTTCGCCGTCGTCGCCACCATCCTCATCACGTGGGTTACAGCCTGCTGGCTCTGCTGCTGGCGCTGGCGTCGGTGGATGCCAGCCCGGCGTTTCATCAGATAACCGAACTGGTGAAATCCCAGTCGCGCGATGGCGACCCGGATTTTGCGGCGTATTACAAAGAGCCGTCAAAAACCATTCCCAACCCGAAGCTGAACCTGGTATATATCTACGGCGAAAGCCTGGAGCGCACCTATTTTAACAATGATGCATTCCCGGATCTGACCCCGGAGCTCGGGGCATTAAAAAACGAAGGGATGGATTTCAGCAATACTATGCAGCTGCCGGGAACGGATTACACCATCGCCGGCATGGTCGCTTCACAGTGCGGCATTCCGCTGTTTGCTCCGTTTGAAGGTAACGCCTCGGCATCAGTTTCCAGCTTCTTTCCAAACAATATTTGCCTGGGCGACATCCTGAAGAACTCCGGCTATCAAAACGTCTTTGTACAGGGCGCAAATCTGCGCTTTGCCGGGAAAGACGTGTTCCTGAAATCCCATGGTTTTGATCATCTGTACGGCGCAGAAGAGTTAAAAGGCGTAGTAGCGGACCCGGCCTATCGTAATGACTGGGGCTTTTACGACGATACCGTCCTTGATGAAGCGTGGAAAAAATTCGAAGAGCTTTCACAGTCTGGTCAACGTTTTTCACTGTTTACTCTGACGGTCGATACTCATCACCCGGATGGATTTATTTCGCGCACCTGCAACCACAAACGCTATGACATCGATGGCAAAGCCAATCAGTCATTTAGCGCAGTCAGCTGTAGTCAGGAAAACATTGCCGCGTTTATTAATAAGATCAAAGCGTCACCGTGGTTTAAAGATACCGTTATTGTGGTGTCCTCCGATCATCTGGCGATGAACAACACCGCCTGGAAATACCTGAACAAGCAGGATCGCAACAACCTGTTCTTCGTGCTACGCGGCGACAAGCCGCAGCAGGATACGCTGGCGGTGAAACGCAACACGATGGATAACGGCGCGACCGTCCTGGATATTCTCGGCGGCGATAACTTTATCGGTCTAGGACGCAGTAGCTTGTCGAGCGAGTCCGTGTCAGAAGTATTCCTGAACATCAAAGAGAAAATGCTGGCCTGGAAGCCCGATATTATTCGCCTGTGGAATTTCCCCAAAGAGATGAAAGCATTCACCGTCGACACGGACAAAAGCATGATCGCGTTCTCCGGCAGTCACTTCCGCCTGCCGCTGCTGCTGCGCGTGTCGGAGCAACGCGTTGAGCCACTGCCGGAAAGTGAATACTCTGCCCCGCTGCGCTTCCAGCTGGCGGATTTCGCCCCGCGCGATAACTTTGTCTGGATAGACCGCTGCTACAAAATGGCCCAGCTGTGGGCACCGGAACTGGCGCTCTCCACCGACTGGTGTGTATCACAAGGGCAACTGGGCGGGCAGCAAATTGTACAACACGTCGATAAAGCCAAATGGCAAGGTAAAACCGCGTTTAAAGACACGGTGATCGATATGGAGCGCTACAAAGGTAACGTCGATACGCTGAAAATTGTTGATAACGATATTCGCTACAAGGCCGACAGCTTCGTCTTTAACGTGGCCGGCGCGCCAGAAGAGGTGAAACAATTTAGCGGGATTTCGCGCCCCGAATCCTGGGGGCGCTGGTCCAACGCGCAGCTGAGTGACGAGGTAAAGATCGAATACAACGCCCCGTTACCGAAGAAATTCGATCTGGTGATCACTGCCAAAGCGTTCGGTGACAACGCCAATCGTCCCATCCCGGTACGCATCGGCAACGAGGAACAAACGCTGGTGTTAAGCCATGACGTCAGCACCACCACGCTGCATTTTGATAACCCAGCAGACGCCGACACGCTGGTCATTATCCCACCCGATCCCGTCGCTACCAACGAGGGCAACATTCTGGGCCACTCTCCGCGTAAGCTGGGGATCGGAATGGTTGAAATCAAAATCGTGGACCTGCAAGGATAAAAAAAACAGCGCCCAACACACCTCCGGGCGCTGCATGGCAACCTTATCAGAAGGTGATCACGCCCTTAATCAGTTCACGGTTGTTGATCACATCCCGCTCGTAGATCTCTGCAAGCGTGGCAAACGCGTAACGGTGAGTCAGCATCATGTCCGCCGTCAGCTTACCTTCCGACATCAGGCGACCGACTTTGGCAAAGTCTTCCGGCGTGGCGTTGCGACTGCCCATCATGGTGGTTTCTTTCTTGTGGAATTCTGGGTCAGAAAACTGCAAATCACCTTTGAACAGCCCAACAAACACAATGCTGCCGCCGTGACGAATCAAATTCACCGTGTTGTTCATTGCATGCTGATTCCCCGTCGCATCAATCACTTTTTGCGCCAGAGAACCGTCAAACTGCGCGCGTAGCTGCGCGTCAAAATCCTCAGCAGAGGGATCGATAACCGGTAATCCTAAGCGGGAGACTACATGCTCCCGCCTGGCAGGGCTGGTATCCGCCACCACCACCTGTGCACCATCGGCTTTGGCAATCGCCGCTGCGCCAAGACCAATCGGCCCCGCTCCCACCACCAGCACCTGCTCGCCAGGCACCACGGCAGCCCGACGCACAGCATGTGCACTGATGGCATACGGTTCGATCAGCGCCGCCGCCTGCGGATCAATGCCCTGCGCATCCAGCAAGTTGGTCTCCGGCACGGACAGGTATTCGCTGAAGCCCCCATCCTGGTGCACGCCAATCACCGAAATCTTCTCGCAGCAGTTGGTGCGCCCGCTCTGGCACGCCGGGCACTGTTGGCACGCAACGTAAGGAATAACCGCAACCTGCTGGCCTATTTCCAGATTTTGTATATTCCGCCCCAGACTGACAACTTCCCCACATATTTCATGGCCTAATACGCGTGGATAGCTGAAAAAAGGTTGATTGCCACCCCACGCATGAATATCGGTCCCACAAATCCCGACAGACTTTATTTTTATTAATGCTTCGCCATTACCCGGAATAGGTATATCACGTTCTTTCCAGACTAATTTTTTGGGTTCCTGGCAAATCAGTGTATTCATCGTAGACATGATTCTGCTCTCCTGTTTTTTTGTTGCCTCAGATATCGATGAAAATAAAAATGCTGGCGCAAGCAGAAACATAATCTGTGAAACCCAACGCATAAAAATGTTTTAAATCGGGTTTTAATAGGTAAAAAGGAGACGCCATGAGCCGTTCACAGAATCTACGCCACAATGTGATTAACCAGATAATTGATGATATGGCGCGGGGTCATATTCCTTCCCCACTTCCTTCGCAAAGCGCGCTGGCAGAGATGTACAACATCAGCCGCACCACCGTGCGCCATATGCTGGGCCATTTAGCTGAATGCGGTGTGCTGACGCAGGTGGGTAGCCACTACGTAATCGTACGCAAACCGGATCATGACGACGGTTTTGATTGCACTACGGCCTCCATGGCTGAGCAAAATCGTATTTTTGAACAGGCCTTTTTCACTATGATTAACCAGCGCCAGTTGCGCGCAGGCGAAACGTTCTCCGAGCTGCAGCTTGCCAGAGCAGCGGGCGTCAGCCCGGTCGTTGTGCGGGAATACCTTTTAAAATTCGAACGTTACAACCTGATTAAAAACGAAAAACGTGGTCAGTGGAGCATGAAACAGTTTGATCAAGCCTATGCCGAACAACTGTTCGAACTACGCGAAATGCTGGAAACGCATTCTTTGCAGCATTTCCTGAATCTGCCCGACAACGACCCGCGCTGGCTACAGGCCAAAACGCTGCTCGAGCGCCACCGGATGCTGCGCGACAGCATTGGCAGTAGCTTTCGTATGTTCTCGCAGTTAGACCGCGAGTTCCACGCTCTGCTGCTTTCTGCTGCTGATAATATCTTTTTCAATCAGTCACTTGAGATAATTTCTGTGATTTTCCACTTCCACTATCAGTGGGACGAAAGCGACCTCAAGCAGCGCAACATCATTGCCATCGATGAGCATATGACCATTCTCAGCGCGCTGATCTGCCGCAGCGACCTGGATGCCACCCTGGCACTCTGTAACCATTTGAATTCAGCCAAACAATCGATGATTCGCTCTATCAACCAAACCAGTGACAGCACCCATTAAGAACGGATAAAAAACAGCAAACCACTACCGGGAGCACGATTTTATAAAAATAAAAACGCCAGAAAAAACCTCTTGCCTATGCTCACGCTAAGTCGACTGCATTAAAAAAATTTCGTGAGCGGTGATGAATAACGTGATTTATCACTGGTATTTTTCAATACAGCACGGTCTGGCACCGTGTAAAAATAAATTATTGAGGTTCAGGAGTCCGGCGTGGAAAAAAATAATATTACCCTCGACCCGAGTTCTTCGTTTGGCACCTCGTCATCTGCGGATATTAATGTTCCGCCAGACGGCATGGTGCAACGCAGCAGTCGAATAAAACGAATTCAGACCACAGCAATGATTTTATTATTTTTTGCGGCGGTCATTAATTATCTCGACCGCAGTTCACTGTCAGTAGCTAACCTGACAATTCGTGAAGAACTGGGACTCAGCGCAACCGAAATAGGCATCCTGCTGTCCGTGTTCTCTCTCGCTTACGGTATTGCGCAACTGCCCTGCGGTCCGCTGCTGGATCGCAAAGGCCCGCGCATTATGCTGGGGCTAGGCATGTTCTTCTGGTCGCTCTTTCAGGCGATGTCCGGCATGGTACATACCTTCACTCAGTTTGTGCTAGTACGTATCGGGATGGGGATTGGTGAAGCGCCAATGAACCCGTGCGGCGTGAAGGTGATCAACGACTGGTTTAACATTAAAGAGCGCGGCCGCCCAATGGGGTTATTCAACGCTGCCTCAACGATTGGTGTCGCCATTAGCCCACCGATTCTGGCCGCGATGATGCTGGTGATGGGCTGGCGCTGGATGTTTATCACTATCGGCGTACTGGGTATTTTCCTCGCCATCGGCTGGTACATGCTGTATCGCAACCGCGAGCAGATTGAACTGAGCGCCACCGAACAAGCGTACCTGAACGCCGGTAGCGTCAATGCCCGCCGCGATCCGCTGAGCTTTGCCGAATGGCGCAGCCTGTTCCGTAACCGTACCATGTGGGGCATGATGCTGGGCTTTAGCGGCATCAACTACACGGCATGGTTGTATCTGGCCTGGCTGCCGGGTTACCTGCAAACGTCCTATAACCTGGATTTAAAAAGTACCGGGCTCATGGCCGCGATCCCGTTCCTGTTTGGCGCAGCTGGCATGCTGATTAACGGTTTTGTCACCGACTGGCTGGTGAAAGGCGGCATGGCGCCGATTAAGAGTCGTAAGATTTGTATCATTGCCGGGATGTTCTGCTCTGCTGCATTCACCTTCGTGGTACCGCAGGCGACAACCTCAATGGCCGCCGTGTTACTGATTGGGATGGCGCTGTTCTGCATCCACTTCGCCGGCACGTCCTGCTGGGGTTTGATCCACGTCGCAGTGGCTTCCCGTATGACCGCATCCGTGGGCAGTATTCAGAACTTTGCCAGCTTTATCTGTGCGTCGTTCGCACCGATTGTCACCGGATTTATCGTGGATACCACCAACTCTTTCCGTCTGGCGCTGATTATCTGTGGTTGCGTGACGATGGTAGGGGCGTTCGCTTATATCTTCCTGGTTCGCCAGCCGATTAGCGACCCGCGTCAGGAGTAATGACGTGTAGCCCGATAGCATCGGGCTACACATACCTTCCCGGTAAGCCGGATGAGCAATAGCACCATCCGGCATCACAGGCTTAGAACGTTTCCCAGTTCTCACCCGCATCCGTCGCCACGGCTTTACGCGGCTGGGTGGTTGTCGATGCCGGTTTTACGGCAGCAACATCACGCGGACGCTTTTGATCGTGCTGAATACGGAACACGGCAACGGCCTGGGTCAAACGGCTGGCTTGTTCTTCCAGCGCCGCCGCGGCGGCAGCGGACTCTTCCACCAGCGAGGCGTTCTGTTGGGTTACACGATCCATCTCGGCAACGGCCAGACCGACCTGATCGATACCACGGCTTTGCTCGTCAGACGCGGAGGCGATTTCCCCCATGATATCGGTCACGCGGGTCACCGCATTGACGATCTCATCCATGGTTTCACCGGCGCTTTCAACCAGCGTTGAACCGACATCCACGCGGCTGACCGAGTCTTCAATCAGGCTCTTGATCTCGCGCGCGGCCTGCGCACTGCGCTGGGCCAGGTTACGGACTTCACCGGCGACCACCGCAAATCCACGGCCCTGCTCACCTGCGCGTGCCGCTTCTACTGCGGCGTTCAACGCCAGAATGTTAGTCTGGAAGGCAATGCCGTCGATCACGCTAATAATGTCGGCAATTTTCTGCGAACTGGAGGCGATGTCACGCATGGTTTGCACCACATTGTCCACCACTTTGCCGCCTTTCTGCGCCGTTTCAGAGGCACTCAGCGCCAGATGGCTGGCCTGACGGGCGTTTTCGGCGTTCTGCTTCACGGTTGCCGTCAACTCTTCCATGCTGGCCGCGGTTTCTTCCAGCGAAGCCGCCTGCTGCTCAGTACGTGACGAGAGATCATTATTGCCCATCGCAATCTCGCTGGCACCGCTGTAAATGGCGTTAGCACCGTTACGCACATCACCCACGGTGCTCATCAACTCACTCTGCATGTGGCGCAGGCTCTCGGCCAGTTGCCCAATCTCGTTGGAGCCTTCCACGTCGATGCGCTTCACCAGGTCACCGCTGGCAATATGACGAATGCTGTCAATCAGGCGGTTCATCGGGGCGATCAGCGAGAACTTAATGCCAAACCAGACGGCGATAATGGCCGCCAGCACGGTAATCAGCACGCAAGCCAGCACCCACATCGCCTGGCTGTAAGAGCTGTTGTTATCTTCAACCGCAATGTCATACAGACGATCGTTCTGCTGCATGTAGTTCATATACTGCTTCTCAAAGCCATCCTGATAGCTTTGCGTCGGCTGATCAAAGAACGCATTGATCTTGCCGTCGCCCAGCAACTGGATCAGCTCCGCCAGCGCGCCGTGGTAGATGTCATAGGTACGATTGATCTCCTGGAACGCGGCTTCGCTTTGACGCGGATCGCGCGGCAGCGATTCATAGGTTGCCCAGTTTTTCTCAGTCATTTTCAGCGCAGTGCTCGCCACCTGCATCAGCTCCGCCACGGTGGCGCCGCTGCCGATATTGCTCTGATCCATCATGTAGCGGATCCCTGCCCTGTTCAGGGTATTTCGCGTTTGCAGCAGTTCAACCCAGGTCGCATTCAGCGCAGACTGCTGCTGGCGAATGGTTTGCAGAACGGTAAAGTTCTCCTTGTCATTCTTCAGTGAATTAAAGAACAACCCGCCCGAGGCCAGTTGTAAAAGGCCAAACAGCGCCAATACCAGCAGTAAGCTGGTAACAATCTTCATTCGTTTTAACATGTTTTCTCTTTCCGCTAGACAGATGTCAGAATTTTCGGCCTGAAAAGAGAAAACTTTACGGAATTCGTGCTTCCTGAATCGATCGCAGCATCGACGAATCGGCGATACCACCTTCCGTAAGGGCTCTAAAGGAGTTTTTTAGTGATCTCAATCACATAATCATCCCCATTTACCGCTCCCCGGAACCGCTCACTGACACTTGGGACCGCTTAAGCTGACATATAACCACTCACATATTTACCTTACTTTACGCGCGTAATTCTCTGGCAAGATCCTCCCAACGTAGCAGTCAACTTATCTCCTCAAACACACACTCAAACTCACGCGGCTTCGGCCAATTATTAATTAGATACCAGGTTTTACTATGGATACGAAAAAGATATTCAAGCACATACCCTGGGTGATTCTCGGAATCATCGGTGCATTTTGCCTCTCGGTAGTGGCATTACGTCGGGGTGAACACATCAGCGCCCTGTGGATCGTGGTCGCCTCTGTCTCTGTTTATCTGGTGGCCTATCGTTACTACAGTCTGTACATCGCCCAGAAAGTGATGAAACTTGACCCCACGCGTGCCACGCCGGCGGTCATCAACAACGACGGTCTGAACTACGTCCCAACCAACCGTAACGTCCTGTTCGGTCACCACTTTGCTGCTATCGCCGGGGCAGGTCCGCTGGTTGGACCGGTACTGGCCGCGCAAATGGGCTACCTGCCGGGTACGCTGTGGTTGCTGGCGGGCGTGGTGCTGGCCGGTGCAGTGCAGGACTTCATGGTGCTGTTTATCTCTTCTCGTCGTAACGGCGCGTCTCTCGGTGAGATGATCAAAGAAGAGATGGGCCCGGTACCGGGAACCATCGCACTGTTCGGCTGCTTCTTAATCATGATTATCATCCTGGCAGTGCTGGCGCTGATCGTGGTGAAAGCGCTGGCGGAAAGCCCGTGGGGTGTGTTCACCGTCTGCTCAACCGTACCAATCGCGTTGTTCATGGGGATCTACATGCGCTTCCTGCGCCCGGGACGTGTGGGCGAAGTGTCGGTGATTGGTATTGTTCTGTTGGTTGCCTCCATTTACTTCGGCGGCGTGATTGCCCACGACCCGTACTGGGGCCCGGCACTGACCTTTAAAGACACCACCATTACCTTTACGCTTATCGGCTACGCATTTATCTCTGCGCTGCTGCCGGTATGGCTGATCCTCGCCCCGCGCGACTATCTGGCCACCTTCCTGAAAATCGGCGTTATTGTTGGTCTGGCTGTCGGTATCGTTATCCTGAACCCAGAGCTGAAAATGCCGGCGATGACCCAGTACGTTGACGGTACCGGTCCGCTGTGGAAAGGGGCACTGTTCCCGTTCCTGTTCATCACCATCGCCTGTGGCGCGGTGTCTGGCTTCCACGCGCTGATCGCCTCCGGTACCACACCGAAGCTGCTGGCCTGTGAAACCGATGCGCGTTTCATTGGTTATGGCGCAATGCTGATGGAATCCTTCGTCGCAATTATGGCGCTGGTTGCCGCCTCCATCATCGAACCGGGTCTGTACTTCGCGATGAACACCCCGCCTGCGGGCCTTGGCATCACCATGCCAAACCTGCATGAAATGGGTGGCGAGAACGCGCCGCTGATTATGGCGCAGCTGAAAGACGTGACCGCGCAGGCAGCGGCAACCGTCAGCTCCTGGGGCTTCGTGATTTCGCCTGAGCAGATCCTGCAAACCGCGAAAGACATTGGTGAACCGTCCGTTCTGAACCGCGCCGGTGGCGCACCGACGCTGGCTGTCGGTATCGCGCACGTGTTCCACAAAGTGCTGCCGATGGCTGACATGGGCTTCTGGTACCACTTCGGTATTCTGTTTGAAGCGCTGTTCATCCTGACCGCACTGGATGCCGGTACCCGTTCTGGCCGCTTTATGCTGCAAGATTTGCTGGGTAACTTCGTCCCGTTCCTGAAGAAAACCGACTCCCTGGTTGCCGGTGTTGTGGGTACTGCGGGCTGCGTAGGCCTGTGGGGCTACCTGCTGTATCAAGGCGTGGTTGACCCGCTGGGCGGCGTGAAGAGCCTGTGGCCGCTGTTCGGTATCTCTAACCAGATGCTGGCCGCCGTGGCGCTGGTTCTCGGCACCGTGGTACTGGTTAAAATGCAGCGCACCAAATACATCTGGGTCACCGTGGTTCCGGCCGTATGGCTGCTGATCTGCACCACCTGGGCGCTGGGTCTGAAACTGTTCAGCACCAACCCGCAGATGGAAGGCTTCTTCTTCATGGCAAGTCAGTACAAAGAGAAGATTGCTAACGGCGGTGAACTGACCGCGCAGCAGATTGCCAACATGAACCATATCGTCATCAACAACTACACCAACGCAGGCCTGAGTATTCTGTTCCTGGTGGTGGTGTATAGCATCATTTTCTACGGGTTCCGTACCTGGCAGAAAGCCCGCGCCATCAACGGCCGCTCTGATAAAGAGACGCCGTATGTACCGGTGCCGGAAGGCGGCGTGAAGACCTCTTCACACCACTAACCTGATGCCGGGAGGCGCGCAGCGATCCCGGCCTACAGAATGCAGTTAACGTAGGCCGGATAAGGCGCAAGCCGCCATCCGGCTTTATTCATTAACAGGACGGCAGAATGTTTGGTACTTTAGGTCAGGCAAAAAAGTATCTCGGTCAGGCGGCAAAAATGCTGATTGGTATTCCGGACTACGACAACTACGTCGAGCATATGAAGACCAACCATCCCGATAAGCCGTACATGACCTACGAAGAATTCTTCCGCGAGCGCCAGGAAGCCCGCTACGGTAGCGGCGGAAGCAGTTGCTGTTAGAAGGAGAAATGAATGACCCCGATTGCAGTCACCCTACTCACCGGTTTTCTCGGCGCGGGTAAAACCACCCTGCTGCGCCATATTCTCAACGAGCAGCACGGTTACAAAATTGCCGTTATCGAAAACGAATTCGGCGAAGTCTCGGTGGACGATCAGCTAATTGGCGACCGCGCCACGCAGATCAAAACCCTGACCAACGGCTGCATCTGCTGCACCCGTTCCAGTGAACTGGAAGACGCCTTGTTAGACCTGCTCGACAACCTCGACAAGGGGGCGATCGATTTTGACCGTCTGGTGATTGAGTGCACCGGCATGGCCGATCCCGGCCCGATTATTCAGACCTTTTTCTCCCATGAAGTGATTTGCGAACGCTACCTGCTGGACGGCGTGATCGCGCTGGTTGACGCGGTGCACGCCGACGAACAGATGAACCAGTTCACCATCGCCCAGTCGCAGGTTGGCTACGCCGACCGCATCCTGCTGACCAAAACCGACGTAGCAGGTGAAAGCGAGAAACTGCGTGAGCGCCTGGCGCGCATCAACGCCCGCGCGCCGGTGTATACCGTCACTCATGGCGACATCGACCTCGCGCAGCTGTTCGACACCAACGGTTTTATGCTGGAAGAGAACGTGGTCAGCGCCAAACCGCGTTTCCACTTTATCGCCGACAAACAAAACGATATCTCCTCGATCGTCGTCGAACTTGATTACCCGGTGAATATCAGCGACGTATCCAGGGTGATGGAAAACCTGCTGCTGGAATCTGCCGAGAAACTATTGCGTTACAAAGGCATGTTGTGGATCGAAGGCGAACCCAACCGCCTGCTGTTTCAGGGCGTCCAGCGCTTGTACAGCGCCGACTGGGACCGCCCGTGGGGCGACGAACAGCCGCACAGCACGCTTGTGTTTATCGGCATTAATTTACCGGAAGACGAGATTCGGGCGGCATTTGCGGGGTTGAAGAAGTAATCCCCTGCTGAATTGCCCGGTGGCGCTACGCTTACCGGGCCTACAAAGCCTTCTCCCGTAGACCGGATAAGGCGCAGCCGCCATCCGGCACTCACAACCTCGGTATAGGGCTATTTCTTGTTTTGCTCTCTCAGCATAGCCTCGCGCAAAATAGCATTTAGCCGCGTCTGGTAACCCTTCCCGGGGCGCTTTAACCACTCCATCACATCGGCATCAATGCGCACCGATGCCTGAGTTTTCAACGGACGGAAAAACGTACCGCGATTAGCCTCTGACCACTGCTCATCTTCAGTCACCGGAATGTCGCTATAATCAATATCATCATCCGGTTTATTCGCCAGCGCCTTCAGTTCCGCCTCATGCTGAGCACTCAGCGCGGATGCGCTGCCACGTTTATGTTTAATCATGCTCATAACGATTCCTCTCTTTACGATCTGCCTTTCTGGCACTGATGATACGAATGACTTCAAAGCCACTTTCAAACCTAACGCTATGGGCAACCAGAATAACCACAATGCCATGAACAAGACCGATGGTCTGCCACCGGTACTCACCGTTCTCATAACGATCCTGTCTGGACAAATGCCGGGGGTCGTCGAAAACGAGTACCGCGTCCTCAAAGCGAACACCATGTTTACGGTGGTTACTTTGTGCCTTGTTTGCATCCCACTCAAACTCCATTGGCATGTATTTTATCCCTAATTGTATATACAAAAATGTATCTACAATTATCTTACGATTATACCTAGATTGTTGGAAATAGCTTCACAACTTGACGATCAGGGATTAAATTTTGTAGGCCGGATAAGGCGGTTACGCCGCCATCCGGCACTGACAGCCTCTGTCGATGAAAGAACAATTACTCCACCTGATCGCGTCGCAGCCCGACATCCTTTAGCCGCTCATCGCTCATCTGTTGCAATACGCGCCGCGTTTGCGCCCGCAGATGCCAGCGTTTAATCGCCCTCCAGACCTGCACCAAACCAATAAATGGCTGCTTTGCTCTGTTCTCATGAAATTCCATACCCGCCTCCCCGTCTTATCTGAGACGTTATCTTCGCGGATCCAGGGGGATACAATACAGATTCACAAAGTACTTTTATTTAACATACAGATTGGTTAAAAAGGATCCTGAATCACCTTTTTCACGCCAGTCTGTACGGGTTTTTTGATCTGTATGGTACCCATGAGGGATACAGCATGACGCGTTACCAATATCTGGCCAGTCTGCTGGCCGAACGCATTGAGCAGGGGTTGTATTGCCATGGCGAAAAGCTGCCGTCGGTGCGCAGCCTGAGTCAGGAACATGGGGTCAGCATCAGCACCGTACAGCAGGCATATCAGATGCTGGAACAGCGACAGCTGATCACCCCGCAGCCGCGCTCTGGCTATTTTGTCGCCCCGCGTAAAGCACAGCCGCCGGTGCCGCCAATGTCGCGCCCGGTACAGCGTCCGGTGGAGATAACCCAGTGGGATCAGGTGCTGGACATGCTGGCAGGTCACGCAGACACATCAATCGTCCCTTTCAGCAGCGGCGTTCCCGATATTAATCAACCCAGCCTGAAACCGCTGTGGCGCGAGTTAAGCCGCGTGGCGCAGCATAATCTGCGCGCGGTGCTGGGTTACGACGAGCTGCCCGGCTGTCGGGAACTGCGCCAACAGATAGCCCGGCTGATGCTGGACGGCGGTTCGGTGGTCAGTGCGGACGATATCGTAATCACCAGCGGCAGCCAGAGCGGAATGTCGCTGGCGCTGCTGACGGTCTGCCAGCGCGGCGATATCGTCGCTGTGGAATCCCCCGCCTATTACGGCACCATGCAGCTGCTACGCGGTCTTGGCATCAAAGTGATTGAGATCCCGACCGATCCGGATACCGGGATCAGTATTGAAGCCCTGGAGCTGGCGCTGGATCAGTGGCCGATTAAAGGGGTGCTGCTGGTTCCCAACTGCAATAATCCCCTCGGATTTATTATGCCGGATGCCCGCAAGCGAGCGGTACTCGCCCTCGCCCAGCGTCACGACATTGTGATTTTTGAAGATGATGTGTATGGCGAGCTGGCGACGGAGTATCCGCGTCCACGCACAATTCATTCCTGGGATAGCGACGGTCGGGTGCTGCTGTGCAGCTCATTTACCAAATCTGTGGCACCGGGTCTGCGCGTGGGTTGGGTGGTTCCGGGTCGCTATCATGACAAACTGCTGCACATGAAATACGCCGTCATCGGCACCAGCGTTCCCGCCACACAGCTGGCGGCGGCAACCTTTGTGCGCGAGGGTCATTATCATCGCCATGTCCGGCGCATGCGCCAGATCTACCAGCGCAATATGGAAATCTACACCTGCTGGGTACGGGAATACTTCCCCTGTGGGATCTGCGTCACCCGACCAAAAGGCGGCTTTATGCTGTGGGTCGAATTGCCACCACTGGTCGACATGGTCTGCGTCGCCAAACAGCTCTGCCGCCTGAAAATCCAGGTCGCGCCAGGTTCGCTGTTCTCGGCGTCAGGAAAGTATCGCAACTGCGTACGCATCAACTGCGCACTGCCACCAGACGAAAAGCACCGGGAAGTGATGCAGAAACTCGGAGAGGCGGTGATGGTGGCGATAGAGTAAATCGGCACACCCGGCTTCGCCTCTATCTAATGGCTTAAACCCTGGATATCCTCAGCGGACAGTCGGGTAATTTTTTGTATCGTGTTGATATCGATACCGTCGGTCAACATGGTGCGGGCAATACGCAATGCTTCATCACGCCGCCCCTCCATCAGCCCTTCCTGTTTACCTTCCTGTTTACCTTCCTGTTTGCCTTCCAGCTTGCCTTCAAGCCACCCTTTTTTAAATCCCGCTTCATGCAATCTGTCCGCGATCGTCATCAAATGCTCCTTATGTTGCGGTGAACGTTCGGCAATCGCACTGATAAACGTATTGAAGCGAGGTGCATCACCGGTTCGCAAAATATAATTAAACAGCGTCTTGAGCTGGCTGTCATTAGTGGACCCGGTAACTAACAGAGAAACAATGTTCTCAACCAATCCCATAAGATCGCGCTGACGGATATGTTTTTGTATTAATTCCAGCAGCGCCATACGGCGATGCTGCACAATCTCATCGTCCGGAATAACTGTAATATCGACCAGCGGAAACGCTGCGGCATAAAGCCGACGAGCCAATGTTGGATTGGCAAATTCATCCAGCCAGCACAATGACCAGGGATACGGACTTTTAGCGCCGTGATAAAACAGCATCGGCACCACCAGCGGTAATTGCGGGTGTCCGGCATCTAAATGTTTTTGCATGGCCGCTATCGCATAGCGCATCAACCTGAACGCCATATGCGCATCCGGTGTACTCTGATGTTCAATCACTACGTAAATATATCCATCCCCTTCCGTCGTTTTCAGCGACCACAGCACATCGGAGTAATACGCGCGTAAATCCCCCTCAATAAAACTGTCAGACTCGAGCTTTAGTGTCTGCAGGTCACATATTTCGCGTAACGCATCAGGGAGATGAATCTGTAGAAAATCCCGGGCAGTCTCCGGATGACGTAAAAATGTTTTAAAAACCGCATCATGCGGGGTTGAGGTCGGTGTTTTTTTCATGGAGATCCATCGTCCGAGGAAAAAGATGGCACGACTATAACGGCTAAATTTATGACTCTCATTCAACACGTTTTATGTCTGCGAGGCACTATCCACAGTAAATACCGCCCTCTGCAAGGCAGACATTTTCTCAGAACACTCCCCGCAAAAACGCGTTTGCTTACGCGCCCATTCGCATTACACTGCGGATGTCTATTTTCCATTCAACTGACGCCACCCGAGGTGCGATCTCGCTATTCCCGTTGAGGGTTTTCTCCCGACAAGGAGCTGTTTTATGCAACGGATTTTCGCGTTTTTCTCGCAACGCGCCACGACGCTGTTTTTCCCCATCGCGCTGATTCTGTACGACTTCGCCGCCTACCTGTCAACGGACCTGATCCAACCCGGCATCATTAATGTCGTGCGGGATTTCAACGACGATGTCAGCCTGGCACCGGCTGCGGTTAGCCTGTATCTGGCGGGTGGGATGGCGCTACAGTGGTTGTTAGGTCCGCTTTCCGATCGAATTGGTCGCCGACCGGTGCTAATTACCGGCGCGCTCATCTTCACCCTTGCCTGCGCGGCTACACTGTTCACCACCTCAATGACGCAGTTTCTGATTGCTCGCGTTGTGCAGGGCACCAGCATCTGCTTTATCGCCACCGTCGGCTACGTCACGGTGCAGGAGGCATTTGGCCAGACAAAGGCCATCAAGCTGATGGCCATCATCACCTCCATTGTGCTGGTGGCACCGGTAATTGGCCCGCTCTCCGGGGCAGCGCTGATGCACTTTGTCCACTGGAAGGTTCTGTTTGCCATCATTGCCGCGATGGGCCTGGTCGCCTTTATTGGCCTGCTGCTGGCGATGCCAGAAACGGTGCAGCGCGGCTCGGTGCCGTTCAGCGCACGCGGCGTACTGCGGGATTTTCGCGATGTATTTCGCAACCGGGTGTTCCTGTTTGGGGCCGCCACGCTATCGCTGAGCTACATCCCGATGATGAGCTGGGTGGCGGTATCGCCGGTGATCCTGATCGACGCGGGCGGCATGACCACCTCGCAGTTTGCCTGGGCGCAGGCTCCGGTATTTGGGGCGGTTATCGTCGCTAATATGGTGGTGGTGCGATTTGTGAAGGACCCGACAAGGCCGCGCTTTATCTGGTGGGCGGCACCTGTCCAATTGAGCGGGCTGGCGATACTGATTGGTGGCAATTTACTCTGGCCGCACGTCTGGCTGTGGTCGGTGCTGGGCACCAGTCTGTATGCATTTGGTATCGGGATGATTTTCCCGACGCTGTTCCGTTTTACGCTGTTTTCCAACAACCTGCCGAAGGGCACGGTCTCCGCATCGCTGAATATGGTGATCCTGACGGTAATGGCGGTTTCTGTCGAGATCGGGCGCTGGCTGTGGTTTAACGGCGGCAGGATTTCGTTTCACCTGTTGGCGGTTGTCGCAGGTATTGTCGTGATATTCACGCTCGCCGGATTGTTGAAGCGGGTACGTCAGCACGAGGCCACGACGTTAGCCACGGAAAACTAACCAGCCATGCTTATCCGACCTACGCCATCGTGGTAGGCCGGATAAGGTGCTGGCGCCGCATCACATCACATTACGCGATACGCGCGAACCCGGCGTCCAGATCGGCAATCAAATCACCGACATCTTCCAGGCCAATATGCACCCTGACCAGCGTGCCGCTGAAGTCGACATCCCCGGCCGGGCGAATGCTGTTCAGCTCCTCCGGCTGATTAGCCAGAATCAGCGACTCGAATCCGCCCCACGAATAGGCCATATGGAACAGCGAGAAGTTATCGAGGAAATTCGCCATCTGTTCATCAGTCAGGCGCTTTTTCAGGATAAACGAGAACAGGCCCGAGCTACCGGCAAAGTCGCGCTGAAAATACTCATGGCCCGGACACTCCGGTAACGCCGGATGGTTCACCCGCGCCACCTCCGGTCTTGCCGACAGCCAGCGGGCAATATGGATACTGCTTTCCTGATGCTGTTTCAGACGTACCGCCAGCGTGCGCAGTCCGCGGCTGCCGTTATACGCCGTGTCGGCATCCAGCGTTTGCCCCATCAAATACGAGTTCTCACGCAGACGATCCCAGCAGCGGGCGTTGGACACCGCCGTGCCCAGCATGCCGTCCGAGTGACCAATGGTGTATTTCGTCCCCGCCTGAATGGAAATATCCACGCCGAAATCCAGCGCCTTAAACAGTACGCCCGCCGCCCAGGTGTTGTCGATCATGATGACTATGTCCGGGTTCACTGCGCGGATCGCCTTCACCATTCCCGGCACGTCCTGGACTTCCATGGTGATTGAACTGGGCGATTCCAGAAACACCACTTTCGTCTCAGGGCGCAGAAAATCGACGATACCTGCGCCAATCAGCGGATCGTAATAGGTGGTTTCCACGTTGAATTTACTCAGGATCTTATTACAGAAATCCTGGGTTGGCTCATAGGCCGCGCCGGTCATCAGGATATGATCGCCGCTTTGTACAAACGCCAGAATCGCATTGGTAACCGCCGCGGCCCCGCACGGGTACAGCGCACAGCCCGCACCGCCTTCCAGCTCGCTCATCGCCTTCTGAAAAGCGAAGTGGGTATACGTACCGCGACGACCATAAAACAGTTCCCCGTTAGCGCGATTGGCGGTAGCGAATTTTTTATCCTTCACGGTATCAAACACCAGCGAAGAAGCGCGTTGGATAACCGGATTCACCGCCCCCTGGGTGTAACGTTTGTCACGTCCGGCGACGACCAGTTGGGTTTCAATCTTCATTGCGTCTTTCATAACATCTCCTGTTTCTTAATCCGTGTGCAAACCTATACCGCAGCGGCGGTCGCGTTGATTTCAGCGTCGTTCTGCTTTTTTCCTGCAAACCGCTCAACAATTTGTGCCGCGTTCAAATCATGGATCACGTTGATAAGCGTGGCGGGCGCATCGGTAATCGTACCCAGCACCACCAGCATCGGGATCGCTTCCATCGGCAACCCGAGCGTGGTGACAATAAAGATCTCACCCAGAAACGCGCCGCCCGGTACGCCGCCGACGATAATGGCCGAGAGCACGGCAATCAGCATGGTCAGGAAGAAGGTCTCGGTGGTGAACGGCATGCCGAGCACGGAATAGATAAAGACAATTTTCAGCGCGGCAATCATCGCCACGCCGCCTTTGTTCAGGTTAACCAATAACGGAATAGAGACATCGACGATTTCCGGGTTAATCCCCATCGCCTTACCGGCGCGCAGCGTGACAGGTAATGTGCCCAGTGAAGAACAGGTTCCCAGCGCGGTGGCGGAAGGTTCAATCGCATTACGCCAGAAGGCTCTGACCGCCGGAACACCGCCACCAATATACGAATAGAGAATTGAGCCGAAAACAAAGTAGACCAGCGTGGCGACCATAAACAGGCCAATGGCGCGGGCAAAGGTTAACAGCAGCGCGGAATCCTGACTGGCCATGGTCGCAGCGAAATAGCAACCAAGACCAATCGGCGCCACTTTCATAATGATAGAGACGATCTTCATGATCACGGTATTGGCATCTTCCAGCAGTGACGCAATGCGTTTCCCCGCCTGATCTGATTGCCCAATCGCCACACCGGCAATGATCGCCATGACGATCAGCGCCAGAATATTGGACTTCGAAAACAGTCCGATAAAATCATTGGTGGTGATCATGCTGACAAAATCCATCTTGCCACTGCCCGCCTGCACGGACTGCGAGAGATCGATAGTGACGCCCTGCGCCGGGTTGTACCATAGCGCCAGCGCCACAATCCCGGCAGCCGGAATAAAGGCCATCGCGATCGAAACAATAAAGATAATCGCCATAATGCGTCCCAGCCTTTTCAGGTCGGTCATACTGGCGATAGAAGACATGACGCTGATCCCCACCAGCGGCACGATGATCATAAATAACAGGTTTAAGAATATCTGACCGACTGGCTGGAGTGTGCTGGCAAACGTCGGGGCATAAATACCTAATAAGCCGCCAATAACCAGAGCAAATAATAAAATAATCGACGATCTGTAGGGTTCGAGTCGTGACCACATAATGGGTACCTTTTAAATTATATAATTTTTAATGAGACTACATTCACAACTTGATGCGTTTCAGGCCTGCCTCCTTATATTTTGTGATGCAACTCACTTAACCTGTTATTTTTTCATTTTGCCAGCGAGTTGTTTCCTGTGATTCAATAGTTGCATGTTTAAAATGCGAATGTAACGGCCTATTCGTACCGTTTTTGCAAATCACTTGTGAATTAAAGGAAATTATGGGTACGCCGATTTCACTCAAGCATTTGGAATTTTTCGTCAAAATCGTTGACTGCGGAGGGTTATCGGAGGCCGCCGCGCAGCTCAACGTCTCGCCTTCCGCGGTAAGCAAAAGCCTGACGGCAATGGAAGACACGCTGGGGACAACGTTAATTAAACGCACCACCCGCAGTATTACCCTGACCGATGCCGGGCAATATTTATTTAACCGCGCCAATAAGCTACTGACAGAGTTTGATGAAACGCTGAATACTACCTCCGGTTATTACCACAGCCCGCAGGGCGAATTACGCATCACCTGTTCCATTGCCTTTGGTTATTCGCGACTGGTAAACCTGGTGGATAAATATCGCACCCAGTTCCCGGATGTGAATCTGTACATCGATCTCAACGATAACTTCGTCAATCTAAACGAAACCGATTTCGACATCGCCCTGCGCATCTCCACCGCGCCGCCGCAGAATTACGCCATGCGTAAACTGGTCCCTATCCGCTGGGCGTACTGCGCGTCGCCGGGATACCTCGCAAAAAAAGGGATGCCCCAGCGTCGCAGCGACTTGGTGAATCATGATTGCCTGGTTTACCCCGGCCTCACGCCAGTGCTTAAAGTGGCAGACGAGCAGGATCGTTTGCACCAATTGAAGCTCCATATGCCGATCCAGGCCAACAGCAGCCTGGTGTTATTGAAGTCGGTGTTAGAAGATCAGGGCGTGGCGTATTTACCCACCTATCTGATTGGCGATCATATTCAAAAAGAAGAGGTCACGCCGCTGATGCTCGACGGCACCATCACCTGTGAAACCCACGCCCTGTATGCGCTGTATTTTCCCAGCAAGTACAGTAATCCGAAGGTACGATCGTTTATCGATTTTCTGGTGGCGGAACTCGGTCCGTTACCCGCGTGGGACAACTGGATCCCAGGATAAGATCATTCAGTCTAAAAATGGGAGGCGTGCCACAATTTTTGCACGTTCCCCCCGTCTGGCTCTATCCTTAAGTCTATGAATAAAATTGCTGAACTCAAACGCGCCAAGCGACTGGCGCTCTCTCTGCTGCTGATTGCTGCCGCGACCTTCGTCATCACGTTATTTCTGCCACCCAACTTCTGGGTGCTCGGGATCAAAGCGATTGCCGAAGCGGCGATGGTAGGCGCGCTGGCGGACTGGTTCGCCGTGGTCGCGCTTTTTCGCCGGGTACCGATCCCGTTTATCTCGCGCCATACGGCGATTATCCCGCGTAATAAAGACCGCATCGGCGAAAACCTGGGTCAGTTCGTGCAGGAAAAATTCCTCGACACCCAGTCACTGGTGGCGCTGATTCGCCGCCATGAACCGGCGCTGCTCATTGGCAACTGGTTCAGCCAACCGGAAAATGCCCGGCGCATCGGCCAGCATCTGCTGCAGATCATGAGCGGATTTCTCGAACTGACCGACGACGCCCGCATCCAGCGGCTGATCAAACGCGCGGTGCATAAGGCTATCGACAAGGTCGATCTCTCCGGCACTAGCGCATTAATGCTGGAAAGCATGACCAAAAACAACCGCCACCAGGTGCTGCTCGACACGCTGATTACGCAGCTGATCGCCCTGCTACAGCGCGACAGTTCGCGGGCGTTTATCGCCCAGCAGATTGTGCGCTGGCTGGAGACCGAACATCCGCTCAAAGCGAAGATCCTGCCAACCGAATGGCTCGGTGAACACAGCGCCGAGCTGGTCTCTGATGCGGTCAACTCCCTGCTGGATGACATCAGTCACGATCGGGCGCATCAGATCCGCCACGCCTTCGATCGCGCCACGTTGAACCTGATCGATAAGCTCAAACACGATCCTGACATGGCCGCACGTGCAGAAAGCCTCAAAAGCTACCTGAAAGAGGACGAAGCCTTTAACCGCTATCTCGGCGAGTTGTGGGCGGATCTGCGTCAATGGGTGAAAACCGACATTAACGCCGATGATTCTCGCGTGAAACAACGCATTGCCAGCGCCGGACAGTGGTTTGGCGAAACGCTGGTTGCCGATGGTGCCCTGCGCGCGTCGCTGAATGAACACCTGGAGCAGGCTGCGAAAAAAGTCGCACCGGAGTTCGCTACCTTCCTGACGCGCCACATCAGCGACACCGTCAAAAGCTGGGATGCACGGGAGATGTCGCAACAAATTGAGCTCAACATCGGCAAAGATTTGCAGTTTATTCGCGTCAACGGCACGCTGGTTGGCGGTTCTATCGGGCTGGTGTTATATCTGTTGTCGCAACTACCGTCTCTGCTCACGCTGCCGAATTTTTAAGGAGAAAAAATGGCTGAAATCACCCTGTCATCCGCGGAGCGCGATCGCCTGCGCAACGAACTGGAAACGTATTGCAGCGACCACTTCGATCTCGACCTTGAGCAGTTCGATGCCGAGTTCTTTATTGATTTTATTATCGAAAAACTGGGACCTGCGTTTTACAACGCCGGTATTGAAGAGGCGATCCGCACCCATATCGCCTACAGCGAACGGATCCAGGAAGAAATGGACCTGAAGAAAATCCTCTGACGGTAAACCCCGCATCATTTAACTTTAAATTATCATTTGCATATGTAATATAACAAATATCCACATAACAGCGTGAAGTGAGCGTCTGCATGCCGCAGGGAAGTCCTGGTTCAAATCATCATTCCATCCGCATCGCGCTGTTTGGCCTGCTGGTCTTGACGCTGGGCATGGGGATTGGCCGCTTTCTGTATACGCCAATGCTGCCGGTGCTGCTGACTGAAGGTCAGTTTACCTTTAGCCAACTCTCGTGGATTGCCAGCGCCAACTACGCCGGGTATCTGGCAGGCAGCCTGCTGTTTTCCTTCGGTTTGTTCCACCAGCCCTCACGCCTGCGTCCGATGCTATTAGCGTCTGCGCTCGCGACCACCGGACTTATCCTGGCGATGGCATTTTTTACCCAGCCCGCACTGATGATGGCGATCCGCTTTCTGGCAGGTGTCGCCAGTGCCGGTATGATGATCTTTGGTTCGATGGTGGTTCTGCAGCATACCCGTCATCCGTTTGTGATTGCGGCCCTGTTCTCCGGCGTCGGGACCGGCATTTTTCTCGGTAATGAGTATGTCATCGCTGGTTTACGCTTTGCGCTGTCATCGCATACGCTGTGGCTGGGTGCCGGAGTCCTTTCTGGCTTACTCCTTCTGCTGCTGGTCGTGCTGCTCCCCTCTCGTGACCGCGTGCTGCCCGCCGTACCACTGGCAAAATCCGCGCATCAACCGATGTCATGGTGGCTGCTGGCGTTGCTTTACGGGCTGGCCGGTTTTGGCTACATCATTGTCGCCACTTACCTGCCGCTGATGGCGAAAAATGCCGGTTCGCCACTGCTGACCGTACACCTGTGGTCGCTGGTTGGCATCGCAATCATTCCGGGGTGTTTCGGCTGGCTATGGGCGGCGAAACGTTGGGGAGTCCTGCAATGCCTGACCGCCAATCTGCTGACCCAAAGCGCCTGCGTGGTGTTAACACTTGCCAGCGACTCGTTGTTCCTGCTGGTTCTCAGCAGTATCGGTTTTGGCGCAACCTTTATGGGAACCACCTCACTGGTGATGCCGCTCGCCCGCCAACTCAGCGTGCCGCGAAACATTAACCTATTGGGACTGGTGACGCTGACGTACGGCATTGGGCAAATTCTCGGGCCGCTATTAACCAGCCTGCTGGGAAGCGGTGCTGTCGCCATTATCAACGCTACGCTGTGTGGTGCAGCGGCGCTATTTTTTGCTGCACTGATTAGTGCAGTACAATGCTATAAACAGCGTTCTCTTACACCTAAAGAAGTATAAGCGCCCCCCTCTAAAAAATCTTAGATTCGGATTACTCCGCAATTAAATGTCAACATTTCATAATCCACAAATAACCAATAATTCATTTTCCAGACACTTTATAATCCGTCTTAACTCATTTGTAGAATAAACATAAAATGAGTAAAAATGGACATATCCATACAACATCAACAGCATATTCAGGAACAGTACATGTCGTGGTTTAAAAAAATCATACTTGGGTTAATTATTATCATCAGCTTATTTAGCACCATGAAGGATTATAAAGACTTCGGCTTTTTCGGGGCCGCAGGGCTGTTTATTATATTTGTACTCACCACGATTTTTCTCTGGCAGTGGGCTGCCGGAAAGTGGCCAGAGATAGGCACCATCAAAGCGATTCTTATTTTGCTGGCCAGTACCATTGCCTCTATATTCGTCATTAATATGGCCATCGCCGGAAATTTACATGTAGATCTGATGGAAGTAATGCGCGTTTCGATTACGCATAAACCCCTTTTTTATCTCATTTTCTGCGTGGTGGCATGGGTAAAAGTGGGGATCTGGAAGTGGTTATTTAGCGAAGTGCGTGGCAACCCACAGCAGCCAGTCTGACAGGAAAAGCAATGTAAAAAAGGCGTCTGACTAGAGACGCCTTTTTCATGACATAACAAAAACTTAGAACTGGTAGGTCAGGCCAGCAACAACTTCGTTGTCACCGTCCTGGCCATTGAGCAGGTTAAACTTGTAACCCACATCGGCCACGATGTTTTTGTTGAAGTAGTAATCGGTACCCAGCGCCACGTACTCGGTCAGGTCAGTGTTGTCAGTGTCACGTGAGTGGACGTAAGCCACGTTCGGACGCAGACCAAAATCAAACACATAGGCCGCCATCGCTTCAAAGTGCTGCGCTTTGTTGGCATTCTGGATCAGGTTGTGGGATTCACCGTACATCGTCGCCACATAGACAGCATTGGCATCATACTTCAGGCCCGCACCCCAGAATTCAGCGTTATCACCTTCCCAGCCCTGCTGTTTCTGCTCAGCAGTTACCGCGCTGGTAGAGTAAGCCGCGATGGCAGACACGCCAGAGTCCGCGATGTTGTCATAACCCAGAGAGAAGCCATAGCCATTGCCGTGCTGTTTAGCCGGGTCCGCATCGGTATCATCCTGACCCTGGTATTGCGCCGCCAGGTTTACACCATCAACGGCACCAAACAGATTTTTGGTACGGAGTGTTGCAACGCCAGAAGTGCGTGTAGTAAGGAAGCGGTCAGTATTTTCATAGGAATCACCGCCGAACTCTGAAAGAACGTCAGTGTAAGATCCCACGTCATAAGCGACACCGTAGTTACGACCGTAGTCAAAGCTAACGTCGTGACCGTAATCCAGGCCAGCAAACGCGAGACGTGTTTTAATACCATCCTGAGAACCTTCTGCTCCAGCGGCATCAAACTGACTTTCAAAGTGGCCATAACCGGTCAGCTGATCGTTAATTTGTGTCTCACCACGAAAACCCAGACGCGCATAAGTACCGTCGGCGTCGGTGCCGTCAGTCCAGGTATGTACGGCTTTAACTTTGCCGTACAAATCCAGTTTATTGCCATCTTTGTTATAAATTTCCGCTGCATGAACGGACGTTACCCCTAATGCCATCACGGCTAATGCCACTGCTGTCTTTTTCATTTTTTTACTCACTTTTAATTGTGAATTTTGCTATCAACTTTGTTATGCGGGCAGCGCGCCAACATAAAAAAGCCCCCTATTGAACAAGGGGAAAACAAATAACACACCAGTAAAATTATTAAGGACGCAGCAAGGCATATATCATTATTGGGAATATAAATAAAACCCAGACAGAGCGTGACAGCATGTATTACTGAGAGTCACTCTCATTAATAGAGCGATGTAGCATTAATGCTTCAGCAATAATATCTTGTTTGCTTTTTCGTGTTTCAAATGCCAGTGTGCGAACGTATTCCCACAAAGAGGTATCGACACGCGCACTTAAAAGAACCATATCTTTCGAGCGGGTACCTCTGGCTTTTCGACTATCGGGATAATCTCGAGAAGGCATTGTCATCTCCTGAACGCAATAATACGCTTATGGCGATGAAATATGCATCCAGTGTAAAAACATGTCAACGGCAAAAAAAATGCACAATAGTAATGAAACTGTTAATAAATCACTTAAAAGTGGAACGCTATTTCAAATGAAAGATAACTTGATTGTAGAATAATGTGTAATTTTTACTTTACGCACATTCATTGTGACTCATTAGATTAAAAAAAAGACGTCTACCGCGTGGCTAACAATGTGCCATCAAAACATCATTCCAGCCAATAGGTTACATAACGTGTTTAATGTCTACTTTTACCTAAAACCCCTGTTTTTATATGCCTTTTTGCGTTGATTTTCGGTGCTATCCGCTGCGTAAATCGCGTTGATTCTCACTGCGTTGTCGCCTGCGTTGTCGAAAAATAAGCACGGAAAGGTAAAATTTTAGTAAACATTGCATTCTTTCGCTTTTAAAAATAAGTCGATTTAAATTGATTTAGATCAATTTTACCAGCCACTTAACGGCGTAAAAATCGCCACTTGCGGTGACTGGAAACAATGTTGTACGCCGATTTTATCAGCAGAAAAAACAGGTGCAGGGACATTAAACCGCAGAGGAAAGCGCGGACCAGGACGCCATTTTCAGGCGATCCCTTGCGAAAGGAGAGTCCGCAGAGTGCGGAATGTCATCCCGCTCTGGGCTACAACGCCAGAGCGGTCTTATTCACGAATCTCAACAATCTTCAATAATCAGATACACCGCCTTCACCGGACCATGCACCCCGACCACTTTGATAAGCTCAATATCCGCCGTTGAGCTGGGCCCGCTGATGATGTTAATGCACGACGGCATACGCTCACCGGCCTGCGCTTTCTGATGCAGAACCTGCGCCAGTTGCGCCACACGCGGCAGGATGCTGCTTTTACGCAGCACGAAAATAGAGGACTCGGGCAACAGGCTGATTGAACGCCCGCGCTCCGGAGCGGAAAACAGCACCACGCCCCCGGACTCCGTCAGGCCATACTCGGCATACACCACGCCAACTTTCGCCTGCTCGGCCTGAACAATATTCTCGGCTCCACGCACCGGATCCCAGACCACAGCATTACACTCTCGCTGCAAACGATCGGTTATCCCCAGTTCTGCCAGCCGACTGTCGCCGCTAACCACCACCGGCTGCTGCCCCAGCTGTTGGCACAGACGTAACGCCACCTCAGGGGCCTGCGCCTCATGGGTCAGTTCGCACTGCGCCAGCATCACCTCGCTGGCAAACTGCACAAACGCGTCGCAGCGCTGCTGCGGGCTGAGTTCGGTCAGCCGCTCGTTCGCATAGTTGTTCACCGGCGCGGCTTCGGCCTGCGGTTCCCGCCGCAGCGGACGGCCCAGCGCCTGGGCAACGGTGTTTAAAAACGCGGTACGGTTATCCATTCTTTTTCTCCTGCGCCTGATGTTTCTTAAACCAGCTACGGAAACTCTCTCCGTCAGCATCAGGAAGATCGCGCGCTTCCATCCAGTCGCCAATCGCGCCAACCTTGAGCGGCGTTTTACCGCCATTGATAAACCAGCTCGCCGCGTGGGCACCGGCCATCATGCCGACCTTCCACAACCCTGGATGGCTGTTGGCATAAGCGAACATTTTGATCGCCCGACGTTCCGCTTTCGGGGTAATCCTTTCCTCGGCCATTACCCGGCGATGGCGCAGGATCAGTTTTGACAGCGGGATCTGTACCGGACAAACGCTGTCGCAGGCCGTGCACAGTGAACAGGCGTAAGGCAGGTCTTTAAAATCTTTATAGCCGCCGAGCAGCGGAGAGATCACCGCCCCGATAGGCCCTGGATAAATAGAACCGTAGCCGTGCCCGCCAATATGGCGATACGCCGGGCAGGTGTTCATACAGGCTCCACAGCGGATGCAGCGCAGCACATCGCGAAACTCAGAACCCAGCACCTGCGAGCGACCGTTATCCACAATCACCAGGTGAAACTCTTCCGGCCCGTCGACGTTATCCGCCTCGCGCGGCCCGGTAAGCCAGGTGTTATAGCCCGTCAGACGAGCGCCCACCGCACTGCGTGCCAGCATAGTGATCAGCACGTCCACGTCGGCAAACGTCGGCGCGATGCGCTCCATGCCCATCACCGCAATGTGCGTTTTCGGTAACGTGGTACACATCCGCGCGTTACCTTCGTTGGTGACCAGACAAACCGAGCCGGTCTCCGCCACCGCGAAGTTACAGCCGGTAATGCCAATTTCAGCGCTGAGGAAATCCTCGCGGATCTTCTGGCGGATGAACAAGGTCATCGCTTCCGGCGTTTCCGGACCGTCATAGCCCATCTGCTCATGCAGCACGCGACGGATCTGATAGCGATCTTTATGGATAGCCGGGACCACCACATGCGAAGGCGGATCCTGATCCAACTGGAGAATATATTCGCCCAGATCGGTTTCGATCACCTGAATACCGGCATCCTGCAGCACGTGGTTAACGCCGATCTCTTCGGTCACCATCGACTTGGACTTCACCACCTTCTTCGCGTTTTTCGCTTTTGCGACCTGCAAAATGTAGCGGGTAGCCTCTTCCTTGGTCTTTGCGAAAAACACCTGACCGCCGTTTTCCGTCACTTTCTCGGAGAGTTGATACAGGTAGGCGTCGAGGTTACTCAGAACGTGGTCGCGGATCTGGCTGGCACGGTCGCGCCATTCTTCCCAGTGCCCTAACTCATCGACCATTTTTTGCCGGTTCGCGCCGATGCGCCCCTGCGCGTTAGCCACGGCTTTGCGCATAATCGGATCGTCAATTTGCTGGCGAATGCGCGTTTTAAACTCTACATCGCTGGTTTTTATCGACATCTCTTTCCCCTCAGCGGCTCATCAGCACTTCAGCAATATGCATTACTTTGACCGGCTGGCCTTCACGCTGCAGTCGGCCGCCAATGTTCAGCAGGCAGCTGACGTCGGCACCAATCAAATACTCCGGTTTCGCATCCATGAGATGCAGGACTTTCTCTTTCACCATCTCGCCGGATATTTCGGCCATTTTGACCGAGAAAGTGCCGCCGAATCCACAGCAGGTGTCCTGATCGGCAAAGGTTAACAGCTCCAGACCGCGTACGTTTTTCAACAGCGTGAGCGGCTCTTCTCTCACGCCCAGCTTGCGAGTCAGGCTGCACGAAGGGTGATAAACCGCTCTGCCCTGCAGGCTGGCACCGACGTCCACGACGCCCAGTTTGTTGACAATAAAAGAGGTGAGATCCTGCATACGCGCGGCAACCTTTTCGGCGCGCAATGCCCATGCAGGTTCATCGGCCAGATACGTCGGGTAGCTTTTGACCGCATAGGTGCACGAACCTGCCGGAGAGATAATCGGATCGTCGTTATCCTCCAGCGCAGCGATCATGTTTTTCATCCCCGGGATGGCTTCTTTGATATAGCCACTGTTAATGGCGGGCTGACCGCAGCACCCCTGCTTCTCGGGGAAATTAACGCGGCAGCCGAGCTTTTCCAGCAACAATACGGAATCACGTGCCATCCGTGATTTCAGCGCGTCACCAATACAGGTGACAAAGAAATTTACATTCACAATAAATACCCCATTGCTTCATTGCCTTTTAAAACCGGCGGCACATCGCCGCCCGGTAATAATTCAATAATAAAAACTGGCCATTAATAAAACGGTGATACCTGACCTTTACTGTTTTATTGTCTGTTTGTCAGGCCCAGTTTTTACGTTTACTGGTTTTACCAATGCCCGGGTTCATGCTGTTGGTCGGGTCATTTTCCTGATAAAACCGCGCCAGATTTTCAGGCGCTTTATAAAGGTGGCCAACATTATGCTCTGCCGGATATTGCGCCCCGCGTTGGCGCAACAGTTCCAGCATCTGTTCTTTTAACGCGTGCGCATCAACGCCTTTTTTAACGATATAATCCTGATGGAACACATGGCACATAAAGTGGCCATAATAAAGTTTATGCACCAGCTGACTGTCAATTTCAGCCGGCAGATGTTCATACCACTCGGTATCATTGCGGCGTAGCGCAATATCCAGCGCAAGAATATCCTCAACCTCATCAGAATGAACGGCCTGATAGCGAATGGCGGCTCCCGCTGCAGCAAAGCGGTGCAGAAACGCCTTGCTGCCCTCTTCCAGGGTACAGGCAAAGAAATCTCCGTCTGCCGTTTTAAAGTACTCGGTTAACCACGCCTGCGCTTCGCCGATGCCGTCCCCTGCCATTTTCAGCATCAGATGATGCTCGTAGTTGTCACGCCAGGTTTTCATGCGTGGCGGGAGATGGCTCGGGAAAAGATGACTGAATGTCTGCATTGCGCGGTCGGTAAAGTGCGGGCGGAAAATCTTCACCTTCTCCAGCATGGCCTCGGTGCGCCCCTTCAGATTAAAGAAAAACGGCATTTTGTCGGTGCCGAGTTTGTCGATCATCAGGAAGGTGTCTTTGCTGTATTTCTCTGCAACATCATAGATATCACGATGCATATACTCACCGGCGACCGGTAAGTGTGTAAACGTCGCCAGCATATGGCGGCGTATGTCCGTCAACACCGAGGTCTGATTGGTGCCAATGTAGAACACCTGCTGATTCTTCTCAGCTTCAAAGGTGTCCAGACGCACGGCAAACACCGCCAGTTTCCCCGCGCAGCCTGAGGATTCGAACAGGCGATCCGGGTCGGCGTTGTAACGCGCCGGGGTGTCGGCATCAACGTCTCTGACGCGGGTCACGTAATCGTGGTCGTGCGCGTGACGCCCGTCATGACTGACGTCAGCACGCGCAATCGCGTTGTTATCCAGGCGGGCGAGGATCTGTTCCGGCGTCTCGCCCAGTTCGATACCCAGATGATTAACCAGTTGTAGCTGTCCCTGTTCATCCACGCGGGCAAACAGTGACATCTCGGTGTACGCCGGGCCACGCTGAACCAATGCACCACCAGAGTTATTACAGATACCGCCAATCACCGACGCACCAATGCAGGAGGAGCCAATCACCGAATGCGGCTCGCGGCCAAACGGCTTCAGCGCCTTCTCCAGCGAATACAGCGTGGTGCCCGGATACGCCAACACCTGCTTGCCCTCATCCAGCACATGCAGACTGTCGAGGCGCAGCGTGCTGATGATAACGATGTCGCGATCGTAGCCCTTGCCGTTCGGCGTGGAGCCTTCCGTCAGGCCGGTATTTGAGGCCTGCATCAGAATGATTTTATCGGCCTCCACGCAGGCCTTAAGCACCTGCCACAGTTCAAGCAGAGAGCCGGGGATCAGTACCGCCAGCGCCTCGCCCTGACCCGAGCGGAAGCCCTTGCGATAACGCGCCGTTTTGGACGGATCGGTAAGGACGTAGGCGGGGCCAACCCGTTGGGTAAGTGCAGTCAAAAAGGATTTATTATCAGTGTTTTTCATGGAGGGCGGCTCTCCGCTCCTTATATCAGGGCAATCGAAAATGGCGATACATTCATTTGTATGACAAAACAAAATAATCCCCCAATCATTACTTACATGCAATACCCTGGTTTATTTCTTTCGGCCTCGCTCACATTTTTATATTGAAAACCACAATTATCAGAAATCAAAAAACCGTTTAAAACGACTTACCAGACCGTCCCTATCATTATTACACAGACCATTATATAACTATTTATAGGTACCCATTTTGCGCCCAAAGATATTTACAGAGCATTATTTCTCAATTAAAAGCTTACAATAGTTACAAAACCATTAATCATAATTACTTTATCCACTGAAGCGATTCAGTTTGCATATTTTATTTATCCAGCCATGTAAGTTTCCCGCCATAAATACAAATAAGGTTTAACAAACCCATCAGGAATAGTAATGAACGAATATATTATGTTTGTTTTAGCCCTCTCTCCTTTGCTGCTTATGGTATTTTTAATACTAAAATTAAAAATGCCGATTCATTATTCAGTCTTGATAACGCTGGCCTTTACCATCGCGCTGTCGGCGATATTCTGGGATATGCCGTTACAGAATCTGAAAGCCTCCGTGGGCTATGGTGCCCTCAAAGGGTTATGGCCGATTGTGATTGTGATCCTCGGTGCGATATTCAGTTATAACGTGATGCAGGCCACCAAAGCGCTGGATATTCTGCGCGATATTCTCGCCAGTATTAGTGAAGATAAACGCATCCAGGTACTGCTTATTTCGTGGTGTTTTGGCGGATTTCTTGAGGCCGCCGCTGGCTACGGCACCGCGGTTGCCATTCCTATTGGCATCCTGATCGCACTGGGATTCAATCCGCTCAAAGCGGCCATCGCCTCACTCGTCGCCAATACCGTGCCGACGGCATTCGGCGCGGTGGGTATTCCGGTTTCAATTCTCGCTGAACAGGTTAACCTGCCGGTTTTCACCCTCGGCGGAACCATTATTATGCAGCTCGCGCTGTTTAATATTCTGCTGCCGTTTGTGATTATTTGTATTATCGGCGGTGGCCTGAAGGCGATTCGCGGCGTGTTCTTCATCACACTAATTTGCGGTATTACCACGCTGGTGCCGCAGTATTTTGTCGCTATCCACCTTGGCGCAGAACTCCCTGCATTTGCCGGCAGCCTGGTCAGCCTGTTTGCCGTCGCCATTCTTGGTCGCCTGCGCAACGGCAAAACCGCCCCCGAATGGCGCATTGAAACCAGCCATACCCGGGAAACCACACCGCGCTCGGCGAAGGTGCTGTTCCGGGTCGGCTCCATCTACCTGTTTATTTTTATCTTTATTCTGCTGTGCTCGCCGCTGTTCCCGGCGGTAAAAGCGGCAGCATCACAGCTGGCTTCGGTGCTGCATTTCACCCTCGCCGACGGTAAAACGCTGGCGCTGAAAATCGAGTGGGTCACCACGCCGGGGATGCTGATCATCTTTGCGACCCTGATCGGCGGTTTTATCCAGGGGGCTTCGGCGCGCGGGATGCTGGAAGTGTTTGTCAAAACCATTTTCCAGTTGAAGAACTCGATCGTCGCCATTATGGCGATTGTTGCGCTGGCCACGGTGATGGATCTCAGCGGTATTATCGCCACGCTGGCTCAGTCGATTGTTGACCTGACCGGCGGCTCGTATGTCTTTCTCGCCCCGGTCATTGGCGCGCTGGGTACGTTTGTCACCGGCAGCGACACCAACTCGAATATTCTGTTTGGTAAACTGCAAACCATTGCTGCCAGCAAGTTGAATATTGACCCTAACTGGCTGGCGGCGGCCAACACCTCCGGCGCGACGGGCGGGAAAATGATCTCCCCGCAGAGCATCGCCATTGCGGTTTCCGCCACCAAAATGGAAGGCCAGGCGAACCAGATTATGTCTGGCACCATGAAATACTGCTGCGCCTACATCGTGATCCTCGGCTTAAAGGTCGGCCTCTTTTACTACTGGTTTATGGCGTAACGCATTGTCAACCCCAGCCATATTCTGGCAAGCGTGTTTGACAAGACAGTGAACAAAAAGGTTTACAGCCACCCGGTCAAGAGAACGCCGCGGCTGGCTTTACGATTTGTCGGCGCTGACTAAAATAGCGCCGATATTTCAAAGAGAGGATTGTTGTTATGTTGTTCTGGAAAAAGATGGTGAAGAAGTTCGACGCCTTTTCTGCGTTGATCCCACCACGCTACTTCCGCGTGTAATGCCTGGCACTTATGCCTGATGGCGCTTCGCTTATCAGGCCTACGTTTCACGCACATTTGTAGGCCGGATAAGGCTCAAGCGCCGCATCCGGCTGCTACAACAGAGTAAAACACTCACCCCTTTCTCTTACGCATTCCGCACGTTCTTAACACCACCACCCGTAAACGCAGCCACGCAAAGCGATAAACCAGCGGATGCTGAAACCGTAGCAATGTCAAAAACATAGCGCCTCCCGTTACCGGAACGTAGGCAGCAGGCCAAACACGTCCAGCACCACCGTCAGATAGACAACCGCCCCGCAGACGATCACCAGGTTAAGCACCGTGTTATTGCAGGGTGCAGTGTAGCTGGCCGTAGGGAAACGCTTACGCGCCGCTTTTACCAGGAACGGTGGCAGGATCACGCTCCAGATGGTGAAGGCCAGACCGGCATAGCCAATCGCGTGAACAAAACCATTCGGGAAGAAAAAGCACACAGCAGCCGGTGGGAAGTAGGTTACCAGCGCAGTTTTCAGACGACCGACGCCGTTATCCGGGAAGTGAAACAGGTCAGCGATATAGTCAAACAGGCCGAGGGTTGCCGCCAGCAGGGAACTGGCTACCGCAAAGTTGCCGAAGAAAGTCAGGATCAGATCCATATAGCGGCTGGTAAACAGCCCGCTGATGGCCTCGACAAACACATCGATATTGCCGCCTTTAGCGATAATCGGCGGGAATTCCGAACGGCTGATGTTGCCCATCGTCACGCCCAGCCAGAAGACATACAGCAGCAGAGCAAACAGCGTGCCGATGATTATCGAACGCGTAATATGCGGGATCCCACTCTTACCGTACAGTTTGACCAAGCTCGGCACGTTGCCATGAAAACCAAATGAGATAATACAGAACGGCAGCGTCATCAGGATGTACGGCAGGTACTGCGACCCTGGGATCGCCACCGCGACACTGTCGACCAGTTTCGCCACTTCAATATGGCCGACCAGCCCGGAGAATGTGGCAAAGAACGCGATAAACTTACCGATGATCAAAATAGTGGTGATGCGTCCGACCAGCAGCGAACTGTACCAGGCAATCGCCCCGACCAGCATACTGACAATCACCACTGAGACATTCGCCGGAAAGCGCACGCCGCTGTATTTGAACACAGTTTGCGCCATCACCGCCGATGACCCGGAGATATAGGCGTAGGTCAGAATATACAACACAAAGCCAAACGCGATACCGACCACGATATTCCACTTCTGGCCTAATAAATCCTGAGTAAAGGTATTAAAACTGGCACCTGCGCCGTAATGCAGGTTAACTTCAACCAGCATCAGGCCGGTTAATAACATCATGATGGCAACAAAAAGCAGAATGACAGAGGCGCCGGGAAACCATACGCCGGCCATCGCAATCGGCAGGGAAAACATTCCACCGCCCACGACGGTTGCGATAACCAACATGGTTCCGCTAATCAGTCCGGGGGTACTACTCTGTCGCTCAATGGCATTAATATCCATGATAAATGTTCCTGTAGACTATTCGTTATAATTACAGCTGTCATTTGTACATCATGCGGATAATAAAAATGTCGGAGTCAGGGTTTGCAATTTTTTCGTTATATTGCGGTAATGGGCACCGCAAAGGCTTCCTGTTCATGGAAAAGGAATACAAAAAAGCCCCATCACAAGATGGGGCCTGAATAACATTTAAATATAGTCAAAGCGTGCGGTAAAGAAGCGCAACTGCTTCGGCTCGTAAATAAACTTCAACCCGCGAATATCTTCTTTATGCTGGTAAAGTTTAATGATACCGTCTGCCACAACATCCATATGCGCATAGGTATACACGCGGCGTGGAATAGTCAGGCGTACTGTTTCCAGTTTTGGTCTGTGGTGCTCACCGGTGGCATTATTACGGCCCGCAGAGATAATACCGCGCTCCATACTGCGCACGCCGGTCTCGACATAAATGCTGGCTGCCAGGCTCTGCGCCGGGAACTCGTCCTGGGTCAGATGTTCGCAGAAGCGACGCGCATCGAGGAATACCGCGTGTCCGCCCACTGGCTCAACAATCGGCACACCGGCAGCTTTCAGCTTGTCGCCGAGGTAGCGAACTTGCTTCACGCGGTGCTCGATGTACTCATACTGCATGGCTTCGCGCAGGCCAATCGCCATCGCTTCCATGTCGCGTCCGGCCAGACCGCCGTAGGATGGCATGCCTTCATAGACCACCACTAACTCTTTGGCAGAAGAGAACATTTCGTCGTCGTTCATGCACAGGAAGCCGCCGATGTTCACCAGACAGTCTTTTTTACCACTCATGGTACAACCGTCGGCATAGCTGAACATTTCATGGACGATCGCGGCGATGCTCTTGTCCTCAAAGCCCTGCTCTTGCTCTTTGATAAAGTAGGCGTTTTCTACGCAGCGGGTGGCATCGTAGAACACTTTAATGCCGTGAGCTTCCGTCAGCTCGCGCACCGCACGCATGTTAGCCATCGAGACCGGCTGCCCGCCCGCGAGGTTAACCGTCACCGCCAGGCAGATATACGCAATATTCTCTGCACCTTTTTCATCAATCAGCTTTTGTAATTTTTTAAGATCAATATCACCTTTAAAAGCAATATTCAGACCAGCATCGTGTGCTTCGTCACGCACGATATCCACGAAGATGGCACCGTTTTTTTCCTGGTGATAACGCGTGGTGGTGAAATACATATTCCCGGCAACATATTGCCCCGGCTTAATGGCCAGCTGCGATAACAGGTTTTCTGCACCGCGTCCCTGGTGAGTCGGAACAATATGTTTAAAGCCAAACAGTTCCTGCACGGTTCTTTCCAGATGATAGAAGTTTTCGCTGCCCGCGTACGCTTCATCACCCATCATCATTCCGGCCCACTGCTTGTCGCTCATCGCGTTAGTGCCGCTGTCTGTCAGCAGGTCAATATAAATATCTTTCGAATTTAACAGGAAAGTATTGTAACCCGCTTCTTGCATTTTTATCAGGCGTTCATTACGCGGGATCATAGATACAGTTTCAACGCTTTTAATACGGAAGGGTTCTGCCGGATAATTCATGTTGTTTCTCCAGTAACAGTGGTCGTGTACGTATTAATGTGAAGTAAATCATATCGAGTTCATCAACAGAGGCTGATGAAATATTACTATTCTCCGCCTGATACAGGGGGTGAAATAATGTGGAAGCACTATGCAAGATTTGATTGATTATGGAAATAGCCCAGTCAACATTAATCACTGCCAATAATTTAAAAAGCTGTAAATGTGAGTGATGCAAATCACACGTCTTTTTTTTACCCGTTCATATTCAACAAGTTTTTTTCTGCGTGTTGATTTGCTGTTTGCCGTTGTGTGTCTGTGGAAAGTGGAAATACTGAAAACTTAACTTTCCACGCTGTTCTCACAATCTACGGGTGAATAAGTACACGCCATTTTGTGAGAGTCGGATCACTTCACGGGGTTATATTTGTGATTCATATCACTAAAAGTGTAAACCAAAGTGTACAAACCGGTGTAGTTTCAGAGTTTGCTATTTGCTTCAGTGATTTAGATCGCATTTTTAGCCCGACTCAGGGCCATGATATTTTCTGGAAATAATCGGTCTTTGACGGATGGAATGAGAATGAATTTATACGCTGAATAATACTGGTTTTATTGGCGCAGAGAGATGTTCTGTTTATTCCGAATAGCACGCTAATCGCGCTTATTTCATTATATTTACATCTGGACTTCCCCCATTCTACTGGCGTAATTTACAGGGGTTTTATTAGCGCGACGCAAAGGTGCTACCAACACCTCCGCATCGCTAATCGCAGTAACTATTATCGGAGAATAGCCACCATGACTGATACGCATTGTATTGCAGTTTCGTTTGATCCAGAAGTCCACGCCGCCGATAACCGCCATTTGAAGGTGGGATATGCGAGTCGTTATCCCGATTACAGCCGTATTCCGGTGAAGTACGTTCGCTTTCCGTCCATCGTGATGAAGGGGATGTGGTTAAAAGCCGCCGGATTCGACACCGGCACCGACGTAAAAGTACGGGTGATGGAAGGCTGCATCGTGCTCACCGCCCAAACGCCCCAACCCGAAGAGTCAGCGCTGATGAAATCGCTGCGCAAAGTGGAAAAACTGTCGGCACGCAAACAAAAGCAGGTGCTGGAGTTTATCGCGGTAATTGCGGGGAAAGCGTCGAAGGGGTAACGGTCTTGCTAAAGGCGCCTGCGGGCGCCTTTTTAGAGTGGGCTGCGCCATCATTCCATTATGCCGTGGCGCGTTCGTTCCAGGAATCATGCGCTAAAAGATTACCGTCTTTATAGAGATGAGTGATCTTCTCGTAATTCATTGCAACTTCTTCCATATGACCCGTACCCGGACAACCTCTCGTGTCATGCATAACCGGACTGACTGAAATGACCTTTACGTTTTCCAGCGTGATCCGATAATACTCCACCTCCTGCCCTGCATCATTGATATGGTAGAAACGAAAGTCAGCAGTTTTAAACGTCTGGCCCGTTGCTGTCGCCTTGAAAAGATAGGGAGACGAACTATCAAGTTCTTTGGTGAATTGGAATGGCGAATGCTGACGGGTGCCAGTAACCTTGCCGGTCATTGGATCTGTCGGGATGTTTAAATTATGGTACAAACCCCGTAGTTCAATGCTTCCCTCACGAGCAGCAACATCAGAAGAACCGCGGATAACTGCACCGCCATCATCAGTCAAAAATAAGTGTACTGGTACAGCCATTTTTTGCACTCCTTACCACTTAGTCGTATAACCATTTCCCGGCTTTTGCCGATGCAATCAACATCCCGATAGTGAAGTCAGGCACAGGAACAGGTCGTAACTTCTTGAAGGGATTCCATGAGAAAGGCTCAACAGGATAGTAAGTTTCAATCTTAAAATTCCCTCTGGCGACCTGAAATTCTTCAAAGAACTCATCCATTAGCTCTTCTGCTTCACTAACATCAAACTGCATGTCAGTGTCAAAATCACTGTCCATCGTTAGCAAGCTTTGCTTCTTTTCATTATTGAATAAATAAACACCGTTGTAGCGTCTTATCAGTGCAAAAACACGTTGCTCAATATCATCTACCATAACTTATCATTACCCCGCGCTATACGATTGTAATCGCGTATTGAGCAGTAAGTGATTATCGAAACATCAGCGAATAAAATCACCTCACCTATTAGGGGAATCGTCCGACCTACGAATGTACTTATTTTCGTAACCATTCGTCGTTTTGCCGTCCAGGGAGTATAGCCGCCAACCCAGGTTGGTAATTTTATGCCAAAAGGAAATTTGGCAGTTTTAAAATACCTCCGCATTGCTTTAGAAATCCGTGACGTACCTTCCTTTGCCCCTTTAGGCTTGGCTCTCGTTTTCTGATTGTTAACGCCGCTGTAAAGTGCAACCATTGCTAACACATCAACCCCAAAGTGATCTGCTGTGGTTTCGCAGAAAATCATGAAAAACAATTCAGACGCGGTAAGGTTAGAGCGACCGGCATAAAAGTATGTTCCGTTGAGTTCCTCTACTGTGTCCATCAGCCCCCCTTCTCCCCTCAATAATTTGCTTGCTTATCGTACTCCTGAGGAATCACGAAGAATAAGGTTGACTACCATAAAAGTGCTATTTTCAGATAAAATAAAATTCATGTCGCTGGTAGTAAGATAACAGACGACAGTAATATAGTAATTGACTGTAATATCTGGCAAGGAAGACATTCACAACAGTAATATAAATAAAAATACTGAGACAGTGTAATATGAGCAAGCTTACCATTTCGATAATAAATATAATTCTTAGCAGCTATTTGGCAATTGTATATTTAATTTACTTATTCGACTTTCCATTATTATCACCGCCAGGAGTGATTATATTCCCGCCTTTATAGTCAACAGGTTATTATCCTCGAAGATACGCCTGTTGGGTGGAGTACTTGATATATTATCCGTCACCATACCCGATTTCCCTCTCTGCATAGATCCTGGCAGGGCGACTTTACGCTCGAAATACGGTGTGAAAAAGAAATACGTAACGAAAAACCTATAACAGGAGGGACATCATCCCTCCTGTTATCGCGAAAATGGCAATAATTATTTCACTAACGCAGATATATCCTTGAAAAGTGAATGGGCGATTTCCACACCGTCTCGAATTGTACGCGTACGGGAATGGTAGCGACGCTCACCCGGCAAACGCGCCCCTTGCCGCTGCATCCCGGCAAAGAGCATCTCGGCACGCGCCAGATGCCGCGGGGCGTCCGCCCCCAGGAAGCGGACAGGATCCAGGGCCAGGATCAGCTCACCGCCATAGGGCAACCCGCCAGCGCCGTTATCCCACGCCAGTGATTCCGCACTGGTCATATCACCGATGAGCGGTCCGGCAAGCAGTTCCACCATCGCCGCCAGAGCTGACCCTTTATGCCCGCCAAACGTCAGCATCGCACCGTCGAGGATCGCCTGCGCGTCGGTGGTGGCCTGACCGTCACCATCGATACCCCACCCTTCCGGCACCGCTTTTCCTGCCCGTTGATGGAGCTGGATCTCACCCCGTGCCGCTGCACTGGTCGCCATATCAAAGATAAACGGTGGTTTTTCTTCACGCGGCCAGCCAAACGCTATCGGGTTAGTGCCAAAAAGTGGCTGCGTCCCGCCAGCAGGGGCAACCCATGCATGGCTGGGCGTCGTCGCCAGCGCCACCAGCCCAGCCTCCGTGAGCGGCTCAACATCGGCAAACAGCGCCGAAAAGTGGACGCAGCGGTTAATCACCAGTGCTGCAATACCACTGTGGCGCGCCTTTTCCATCAACAGCGGAAGCGCGCGCTCGAACGCCAGCAGGGAAAATGCCCCACCGGCGTCCACCTTCACAATGGCCGGCGCGGTATCGGTGATAACTGGCTCGGCGTCGGGTGACACCTTCCCTTTACGTAGGGTCGCCACAATCCCCAGCAACCGCCACAGACCATGCGAGGCACAGCCATCACGCTCGCCGTGGGAAACGTTTTTCGCTACCACAGCGGCATGCGCTTCACTGAATCCGTTCCCGCGCAGCACCTTATATGCCAGCGCATAAGCCTCTGTTAACGAGAGGTTTACCATCTCCATGACCGACTCCTTTACTCTTCTTCATCACCGGTAAAGTTAGCCTGCGGCAGACAGGTTCGCTCGCCCCAGTAGTAAATCCCCAGCGACATCACCGCCACCACGACCGTATCCCACGGATGACCAATGACCCCTGTGCCGCCAAAACTGCCCAGCCAGGAGAAGAGCATAATCAGCGCGTAGAAGGCGATAAGCCACAGAGACGATTTCACCTGTTGTGCCAGACTCACGGTGTGCACCGGCACTTTTGACTTGCAGAGCACATAGACGACAAACATCACAATCTGCAGCCCCAGCAGCCATGACAGCGTGCCCCAGCCGGACCAAAATACAATCAGCGCCGAAATCACAAACGACACCGGGCCGATGATCCCGAAGGCACGCACGCGGAATGGGCGCGGCAAATCCGGCGCATTACGGCGCAGCCCCGCCGCCGTGACCGGAGCAATGGCGTAGCTCAGCACCAGCGCCGCCGACACCACGCTAATCAACTGTTCCCATGACGGGAACGGCAATGTCCAGAAGATAGACAATGCGAAGGTCAGCCACAGCGCCGGACGCGGAATGCCAGACTCTTTATCAATGTGGGTAAACGCCTTAAAGAAGGTGCCCGCTTTGGCCCAGCCATAAATCACACGCGGCGTGGCGTTCATGTAGATATTGCCGGTACCACTTGGGGAGACAATCGCGTCGCACACCACCATAAACGCCAGCCAGCCCATACCGAGCGTAATGGCGATATCTCGGTACGGCAGCGAGAATTGCTTGCTGATCTCCGCCCAGCCACCACCCAGCATATCGGTCGGAATACTGCCAAGAAACGCCACCTGCAGCAGCACGTAAATAATCGTCGACAGCACCACAGATAAAATCAGCGCCACCGGAATGGTACGCTGCGGATTCTTTACTTCACTCGCCACCGAAATAATTGGCGTCAGCCCCAGGTAGGCAAAGATGATCCCACCGGCGCTAATCGCGGCCTCAACGCCCGACATGCCAAAAGGGGCAATGCCCTGAATGTGCAAGTTCTCCGGTTTGAAAAAGGTAAAGAGCGTCACAACCACCGCCAGCGGTACCAAAAACTTCAGAATACTGATGATGTTATTGGAGCGGGCAAACGTTTTTACACTGTAGTAATTCAGCGCGAAGAATAAACACAGCAGCAAAAACTGCACCACCCATCCCAGCAGCGTTGGGTCGCTCGAGCCAGGTTGAGTCAACATAGGGAACCAGGCTGCCGCATACTGCCGCGCGGCAACAATCTCAATGGAGATGAGGCTTGAGAACGCAATCAGCGTAATAAATCCAAGCAGGTATCCCATCAATTCACCGTGGGAAAAGACCGGATAACGGATAATCCCCCCGGCGCGAGGCAGCGCAGCGCCCAGTTCACAATAGACAATCCCCAACAGCAGAACGGCAATCCCGCCGATGACCCACGAGGCAATGCCCGCAGGTCCGGCAATGGATGCGACATGGCTTGCGGCAAACAGCCAGCCGGAACCGAAGATGGCCCCGAGCCCAATAAACGTCAGGTCAGTTAGCGTAAGCTGCTTTTTAAATTTCCCCACCTCGACAACGCGGGACTGTGTTTGGTGCGTAGAGTGAATCGTCATGGTCATGCCCTTCAGTCAACAGAGGGGGAAATGGCTTCCCGGGTCCACTGCCCGTTAATCAGGCGCAGCAGGTTCAGAGGGTTGTCATCCTGGACAGCAGGCGGAAGCAGCGCGGCAGGCACATTTTGCAGGCATACCGGACGTAAAAAACGATCGATAGATTGGGTTCCTACCGAGGTACCACGAGCGTCGGTAGTGGCAGGCCACGGGCCGCCGTGCACCATGGCATCACAGACCTCGACACCGGTCGGATAACCGTTAAACAAAACGCGTCCCGCTTTTTCACTGAGGGCGGGCAGCAGGTGCTGCGCCAGCGGCCCATCATCAGATTCAGCATGAACCGTTGCCGTCAGTTGGCCCGGAATGGCACGCAGAATAGACTGCAATTCCCCCTCATCAGCCACCTCGACCAACACCGCCAGCGGGCCAAACACCTCATGCTGCAGAAGTGGATCCTGTGCCAGCAGCAGCGAAGCCGGTGCCTGATACAGCCGGGCCTGCGCGCGACCGATAACCCTTTCGTCCGATCCTGCCAGACGCTGAATATTCGGATGCGCCTCAAACGCGCTGACCCCTTCTTCGTAATGGGCAAGCGTCGGGGCATTCAGCATAACCTGTGCCGGCACCTGGTCCACCGCGTCTTTCAGTGCCTGGGTGAAGCGGGAAATGCCCTCGCCGCGCAAGGCAAGGATCAGCCCCGGCTTGGTACAAAACTGGCCACATCCCAGGGTGAAAGAGGACACCAGCTCATGTGCCAGCGTTTCTGCCCGGGCAGCGACGGCCTGCGGCAGAATAATCAGCGGGTTAATGGCAGACATTTCCGCAAAGACGGGGATCGGCTGTGGACGCTGCTGCGCCAGTTGCCAGAGCGCCTTGCCACCGCGCAGCGAACCGGTAAACCCCACCGCCTGAATCGCCGGATGGCGAACCAGCTCCGCGCCAATATCGGTGCCGAAAATCATGTTAAAAACACCCGCAGGCAGGCCAGAGGCCGCGACCGCACGCACTATCGCCTGGGCAGTCAACTCCGCCATCGCCATATGCCCAGGATGGGCTTTCACCACCACCGGGCAACCGGCCGCCAGCGCGGAGGCGGTATCGCCCCCCGCCGTAGAGAAGGCCAGCGGGAAATTGCTGGCACCGAACACCGCCACCGGGCCAAGCGCGGTCAGATACTGACGCAGGTCCGGGCGCGGCAGAGGCTGGCGCTCAGGGAGTGCGGTATCAATACGTACGCCAAAGGCATCGCCGCGACGCAGCACCCCGGCGAACAGTCGCAGCTGATTGCTGGTCCGGGTGCGCTCTCCCTGTAACCGCGCCAGCGGCAGCGCCGTTTCCTGGTGGGCGATGGCGAAAAAGTCCTCGCCGAGCAAATCCAGTTCGTCGGCCAGAGTGTCGAGAAAACGGGCGCGTACATCCGGCGCGGTCTGTGAATAAACAGGAAACGCCTGAGCCGCCGCCACCGCCGCGGCGGCAGCCTCCTCACCAGAGGCCGGGTAAAAATGGTATCCGGTCAGCTTGCCGTCAGCGGCACACAGGCTCGGCAGCGTCGCCTCGCCGCTTGCTACGCGGCGACCGGCAATAAACTGCTGACCCGATACAGAGAGAGGTAATGTCATCATCGCTCCTTTACTTAAAGGCCGACATCCGGCAGCTGTGGTCGGGTCGCCAGCGCCTTCTCAACAATCGCCACCACTTGCGCACGGGTATCCCCTTCCAGCGCCAGACGCGGTGGGCGGGTAATCGCGCTACCGCGCCCCAGCAATTCTTCACAGAGCTTGATGCACTGCACCAGATCCGGACGCGCATCCAGATGCAGCAGCGGCATAAACCAGCGGTAGAGCGCCATCGCTTCCTCATAATGCTGCTGTTTTGCCAGGCGGAACAATGTCTCTCCTTCACGCGGGAAGGCGTTTGACATCCCGGAGATCCAACCTTCTGCCCCAACGGCGATGCTCTCTACCACCACATCATCCAGACCGGCGAACAGCACAAAGCGGTCGCCAACGGAATTACGCAGGTCGATAAAACGGCGGGTATCGCCGGAGGAGTCTTTGAAGCAGACGATGTTGTCGCAGTCGGCGAGCGTGGCCAGAATGTCCGGCGTCACGTCGTTTTTGTAAATCGGCGGGTTGTTGTACACCATGATCGGCAGGTCGGTAGCCATAGCCACACTGCGGAAGTGGGCCGCCGTTTCATGTGGTTTTGAGGAATACACCAGCGCAGGCATCACCATAATGCCGTCAACGCCCACGTGCTCAGCCTCTTTCGCCATCTTTTGTGCAAACGCGGTGGTGAATTCGGCCACCCCCGCAATGACCGGGATCTGACCGCCCGCAGCGTCTTTCGCCACTTCGATGATCTGCAGCTTTTCCTGCGTGGTCAGAGAGGTGTTCTCCCCCACGCTGCCGCACACCACCAGGCCAGAAACACCATCCTTGACCAGGTTTTTCATCACCGTGTGGGTGGAATCCAAATCCAGGGAATAATCGCTGCGAAACTGGGTGCTGACTGCCGGGAATACACCGCTCCAGTGAATGGCTTTCTTGCTCATGTTCGGTTCCTTGTCGTCAATTTGTTAATTTAAAGTGAATGAATGGTGAATATTCACTGACAGATTGACGTTTCAGGCGACCGACTGCTTGGTGGTTTTCTTCCTCTTTGATGACGAAATTAGCACAGTGAGCGTGTTTTACCCGGCGAGCGTGAGGCGGAAATCACGCGGTGTAGAGCCCGTCATCGCCTTAAACTGGCGGCTAAACGCGCTGTGATCGGTATAACCACACTGCAACGCAATATCAGTAATCGGCGTATCGCCCGCCAGCAGTTCGGTGGCTTTTTCCAGTCGAACTTTGTGGATCATCTGGCGCGGTGTGAGATGAAAAATACGCTTGCAGTAGCGTTCAATTTGCGCGACCGACATGCCACTCAGGGCGGTTAGCTCTTCCATCGCAATGGGCCGGTGGTAATGATTGCGGATATGATCATCGACGATCGCCAGCCGCTGCCACGCCGGGTGACGCGCCTGCGCTTCCTGCAGATCGTGTGAAATTCCCGCCATACCGATGACCTGGCCTTGCGTATCCCGTAACGCCAGTTTCTGGGTCAAACACCAGCCACGTTCACGACCGTTGTAGAGATGCATTTCCAGCTGATCGCGCAGCGTTACCCCTTCGCGCAGCACCCGCATATCCTGCTCGGTATAGCCCAGCCCAAGCGCCGAAGGGAAAACATCGGCAGAGGTTTTGCCCAGCAGAGAGACCACGGTCTTAAACCCACAGCGACGTGCCAGGGTCATATTGACCATCAAATAGCGGGCCTGCACATCTTTGATAAAAAAAACCACATTCGGAATGGCATTAAGCAGTGGCGCAATCAATGCCATCGCATGGAGCAACGTCTGGATATTGTCCGGACGCTGGCGCGCCAGCCCTTCACATATCTGGCTAAGTTCAGCCACTTCCAGCACCGGCGACGGGGCCCGCACATCATCAATCACACAGGACATCATGCTTCCTCCCGATTAGTGACCTGAATATTTATTAACTTTTTGTTAACTGAGCAAGTGTCCTTACCGCGTTTTGCGATCCTGCCGTAGGTTTATAATTTCCCCTTTTCCAACCACTGGCGCGGTTGCCTTTTTTGGTTTACCACACCACTAACCAAATGATTAATAAAAAATAAATATGACAAAGCCCTAACAATGATGCCGGCCATTATGCTGATTTCGTCATTTGGCGTGACGAAAGCGATCAAGCAGGAACGCAAGGCTTGCGTCAGCATTTAGCAACAAAGTATTAACCTTCCGGAGATCCTATGACAGCGCAGTACAGTGAACTGAGAGTGATTGATTCCCACACCGGCGGTGAACCTACTCGCCTGGTCATCGACGGTTTTCCGGATCTGGGTACGGGAAACATGGCCGAACGTCGGGCGCGTTTTTCCCGCGACTACGACGACTGGCGAAAAGCCATTATTCTTGAGCCACGCGGTAACGACGTCCTGGTCGGCGCATTACTCTGTGAACCTGTTTCGCCACAAGCCACGGCGGGGGTCATCTTCTTTAACAACTGCGGCTTTCTGAATATGTGCGGCCACGGCACCATCGGGCTTATTGCCTCGCTGGCATGGCTTGGCCGCATTCAACCCGGTAAACATCTGATTGAAACGCCGGTGGGCGATGTGACCGCCACGCTGCACGAAGATGGCAGTGTCTCGGTCGAAAACGTTCCGGCATACCGCTGGCGTAAGCAGGTACAAGTTGAAACCGTTCACGGTACGGTAACGGGTGACATCGCCTGGGGCGGCAACTGGTTCTTCCTCGTCAACGATCATCCGTTCGCGGTCACGCCGGACAAGATCCCTGAATTGACGGCGTACGCATGGGCAATCCGTGAAGGGTTAGATCGTGCAGGCATCCGTGGCGAACATGAGGGCATTATCGATCATATCGAACTGTTTGCTGAGGATGATCACGCGGACAGCCGTAACTTTGTTCTCTGTCCAGGTAAAGCATGGGATCGCTCACCCTGCGGCACCGGCACCAGCGCCAAACTGGCCTGCCTGGCAGAGGACGGTAAACTCAAATCCGGAGAGTCCTGGCGGCAGGCAAGCATCATCGGCAGTGAATTTACGGCGCATTTCGTGCCGCATGGCGACAAGATCGTCCCGACGATCCGCGGAGAAGCATGGGTCTGCGGTGATAACCGGCTGATCCTCAATCCTGACGATCCGTTCTGCTGGGGGATCGTGCTGTGACCGAAAGTGACGTTATTGTCATCGGTGCCGGGATTATCGGTGCCGCCTGCGCCTGGCAGTTGGCCGCTCGCGGGCAGCGCGTCACGCTGGTCGATGACGGCAACCCGGGCGCGACGGCGGCAGGCATGGGCCACCTGGTGTGCATGGATGACGATCCTGCGGAGCTCGCCCTCTCCGCCAGGTCTCTGGCGAGCTGGCGCAAACTGACGCCCCGGATGCCGGAAAGCTGCGCCTGGCACGGATGCGGCACGCTGTGGCTGGCAGAAACGCCGCAAGAGCTTGCGCTGGCAGAAGAAAAGAAACAACGGATGGCACAATACCAGGTTGTCAGCGAAATGCAGACCCGCGATCAGCTTGCCGCACGTGAACCGCTGCTCACCGCCGGGCTCACCGGCGGGCTGTGGGTCCCCGACGACGGGATAGTTTACGCCCCAAACGTCGCCCGCTGGTTTATTGACGATGCCGATTTAACCCATCTTCGTGATAGCGCCCTCTCTGTTGATGCCCCCTACGTCACCCTACGCAGCGGCAAACGACTGCGCGCACGCGCCATCGTCATCGCCAATGGTCTGGGGGCCAACACGCTGTTGGATGAACACTGGCTCAGGGCAAAAAAAGGCCAGTTGGCGATCACCGACCGTTACGGCCCCTTGCTCAGCCACCAACTGGTAGAGTTGGGATACGGTGCCAGCGCCCATGCAGGCGGCACCTCTGTGGCATTTAACATTCAGCCACGCCCCACCGGACAGCTGCTGATTGGCTCCTCCCGCCAGTTCGATAACACCGACCGCGAGGTTGATCTCCCCTTGCTGGCACAGATGCTGGCGCGAGCACGCCATTTTTTACCTTCTCTGGAGACGCTTAATATCATCCGCTGCTGGAGCGGTTTTCGGGCAGCATCCGCTGACGGCAACCCGCTGATTGGCCCACATCCCACGCGTCCGGGTATCTGGCTGGCGCTGGGGCATGAAGGTCTGGGCGTCACGACCGCACCGGCAACCGCCGAATTACTCTGCGCCCAGATCCTTGGTGAACGCCCGGCGATATCTCCGGATGCCTGGCTCCCCGCACGCCTGCACAAGCAGGAGGCCATCGCATGACAACCCTGAACGTGATAATCGACGGCCAGATCTGTGAGGTTCCCGTCGGAATAAGTATTGCGGCAGCACTGGCCCTGGTGGGCAACGGCGTGATCCGCCGTTCGGTCAGCGGCAAACTGCGCGCGCCCTTCTGCGGAATGGGTGTGTGTCAGGAGTGCCGCATCACGGTGAACGGGCGCCGGGTGCTGGCCTGTCAGACGGAATGCCAGCCCGAAATGGTGATTGAAAGGAGCCATCATGCAAAACGTTGACTGTGAGATCCTGATCCTTGGTGCTGGGCCTGCAGGATTGTCGGCGGCACTGGCTGCCGCACGTTGTGGAAAATCGGTGGTGATCCTCGATGACAACCCGCGCCCCGGCGGGCAAATCTGGCGCGACGGGCCGCAGGTCTCGCTACCCCAGCACGCCCGGCAGCTTCGTCAGGCGGTGGCGGAACACCCCCACATTACGCTGCTGAACGGTGCCCGGCTCATTGCCCGTCCCGCCCCACATTCCGTTGTATTCGAAACCGCAGACGACTGCGGCGAAATTCGCTGGCAGCGGCTGATTTTATGCTGCGGCGCCAGAGAACTCTCACTGCCTTTCCCCGGCTGGACGCTACCCGGCGTGACGGGTGCCGGAGGCCTGCAGGCCCAGATAAAGCACGGCCTGCCGCTCAAGGGGGAGCGCGTGGTCATTGCAGGCAGCGGTCCACTTCTGCTGGCGGTCGCCAGTACGGTGAAACGCGCTGGCGGGAATATTGTGGCCATCATCGAACAGGCACCGATGACCGCACTGGCCCGTTTCGCGACAGGGCTTTGGCGTTGGCCTGAAAAATTGCGCCAGTTGGGCGAGCTCTTTCCGGCCCGCTATCACCCGGCAAGCCAGGTCATCCATGCGCAGGGGGATTCCTGTCTGCAGTCAGTGACCGTGCGCCACCAGGGAAAAACCCGGGAGATCGTCTGCGACAGGCTGGCTATCGGCTACGGACTGGTACCGAATATTGAACCCGGTGCAATCTTTGGCTGCAAAACAGAAAACCAGGCGATTTGGGTCGATGCAGAGCAACGCACCAGTGTGCAAAATATCTATGCGGCAGGGGAATGCACAGGTTTTGGCGGCAGCGAGCTGGCGTTAGCCGAGGGAGAGATTGCCGGTTATACCGCAGCAAATTGTCCGGAAAAGGCCCAAACCGCCATAGCCGCGCGCGCGCGCTGGCAGCGTTTTGCCCAGGCACTGCATGCGACATTTGCGCTGCCGGAGTCGCTCAAAGCCGCGATCACCGCGGATACGTTGCTGTGTCGTTGTGAGGATATTCGCTGTGGAGATGTACAAAATGCTGAAAACTGGCAAACAGCAAAGCTCGCCTCACGCTGTGGTATGGGTGCCTGTCAGGGAAAAGTCTGCGCCACCAGCGCCCGCTGGCTGTACGGCTGGCCGCTACCACAACCGCGCGAACCGCTCTCCCCCGCGCGTGTCGACACGCTTATCCATCTCGCAAAACCAGAGGGCTGATTTATTTGTTCCCGCGCTTTGCAATATGGGAATGCCGAGCGCGATAAAGGCTTTGCGCAGTACCGTCATCTTTTGTAACACGTACTGCTCACATTAATCGTGTTGAAGTAGTTTACTGGTTCAGCCCGGTTCAATGACATCGCAATGAATGATCTATTGAGAAATCAATACATCCCGATTGCCCCGCTACGCGCTGATGATTTTGAAGCATTCTACGCACAGCGACAAAAAAGAACCGATTGACTTATATTGACTGAATAAGCGAGAGACGCCTTGCGTGGACTGGATTTCAGATATAAAAAAGACATCAGTTAAGGTCTATTTACTTACTAATGGTGCGAAGGCCGGAATCTAAAAATAAAATATCAGCATGTTTTTAAAGTAAAAATCTTACAATATAAATCAATATGCCCCCTTTTGTGCCCCCATAGAAATTTTAGCCTTATGTATATACTGCGATCTGCTTCAAGTTTCCTCGCGATATTTGGTTTGGTTCCGTTCTACGGATCCTTACCGGAACGTGACAACGGAATTTACCTCTCAAGAGGCACAATAAGCCCCCTGAAACGGCCTGTAACGCTCTCAAAATCTCACCCATACCAACGCCAGGCATTAACTCATACAGCCCAGCAGCGCCCCGTTACAGCTATCCAGGCATTATGGACGGAATCGCGATCGAGACGGAAACGGCGCTACACCGCACCCGCCTGCACTGTTTGGATCTTAAAATTATTGCAAAAGAAATTTTGTGCAAACCATACCGCCATCCCGCGCCGTGTGCGGCTTCTCTGCCTCTGAATGGTTTTGCAATCTGTGCAATGTTTTGCAAGTCTTTGCAAAAACAGCGCCATTGCCAGCCAGGAAAGAAAAATGTAACGCAATGAAATTTAACGGTTATATTTACTTTTCGTCACCTGCTGTGCGAGCTGCATTTGTGCAAAACATTTCAGACCGAAAATCGCCAGCCCTTACGGGACAGGGTTTGCAAGGCTGGTAATGGTCTTTCAGCTTTTGCAAAACGTTGCGCAATCCGTGCGCTGTTTATTCGTGCCAATGTACTGCCGGGGATGAGGTGACGGAAAACGTATGGAACGGCAGCGAGGTGGTTTTTGTCGATTCCGTGAGGGGTGATTTTACAGCCGATAAATAAGCCCGCTGCATAGCATTGCGGGCTGCTCTGGTTGAGGTATACCAGGGTTATCTACCCGCCTCGCGCAGCGCATCGATAACATTTTGTCGCTCTGAGGCGGGAAGGTACTTAATGATATCCTGAATAAGTCGCCCACTAACCCCGGCACCAGGCACGACAGCGTTTTTGAAGTTAAGGCGGGAAACAAAGCGATGCTGGCAGTCTGAATGTGAGCAACGGACGTACAGAACATATGACTCATCATGTACGCGGGCCGTTCTCGTTATGGTTGCCCGCCGCCCGCAGTTTGTACAGCTTAATACAAACTGGCTTACCTTATTTCTGCCGGGTGTTATCTGCCGTTCTGTTACGTCGAAAATCTGCATCGGGCTTTTTACAGTATGAGCAAACTCGCATTCCCAGACGGCAATATGCCCGCAATCAAGGTTATTACATCGACAGGTCAGCGTTGCGCCGGTCACACCTGAATAAGTCACTTTGCTAATCGTCGAGCGTTCGCCACACTCAGGGCAGAAAATGTGAATCTGTCGGCTCATGTGCTACACCCAATGTTAGTTATAAATATAGAATTTTATATACCAAAACGAAATAAGAGTATATCGCAATCTGGTATCCGTTTTCACTTCAATTAACCGCAGGCCAGCCAGAAAAAAGCTTTTTAAAATCATTTATGTATTCTGGGGAGGGGTAACACGGGTAACAGGGGTAACATCGTTGATTTAAAAGCATTAAATACGTTACCCCTCCTTTCTTTAGTGGGGTAACAGGGGTAACAATCTTCCACAAGACCCAGTTTTGTTACCCCTTGTTACCCCTCATATATATTCATGGGTAACAGGAAATAATTAATAAAAACAATATTGTTACCCCTGTTACCCTTGTTACCCCTAAAAAATATAAATACGCGCGATACCTTTTCTCTTTTCAGGCTTCTTCTCTGGCTGGCCGCTTTTAATTCCACAGAGTCAGGAAGACACAGCCGGAAATGACAGTGCTCGATACGGGACGGCAAATCAAATGACATTCCGCCACGAATTAACCGATAACCTCACTACTCAGCACGAACACTTTTTTAAGCCCGATTTCTGGCAGTCTGACGGCTGTCTGGTTCCGTGTGCTGTCTGGATCGACCATCAGCCAGCCCGCAGCCCGACAAAGTCGTGCAACCTTCACCGGGTCATAATTCCCGCACATTTCTTTCCAGCCGCTTGAAAGCATATAAAAAGTTGTCTCGGGTTCAGTTCTGGTTCTGTCATTACCCTTGATAGTGCGACGATAGCCAACCATGCTGGCCGGGCGGCTCTTCTCGTCGTTCCAGTCTGCAAAGCGGGTAAACTGGTTTGCAGTGACAAACTGGCGTACCCGTTCCAGTGCGTCGCGTTCCTCCTGATTTGAAGAGTGACCACGATCCGTCAACCAGGATGCAAGGCAAGACTCTGCCGCCCGGTAACTTTCGCCCTTTCCCCAACCGGTAATCCCAACTTCGGTGGCTAGTTCTCCCGCCACAGCAAGCAACGCAAAACGATCCACAATGCGGCCAACCTGATTACCGGCATTTTCCGGCAACAGTGATTTTTCAAACTCTTTTTTCATCGCTCTGGCACGGTTTGTCACGTCCAGCAGATTACCGGTGAGATAGCGAACCCAGTCCCTAAACACCGCCCCGTAATATTGCTTGCTGGCCTGTTCAAGATGTTCCGCAAACTCTTTGCCTCCGGCAAAGCCATGCAATTCTTCAAATGCGCCGTGCTTGCCGGTATCGCTGGGGATTTGCACCATACGAACACCAACCCCGGCACCGGTGCGTTTTTCCCCGGATTCAGCCGCGTGCTCCATGATGGAAACTTCGCCGGTTGACATGTATAACACTGACCAGGTGACCGGATCGCGTAGGCTACCATCAACCCGGCTTCGTGATTTACCCTGACCGTTGCCCAGCATGTAAGCGATGCGGCTGGCTTCCTTTCCGTCAACTTCACTGATTTCATCGAGCATCAATGCAGCATCATTGCGGCGTAGTGCAATACCCTCCAGCGCGTTTCCTGTGGCTCTCCACGTCTTCCAGTATTCCGGGCTACCACAAACCGACGCGGCAACTTTCATTGTGGTGGTTTTCCCGTCCGTTGATTCTCCCTTGAGATGGTAGCCACCCGCAGCGGCGCCAATCAGATGTAACAGCGGGGCCGCCAGAGAAAGGCTCACACAGAACGCCAGCCGGGAGTTACCGACACAGTAACGGCCGATTTGCTCGATCCATTCCTTTGTCGTCCCCGATGCCCTGAAATCATTTTTTGTGGAGTAGGCCGACTGTAAAATAACCGACCCCGCTCCGGTGCCAATAACCTCGTCCTGTAGTACATATACAGAGCCATGCCAGCCGGTTTTGTTGACGCATGTCACTTTACGAACAGGGCGACATGTCGAAATGTATTCCATCAGGTAGCCACGCGCTGCGCCGTTAACGCTGATAAAGTGAAGACCATTATCAAGCAGCACCTCCCGCAGTTCCTGACCACTACCGGCCAGCACGGTCATGGGCATTGCCCATTCATGCTTGATCCCGTTTGAATCCTCCCATTCCAGCAGACGGCCAAACTTGCCACCGTCTGCATCACAGGTTATTGCCGTGACCCGCAACGGGCTGCAAATCTTGATTTGTCGCGTCTGACTGCTGTCGCCGTCGTCACCTGCCGGTTTATCAAACCAGAGAAAATCCTTTGTCAGCCTGAAACCATGAGGAAGCCGGGTTTCCGTATCGTTAGGATTGACCATTTCGTCACTGAATGCATCACGCGCCCGCAGGATGCCAAATTCGCGCCGGAAATCGTCCCAGTCGGCCTTAAACTGCCCGGGGGGAATAGTCACCCATCCATTGACAGCCTGAGCCGCCTGGTATGCTTTTTCACGCCCCGGATTATCCTTCCCGTCAGCGAAGTCATTATCCCCGGCAATAACCAGACGGGTGTCCGGCCATTTATCACGTAATACCCGCGCCACATTAAGCAGGTTATTGGCCGATACCGCAGCCACGCACCAGCCATCAGCCAGACCAGAAACCGTAATCGCCGTGGCGAAACCTTCAGTAATAATGACCCGTTCCGGGTATTCTTCCGGGACTGGAGACACAGCCACAAATGCGCCGGTCATTTTCGACCCTGCCAGCAGACACTTATTACCATCCGGGCTGATAAGCTGCGCACCAGTCACACTGCCGTCGATGCCTGTCAGCGGCAATAACAATGATCCCTCCGGGAACGTCATCCCACCCGCAGTAACTGGCTGATTAAGGAGCTGATATTGATGACCGGGCAAACCCTTACTTTTGAGATAAGCACTTTCGCCTGTCGTGGTATTACTCACCAGTGCGCCGTAGGTTTTCACCATCTGCGCCCGTTTCTGCGCGTCTGAGATTTCTTTTCTGGCAAGCGTTTTTACCGGTGTTACACCTGCAGCACTGATATTCCCAACAGTGCTGGCCACTTTTTCAGCCGCGGCTTTAACGTCCAGCTTCATCACCCGACTGACCAGGTCAAGACCATCACCACTGCCGCAATGATTACAGAACCACGTCCCGCGCCCGTCTTTATCGTCAAAGCGAAAACGATCTTTTCCACCACATGCCGGACATGCTCCATGCCTGCCGTTAACAGGAACGGTGATGCCCAGCGTCTGGAGAACAAACGGCCAGCGATTAAGCGCAAGTTTCATTGTTTCAGTCACCTGCTTTTTCATACGTCAACCTCTCCCGCCAGTACTTGTATATTGGCTTCTACTGGTAAAACACCGTCCAAACCGCCACGCGCAATATGTCTGTAAATATCCATCATGACAGCCTGACCATAATCAGATAATTGCGGTTCATCTTCTGCCATAAAGTCTTTTTCCAGCATATTCTTTAACTGTTCAGCATTTAATAGTTGTCCTAAATGGACACCACAACGCTGAATATTTTCCCGTTCAATATAGTTGGCAATGTTTGCACTGACTTTATCTGGCGTTAACTCAACAGTGACACCGTCCTGGATAAAATCAGGTGATGAATTTTTACATTCAGTTTCTGCAATAAATGCCAGCGCAATATAGTTACGCATCAGTGCTATTCTGAATTCCATCATGTTAATTAACTTGATAATATTCATGTCAGTCCTTATGTATTCAATGCAGTGCCGGAGGTATCCGGCACTGAAAGCCCTGATTACTCTTTATCTGAATGTTTATCTCTCTGATTCAACCAGTCGTCACACAACCCTTTATCCTTAAGCTCTTTAAGTACAGCCGCTATATCCTCATGGATGTAACTGAAAATATGTGGAATATATAACTGATGCATTCCGTTAAGCTCCTGCCTGTGCAGGTTAAGATGAAAGTACTGAGCAACAGCGCTTGAGCGGTTTAATTTGTGATAGCACTCAATGCTGATTTGTGACTTATTCATACTCAACCTCACTCATAATCCATTCAGCATTGCAGAAAGCTGCAAATGCTTTTAAATCGCGTGTATACGTGTTAACACGTACAACTAATGAAATGTAATAAACACCATATCCGGTTGATGACGTCACATTAAGGATTTCACGGATCTGTTTAATGGCACTGGTTTTACTTACAGCATCGATCACCGCATAACCTGTAACGGGATGAATTTTATCCCGACTACCACCCAATAAGATAAAGTAGCGTTTATTGAATGTTATCAGATCACCAATTTTATTCAGAAGCCTTATCACCCCTGTAATAAATGTATAACGGGATTCGGTCGGAATTTCTTTTAATTTGTGGATAGATACCTTTATCACTGATTTTTCGATAGACTTCACGGAACCAGTCAAGGGGCATTTCTGTATATTCGCCTGAGTTTTCATAAATAAACCTCACTTCGCGATAAAACTCTGGGTTAATTTTTTCCACGCTGGCACAATATTTAATCCCCAGGATGTAAATCTTCCATCCTTTAATGTGCTGCCATTGTTCGCCGTGCCGTGGATAAACAATCATTGTCGTATCTCCGGCCCTGAATTAATGGGGGAGCGTTCCTGATGGCATACGACCTGCAAAGGCAGCCACAAAATCACGCGCAATAAGGCGACGTGCAGTTTGATAATCAGGAGCTGTAACTTGTCTGCGATGAGGTTTATCACGCAGATCAGAACGGCGAACGGCCAGAAAAAGCCAGATAAATTGCGAGTGAGTTTGGGTATGGATCGTTGACATGCGTCAATCTCCTTGAAGTAGCAAAACTTGCCACCACCGGAGTTTCCACGCTCTTGATTGGTGATGGCCCTGACGGGGGTGGAAATACCGGTCTTCAAGGAACCCGGCCTGACCGAAGTCAGCCCCGCCAGAGCCACCATTGATTCGGTGCGGATCGATGCCGCTGAATATAGGTATGCTGAGGCTGCGACAATAAAAAAAGACGCTAAAGGCGTCTGTGTCGCCTTGAAGATAAACGGGTTTCCACGCCCGGTTGCTGATTTTGCAGCAACGTGAAAACTATAACCCGCATATTCACGACGACGCAAGAGAATTATAACCGAATTCTGGCCGTTGACGCTCTCAACCCGCTGCGCCATAGTGTTTTTGTTCCCGGTACGAACCATTGCAATATCCTCGCTCTCAAAGCCCGGTCTCTTCCACCGGGCTTTTCTTATGCCTGTTATTCAGCTTTTCAGTGTGATTGCACTTTCATCGACGGCGGCATACATCATGCCGTCCTGTAATGCATACCCCTCACTACGCAGATAGCTTTGCTCATAAGCGCTTTCTTCGTCGTTGAACTCCGCACGGGTTTTCTGTGTTCCCTCCTGCGTGTAGATATGCAGGTTTGAAAGCGTGGTGACGACCAGACGCTTACCGGGCATAAAGGGCGGTACAAACGCAAAGCGCCCGGCAATGGAACTTGTCGCAGATTGCGCGGCAGCGGCATTCGCCGGGGTGTCAGCCCCGTTAAATAACCGCAGACGTTCAGCGGCGGCCAGTTCAGAACCTACCATCACTACAAGGCGGGGATCTTCCCGCAGCCCTTCGGGGATTTTTGTCTGGATAATGTGATTAGCCAGGGCGTCAAGATGCGGGAAATCACTGCCAATCCCCCCTAATGTGATTGCGTCTGTCAGTACCTGTGAGCCTTTGTTAAAGGCTTTCGCGATGGTATGCCAGCCTTTATTAATATCCTCGCCATTGGGGTTTTCGTCGGGTTTTGTCGGCCAGCCCACGCGTTGCCCATTAAACCCGATGCGGAGCATATCGAGTGCGACGGCCTGGTCGAAAAATGCCTCCATCTTGCTTTCGAGTTCCCCCTCTTTGCCGGTGTTAATCATGGCAACCAGATCCTGATAAGGGAGAAAGGCGCAGGTGTCAGTTTCCACCAGTTCGTATGGTGTGGCGCTGGCGGAAATCCTGCGACGAAAACGCCCGGAAATTTCGCGCCCGGTGTGAAGCTGGCGACTGCCAACCGTATAAGCCTGCCCGGTGGCATCCCGGACGGGCAGCAGGGTGATGTTTTTCATCATCCAGTTAGATTCCGTCAGGGCAATATTTAACAGCCGACCATCTGACTTTTCGAAATAAACCCAGTCTTTTTCATTCGTACTTCCGCCATATACAGAAAGAGACTTAATTACCGCTCTTTCATCAACTGTTAATGTATTCATTATGTGTTCCTTATTTTATTCAGGCGTGCAGAAACGTGCGGAGAACACGATATATCAGCACGACATTAATGATGGGAGGTTTTTCTATGTCAGTAGTTTGTGCTAAAAGAATGCGTCATCTTATATTCTTTCTTTATCGTATTCCTTACGGGTTCCATGACTGCGCCAATATAATCACTAAGAGCAATTGCAAAACGCAATGTTTCACCGCCGCTACTGTAGTAATAAGTATACGCATTAATAAGTGCGTTTTTTTCTTCTTTGTGTCTGATGTTGCTGCCAACACAGGTGCAGTTAACAATGATGTTATCCAGCGCTTTCTGGACCCGTTCCAGCGACGCTAAAACCATTTCCCCGGCCTCATTACCACGCCTGAAAAAATACCATCCGCTATTGTCAGTATCAGTCTTTGGCAGTTCGGTATTGAGAATAAACTCAGGATTAGATTCTTTTTCACTCCGCACCAGAGAGCGCAACAAAGAAATAACAGACTCCACATACAGACGGTCTTTTTCCGCTACTGCAATCTGGTTTTGACTGCGTTCCCGGTTATCTTCATTTTGTTGTATTTGTTGCCTGATATAATAACCACTACCGCTAACGCTGCCTTTACTAAGGGCTGCCAGCGCGATAGTGCACTGCGAAATTTTACTTTCCAGCTTTAAAATATAATTATTGATGTTTTTATGTAACGTAGTCACTGTTACAGCCAGTAAATTAAGTTCATCCACACTAGGGCGATCCAGACCAGCGCAATAACAGGTAAGATTATTAAATTTTTCGAACAGGGGCCGCATTTCTTTCAGTCGTGCCAGTTCAATAATACGGGAAATTGCACCAGCGCTACCATGTTCAATGGCGAACGGTACAGCGATATATCCAAGAATTGTATTCATATCGCTGTCCTTGCCGCTGGCATAGACGCTGTTATTATTCCATCCGGTAATGATATGTGTATTCATTATGAATTCCTTTACTACAACAATTTAATATATTAATAAGTTTTTTCACTGCGGGATGCAGATATTTGTTCTTTAATCCAGAGATTAACCTCACTTTCAATAAAAGAGATTGCACGCGTTCCAATCTTAACTGGGCGTGGAAAAGCATCCTTTGAGATCTGTTTATATAGCCATGCTTTACTACGCTGCACACGTTTTAGCACTTCCTTCGCGGAAATAAGTGTTTGATTATCTGAATTATTGTTCACATATTCCATGCTGTTACCTCTTGTTCTATTCAGGTTTACGAAGACTGTAAACAATGTTCAAGAGGGATTCTAGTGATAATAAAATCTATCGAAACGACAATAGATTCTACTGAAACAAACATCAGTCTCTTAAATTAAAAGAAAATATGATACCGAATAATACGTGGGGGAATTGAGTTATAATATAGTTTATAAAAATAAATATAATACTTTAAAAACAATAGGTTATAAGATATCGCTTTACATTATATTAGTGTTTTTATTATTGAAGACAGGTACTTATAGAGGCTTGTAGGGATTTGTAGAGGCTTAACAAGATCTGGTCACTCCTTGAAATCCCTTCAAACCCCTTGAGATGGCTTAAAACTGTCTCTAGCTCTCATACTTAATTATTTCTCTGGCCATTTTAACTTTTTTATAAAAAGTAGACTTTTTAATACCATTCATTTTTATACCTTTAAATTCACACAAAGAAATAACATCGTTATAGATCACACTTAAATCTTTATAGCTTGCTTTTCCATGTTCCCCCAAAAGCTCTACAAGCAGCGCAATCAATTTCCAATTGTTATTATCCTCATCCTCTTTTCTATATTGCCCCCTGCCATTATGTTTTAAGCTTTTTCCAACTTCATATAATTCATTACCTCCAAGGGTTAAAAATATATCCCCCCAATCTTTATTATTAAGTTGCTGCTGTAAAGCAACATAAATTTTTTCTTTAACTTCAGATGGTATGCAATCTTCACGTTGAAAAATGTAAGCAGCAGTTAAAACTAAACTAGCCTCAATCCTAGTTTTTGCACTAGCATTTTTATACGCATCCAGTAATTGAAGATTTCTGGTTATAGCAGACCTTAATTTATGAACCTCTTTAATCTCATCAACAGACAAATCTTTTTCGTTTGCATCATAATCAAAACCATGCATTGCCAATGCAACCTCATGAGGCATAAGATATGTTAGCCGTTTAAAATAAAAGTATCTATCGTTAGATTTTAAATCGCCCATGTTATCTCCATTAATATCAAATATTAAAAAAGTGGTTTTTTATTATTCACTTTCCATGCACACGTGCAAAATCATATGGTGTAACAGCGCCATTTCTATTGGAATCAATATAATCAGCCCACCATTGCAACATTAACTTTCTTTCTTCTAAGTATTCAGAAGTGTGCATATATGAACCTTTTACATGCTTACGTTCTACGTGACTTAACTGTCTTTCAATAGCATCATCATTCCATAGTTTCGACTCACTTAATGCACCACGCGCCATAGTTCTAAAACCATGCCCACACACTTCTGTTTTCGTATCATATCCCATTACACGTAAGGCGCTATTTACTGTATTTTCACTCATTACTTTTTTAGGGTCATGATCGCTGGGAAATATAACCTCGCCTTTACCACTCAAGGCATGTAAACGTTTAAAAATATCAAATGCCTGTTTGCTAAGCGGAACAATATGTTCGGTTTTCATCTTCATCCCACGCTCAGAGTGTTTTACGCCGGGAATAGGCTTACGAATTCCGGGTATCGTCCACTCGCTTCGCTCAAAGTTAACCTCACTCCAGCGAGCAAAACGCATCTCACTTGAACGAATAAATGTAAGCAGCGTTAATTCAACAGCAAGCCGTGTCATAAGTCGCCCTTTATAGCGTGATAGTCTTTCAAGAAACTCAGGGATTCTTTTTGGGGGGAGTGCTGGGTGATGGGTTGCCTTAACGCTTAAAAGCGCTCCAGCCATATCACTGGCAGGGTTTGATTCAAGAAGATCATTCTGCACACCGAAACGCATAATTGCAGTTACGCGCTGCATCAGTCGCTGCGCAACATCATGTTTACCTGCCGTATCGACAGCTTTGATCGGATTGAGAAGCTGGCTGGTTCTCAACGTTCTGGCGTCAATTTGACCTATCGAGGGGAAAATATACTGCTCAAGCGTCAGCAGAACGCGACGGCTATGATCTTCGCTCCAAGTTAGGTTACTTGCGTGCCATTGCCTTGCGATAGTTTCAAATAAATATACCCCCTCAATTTCAGCTTGTGCCCCTTTTTGCTCAGATTTGGGGTCAATGCCCTGAGACAACAATTTCTTTGCTGCATCGCGCTTACCCCGAGCCTCAGCCAAAGTGATCGTCGGGTATACACCAAAAGCGAGCCGATCTTCCTTTTTGTCAGATGGGCGGCGATATTTCATGCGCCAGTACTTGGAACCTTTAGGGGAGACTTCAAGATACAAGCCGCCCCCATCAGCCATTTTATAGGCTTTCTCTTTCGGCTTTGCGGTCTCTATCTGGCGAGCGTTGAGTTTCATTTTGGGGGCACAAATCCTGATCGAATTGACATGCCCCCGATTATGCCCCCAAAAGAGGGTAGACCACAAGAGACCAACAAAGACCATGAAATACGGTAACTTGCTTGTTTTTAAGGGTTTTTTCTTGATTTGTAGACTTCAGGAAACGTCAAAAGAAGTGTTAATGGTGCCGAAGGCCGGACTCGAACCGGCACGTATTTCTACGGTTGATTTTGAATCAACTGCGTCTACCGATTTCGCCACTCCGGCACGGAAGGGATGCGGAAAACGTTGTGGATTATACCTGTCGCACGCCACCATGCAAGCGGCAGCGCACGATAGTCGCGCTAAGTGTTGAAAAAAACAGCGCCATTGCGGTTCGATCGCCCACGCGCCCTTCTTCCTCCCGCTATTCTCATCTCTAACCTGAATTTTTCCGGAATTTACCTCGCAAAAAAATGCAACGTGACCCGCTCGGTTTACATTTGCTGCTGTTTACTATGAGATGTCGTTACTGAATCCAGTAATAGCAGTTACCAACCGTTCTCAGGACACCGTTATGCGTTTCTATCAGGTTGAACCCACGCTGGAAAACTACTGGCGCGGGATTATCCTCTTTGGCAAGAATGTGGCTTCCTACAAGTTTGCGCTCGCCCATGCCTTGCACGAACTCAAACCTGATGGCAGCGATCTCATCACGCTTGAAGATCTGGCTGTACCGTTCAGCAGCCATTTGTGCCGCCATCTCAGACATGCGCCAAAGCAGATAACCTCACGCAGCAGCCAGTTTATTGCCGCCTGTACGCAATTTAATAACGGCGAGATCACGCGTGATGAACTCACCGCCATCACGGTCCGGCAGGGGTTTAATAATGTGATTGATGCCTTTCACAATGTGAATCAGGGCGAAATTGAAAAACGCTTTTTTATTGATGAGCGTAAAACGCATAAAGGCATTCGGATGACGGATAATTTCTACAATCTGGGTGAACGTTTGCAATACCGAAACCTTATTTTTGAAACAGATGCGCGCTGGAACCTCGTCGAACAAGCCTGGGCAATGAATATCTCCAGCCACCTGATAAATGTCGAGTATGACAACGATGACCAAATGCTGTTTAGCAGGAACAGTGACCGGCGGGTTACGATCTCCAGCTGTCGTGACAGCCTTAACGGTTATCAGAAGGGGCGCTGCTTCTACTGTTTTGCGCCTATTAGTTTGCTCCCTGGCGACGACACCTTTGCCGATGTTGATCATTTTATCCCGTGGAAAGTTCGGGGACAGGTCGCAAATATCGATGGCGTCTGGAATCTGGTACTCGCCTGCAAAGAATGTAACCGGGGTGGGAAAGGTAAATTTGCCCAACTTCCCTCACCCAGGCTACTTCAGCGTCTTCGGGACAGAAATGAATATTTCATAAACAGCCATCTTCCACTGCGTGAAACATTGATTCGCCAGACGGGCGCGACCCCGACGCTGAGAAACACATTTTTGAACGACAGCTGGAACGAGGCGCTTAAAATACTCTTTCACCAATGGGAACCCCTTGCACAAGGAACGGATACATTCTGATGACTCTCGAATATTACCAGCGCCACGCGCAGGATTTTTTTAGCTCTACGGTTAATGTCGATATGGAATCGCTTTATCTCCCCTTCCTGCGACACCTCCCGCAGAGCGGACGTATTCTGGATGCAGGCTGCGGCTCCGGCCGTGACAGTAAGGCCTTCCTGGAAAAAGGTTATCAAGTCGAAGCATTCGATGCCTCTGCAGAAATGGTTAACCTTGCCAGCCAGCATACCGGACTGTGCGTCAAACAGATGACATTTAACGATATCGCCGACACCGAACGCTATGATGGTATCTGGTGCTGTGCATCGTTGCTGCATGTGAGCGCCGAAGCGTTACCCGGTGTAATGAGCAAACTCGCTCACGCGCTTAAAACCGGGGGGATATGGTATGTCTCGTTCAAATACGGCGAAACAGAAAGAGTAAAAGACGGCCGTCACTTTACCGATCTCACCGAGCAGGGACTGGAAAAGCTGATCGCACCGCTGAGCGATATCACGCTAATCAGCAGTTGGACGACGCTCGATAAGCGTCCTGACCGCGACGAAATGTGGCTCAACGCATTGCTGCAGAAAAGGCCCTAATCCCCCCTTCTGCGAAGCACCCTATTTCCCCATGCTCTACACTTCCTGTTCAACACCACACTGAGGGAAACACGATGTCGATGATAAAAAGCTACGCCGCAAAAGAGGCGGGCAGCGAACTCGAACTCTATGAATATGATGCGGGCGAGCTAAAGCCGGAAGATGTCGAAGTACAGGTCGAATACTGCGGTATCTGCCATTCTGATTTGTCGATGATCGACAACGAATGGGGGTTCTCTCAGTATCCGCTGGTTGCCGGGCATGAGGTGATTGGTCGCGTGGCGGCGCTCGGCAGTGCGGCGCAGGATAAAGGCCTGAAGGTCGGCCAGCGCGTCGGCATCGGCTGGACGGCGCGCAGCTGCGGGCACTGCGATGCCTGTATCAGCGGTAATCAGATTAACTGCCTGGAAGGTGCCGTTCCCACGATCCTCAATCGCGGCGGCTTTGCCGAGAAGCTGCGTGCAGACTGGCAGTGGGTGATCCCGCTGCCGGAGAGCATCGATCATGCGGCTGCCGGTCCATTGCTGTGCGGCGGCATCACGGTGTTCAAACCGCTGCTGATGCACCACATCACCGCCACCAGCCGCGTCGGGGTGATTGGTATCGGCGGTCTGGGGCATATCGCCATTAAGCTGTTACACGCGATGGGGTGCGAAGTCACCGCGTTCAGCTCCAACCCAGCGAAAGAACAGGAAGTGCTGGCGATGGGGGCCGATAAAGTGGTTAACAGCCGCGATCCGGAGGCGCTGAAAGCGCTGGCGGGCCAGTTCGATCTCATTATTAATACGGTTAACGTCGATCTCGACTGGCAGCCCTATTTTGAAGCGCTGGCCTACGGCGGTAATTTCCACACCGTCGGCGCGGTGCTGAAGCCGCTGCCGGTGCTGGCGTTTACCTTAATTGCCGGCGATCGCAGCGTCTCCGGTTCGGCAACCGGCACACCGTTCGAACTGCGCAAGCTGATGAAGTTTGCCGGGCGCAGCAAGGTGTCGCCAGTCACCGAGCAGTACCCGATGTCAAAAATCAATGAAGCTATCCAGCACGTGCGCGACGGCAAAGCCCGTTACCGCGTGGTGCTAAAAGCCGATTTCTGATGCGGTGGCTCAGTCCCGTAAGGGGCTGAGCTTATTGCCCATGACGAAATGCGAGCACCGCCTGGCGGCACTGTTCCGTCACATGCTCGATGTCATGGTTCACGTCGATGCGGGCAATATCGCGTTCATCTTCCTGCGGGCACTCCAGCGCGTCGAACTGGCTTTTTAGTAATCCCACCGGCATAAAATGCCCTGCCCGACGCTGCATGCGCGCCAAAATAGTCTCGTAATCGCCATCTAGCCACAAAAAATGCACATTCGGGCTGCCCTGGCGCAATATATCGCGATACTGTTTTTTTAATGACGAGCAGACAATAAATCCGGTTTCATTCTTTTTATACAGGCTGTATGACGCGTCATTTAACCGTTCTAACCACGGCAGCCGGTCTTCATCAGTTAATGGAATACCTTCCGACATTTTATCAATATTTTTGGCGGGATGGAGATCGTCACCATCTATGAATTTAGCGGATAATACGGCGGCAACTTTGCTGCCAATGAGTGATTTACCGCTACCAGAAACGCCCATCAAAATATAACTTTCCCCAGCCATCTAAAAAACTCCAGATTCATATTCCATGGCGCGATATTACGCCTTGCTGATGGGGAAATTCACGCTTTTTCAGTACCACGGAGCAGATTTACAAGGCGCATCACGTTATGCGTAACATTGTAGTGTAACAATTTTCCAGCGTGATCTTCATCACAAATAATAACAATTAAAACCGTTTAAATGCTGCCGAGGTTACTACCTGACCAGTGAGGAATTTATGCAAGTCAAAACCCAATCCTGCGTTGTCGCGGGTAAGAAAGCTGTTGCCATTACCGACCAAAATATTGAATGGAATAATAAAGGAACGTTAGTGCAAATTACCCGAGGGGGAATTTGTGGTTCCGATTTACATTATTATCAGGAAGGCAAAGTCGGTAATTTTACCGTTAAAGCCCCGATGATTTTAGGCCATGAAGTTATTGGTAAAGTGGTCAAGAGTGATTCACCTGAATTACATGAAGGTCAGGCGGTGGCGATTAACCCGTCGAAGCCCTGCGGCCACTGCAAATACTGTCTGCAGCATGAAGAAAATCAGTGTACGGAAATGCGATTTTTTGGCAGCGCCATGTATTTTCCCCATGTCGACGGCGGCTTTACCCGGTTTAAAACCGTTGATACCGCGCAGTGTATCCCTTACCCGCAAGAGGCCGATGAAAAAGTGATGGCCTTTGCCGAACCGCTGGCGGTAGCAATCCACGCCGCGCATGAAGCGGGCGACCTGCAGGGTAAACGCGTGTTTATCTCCGGCGTTGGGCCAATTGGCTGTCTGATCGTCAGCGCAGTGAAAACGCTCGGCGCAGCAGAAATCGTCTGTGCAGACGTCAGCCCGCGTTCGCTTTCGCTGGCGCAACAGATGGGCGCAGACACGCTGATTAATCCGCAACAAGACTCGCTCGACGCGTGGAAAAAAGAGAAAGGCTATTTTGACGTCAGCTTCGAAGTCTCCGGCCATCCTTCCTCAATCACCACCTGTCTGGAAGTCACCCGCGCGAAAGGCGTGATGGTGCAGGTCGGCATGGGCGGCGCGGTACCAGAGTTCCCGATGATGATGCTGATCGGCAAAGAGATCGCGCTTAAAGGCTCGTTCCGCTTTACCACCGAATTCAATACCGCGGTGTCGTGGCTGGCAAATAACGTTATCGATCCGCTGCCGTTACTCAGCGCCGAATATCCGTTTACCGACCTTGAACAGGCGCTGATCTTCGCCGGGGATAAAACCCAGGCGGCGAAAGTCCAGCTCGTTTTTGAAGACATAAAATAAGGAATAGCATGATGAACGATCTTTTTTCACTGGATGGCAAAAATATTCTGATCACCGGTTCGGCGCAGGGAATTGGTTATTTACTGGCGACCGGGCTGGGCAAATATGGCGCGCAGATCATCGTCAATGACATTACGCCGGAACGCGCAGAAGCCGCCGTGGCAAAACTGCAGCAGGAAGGGATCCGCGCCGTTGCCGCGCCTTTCAATGTTACGCATAAACAGGATATCGACGCCGCCATTGACCATATCGAAAAAGATATTGGCCCGATTGATGTGTTGGTGAATAACGCCGGTATTCAGCGCCGTCATCCGTTCACCGAGTTCCCGGAACAGGACTGGAACGACGTGATTGCGGTGAACCAGACGGCAGTATTCCTGGTGTCGCAGGCGGTCACTCGTCGCATGGTGGAACGCCAGGCCGGGAAAGTCATCAACATCTGCTCCATGCAGAGCGAACTGGGCCGCGACACCATCACGCCATATGCCGCCTCAAAAGGGGCGGTAAAAATGCTCACCCGTGGGATGTGCGTTGAGCTGGCGCGCCACAATATCCAGGTGAACGGCATCGCGCCGGGCTACTTCAAAACCGAGATGACCAAAGCGCTGGTCGAAGACGAAGCCTTCACCGCCTGGCTGTGCAAACGGACGCCTGCCGCACGTTGGGGCGATCCGCAGGAGCTAATTGGTGCGGCGGTTTTCCTCTCGTCCAAAGCATCCGATTTTGTTAACGGACACCTGCTGTTTGTCGATGGCGGCATGCTGGTCGCCGTCTGATACAACACAACGCAACATCACGCAGCGCCCTGGCGCTGCATTTTTGGCACACCACTCTACATAATTTATAAGAGAAAAGATTATGCCATTAATTATTATTGCGGCAGGCGTCGCGCTGCTCCTGGTCCTGATGATTGGCTTTAAAGTTAACGGCTTTATTGCTCTGGTCCTGGTAGCGGCGGTCGTCGGTTTTGCCGAAGGGATGGATGCCCAGGCCGTTCTGCACTCAATACAAAATGGGATCGGCGGGACGCTCGGCGGGCTGGCGATGATCCTCGGGTTCGGCGCCATGCTCGGAAAGCTAATCTCCGATACCGGCGCAGCCCAGCGCATCGCCACTACGCTGATTGGTACGTTCGGTAAAAAACGCGTGCAGTGGGCGCTGGTCATTACCGGGCTGGTCGTCGGTCTGGCGATGTTCTTCGAAGTCGGTTTTGTTCTGCTGCTGCCGCTGGTGTTTACGGTGGTGGCCTCATCCGGACTGCCGCTGCTGTACGTCGGCGTGCCGATGGTGGCGGCGCTGTCCGTGACCCACTGTTTTCTGCCGCCTCATCCGGGACCAACGGCGATTGCCACGATCTTCGAGGCCAACCTTGGCACCACGCTGCTGTACGGATTTATTATTACTATCCCGACGGTGATTGTCGCCGGGCCGCTGTTCTCCAAGCTGCTGACCCGCTTTGAGAAAGCGCCGCCGGAAGGCTTATTTAACCCGCATCTGTTTACCGAAGAAGAGATGCCGTCGTTCTGGAACAGTATCTTTGCCGCGGTTATCCCGGTCATACTGATGGCGGTCGCCGCAGTGTGCGAAATTACGCTACCGAAGACCAACAGCGTGCGGGTGTTCTTTGAGTTTATCGGTAACCCTGCGGTCGCCTTGTTTATTGCCATCGTCCTCGCCATTTTTACCCTTGGCCGTCGTAACGGACGTACGATCGAGCAAATAATGGATATCATTGGCGACTCTATCGGTGCCATCGCCATGATTGTGTTTATCATCGCCGGCGGTGGGGCGTTTAAGCAGGTGTTGGTCGACAGCGGCGTGGGCCAGTATATCTCGCACCTGATGACCGGTACCTCACTCTCTCCGCTGTTGATGTGCTGGACGGTCGCGGCGTTGCTGCGCATCGCGCTCGGTTCAGCCACCGTGGCGGCGATTACTACCGCGGGCGTGGTGCTGCCGATTATTAACGTCACCCATGCCGATCCGGCGCTGATGGTGCTGGCAACCGGTGCGGGCAGCGTGATTGCTTCCCACGTTAACGATCCGGGATTCTGGCTGTTTAAAGGCTATTTTAATCTCAGCGTCGGCGAAACGTTGCGCACCTGGACAGTCATGGAAACGTTGATTTCCATTATGGGACTCCTTGGGGTTCTGGCGCTTAACGCCATTCTGCATTAGTTCGGCATTACCGGGGAGCACAAGCCAGCGCTCCCCGGCTCAGGAGAGAAGATGAGGAACCACAGAATTTCTTTGCAAGATATCGCCACCCTGGCGGGTGTGACCAAAATGACGGTGAGTCGCTACATCCGCTCGCCGAAAAAAGTCGCAAAGGAAACCGGCGAGCGCATCGCGCAGATTATGGAGGAGATTAACTACATCCCCAACCGCGCGCCGGCAATGCTGTTGAACGCGCAAAGCTATACGCTCGGCGTGCTGATCCCCTCGTTTCAAAACCAGCTGTTTGCCGACATTCTGGCGGGGATTGAATCCGTGACCTCGGACCATAACTATCAAACGCTGATCGCCAACTACAATTACGATCGGGAGTCCGAGGAAGAATCGGTTATCAACCTGCTGTCGTACAACATCGACGGCATTATTCTTTCCGAGAAATATCACACTTTACGTACCGTGAAGTTTCTGCGTTCAGCGACTATTCCGGTGGTTGAGCTGATGGATATCCAGGGCGATCGTCTGGATATGGAGGTGGGATTCGATAACCGCCAGGCGGCGTTTGATATGGTCAGCACCATGCTGGATAAACGCCCGCGCCACAAAATCCTGTATCTGGGTTCGAAAGACGACGTCCGTGACGAGCAGCGCTATCGCGGCTATTGCGATGCCATGACTCGCCGGGGTCTGGAACCGCTGCGCGTGAATCCGCGCGCCATCTCCTCCATCCATCTCGGTACCCAGATGATGCGTGACGCGCTGGCTGCGCACCCGGATGTAGACGGCGTGTTCTGTACCAACGACGACATTGCGATGGGCGCGCTGCTGCTGTGCCGCGAGCGCGATCTGGCGGTGCCGGAGCAGATCTCGATTGCCGGATTCCACGGGCTGGAAATGGGCAGGCAGATGATCCCAAGCCTCGCGAGCGTGATCACCCCACGTTTCGACATTGGTCGCATGGCGGCGCAGATGTTGCTCAGTAAAATCAAGAACAACGACCATAACCACAACACCGTAGATTTGGGATATCAGATTTATCACGGCAATACGCTTTAAGTCATTTTCTCTCCCCTGCGCATATTCTCTTTCATCGACATTGCCTATACTCCAGGCAGGATAAATGGAGGAAATCTCAATGAGCGCACCCCTGTTAATTGCCCGCACGCCGGACACCGAACTGTTTTTACTGCCTGGCATGGCCAACCGCCACGGGCTGATTACCGGCGCGACCGGGACCGGTAAAACCGTCACCTTGCAGAAGCTGGCCGAATCGCTGTCGGAGATCGGCGTGCCGGTGTTTATGGCCGATGTTAAAGGCGACTTAACCGGCGTAGCGCAGGCAGGACAGGCGTCTGAAAAGCTGCTGACCCGCCTGAACAACATCGGTATTACCGACTGGCAGCCGCATGATAATCCGGTCACGGTGTGGGATATCTTCGGTGAGAAAGGTCACCCGGTGCGCGCCACGGTATCGGATCTCGGCCCGCTGCTGCTGGCCCGCCTGCTGAACCTGAACGATGTGCAGTCCGGCGTGCTGGATATTATCTTCCGCATTGCCGATGACCAGGGGCTGTTGCTGCTCGATTTCAAAGACCTGCGGGCCATCACTCAGTACATCGGCGATAACGCTAAATCCTTCCAGAATCAGTACGGCAATATCAGTAGCGCCTCGGTCGGGACTATCCAGCGCGGGCTACTGTCGCTGGAGCAACAGGGCGCGGCGCATTTCTTTGGTGAGCCGATGCTGGGTATCAAAGACTGGATGCGCACCGACGCCAGCGGCAAGGGGATAATCAACATCCTTAGCGCAGAAAAACTGTACCAGATGCCCAAACTGTACGCCGCCAGCCTGCTGTGGATGCTCTCCGAGCTGTACGAGCAGTTGCCGGAAGCGGGCGATCTGGAAAAACCCAAGCTGGTGTTCTTCTTCGACGAAGCCCATCTGTTGTTCAACGATGCCCCGCAGGTATTGCTGGATAAAATCGAACAGGTGATCCGCCTTATCCGCTCGAAAGGCGTCGGCGTGTGGTTCGTGTCGCAAAACCCCGCCGATATTCCGGACAACGTGCTCGGTCAATTGGGTAACCGCGTGCAGCACGCCCTGCGCGCATTCACCCCCAAAGACCAGAAAGCGGTGAAAACTGCGGCACAAACCATGCGTGCCAATCCGGCATTTGATACCGAAAAAGCCATTCAGGAACTGGGGACCGGCGAGGCGCTAATCTCGTTCCTCGATGCCAAAGGCAGTCCGTCGGTGGTGGAGCGGGCGATGGTGATTGCGCCGTGCTCGCGCATGGGACCGGTAACCGACGATGAGCGTAACGGGCTGATTAATCACTCCGCGCTGTACGGCAAATATGAAGAAGAGGTTGACCGTGAGTCGGCCTATGAGCGCTTACAGCAAGGCGTGCAGGCCAGTACTGAGCAGCAAAACACACCACCCGCCAACGGCAAAGCGGTCGCAGTGGACGACGGTATTCTCGGCGGGCTGAAGGATATCTTGTTTGGCAGCACCGGGCCGCGCGGCGGCAAGCGTGATGGTGTGGTGCAGAGCGTGGCAAAAAGCGCGGCGCGTCAGGTCACCAATCAGATTATTCGTGGCATGTTGGGAAGTTTGATGGGCGGAAGAAAACGCTAGTACCTGTGTTACTTTGCCAGATAAGGCATTAACGCCTTATCTGGCCTCCGGGTCCTGAGTAGGCCGGATAAGCGCAGCGCCATCCGGCACTGCTGGCGGGCTGTAATTACGATTTACGCAGCATCAGCCACAGGCTTATCAGGAAGAAGCTGGCACTTGGCAGCAGCGCCCCGATAATCGGTGGAATACCGTATACCAGCGTCAGCGGACCAAAGATCTGGTCCAGCACGTAGAACACGAAACCGAAGCTAATCCCCGTCACTACACGCACGCCCATCGGCACACTACGCAGCGGGCCAAAGATGAACGACAGCGCCATCAGCATCATCACCGCCACGGACAGCGGCTGGAAGACTTTGCTCCACATGTTGAGCTGGTAGCGTCCGGCGTCCTGGCCGCTGGACTTCAGGTACTTCACGTAGTTATGCAGACCGCTGATCGACAGCGCATCCGGATCCAGCGCCACGACACCGAGTTTGTCTGGCGTGAGGTTGGTCTTCCAGGTGCCGCTAACAGTTTGTGAACCGGTAACCTGCTTCGGATCCTGCAGGTTGGACTCATCCACCTGCGACAGACGCCAGACCTTATTGTCTTTATCAAATTTGGCAGAAGCCGCATAGCGCACGGACTGCAAACGACGCTGGTCGTTAAAGGTATAAATACTGATACCCCCTAACTCTTCGTCGCCTTTCACCCGCTCAATGTAGACAAAGCTGTCGCCGTCTTTCGCCCACAGCCCTTGCTGGGTAGACAGCAGCGAGCCACCGTACATCTGCTGTGCGCGGTAGTTACGCGCCATCTGTTCACCCTGCGGCGCAACCCATTCCCCGATGGCCATCGTCAACAGCACCAGCGGAATAGCGGTTTTCATCACCGACAGCGCAACCTGCATGCGGGTAAAACCAGACGCCTGCATCACCACCAGTTCACTGCGCTGGGCCAGCATGCCCAATCCCAGCAGCGCACCGAGCAGCGCCGCCATCGGGAAGAAGATCTGAATGTCTTTAGGGGCACTGAGCAGCGTATACAGCCCGGCCCCCATCGCGTCGTAGCTCCCCTGCCCGGCCTTTTTCAACTGGTCAACAAACTTGATGATGCCGGAGAGCGACACCAGCATGAACAACGTCATCATGATGGTGGTGAAAATGGTTTTACCGATATAGCGGTCAAGTACACCAAAGGGCTGCATTATACCGCTCCTTTACGCAGAAAACGGGCACGCAAGCGGCGCACAGGCACCGTATCCCACAGGTTAAGCGCAATCGCCAGAGCCAGATAACTCAGGTTAACCGTCCACATCCAGAACACTGGATCCAGTTTCCCTTTGCCGCCGTTCGACTTCAGTGAGGTCTGGATCAGGAAGAACATCAGATACAGCAGCATGGCGGGCAGCATCGACAGTACGCGTCCCTGACGTGGATTCACCACACTCAGCGGTACCACCATCAGCGCCATCATCGCCACCGTGAATACTAACGTGATACGCCAGTGCAGCTCCGCACGGGCGCGATCGGTGTCAGTCGTCCACAGCGTGTGCATGTCCATCTGGTCGGTGTCGTTCGGATCCAGCGCCACGGCCTGATGGCCGATAATCGCCTGATAGTCCTTGAAGTCGGTAATGCGGAAGTCACGCAGCAGCGCGGTCCCTTCAAAGCGCGTACCTTCGTTCAGCGACACCACCTGGGAGCCATCGCGCAGTTGCGTCAGATGTCCGGAATCGGCCACGACCACGGAAGGACGGGCGTTACCTTTTGGGCGGATCTGCGCGAGGAACACATCTTTGAAATTACTGCCATCGACGCTTTCGATAAACAGCACCGAGCTGCCGTTAGTGGCCTGCTGGAACTGTCCCTGCGCGAGTGCCGCCATGCCGGGGTTCGCTTTCGCTTCCGCCAGCACTTCGTCCTGATGCTTTGAAGACCAGGGCCCCGCCCACATCACGTTGATCGCCGCAAAGATACTGGTAAACAGCGCCAGCACCATCGCCGCTTTCACCAGTACGGCCTTACTCAGCCCGCAGGCGTGCATCACCGTAATTTCACTTTCGGTATACAGTTTGCCCAGCGTCATGAGCAGCCCGAGGAACAGGCTTAATGGCAAGATAAGTTGCGCCATTTCTGGCACGCCCAGCCCCAGCAGCGAGAGCACCAGATTTGCCGGGATGTCACCGTCAACCGCCGCACCGAGGATCCTGACCAGCTTTTGACAAAAGAAGATCAACAGCAGGATGAATAGGATCGCAAGTTGGCTTTTGAGCGTTTCCCGTACCAGATATCTTATGATTATCACTTTAAATACGCCCGTAAAAACCCGTCTTTTGCAGGAAAATAGCTTGTTTCATGGCTTAAACGTCATTTATTCTCTTGAGTCGTCGAAATCGTCGCTAAGATCATTATACTCAACGGATCCACCTCTCAGAAATTGTTCTGACGTGCCAATGCCGTAATAACGTTAAGATTAACACGAAGTCACCGCAACAGCGGGTATGAGTTACGAAAGCTTGCAATTCTATCCGTAGCCACCGCCGTTGTCTTTAAGATTCAGGAGCGTAGTGCATGGAGTTCAGTGTAAAAAGCGGTAGCCCAGAGAAACAGCGGAGTGCCTGCATCGTCGTGGGCGTCTTTGAACCACGCCGCCTTTCTCCGATTGCAGAGCAGCTCGATAAGATCAGCGACGGGTACATCAGCGCCCTGCTGCGTCGTGGCGAACTGGAAGGCAAACCGGGTCAGACCCTGTTGCTACACCACGTTCCTAACGTTCTGTCTGAGCGCATTCTTCTCATTGGTTGTGGCAAAGAGCGTGAGCTTGATGAGCGCCAGTACAAGCAGGTTATTCAGAAAACCATCAATACTCTGAATGATACCGGCTCCATGGAAGCCGTCTGCTTCCTGACCGAACTGCACGTTAAAGGCCGTAACAACTACTGGAAAGTGCGTCAGGCTGTCGAGACAGCACAAGAGACCCTCTACAGTTTTGATCAGTTGAAGACCAACAAAAGCGAGCCACGTCGCCCGCTGCGTAAAATGGTGTTCAACGTCCCTACCCGCCGTGAACTGACCAGCGGCGAGCGCGCCATTCAGCACGGCCTGGCGATCGCCGCCGGTATTAAAGCCGCGAAAGATCTCGGCAACATGCCGCCGAACATCTGTAACGCAGCGTACCTGGCTTCTCAGGCGCGTCAACTGGCCGACAGCTACAGCAAAAATGTCGTCACGCGCGTCATTGGCGAGCAGCAGATGAAAGAGCTGGGTATGCACTCTTATCTTGCCGTCGGCCAGGGTTCGCAGAACGAGTCCTTGATGTCGGTTATCGAGTACAAAGGCAACCCGTCAGAAGACGTGCGCCCGATTGTGCTGGTCGGTAAAGGGCTAACCTTTGACTCCGGCGGTATTTCCATCAAGCCTGCCGAAGGCATGGATGAAATGAAATACGACATGTGCGGCGCGGCGGCAGTGTACGGCGTGATGCGCATGGTGGCGGAACTTCAGTTACCCATCAACGTTGTCGGCGTGCTGGCGGGCTGTGAAAACATGCCAGGCGGGCGCGCGTATCGTCCGGGTGATGTGTTAACCACCATGTCCGGTCAGACTGTTGAAGTACTGAACACCGATGCCGAAGGCCGCCTGGTGCTGTGTGACGTGTTAACCTATGTCGAGCGTTTCGAACCTGAAGCGGTCATCGACGTCGCCACCCTGACCGGTGCCTGCGTGATTGCGCTGGGCCATCACATCACTGGCCTGATGTCGAACCACAACCCGCTGGCGCACGAGCTGATTGGCGCGTCCGAACAGGCGGGCGATCGCGCATGGCGTTTACCGCTGGGTGATGAGTTCCAGGAACAGCTGGAGTCCAACTTCGCAGATATGGCGAACATCGGCGGACGCCCTGGTGGCGCGATTACCGCTGGCTGCTTCCTGTCGCGCTTTACCCGTAAGTACAACTGGGCACACCTCGACATCGCGGGAACCGCCTGGCGTTCAGGAAAAGCCAAAGGTGCAACCGGTCGTCCGGTGGCGCTGCTGTCGCAGTTCCTGCTCAATCGCGCCGGGTTTAACGGCGAAGAGTAAGTTTGCTTGATTGCCGGATGGCGCCGCATACGCGTCTTATCCGGCCTACAGTGAGTATTTAACCGTAGGCCGGATAAGCGTAGCGCCATCCGGCTTTGCATTTAAATCCACAACAAGAAGCCCCATATTATGAGAAACGCAACGTTCTATCTTCTGGATAACGACACACAACAAGATGGCTTAAGCGCCGTTGAACAACTGGTGTGTGAAATTGCCGCAGAACGTTGGCGCGCGGGCAAGCGCGTACTGATCGCCTGTGAAGACGAAAAACAGGCTATTCGGCTGGATGAAGCGCTGTGGGCAAGACCGGCAGAAAGCTTCGTGCCGCATAATCTGGCGGGGGAAGGTCCGCGTGGTGGTGCTCCGGTCGAAATAGCCTGGCCAGAAAAACGCAACAGCAGCCCACGCGATCTGCTGATCAGTTTGCGCGTCGGCTTTGTAGATTTTGCCACCGCTTTCACAGAAGTGGTAGACTTCGTCCCTTATGAAGATTCTTTGAAACAATCGGCACGCGAGCGCTACAAAGCTTACCGCGTGGCTGGTTTTAACCTGAATACGGCAACCTGGAAATAATGGAAAAGACATACAACCCACAAGATATCGAACAGCCGCTTTACGAGCACTGGGAAAAGCAGGGCTATTTCAAACCTAACGGCGATGAAAGCAAAGAGTCCTTCTGCATCATGATCCCGCCGCCGAACGTCACCGGCAGTTTGCATATGGGTCATGCTTTCCAGCAAACCATCATGGACACCATGATTCGCTACCAGCGCATGCAGGGTAAAAACACCCTGTGGCAGGCCGGTACCGACCACGCGGGTATCGCCACCCAAATGGTGGTTGAGCGTAAGATTGCCGCCGAAGAAGGTAAAACCCGTCACGACTACGGTCGCGATGCGTTTATCGATAAAATCTGGCAGTGGAAAGCGGAATCCGGCGGCACCATCACCCGTCAGATGCGCCGTCTGGGCAACTCCGTGGACTGGGAGCGCGAGCGCTTCACCATGGACGAAGGTCTTTCCAATGCCGTGAAAGAAGTCTTTGTTCGCCTGTACAAAGAAGACCTGATTTACCGTGGCAAGCGCCTGGTAAACTGGGACCCGAAACTGCGCACCGCCATCTCCGATCTGGAAGTAGAAAACCGCGAGTCAAAAGGCTCAATGTGGCACATCCGCTATCCGCTGGCTGACGGCGCAAAAACCGCAGACGGGAAAGATTATCTGGTGGTCGCCACCACGCGTCCGGAAACCGTGCTGGGCGATACCGGTGTGGCCGTCAACCCGGAAGATCCGCGTTATAAAGATCTGATCGGCAAATTCGTTATCCTGCCGCTGGTTAACCGCCGTATTCCGATTGTTGGTGATGAACACGCCGATATGGAAAAAGGCACCGGCTGCGTGAAGATCACCCCGGCGCACGACTTTAACGACTATGAAGTCGGTAAACGTCACGGCCTGCCGATGATCAACATCCTGACCTTTGACGGCGACATCCGCGAAACCGCGGAGGTGTACGACACCAAAGGCGAAGAATCTGACGTCTATTCCAACGCGATCCCGGCTGAGTTCCAGAAGCTGGAGCGCTTTGCCGCACGTAAAGCGGTGGTTGCCGCTATCGACGCGCTGGGCCTGCTGGAAGAGATTAAACCGCACGACCTGACCGTGCCTTACGGCGACCGTGGCGGCGTGGTTATCGAACCGATGCTAACCGACCAGTGGTACGTCCGTGCCGACGTGCTGGCAAAACCGGCGGTAGAAGCGGTTGAGAACGGCGACATTCAGTTCGTGCCGAAGCAGTACGAAAACATGTACTTCTCCTGGATGCGTGATATCCAGGACTGGTGTATCTCCCGTCAGCTGTGGTGGGGTCACCGCATCCCGGCCTGGTATGACAACGACGGCAACGTCTATGTCGGCCGTACCGAAGACGAAGTGCGTCAGGAAAACAACCTCGGCGCCGACGTTGCACTGCGTCAGGACGAAGACGTTCTCGACACCTGGTTCTCCTCCGCGCTGTGGACCTTCTCTACGCTGGGTTGGCCGGAAAACACCGACGCGCTGCGTCAGTTCCACCCAACCAGCGTGATGGTTTCTGGCTTCGACATCATCTTCTTCTGGATTGCCCGCATGATCATGATGACCATGCACTTCATCAAAGATGAAAACGGCAAGCCGCAGGTTCCGTTTAAGACGGTCTACATGACCGGTCTGATTCGTGACGACGAAGGCCAGAAGATGTCCAAGTCCAAGGGTAACGTTATCGACCCGCTGGATATGGTTGACGGTATTTCCCTGCCGGATCTGCTGGAGAAACGTACCGGCAACATGATGCAGCCGCAGCTGGCTGAGAAAATTGCTAAACGTACCGAGAAGCAGTTCCCGGACGGCATCGAGCCGCACGGTACCGACGCCCTGCGTTTCACCCTGGCGGCACTGGCCTCAACCGGTCGCGATATCAACTGGGATATGAAGCGTCTGGAAGGTTACCGTAACTTCTGTAACAAGCTGTGGAACGCCAGCCGCTTTGTGCTGATGAACACTGAAGATCAGGATTGCGGCTTCAACGGCGGCGAAATGACCCTGTCGCTGGCGGACCGTTGGATTCTGGCGGAATTCAACCAGACCATCAAAGCGTACCGCGAGGCACTGGATAACTTCCGCTTCGATATCGCCGCGGGCATTCTGTACGAGTTCACCTGGAACCAGTTCTGCGACTGGTACCTGGAGCTGACCAAGCCGGTCATGACCGGTGGTTCTGAGTCTGAGCTGCGCGGCACCCGCCATACGCTGGTAACCGTGCTGGAAGGTTTGCTGCGTCTGGCGCACCCAATCATCCCATTCATCACCGAAACCATCTGGCAGCGTGTGAAGGTTATTTGCGGTAACACTGCCGACACCATCATGCTGCAGCCGTTCCCGGAATACGATACGGCACAGGTTGATGAAGCCGCGTTGGCCGATACCGAATGGCTGAAGCAGGCAATCGTGGCCATCCGTAACATCCGTGCGGAAATGAACATCGCGCCGGGCAAACCGCTGGAGCTGCTGCTGCGTGGTTGCAGCGAAGCCGCGATGCGTCGTGTGAACGACAACCGTAGCTTCTTGCTGAACCTGGCACGTCTGGAAAGCATCACCGTGCTGCCTGCTGATGATAAAGGTCCGGTTTCCGTGACTAAAATTATCGACGGCGCCGAGCTGCTGATCCCGATGGCTGGCCTGATCAATAAAGAAGATGAGCTGGCACGTCTGGCGAAAGAAGTGACCAAAATCGACGGTGAGATTGGCCGCATTGAAGCCAAACTGTCCAACGAAGGCTTTGTCGCACGCGCGCCGGAAGCGGTGATCGCTAAAGAGCGTGAGAAGCTGGAAGGTTACGCGGAAGCGAAAGCGAAGCTGATTGAACAGCAGGCGGTTATTGCCGCGCTGTAAAGCTGTTTGCCGGATGGCGCTACGCTTATCCGGCAAACAGACACCGTCATCGTAGGTCGGATAAGCGTAGCGCATCCGACACCGCAGACGATAAAAGCCTCTGACGCACTCGCCCAGAGGCTTTTTATTGAATTATCCTCGCTTGCGCTTTCCCTCTCCGCAGTGGTATTAACTGCATATGTCCCACTTTTACGTCATGAGTTCGCTATGAGTGTCATTACACCTGTCTCGGCGACGCTGCGTCGCATTGCTGCCGACGATAACACCGCCATTGCCCACGTGATCCGCCAGGTCTCCGCCGAATACGGTTTGACCGCTGATAAAGGTTACACGGTGGCTGACCCTAATCTCGATGAGTTATTCCAGGTATACAGCCAGCCGGGTGCGGCCTATTGGGTGGTTGAACAAAATGGGCAGGTCGTCGGTGGCGGTGGCGTTGCGCCATTAGGCTGTAGCGAGCCGGATATTTGCGAATTACAGAAGATGTACTTTCTGCCGAGCGTGCGTGGTCAGGGACTGGCGAAAAAGCTGGCGTTGATGGCTCTCGATCACGCCCGTGAGCAGGGATTTAAACAGTGCTATCTGGAAACCACCGAATTTCTGACCGAGGCGATTCACCTCTACGAACGTCTGGGCTTTGCGCATATTGCCGAGCCGCTGGGCTGCACGGGGCATGTAGATTGCGAAGTGCGGATGCTAAAACCCCTCTGACGTTAGGCAAAGGGGCAATACTGCGTTATTGCATTTCGGCTGAGAGCATCAGACGAATCACGCCGGCGGCGCGAGCGGTCGGCAATTTGAGAACCTGCGTCCACAGATCCTGAACCATATCGCAAGCCAGTTGCTCTTTACCCACGCCTTTATTCGGGTCGGCCATGATTTGAATATCCGGCCCATAGCGCTGCACCAGTCCCGGACTAATGGCTTGCAGATCCTGAAGCGCCAGCTCTTTTTCTTCCGCCGTAACTGTATGTTTTCCCGGGCCGTAAGCCGCCTGCAGCATCGTCATGTCATTCGCCATACGGCGACTCATAATTTCACGTGGAATAAGCTGTACCGGGTTGATACCGCCCTTTACCGCCGGGAACAGGAAGCGAAAGCATTCGTCACCGCCTACTTTCGCTATCGCGTCAATTTGCGCGAGGTTCACCTGCATATAGGCAATCACGTTGGCATCGGGTGCCTGCTGTAAGCGCGCCATCTGGAACGTCAGGATCTGCGGCTGTATGGTGTCAATAATCTGCTGCTCGCTTTTCCCCGCCGTTTTCATCTCCACCGCCTGGTTGAGAATCGTCTGCCATAGCGCGGGTTCCTGCTCCTTAATGACCTCATAGACGGGCATTGTCAGCATTGCTTTCTCGAATTTCTGCGTTTCAGTCAGCCCATAGTCCGGACTTTCGCGCGGGATGAGATAGTGCGTATCAAACAGATTCCAGCCGATAATCGCCACGACAAAAATCACCGCACCGGAAACCTTACCTACCCAGCCCTTTTTACGACAGACGCCCACCACGGTTGCAATCACCGCCCCGATATAGCCTGCCAACAATACGTGTGCCCAGTTCATTCACCATCCTTTTTCATATCAATGCATATGGCGAGGATATATTCCCCCTTCAAGTGGTTTGATTATTGCGGCAGGCGCGATCGATTTCTAGCCACCAGATTTTAGCTACCGGGAAGGAGGAAGAGAGACACCGTACCAGAGAGTGGAGCTAGGCTGGCACGCCGCTATGAAAACGAAACTCATCGTCCGGCGATAAGATCAGGGATGCTTCCACCTCACCAAAAAACCGTACCCGGTCACTGATGTCATGGTCGGCCGCCTGCTGTGCCAACGCCAGATAATCCTGATAATGGCGCGCCTCTGAGCGCAGCAGCGACAGATAAAACGCCTGTAATTCATCATCCAGGTACGGTGCCAGCGCGGCAAAACGCTCGCAGGATCGCGCCTCAATGTAGGCGCCGCAGATCAGCTTATCAATCAGCGTTAACGGCTCATGGGTACGGACTTCTTTAAGCATGCCCTTGGCGTAACGACTGGCGGTCATTTTGATATACGGAATTTGGCGGCTTAGCATCGCTTCACGCACTTGCCAGAAGTGGTGTAGCTCTTCTTTGATCAGCAGCACCATGCTGTCGATAAGCTGTCGCCCCCACGGGTCGTCAGTCTGGGGCATGATGCTTTTGCTGATTTGCTTGTTCAGCAAGGTGAAATCCGGCTCTTCCCCTTCCCGGAAGGCAAAGGCTTCATAGGGTTTCAGCCACTCCAGCATTGCCTGCGATCCCTGCTTATCCGCAACATATTTACGCACCAGCAGCATCGCGGTTTGCGCCGCTTTCAGCTCGCAGACCAGATGGTCGGTCAGCAGCAGGGGAAGATTTGCCGGGTCGCGCGCTTTATCAAGCCAGGCCTCGGGCGTTTTGCAGTGCAGGAAATCCAGAATCGGGGAGAGTATTTGCGGGTAATCCATACGTTGTCCTTGCCCTACGGCAGCATGCGCCGCCGTAGGTCAGCAGATGACTTAGTGACGCACGCCGTCATCATCTTCGTCGACGAGATCGTCATCGTCGCCGTCTTCACCTTCTTCGCCGTTAGGGTCTTCAAAATAAGTGCCCCATCCGTCGTATTCCACGTCAAATTTTTCAGCCAGGTTCATCAGTTGTTCAACCTGAGTGTCAATCAGCTCGGCGTTCAGCGCACATTCACTGAGGATGTCACAGCAAATGACCGTGTCGCCTTCTTCCACTTCCAGCTCTTCCGGCTCGGTGACTTCATAACCCAGCTTGAAGGCTTCTACCGCTGCTTTTTCCAGGGTTTCAAAGTCATCCGCGGAAAGGTGATGCTCAATGGTATACAGCGCGTCAGGATCGCTACCATCTTCAAGTAACTCTTCAATAATCAAGCGTGTTTCTTCACGCTGTTCTTCCAGGTGTTCCGGGTTTGCCATGGCTCATATCCTCATAATGTCCTGCCGATACTCTTATTGTCACATACCGCTGACATTGCCTCCACCTTTCCAGGAAAGATTTGTTAAACAAGGTTGCAAATGAATAAACATACATATAAATTGAATTTTAATTCAATAAATGGCCTAAGCCATGTGAGGGAACCATGTCTGCATTTTATCAGAAGCACTTCTTGAAACTGCTCGATTTTACCTCTGCTGAACTCACGTCACTGCTGCAGCTCGCCGCCCGGCTCAAGGCGGACAAGAAAAACGGCACAGAGGTCGCTATGCTGACCGGTAAAAATATTGCGCTCATCTTCGAAAAAGACTCGACCCGTACTCGTTGCTCTTTCGAAGTTGCCGCTTACGATCAGGGCGCGCGCGTGACCTATCTCGGGCCAAGCGGCAGCCAGATTGGCCATAAAGAGTCGATAAAAGACACCGCCCGCGTACTGGGCCGCATGTATGACGGTATCCAGTATCGCGGCCACGGCCAGGAGGTGGTGGAGACGCTGGCCGAATATGCCGGGGTTCCGGTATGGAACGGATTGACCAACGAATTCCACCCCACCCAATTACTGGCCGATCTGCTAACCATGCAGGAACACCTGCCGGGCAAAGCGTTTAATGAGATGACGCTGGTGTACACCGGCGATGCCCGTAACAACATGGGCAATTCAATGCTGGAAGCCGCCGCGTTAACCGGGCTGGATCTTCGCCTGGTCGCACCACCGGCTTGCTGGCCAGAAGAGAGCCTGGTAGCCGAATGCAAAGCGCTGGCACAGAAAAACGGCGGTAATATCACCCTGACCGACGATATTGCGACAGGCGTGAAAGGTGCGGACTTCATTTATACCGACGTCTGGGTATCCATGGGTGAAGCCAAAGAGAAGTGGGCCGAACGAATTGCCCTGCTGCGTAACTATCAGGTCAACAGCGCGATGATGGCGCTAACCGGCAATCCGCAGGTGAAATTCCTGCACTGCCTGCCAGCATTTCATGATGACCAAACCACGCTGGGTAAACAAATGGCGCAAGAATACGGTTTGCACGGCGGGATGGAAGTAACCGATGAGGTCTTTGAGTCACCAGCCAGTATTGTCTTTGATCAGGCAGAAAACCGCATGCACACCATTAAAGCGGTGATGGTGGCGACATTAGCGAAGTGAGTACGTCGGTAAAAAGAATGCCGGATGGCGATGCTACGCATCTTATCCGGCCTACAACCGTGCTCCCGTAGGCCGGATAAGACGCTATTGCGTCGCCATCCGGCATCATAAAATCACTTATTCGACCAGCATTTTTACCACGGCTTTGCGCACCAGCGCAGGCGTACCTACCGCGCACAGCGGCTTATGCACTTCGCCCGGATAGAACACCACAAAATCACCTTCATTCAGCACCACCGTCTTCTCTTCCGCCCCTTCCGGCAAGAAAGCGATATCTTTGTCCGCCAGCCAGTCGGTTTCCGGCGTGCCCGCAGGCAGCGTACTGAAGGTCATCCCTTCCTGGCCTTTTAGCAGGATCTGAATATCCAGATAACGGGCATGATACTCGGCGCGACGCTGCTCAAACGGCTCGGTCATATCTTCGGCGATCAGATAAAACAGGCGGTTACCGTCGATATCATGTTTCCCTTTTTCGGTTGTGTCCGTCACGTGCGCTTTAATGTGTTCAATTGCCTGACGCAGCTCTTCCGGCAGCCATGCTTCCAGGTGATGAATATTGCCGATAATCATTTCAAACCCCTTAATTAAAACATTGTTTCATTTTAGTTGTTATACGAAAAATCCGTCTGCCATACCACTGCTATTTACCGATATTTTGCGTCAACGCATGTTTATCGCCTGCGGCGGTCCCCGCGGGCTTGGGTGAATGAATATTCATGAGAATCGTTTGCGATGAATAATTTGTGCATTATTCGCTTGATCCTATAACGTAGCTGAGTATAATCGCCGACAATTTGCCGGGAGGATCTATGGTTCAGTGTGTACGACATTTTGTCTTACCGCGTCTGAAAAAAGACGCTGGCCTGCCGTTTTTCTTCCCGTTGCTCATCATTCTAAGCCCCTCAATTGAGGGGCTTTTTTTTTGCCCAGGCGTCAGGAGATAAACATGGCTAACCCGCTCTATCAAAAACACATCATTTCCATAAACGACCTCAGCCGCGATGACCTCAATCTGGTACTCGCGACGGCGGCGAAACTAAAAGCCCACCCGCAGCCGGAGCTGTTGAAGCATAAGGTGATCGCCAGCTGTTTCTTCGAAGCCTCAACCCGCACCCGTTTATCTTTTGAAACCTCGATGCACCGTCTGGGCGCCAGCGTGGTGGGATTCTCTGACAGCAGCAACACCTCACTGGGCAAAAAAGGTGAAACGCTGGCTGACACCATTTCCGTAATCAGCACCTACGTCGACGCCATTGTAATGCGTCATCCGCAGGAAGGCGCCGCGCGTCTGGCCACGGAGTTCTCCGGCAATGTGCCGGTACTGAACGCGGGAGACGGCTCTAACCAGCATCCGACCCAGACGCTACTGGACCTGTTCACCATTCAGGAAACGCAGGGTCGCCTGGACAATCTGCAAATTGCGATGGTGGGCGATCTGAAATATGGCCGTACCGTTCACTCTCTGACTCAGGCGCTGGCGAAGTTCGAAGGCAACCGCTTCTACTTTATCGCCCCGGATGCGCTGGCAATGCCGCAGTACATTCTGGACATGCTGAATGAAAAAGGTATCGCCTGGAGCCTGCACGGCACGATTGAAGAAGTGATGGCGGACGTAGACATCCTCTACATGACCCGCGTGCAAAAAGAACGCCTGGACCCGTCCGAATACGCCAACGTGAAAGCACAGTTCGTTCTGCGCGCCAGTGACCTGGAAGGTGCCAGAGAGAACATGAAGGTGCTGCACCCGCTGCCGCGCATCGATGAGATCACTCCCGACGTCGATAAGACGCCACACGCCTGGTATTTCCAGCAGGCAGGCAACGGCATCTTCGCCCGCCAGGCGTTACTGGCACTGGTACTGAATAGCGAACTGGCACTGTAAGAGGACATGACGATGACACACGATAACAAACTGCAGGTTGAAGCCATCAAACGTGGCACCGTGATTGACCATATTCCCGCACAGGTGGGTTTTAAGCTGCTGACACTATTCAAACTGACAGAGACCGATCAGCGTATCACCATCGGCCTGAACCTGCCGTCCGGTGAGATGGGGCGTAAAGACCTGATCAAAATTGAAAATACCTTCCTGACCGACGAGCAGGTCAACCAGCTCTCGCTGTACGCCCCGCAGGCCACGGTAAACCGCATTGATGACTATGACGTGGTGGGTAAATCACGTCCCAGCCTGCCTGAGCGTATCGATAACGTGCTGGTGTGCCCGAACAGTAACTGTATCAGTCATGCCGAGCCGGTTTCCTCCAGTTTTGCAGTGAAAAAGCGTGCCGATGACATCGCACTCAAATGCAAATACTGTGAAAAAGAGTTTTCCCATTATGTGGTGCTGGCCAACTAATTGGGGTTGGTTATGAGATCCCGGCTCCCTATAATGAGCGGGAACATTCTATTACCGCTGTAATTCAGGAGAAATCATGAGTAAGACTATCGCGACGGAAAATGCACCAGCAGCAATCGGCCCATACGTTCAGGGTGTTGATCTGGGTAGCATGGTAATCACTTCCGGTCAGATCCCGGTTGACCCAAAAACCGGTGCCGTATCGGAAGACGTGTCCGCTCAGGCGCGTCAGTCGCTGGAAAACGTTAAAGCTATCGTAGAAGCAGCAGGCCTGAAAGTAGGCGACATCGTAAAAACTACGGTCTTCGTTAAAGACCTGAACGATTTCGCCACCGTCAACGCCACCTACGAAGCGTTCTTCACCGAGCACAACGCAACCTTCCCGGCACGCTCTTGCGTGGAAGTGGCCCGTCTGCCAAAAGACGTGAAAATCGAGATTGAAGCGATCGCCGTTCGTCGCTAAACCTTCTTGTGCCGGATGGCGGCTTAGCCTTATCCGACTTGGGGAAGCGTAGTTTGCAGGCCCGGTAAGCGCGAGCGCCACCGGGCATTTATCACATTACACCAAACAGTTTCGGCAGGAACAACGAAATCGCCGGAATATACGTCACCAACATCAGCACCAGGAACAGCACCGCATAGAACGGCAGCATCGCCTTCACCACCTGCTCAATCTTCTGCTTACTCACCGCACTGGCGACAAACAGCACCGATCCTACCGGCGGCGTAATCAGGCCAATCCCTAAGTTCACCAGCATGATCATGCCAAAATGCACCGGATCGATACCCAACGCGTTGGTCACCGGCAGCAGGACCGGAGTCAGGATCAGGATCAGCGGCGCCATGTCCATTAGCGTACCGATCAGCAGCAGCATGATGTTAATGCACATCAGAATGACGTATTTGTTATCCGAGATGCTGGTAAAGGCTTCGGTGATACGCATCGGCAGCTGCATATAGGTCATTACCGCGCCGAAGGCGGCGGCAAAGCCGATCAGGATCATCACGATAGTGACCGTTTTCACCGTGCGGAACATCAGCTTCGGCAGCTCAGACCATTTGTAGTCACGATAGATAAACATGGTGACAAAGAAGGCCCACAGACAGGCGATCGCCGCGGATTCCGTCGCGGTGAAGATACCCGAGAGGATCCCTCCCATAATGATCACCACCGTCATCAGGCCCCACAGCGTGTCGACAAAAATCTTCAACGCCTGGCGAAACGGTACGCGCTCCCCTTTTGGATAACCGCGTTTGTGCGCAAACGCTACGCACATCACCATCAGGCTAAAGCTCAACAGCAGACCCGGTAAGATGCCGGCAATGAACAGCGCGGCAATAGACACCGTACCGCCGGTCGCCAGCGAGTAAATCACCGAGTTATGGCTGGGGGGCGTCAGGATCGCCTGTACCGATCCGCTGGCGGTCACCGCCGCCGCAAAGTCACGCGGGTAGCCTTTTTTGTCCATCTCCGGGATCATCACCGAACCAATAGAGGCGGTGTCGGCTACGGACGATCCGGAAATCGCACCAAAAAAGGTGGAGGCCACAATATTCACCAGCGACAGTCCGCCGCGAATAAAGCCCACAAATATGTAGGCAAAATTCACCAGCCGACGCGCAATCCCGCCTTCGGCCATAATCGCTCCGGCCAGAATAAAGAACGGGATCGCCAGCAATGAAAATTTATTCACCCCGCTGGTCAGTTGGATCATTACCGCTTCCAGTGGAATATCAATGTACCAGGCGCCAATGATCGCGCTAATACCCACCGCGTACGCTACCGGTACCCCAATCGCCAGCATAATGCCGAGCGTAAAGACGAGAATAAATGCATCCATCTGCTTTCCTTTCTGAAATGGGGGCGGTAACTAGCTGGTCGAACCCAGCATGACAACAGGACGTTGGTACTGCGGACCACGGCAGATCTTCTCAACAATAAAAAGCAGCGTGATGGCAGAGCCAATCGGTAACGGCAGGTAGTTTTGCCCGGCGCTTAACAGCGGGAATTCCGCAACGGGTTGTTCCCACAGTTCAAGACACAGCGTGGTGCCGTACCAGAGAATAAACAGGCTAATCGCCGTCAGCATAATATCGGCGATAAGAGAGCAGTAACGGCGGGCGGTTTCACCCAAACGATCGGTCACCATGCTTACCGCGATATGCGAACCTGCGCGATAACTCACCGCGGCGCCAATAAAGGTGAATGTCACCATACAGAGAATAGCGACAGGCTCAGGCCATGACAGGGCATTGTTCAGAACATATCGTGCAAATATCCCAATTGGGATGATGGCGACCATCACTAATAATGCCATCCCGGCAATCCACATTGAGACCCGGTAAAAAAAATCCATTACCGATGAATAGCATTCACCCATAATCATCACCTCGAATTAATCAAAAGACTCAGGCAGATGGTGGATGCCATCCGCCTGATGAACTACTTCACATCCTGAATACGTTTGATCAAATCTTGGTGATCTTTACCGTAATTATCCCTTACCGACTGCGTGGCTTTATAGAAAACATCAGTATCAATATCATGGAACTGAACACCATTGGCTTTCATAGTTTCCAGTGATTTCGCATTATAGGCTTCCCACAATTTACGCTGTTCTACCTGCGCTTCTTTCGCGAGCTTAATAATGAGATCCTGATCTTCTTTTTTCAATTTATCCCATTTCGTTTTCGAGAACAGGAATAGCTCAGGAATAATAAAATGTTTGCTCCAGGTGTAGTTTTTAACTACCGGTAAATAGTTGTGCGCCACAAACGTTGGCGGGTTATTTTCCGTGCCATCAATTACGCCGGTCTGCATGCCGCTAAACACTTCGCTGACCCCCATCACAATGGAGTTCGCGCCCATCGCTTTTAAGGTATCCAGCGCGATTGGGCTGGCCTGCACGCGGATTTTCATCCCGTGTAAATCTTCTGGCTTGATAACCGGGTTTTTAGTGATCAGGTTGCGCGTACCTGCATCCATCCAACCAAGGAATACCAGTCGTGATTTACTGTTTGCGGTCAGACGGTCGCCAATCTCCTGGCCAATCATCCCGTCCAGCACCTTATGCATATGGTCTTCATCGCGGAAAATATACGGCAGGGTAAAGACGTTAATTTCAGGGAGTATGGCGGCAACTGGGGTCATTGAGACGCGAATAATATCGATGGCGCCTAATTGCGCCTGCTCAATCATCTGTTTCTCATCGCCTAATACGCCACCGGGAAAGGTTTTAATCTCCAGACGCCCGTCGGTCGCTGCACTGAGTTTTTCCCCCATGTGCTTCACGGCAACAACGTTCGGGTAATCAGCCGGATGCACATCAGCGGCGCGGAAGGTTTGGGCTAACGTGGTATGGCTGGCCAGCAAGACTGACGCGCCAATACACAGGCTTAACAGGTTTTTTGTCAGTTTCATTTGTCCTTCTCCAGAAGTTCATAATTTCCATTAATAGAAATGGCATGCAGAGCAAATGACTGCCGGAATTAAAAATGGGCAGCGAGAAACTTTTTTAACGACGTTACCTGCGCAGACTAGCTGGTGTAACAATTTATTTCGATGACTGCCTTCACAAAAAAACGTCAATGCTAATAATTTTTAGCACACTGTTTCATTTTTGCAACGGAGATCGTTTTATTGAGAAAAAACAAAAGGCGAGAACGGGATATGTTAATACTTTACCCCGTTAGTATTTCAATAAAATTAAAACACAAATATTGCGAGGGAATATCTTCGAATGAAAAATAAAAATGCCGAATGGCTGTACCCGCACCATTCGGCAGAGAAACGAAACGGTTATTGCCAGCCGTAACGGCGGCTATAAAAACCTTTCACTAATTGGGTCAACGTCATGTAACCCGCCAGAATCGCAATCAGCCACGGGAAGTAGCTCAGCGGCAATGCCTGCAATTGCAGGTAGCTCGCCAGCGGGGAGAATGGCAGCGCAATCCCCACCACCATCACCACCAGCGTCATCAGCATCAGCGGCCATGCGGCACGGCTCTGGATAAACGGCACGCGGCGGGTACGGATCATATGCACAATCAGCGTTTGTGACAGCAGCCCCACCACAAACCAGCCCGACTGGAATAACGTCTGATGCTCTGGCGTATTGGCATGGAAGACAAACCACATCAGGCAAAAGGTCAGAATGTCGAAGATCGAGCTAATCGGTCCAAAGAACAGCATAAAGCGCCCCAGTTCGGCGGGATTCCAGCGCTGTGGTTTTTTGATCTGCTCTTCATCGACGTTATCAAACGGAATTGCCACCTGGGATACATCGTACAGCAGGTTCTGGATCAGTAAGTGCAACGGCAGCATTGGCAGGAACGGCAGAAATGCGCTCGCCACCAGCACGCTAAAGACGTTACCAAAGTTGGAGCTGGCCGTCATTTTGATGTACTTCAGCATGTTCGAGAAGGTTCGACGCCCTTCGATCACCCCTTCTTCCAGCACCATCAGGCTCTTTTCCAGCAGGATGATATCCGCCGCTTCACGGGCAATATCAACCGCACCATCGACGGAGATCCCAATGTCCGCCGCGCGCAGCGCCGGGGCATCGTTGATGCCATCGCCCATAAAGCCGACCACGTGGCCTTCGCGTTTGAGCAGGGTCACTATGCGTTCTTTGTGCATTGGCGTCAGGCGGGCAAACAGCGTGGTGCGCTGGGCAAGCCGGGCCAGCTCGTCGTCGCTCAACCCTTCAATGTGGCTACCAATCACCACCTCACCCGCGTCCAGACCGACTTCATGACACACTTTTGCCGCCACCAGTTCGCTGTCGCCGGTGAGGATTTTTACCGTAATGCCGCTGGCCTTCAGCGCCTTCAGCGCCGGGGCGGTAGTCTCTTTCGGTGGATCGAGGAATGCGATGTACCCTTCGAGGATCAGATCGGACTCATCAATACGCTGGTAGTCCCCTTCACGCGCGGGCAGGTATTTGGTTGCCACTGCCACCACGCGTAGCCCCTGACGGTTCAGCGTGTCGGTCACGCGCTTCACCCGACGCAGCATGTTGTCGTCCAGCGGAACAATTTCACCGTTGTGGCGCACCTGGGTACAGACGTTGAGGATCTCCTGCAGCGCGCCTTTGCACACTAACTGGTGAACATCGCCCACTTCTGCCACCACCACCGACATGCGGCGGCGTTCGAAATCAAACGGGATCTCATCGATTTTCTGCCAGCGGGTCGAGAGTTGACGCGCCGATTCTTCATCCACACCGTCCAGCACCGCCGTATCCAGCAGGTTCTTCAGCCCGGTCTGATAATGGCTGTTCAGCCACGCAGAATGCAGAACGTGCTCGCTGGGTTTACCGGAGATATCGGTATGATTCTCCAGCACAATTTTATCCTGGGTCAGCGTACCGGTTTTATCGGTACACAGAATATCCATCGCACCAAAGTTCTGGATGGCGTCGAGGTGCTTAACGATAACTTTTTGTTTTGACAGCTTCACCGCCCCGCGCGCCAGCGTTGAGGTGACGATCATCGGCAGCATTTCTGGCGTTAAGCCTACTGCCACGGACAGGGCAAACAGCGCCGCTTCCCACCAGTCGCCTTTGGTGTAACCGTTGATAATCAGCACAATCGGCGCCATCACCAGCATAAAGCGGATCAGCAGCATGCTGACGCGGCTGATCCCTTTCTGGAATGCATTCTGCTCGCTATCCTGCTCGGTCACGCGACCCGCCAGCTGTCCAAACCAGGTGTTCGCCCCGGTAGAAATGACGATCGCCTGCGCCGTACCGCTCACCACGTTGGTGCCCATAAAGCACAGGGTATCGCACTCCAGCGGGTTGCTTTGCTGCGGGTCACGGCTGGTCGCCACCTTCTCAACCGGCAGTGACTCACCGGTCAGCGAGGCCTGCGCGACAAACAGATCGCGCGCCTGAACGATGCGTAAATCCGCCGGGATCATATCCCCCGCCGCCAGCTTGATAATGTCACCGGGCACGAGCTGATCGATAGGCAGCTCAACCCAACCGTTTTCGCCGGTCTCGTTAATCACCCGCAGGACCGTGGCGGTGTTGCTGACCATCGCTTTTAGCGCATCCGCCGCTTTGGTGGAGCGCGCCTCCTGCACAAAGTTCAGCAGCGTCGAGATAATCACCATCAGGGCAATCACGCCTGCGGCAAACAGATCCTCGGTGGCATAGGAAATCCCGCCCAGAATGGTGAGCAGAATATTAAACGGGTTGCGGTAACAGACCCACAGATGTACCCACCACGGCGACGGTTTCTGCGCCGGCAGCTGGTTTTCGCCATGCTGCTCACGGGCGCTTTCCACTTCCGCGGCGTTCAAGCCTTCAGGGTGGGTATTAAAGGTTTTCCACAGCGTCTCTTCGTTCATCAGCGCCATCTTCAGGCAATGTTCACTCAGAGAAGGCGGAATAGGCGTGCTGGCAACGGTCTGGGCGTTCGGCAGCGGATCACGATGCACCAGACGATGCGGTAAATGGCGGTTCAGCCGGGCAAACAGCTGGCGGGTGATATTTTTAAACATAGGCAGTCCCTCTGCGCCGGTATCAACAGGCGCAGTAAATCCTTCAGGCGTGGCAAAGCCTTGCCTGATGGCAATCATAAAATCACAACAGGGACGTCAGAACGTCACTGTCTTACGTTTCCGGTAAGACAGTGAATGCAGGCTTACCGGAAAGGGGTTTTTCTCCGTTTCGGGAGAGGGGTGGGATCGGGATCCATACAGCCTCCGGTAAGTGAATGATTTGCCCCGCGCATTATAGGGATAAATCTATAAGGTTCGTGGCAATTATGGCGGTATGATAAAGCACAGAAACTAAACCAAACGTATACCAGACTTTGCCCATTGCGCTGAGCATGAGTAAAGTTATTCTCTTTTGGCATAACTTCACACGCGACACGGGAATACAGGATGCAAAATCGGCTGACCATTAAAGACATCGCCCGCTTAAGCGGTGTGGGAAAATCAACCGTTTCCCGCGTCCTCAACAATGAAAGCGGCGTCAGTGAGCGCACCCGCGAACGCGTTGAAGCGGTGATGAATCAGCACGGTTTCTCCCCTTCCCGCTCTGCCCGTGCCATGCGTGGGCAAAGTGACAAAGTGGTGGCGATTATTGTCACGCGACTGGATTCGCTTTCCGAGAATCTGGCCGTGCAGACCATGCTGCCCGCCTTCTATGAGCAGGGCTACGACCCGATTATGATGGAAAGCCAGTTCTCGCCCGACCTAGTGGAAGAACACCTGGGTATGCTCCGACGCCGCAACATTGACGGCGTGGTGCTGTTCGGTTTTACCGGTATTACCGAAGCGATGATCGCCTCCTGGCAGGACTCCCTGGTGCTGCTGGCAAGGGATGCTAACGGTTTTGCCTCGGTTTGTTATGACGATGAAGGCGCAATCCATACCCTGATGCAGCGTTTATACGATCGCCAACACCGCCATATTAGTTTTCTTGGCGTTCCCCACAGCGACGTCACCACCGGTCAACGGCGTCATGCCGCCTACCTGGCCTTCTGTAAAAAACATCAACTGCATCCTGTTGCGGCCCTGCCGGGTCTCGCCATGAAGCAGGGCTACGAACACGCTGCCGATGTCATTACCCCAGAGACCACCGCCTTAGTGTGCGCCACGGATACTCTGGCTCTTGGGGTCAGCAAATATTTGCAGGAGCAGCGCATTGAACATCTGCAGCTGGCGAGCGTGGGCAGCACACCGCTGATGAAATTCCTCCATCCGGAGATCGTCACCGTCGATCCCGGTTACGCCGAAGCCGGTCGACAGGCGGCGTTGCAGTTGATCGAGCAGATCAACGGCCGCAGCGAACCCCGACAGATCGTCATTCCCGCCACCTTTTCCTGATCGCTTTCTGAGCGCTAATTTGTGATCTTCGCTGCGTTTCGGGAACGTTCCCATTTTTAAATATCCAGCGAAGATATACTCTGGCGCCAACAACAAGAACGTTGCCGGATGGCGACGCTAACGCCTCTTATCCGGCCTACGGGGAAGACACTTCATCATGAGCAAAGTAAAACAAGCAGACATCGACCGGCTGGTAGAGCTGGTTGGCGGGCGCGACAATATCGCCACGGTGAGTCATTGCATCACGCGCCTGCGTTTTGTGCTGAATCAGCCCGCGAATGCCAGACCGAAAGAGATCGAGCAGCTGCCGATGGTCAAAGGCTGCTTCACCAACGCCGGGCAGTTTCAGGTGGTGATTGGCACCGAGGTGGGCGACTACTACAAAGCGCTGCTGGCCACCACCGGACAGGCCAGTGCCGACAAAGAGCAGGCGAAAAAAGCCGCGCGACAGAACATGAAATGGCACGAGCAGCTGATCTCGCACTTCGCGGAGATCTTCTTCCCCCTGCTGCCCGCGCTGATCAGCGGCGGCCTGATCTTAGGTTTTCGCAATGTGATCGGCGATCTGCCGATGAGCAACGGTCAGACGCTGGCGCAGATGTACCCGTCGCTGAAAACCCTCTATGACTTCCTGTGGTTGATCGGGGAAGCGATCTTCTTCTATCTGCCGGTCGGCATCTGCTGGTCAGCGGTGAAGAAAATGGGTGGCACGCCGATCCTCGGCATCGTGCTGGGCGTCACGCTGGTTTCACCGCAGCTGATGAACGCGTATTTGCTGGGCCAGCAGGTGCCGGAAGTGTGGAACTTCGGCCTGTTTACGATCGAAAAAGTCGGCTACCAGGCGCAGGTTATTCCTGCTCTGTTGGCAGGTCTGGCGCTGGGATTGATTGAAACGCGCCTGAAACGCCTCGTCCCTGATTACCTGTATCTGGTGATCGTCCCGGTGTGCTCGCTGATCCTCGCGGTGTTCCTCGCCCACGCGTTTATTGGTCCGTTTGGTCGCTGGATTGGTGATGGCGTCGCCTTTGCCGTGCGTCATCTGATGACCGGCAGCTTTGCCCCAATTGGCGCAGCGCTGTTTGGCTTCCTGTACGCCCCGCTGGTGATCACCGGCGTGCATCAAACTACGCTGGCCATCGATATGCAGATGATCCAAAGCATGGGCGGTACGCCGGTGTGGCCGCTGATTGCACTGTCAAATATCGCCCAGGGCTCGGCGGTAATAGGGATTATCATCGCCAGCCGCAAGCAAAACGAACGTGAAATCTCGGTACCTGCCGCTATCTCCGCCTGGCTCGGCGTGACCGAACCGGCAATGTACGGCATCAACCTGAAATACCGCTTCCCGATGCTGTGCGCAATGATCGGTTCCGGCCTCGCCGGTCTGCTGTGCGGCCTGAACGGCGTGATGGCGAACGGGATTGGCGTCGGCGGTATACCTGGCATCCTCTCCATCCAGCCGACTTACTGGCAGGTATTTGGCCTGGCGATGGTCATCGCGATTGTTATCCCGATGGTACTGACCTCGTTCGTCTACCAGCGTAAATACCGTCAGGGCACGTTACAAATTGTCTGACTCTTTTTTGGGGTGCCATTGCACCCCTCCGCATTTGCAGGAAACCACAATGACTATTCCACACTGGTGGCAACACGGCGTTATCTATCAGATTTACCCCAAGAGTTTTCAGGACACCACCGGCAGCGGCACCGGCGATTTGCGCGGCGTTACGCAGCGTCTCGACTATCTGCAAACGCTGGGCGTTGATGCGATATGGTTGACGCCGTTCTACATTTCGCCACAGGTTGATAACGGCTACGACGTTGCAGATTATATCTCCGTTGACCCGGCCTATGGCACGCTGGATGACTTCGACGAACTGGTGGCGCAGGCGAAAGCGCGCGGCATACGCATTATTCTTGATATGGTGTTTAACCATACATCGACGCAGCACGCCTGGTTTCGTGAAGCGCTGGATAAAGACAGTCCGTATCGTCAGTTCTATATCTGGCGTGACGGTACGCCTGAGGCCTGCCCGAACAACTGGCGCTCCAAATTTGGCGGCAACGCCTGGGACTGGCACGCCGCAAGCGAACAGTATTATCTACACCTCTTTGCCCCGCAACAGGCCGACCTGAACTGGGAAAATCCGGCGGTTCGCGCCGAGCTGAAAAAAGTGTGTGAGTTCTGGGCCGATCGCGGCGTAGACGGACTGCGCCTCGACGTGGTGAATCTGATCTCCAAGGATCAGGACTTCCCGAGCGATCCTGACGGTGATGGCCGCCGTTTTTACACCGATGGTCCGCGCGTGCATGAATTCTTACGCGAGATGAACCGCGATGTCTTCACCCCACGCAGCCTGATGACAGTGGGTGAAATGTCCTCCACCACGCTCGAACATTGCCAGCAATACGCCGCACTGGACGGCAGCGAATTGTCGATGACCTTTAACTTCCACCACCTGAAAGTCGATTACCCGAATGGTGAGAAGTGGTCGTTAGCCAAACCGGATTACGTGGCGCTGAAAACTCTGTTCCGCCACTGGCAGCAGGGAATGCACAACGTCGCGTGGAACGCGCTGTTCTGGTGTAATCACGATCAGCCGCGCATCGTTTCACGTTTTGGCGATGAAGGACAATATCGCGTACCGGCCGCCAAAATGCTGGCGATGGTGCTGCACGGGATGCAGGGCACGCCTTATATCTATCAGGGCGAAGAAATTGGCATGACCAACCCACATTTTCGCCAGATTACCGATTATCGCGACGTCGAAAGCCATAACATGTTTGCCGAGATGAATGCTAGCGGGCGTGATGCCGACGAGCTGTTGGCGATCCTCGCCAGTAAATCCCGCGATAACAGCCGCACGCCGATGCAGTGGGACGGAAGCAAGCACGCGGGCTTTACCCAGGGGGAGCCGTGGATCAACCTGTGCGACAACGCGGCGGAGATCAACGTTGCTGCAGCGCTAAGGGATTCCGATTCGGTGTTTTACACCTATCAGAAGCTGATTGCCTTACGCAAAACAGAACCGATTCTCACCTGGGGCGATTATCAGGATCTGTTGCCGGACAGTCCGCATGTCTGGTGCTATCAGCGCGAATGGCAGGGACAACGTCTGCTGGTCGTTGCTAATCTGAGCAACGCCTTCCAGCCCTGGCAACCGGCGAACACTCGCGACAACTGGCAGGTGTTGATGCACAACTATGACGAGGTCGCCCGCCAGCCCGGCGCGATGACGCTACGTCCTTTTGAAGCTATCTGGTGGCTGCAAAAATAGCTTGCAATTGGCATCAAGCCCGGCACGTATAGCGCTGCCGGGCTTCACGGCATACGCTCAACTTACCCGTCTGTTTTTGCTGAATAATTAATCAGAATTTTCTACGGGCAATTTACAATCGCTGTACTGCCCGTCATCTGTACGCTCTGGTTTTTACTTTGAGCTACATCAATAAAATCGCAAACATCCTTGATGCAAATCACTACATATAGAACTTAAAATGCACGCCGACCCAATATGTTGTATTAATCGACTACAATTGCTACAACGCCATTTCCCTCGGTAGCGGTGGAAATGTGGATAAATGGGGTCTGAATTACGGGAAGTCATTGACCAGAGAGATGAATAAACCAGTGAGTGCTTCCCACCCTCTGTGGATAACCTGTTCTTATAATGTTCTTATAAATATGGAGTGATCATGACACCGCATGTGATGAAGCGTGATGGCTGTAAAGTGCCGTTTAAATCAGAGCGCATCAAAGAAGCCATTCTGCGTGCAGCTAAAGCAGCGGGAGTCGATGACGCAGATTACTGTGCCACCGTCGCAGAAGTCGTTAGCAGCCAGATGAATGAGCGCAGCCAGGTCGATATCAACGAGATCCAGACAGCGGTGGAAAACCAGCTGATGTCTGGCCCGTACAAACAACTCGCCCGTGCGTACATCGAATATCGCCACGACCGTGATATCCAGCGTGAAAAACGTGGCCGCCTGAACCAGGAAATTCGGGGTCTGGTTGAGCAAACCAACTCCGCGCTGCTGAACGAAAACGCCAACAAAGACAGTAAAGTGATCCCAACCCAGCGCGACCTGCTGGCCGGTATCGTCGCCAAGCACTATGCGCGCCAGCACCTGTTGCCGCGTGATGTAGTTCAGGCACACGAGCGCGGTGATATTCACTACCACGATCTCGATTACTCGCCGTTCTTCCCGATGTTTAACTGTATGCTTATCGACCTGAAAGGCATGCTGACGCAGGGCTTTAAGATGGGTAACGCGGAGATTGAGCCGCCAAAATCCATCTCCACGGCGACTGCGGTCACCGCACAGATTATCGCCCAGGTTGCCAGCCACATTTACGGCGGCACCACCATTAACCGTATCGATGAAGTTCTCGCGCCTTTCGTCACCGAGAGCTTTAACAAGCACCGTAAAACCGCAGAAGAGTGGCAGATCCCGGATGCCGACGGCTATGCGCATTCCCGTACCGAGAAAGAGTGCTACGACGCATTCCAGTCCCTCGAGTATGAAGTGAACACGCTGCATACCGCCAACGGCCAGACTCCATTCGTTACCTTTGGCTTTGGCCTGGGAACCAGCTGGGAATCACGATTGATTCAGCAGTCTATTCTGCGCAACCGCATTGCCGGTTTGGGTAAAAATCGTAAAACCGCCGTGTTCCCGAAACTGGTGTTCGCGATTCGTGACGGTCTGAACCACAAGTTTGGCGATCCAAACTACGACATCAAACAGCTGGCACTGGAATGCGCAAGCAAGCGTATGTATCCGGACATCCTGAACTACGATCAGGTCGTAAAAGTGACCGGTTCGTTCAAAACCCCGATGGGCTGTCGCAGTTTCCTCGGCGTATGGGAAAACGAGAACGGCGAACAGGTTCACGACGGGCGTAACAACCTTGGCGTGATTAGCCTCAACCTGCCGCGTATTGCACTGGAAGCACACGGTGATGAAGCCACCTTCTGGAAACTGCTGGACGATCGCCTGGTGCTGGCGCGCAAAGCGCTGATGACCCGCATCGCGCGTCTGGAAGGCGTAAAAGCGCGCGTGGCGCCAATCCTGTATATGGAAGGTGCCTGCGGCGTGCGTCTGAAAGCCGACGATGATGTGTCTGAAATCTTTAAAAACGGCCGGGCGTCGATCTCTCTGGGCTACATCGGTATTCACGAGACCATCAACGCGCTGTTTGGCGAAAAGCATATGTACGACAGCGAGCAGCTTCGCGCCAAAGGCATCGCCATTGTTGAACGCCTGCGTCAGGCCGTCGATAAATGGAAAGACGAAACCGGCTATGGCTTCAGCCTGTACAGCACGCCAAGTGAAAACCTGTGCGACCGCTTCTGTCGTCTGGATACCGCCGAGTTTGGCGTAGTGCCGGGCGTGACCGACAAAGGCTACTACACCAACAGCTTCCACCTCGACGTGGAGAAAAAGGTTAACCCGTACGACAAAATCGATTTCGAAGCACCGTATCCGCCGCTGGCGAACGGCGGCTTCATTTGCTACGGCGAGTACCCGAACATTCAGCACAACCTGAAAGCGCTGGAAGACGTCTGGGATTACAGCTATCAGCACGTGCCGTATTACGGAACCAACACGCCGATCGATGAGTGCTACGAGTGCGGCTTTACCGGTGAATTCGAATGCACCAGCAAAGGCTTCACCTGCCCGAAATGCGGTAACCACGACGCTGCTCGCGTGTCAGTCACCCGTCGCGTCTGCGGCTATTTAGGCAGCCCGGACGCACGTCCGTTTAACGCCGGTAAGCAGGAAGAAGTGAAGCGCCGCGTGAAGCACTTAGGTAACGGGCAGCTCGGTTAATTTCCGTTTGCAAAGACCGTAGGCCTGATAAGGCGCAATCGCGTCGCCATCAGGTATCACAATGTTGCCGGATGGCGGTGCAAGCACCTTATCCGGCCTACATTCTTTCTGGACATCCTCTATGCGATATCATCAATACTACCCCGTCGACATCGTCAACGGCCCCGGTACGCGCTGCACCCTGTTTGTGTCTGGATGCGTGCATGAATGCCCAGGCTGCTATAACAAAAGCACCTGGCGTCTGAACTCCGGCGAGCCGTTTACCAAAGAGATGGAAGATAAGATCATTGCCGATCTCAACGATACGCGGATCCCTCGCCAGGGGATCTCGCTGTCCGGCGGCGATCCGCTACATCCGCAAAACGTGCCGGATATCCTGAAACTGGTGCAACGCATTCACGCTGAGTGTCCGGGGAAAGACATCTGGGTATGGACCGGCTACAAGCTTGATGAACTCAACGCCGCGCAAATGCAGGTGGTGGATCTCATCAACGTGCTGGTCGATGGCAAGTTTGTGCAGGATCTCAAAGACCCGGCACTGATCTGGCGCGGTAGCAGCAACCAGGTGGTACATCACTTGCGATGATCGCTAAAGCCGTTTGTTTGCATCGTGATAGACGGCTGAATGTTCTCGCTTGCCTACCGCGACAACAAACACAATCACAACTTCATCCCGAACCTGGTACACCAGACGATAGCCGGACGATTTAAGCTTAATTTTATAGCAGTCAGGAAGACCGTTTAAACGGGCAGAGTCAATTCTGGGGTTCAATAGCACATCAGCCAACTTTTTCTTAAGCTGAGCCTTCACTGTATCGCCCAGCTTATGCCACTCTTTTAAGGCCCTCGGGTCGAATTCCAGTTCATAAGTCATCCAGACTAACCTTGATTCCCTTTTGCGGACTAGACAGCCTCTCCCGAACTGTCTGAATCAGTGCATCTTCACTATCGCTAAGAGTGACGGTTTTCACTGGCATGCGCCCCGTTTCTGCGACGTACTGGAACAGTAATCGCACGGCTTCCGTTGGAGTAATGTTCAGTTTATCCAGCACGGCATAAGCCTCATTTTTGAGTTTGTCATCCAGACGGACGTTCAGCGTGGCCATTATGCCTCCGGTAGAATCGAATGTGTAATGCAGTTTAGCATTACATTCGCATTACATCGAATTATGGATAACACCTCTCAAAAACGACTGACGCACTCCATGGCGACCGTTTTGAACTCGGTAAAATTCTGACACGCACAGAGCCGCGTCATAGCGCGTTCGCGCAGGAAGGTGACGAAAATATCGTAGATGGCCATCGCTTCTTCATACTCGCTTTTACTGATGGCCAGCAAGAAGATCACGTGGGCGGTTTCGTCTCCCCAGGCGATGCCCTGCGGGGCGAGCACCGTATAGACCACCGTTTTTTTAGCCAGCAAACCGAGGGAGTGCGGCAGGGCAATGCTATCACCCAGCAGGGTGCTGACGATGGCCTCGCGCTCAACGACGGAGTCGAGAAACTCCGCATCGACAAAGCCTTCATCGTGCAGGTGGCCGCATAACGTGTTGAACAGCGTCTGTTGATCCATCGGTTCGTCAATAATGCGAAAATGGGCGGCGTCGAAGAACTTGTTCAGCATCCACGGGCGGGTGCGATCCACCAGCACCAGCTTACCAATTTGCTCCAGCTGATAATCAGTGGGGAACGGGGCGATCATCACCACGGGCTTATCTTTTTCATTTATTCGTGCGGTAGAAATCACGAAGTCTTCGCTGATGGCGTCCCGTTGTTCGTAGTCGCGCAGCGTCACGGTGCCGACAATCTCAATCTGCGGATATTTACGCGCCAGCACCGCTTCAATCATGCGCGCCATGGCGTTTCCTGCGTCACAAACCAACAGCACACGAGGCTGTCGCTGGTAACCGATGTTGTAACTACGTTCCAGCCCAACACCAATGTGCAGCACGAGGAAGCCAATCTCATTTTCGCTAATGGTATACGGGGTGTATTTCCCCCACCCCGACACGGCGGCCAGCGTCATATCCCATGCCATCGGATAGTGCTGTTTAATATTTTCCAGCAGCGGATTGGGGATCATGATCTGGTAGCGTACCCGGGTGATCATGGTCTTAATATGAGTCAGTAGATCGGCATGCAGTTGCCGATCGTTCATCAGGTTGTAATTGTACTGCGTGTTGATAAAACGCAGGATGTAATTGACCAGCGCTTCGTCATCATCGGCGTTAATCGCGCTGGGGGCGATATCCTGTACCTGACGGGCGGCGATATGTACCTTCAGCCAGTTCTCCTCAAACACGGAGAGTGGTTTGTCTGCCAGTTGGTGCAGGACCGAAGCAATTTCCCGCGTCGCCAGGCACACCTCATGTTCCACCTCTTCTGCGGTAAATTCCGGCAGCGGATAGCCCTCGCTAATCCGGCGTACCGCCACCGCACAATATAAGCGCAGAAAGAGCTCTCCTTCGTCGGTCAGGCGAATATGAAAGCGGGTAAAAATATCCTGTAAAACCGGCTGCAGCTGTTGCGGGACGCCCTCATTGAGCGCCTCTTCCATCACCAGCGGATGGGCCGGGTCCTGCTGCGCCAGCGTCCACAGAAGATCAGTCAAACAGGCGCGGATCGCCATCTCACTGCCAAACAGCTTCATCCCATGTCGGGGGCGCGTTTCCAGCGTCAGTCGATAGCGTTGCAGGTGCTCACGCACGTCTGCCATGTCGTTTTGCAGCGTCGCCCGGCTGATGAACCATTCATCAGCTAAATCTTCCAGCTTCAGCGAAAAAGCCGATGTCAGAAAACGAACCACCAGCCAGTGTACCCGCTCCTGGCTGGTACGCGGAATGCGCAGCAACCGCTCGGGCTGCTGCGTTTGTAACGTCTGGTAGCGTGCCGGATCGTCAATTTTCAACTGATAACCGTTGCCCCGGCTAAGGACAAACTGCGCGCCATACGGGGTGAGAAGCGCGTTCAGCGCGGTAATATCCGCCCTGACCGTGCGTGTGGAAACCGACAACCGCTGCGCCAGCTCATCCTGCGGCAGCGCCTCGCTTTGCAGCATGCCAAACAGCTGCGCTAAACGTTGGTTGGGGAATCGCACGTCAGTTTCCTCACTAGTCAGTTAACCTACGCAGGCCCGGGTCATTGCCAACAGCTGGCGCACATCGTCAGGCCGGGTGTTGCCGCTCACCTTATCAATAATAGAACTATAAATGTGAGGAATGATTTTGCTCACGCCGGCATCAAGGGCAATCTGCAGAATCTCAGTAAAGTTGTCCAGGTCGATACCGCCCGTAGGCTCCAGCCAGAAGTCATGCCGGGCGCAGGCTTCAGCCACCGCCTGATATTCGTCGCGGCATTGCAGACCACCCATCGGAAAGTATTTAATCGAGCTGCCGCCCATGTCTTTCAGCAGTGCAATGGCGGTTGCCACCGGTACCACGCCATCTGCTGATTGGCTGCTGAGCGGGCCGGTGGAGATCTTCACCCAACCCGGCGTACCGGTTGGCGAAACCAGACCGTTGACCACCGTTTGAGATTGCCCCAGCAGCGCCCGACTGGTCGCCACGCCGGTAAACACCTGATTGACGTGCTGCGGCTGCACCTGACGGGAAATTTCACTGACCATCGCCGACTGGTTCGGATCGCCCGCCCCGAGACCAACGGACAGCGCATTGTCGATAAGCGCCGCGTATTCACGCATATCCGTCACCGCGCTTTCAACGCTCGGGTAATTTTTGGACAGTACGCCGACCAGCACATGGCCTTCGGCCGCCGCGTAAATATCACTGGCGTTCTCTTTTGACCCCGCCAGCACGTTCAGGCAGACGCGATCGCGATAAAAGTTAGGCGTCAGTTTCATACTTTTTTCTCCTGCCCGGTCACGTCCGCAATACGACGCGCCACTATCTCTAGCTGCGCGCGGTCTACACTGCGCACGTCCGCTTCAATAATGCCTTCGTTGGCTTTGTAGCCGCGGAAGTAGATCGCATACTCGCCCTGCTTAAGCGCCTCAACCAGCTCGCCGGTGGCGATCCCGGTTACCGCTTCGTCAAACTTAATTTCGGTACGTGCAATGTCGCGCCCTGCGCTGTCCCACACCACGCGCGCACTGACGCCATTGAAGGTATTCAGCGTATTAATAAACGGCGTCATTTTTTCGACCATCTCCGCGCCGCTCTCTTTCTGCGCGCTGAGGTACAGTTCGATGGCGCAGGTCAGCCCGAGAATGCCCTCTTTGCCGACCTTCATCGCCCGGCCAATGCCCGCCGTCTGGCGTTTCACCCACTCCACATATTGTGTTTTACCAATCACCAGGCCGCTGGTTGGCCCTTCGATCGCCTTGGCGCCGCTGTAAATCACCAGGTCCGCACCGACACGGTAGTAGCACTGCAAATCTTCTTCCGCCGCTGCATCCACAATCAGCGGCAGATTATGCGTACGTGCGACCACGGCGGCCTGCTCTACGCTGAGCATGCTTTTTTGTACGCAGTGGTGCGATTTGATATACAGAATGGCCGCCGTGCGCGGCGAGATGGCGGCTGTCAGCTGCGCCGCCGAGCATTCATTGGCGTAGCCGGCCTCGACTAACTTGCCACCGCCAAGCGCCACCATGCTGCCAACCGGTGCGCCAAAGTTGACGTTATGGCCGCGAGGCAGCACGATTTCGTTGTTGTCGATTGGTGTGGCGTGCAGGTTTTCCAGCAGCCAGTCGCTGTCTTTTACCAGCACAGCCGCCACTGACAGGGCAATCCCCGCCGAGGCACAGGACACCACCGTGGCGCCTTCCACCTCGAGCAACTTCGCGATGTAGTCTCCGGTTTTATTGACCAGATCTTTCATTTCGAAGTACTGATTCATCCCCGCCATCGCAGCCTGTACCACTTCGGGTCGCGGCGTAGAGACCCCAAGCGCCGTCATGCGCCCAGAGGTATTAATAACCTGTTTTAAATGGTATTTCTCAAAAATCGAAGGCATGTTCCGCGCTCCCTTGTTCGGTCATATAGCCCTTGCCCGCACGTATTGCGGCAAGCGGTACCAGCAGTTGTTCAGCCTGCAGGCTGTCGTTTTCGGCATCGACCAGCACGGCGGGCTGGCGCTTCAGCGTAAAGAGGGTGAGATCGGCATCCAGACCGACCTGAAGTCGGCCTTTATTTTTCAGGCGCAGGCCGTCGGCGGCACTGGCGGTCACGCACTCAATGACCTGCGGGAGCGACATACCGATGGCGAGAAATTTCGACATCACGTTGGCCAATGAATGCACCGGGCCGCTGATGCGGTTGCGGCAGTAAATATCTGAGCTGATGGTGTGCGGCAAAATGCCTAAGCTGATGGCGCGTTTCGCCACCGCAAAGCTCAGACTGGCGGTACCGTGTCCGACATCGAGGCGTACGCCGCGCGAAATCGCCCGCGTCACCGAGGCGCGCAGCTCGCCTTCCGGGGTCAGAATACGGTTCGGTTTGCCGTTATAGCAGTGGGTAATAATGTCGCCCGCTGTCAGGCGTTCGGCTACCTCATCCAGATCCGGCGGGTTGTTACCGATGTGCACCATTAGCGGCAGGTCACCATTCTGCGCTTGCATGGTTTTGGCGTGGTCTAGCGGGGTAATGCCATTTTCACCGACCACGCTGCTGCTCATCCGCGCCTTCAGGCCGACAATAAAGTCCGGGTGACGTTGCACCGCCTGCTTCACCGCGTCAGCATCGATATTAGCCATATTGGCCAGCTCGTTTTGCGCAATCAGCCCCACGCGGGAAATATTCAGCAAGGCATAAACATCAGTGGTCGCTTCACGGGTTAAGGTATAGAAATCATCAATATCGTCAGCGCCGGTGCTACCGGCATCCACCACCGTGGTGACGCCGGTGGCTATCCCGATGCTGTCGGGCTGGTCATGATAAATCGGGGATTTCGGGTAGCAGTGGACGTGAGAATCAATCCACCCGGCGCTGACGTAGCACTCACCGCGTAAATCGACGGTTTTCACCGCCGGATCGGTTATCTCGCCCAGCGCCGCAATTTTGCCGTCCTTGACCGCAATATCGCTTACCGTATCGTCTACCAGACGCGCATGGCGCAGGAGTAAATCAAACATCACACTCTCCTGTAGAAAGAGGAAATCGGTTGCCGGATGGCGACATAAATGTCTTATCCGGCCTACAACGAGTACGATGCTGTAGGCCTGATAAGCGCAGCGCCATCAGGCAATTAGCTAATCGCAATCGGGAAGATGGAACCGAGGATCATGGCCCCAAGGATCGCACCGCCGGTGATCGGTTTCTGCCACAGGTAAAACAGCAGCGCCCCGGCCAGAGAACCGACGCCGATAGGGATGGAAGCCGTCATCGCGCTGAGGATGATCAGCGGTCCAAGGAAGCGACCTGAGGCGTTACCAGCTCCCATCATCACGTCCGCCCCGTAGGTCGAATCGCTCTGATTGATGGTGAACTTACGCGCCAGAATGATGATGTAGCCAATTGCCAGACCAATCACCAGACCGGTGACCAGCGAGGCAGCAAAGTTAGCGACCGGGAAAATAATGCCAGCCCCCAGCAGCAGTGCCGGCACGCCCAAACCAACGCCGGTCTGGATGGCCCCGCCGATATCCAGGATACCCACCAGCGAACCTTCAATAATGCGGGCAAACAGGAAGCTCGCACCAAACGCCGCTACCGCCCCGTAAGAACCGGTGTCCATTCCCGCTTTCAGCATTGCCACAAAGGCCACTTCGTTAAACGCACCGATGCCATACAGGTAGTACATGTGCGTGCCGGCAAAGACGCCGGAGGAGAGCAGGCCCACGAAGATCGGGAACGACCAGTCGGCGAACCAAAAACCTTTATTCTGTTCCATTGTGGCCTCCGTTATTTGCCGCTGAGTGAGTTGTGGATCAGTTCCAGCCAGTTAGGCACGGTCAGATGGAAGGATTCGATCATCTTCATATCGAAGCCGCGGAAGAAACCGCTCAGCACGAACAGCGCCACGATAGCCACCATCATCACTTTCGTGACGTGGTTCCAGCCGCTCTCTTCGACGCCTTTACCAATCAAAATACCGAGCACCAGACCCGGTACGGCGTTGCCCATTATCAGCTGCGCCGCGCCGCCAAAGACGGTCGCCCAGAAACCCGATTTCTTGCCGGCATCGATTGCCGCCAGCCAGAAGATCACCGGCATCACGGTGTTGACCAGCAGGTTTGCCGCCGGTACCAGCACCTTCACGGCAGTAACCTGCAGCGCCGCCGGTACGGATGACGCGGTCAGGTTCAGGAAGGTCACGACAATCATGCCAATCACGCCACAGGCAATCGCCATGCGTCTGGGGTCATGCAGCGTCTCACCGACATTACGGTTTTTGAGCATCAATGCCGCCGCACCCCAGTTAGGGATGATGCGGTGGTCAACGTCCTGCGTGAACGCCCCCGCCGCAACGGATGAAGCCCAGGCGTTAAAGAAGAAGCCCAGGCCGAATGAGAAGTGAGAAGCAGGATCCCCTTCACAGGAATTCAGCTCCCCCAGAGTACGAAACGCGCCCATCCCCTGAGAGGTAGGCGCATGAAACATGCGTGCAGCCCCAGCGCCGACACCTACGCCAACCAGCGCGCCGATGATGAGCGATTTTATTAATATTATCAGGAACATAATTATGCCTTTTAATAGTGAATCAGCGTTGCGTGACGAAATCCACCTTCTCAAGATTGATGGCAGTCACGTTGACGGTCACATCCAGCTCCACGCTGAAAGTGCGTCTTTCGCGGCGCAAAAAGAGGAATAAGAACGCCTCTTTACGCACCGTTTCACGCGCTTGAACAACCTGCACATCCTGTGGCTCAATACGCAGTAAGATATGCGGCGACCCTTTCATCACCGCGGCCTGAACGTGGTTCAGGGCATCGGCAAAGGCGCGCGCTTTGGCGTCACCCTTACCCGTGACTCTCACCGTTGTGGTGAATTGCTCTTTCATACTTAAGCGCCGTATTTCTTTTGCCACGCCTGCACCAGGCGCTCGCCGAGCTCTTCTTTGTCCATAAAGCCGAATCCCAGCACGTTACAACCTTCGTTGATGGCGGTGACGCCCTCTTCAACCGAGCGCATACCGTATTTGGCTTTGTAACCATATTTGGTCTGCGCGGTGATAGCCCCCGCGCCGCCGCTGCCGCAAAACGAAATGCCAAAGGTGGCATTTTCCGCTTTCATCATGTCACCCAGCTTCATATCTGCCGCCACGCCCGGTACCACGACCGCACGTCCGCCTGCTTTCTCAACGCCTGCCGCCACTTTCTGGCCTTTACCCAGACGATCGCCAATCACCACAGTAATCTGTTCCATCTTGTGCTCCTTAAAGGTTCTCTTTTGCGACTTCGAAATGTACCGACAGCAGCCAGGCCTCTTCTTCAGGAAGGTTGCCAAACTCCGCCACGATGTCGCGGGCAAGTGCCATTGATTCGGCTGAAATTTCATCAAATAAGCTGGCATCAACGTCGGGTAAAGGCTCACCCGTCACCGAGCGGTGCGCCATGGCGCGAACATGCGATGTCAGCATTTGTTCCTGTACGGCATTGGGAATGATGTGGCGTGCGCGCAACAGGGCATACACCTGCGCCAGCATGCGTTCGGCCAGTTCACCAGACGGTGTCACCGATTCCCCCCTGTCATTCATTACCGCTCCGTTATTCACTCGTCATACCCCACTAATGGCTCTAAGCGTAAACTAACGGTGGAGGTTAAAAGTTTGTAGCGAGTTGTTTTCCACTTCGAAGTGGAAAGGTGAGCAACGATAGTGATCTGTGCCGCAAAAAGGGCGGGATTGGTTATTTATCGCCTGGATAACGTGATGGGGATCGCACGAGATAGCAGGGAAACCGCAAGTGGCAGGAAAAACGGGTTGGCGTTAAAAGTTAAAAAATGTGATGGGTATAGCGTTTACTTATGGGGGGCGGTGCCGGATGGATACGCTGTCGCGTCTTATCCGGCCTACGACGTCGCGCAGGCCGGATACATAAATTAACGGTACTTCTTATGGTAAGCGTTGCGGGTGGTTTTTAGCTCTTCCGCTGCCGCTTTCGCCTCTTTGACTTTACCTTCGTTCGCCAGTTTTAACGCGCCGTCGATCTGGCCGATTAGCGTGTCAAAGCCGTGACGGAAATCTTTCATCTCCGGGCTGTCCGGGGATTTAGTTTCCAGCTTCGGTGGCGTTCCTTTTTGTGCATCCTGCGCGGCTGCACGCATTTTGGTTAACGCGTCTTTCAGTTCAGTTGCGTTATCCGTTTTTTCCACGATTTTCAGGTTGTCGTTGAGGATCCCCATATCGTCTTCGAGATCGGCTGCAAACGCAGATGAACCTAAAACCAGCGTTGAAGCCGCGACGATCGCTAACAGGTGTTTACGCATTGCTCACTTCCTTTTTTATTATTAAGAATAACGCCAGATACCCGTAATAATTCACGCCGCAGCTCGAAGTATGACGGGTATTACTGCCCGGCGATTTTCATCTCCGGCAGTAGCACAGAACCACACTGTATATTACTGCGCGTTTCAATATCGTTACCGACGGTGACAATATTGCGCCACATGTCTTTCAAGTTACCGGCGATGGTGATTTCACTCACCGGGTACTGAATTTCACCGTTTTCGACCCAGAAGCCAGCCGCGCCGCGCGAATAATCGCCGGTGATACCACTCACGCCCTGCCCCATCAGCTCGGTTACGACCAGACCAGTGCCCATCTCTTTGAGCAACTGCTCGAAGCTTAGACCTTGTCCGGGAATACGCCAGTTATGAATACCACCGGCATGACCGGTGCTTTTCAGTCCCAGCTTGCGGGCAGAATAGTTGGTCAGCAGCCACTGAGTCAGGACGCCGTCTTTGATAATATCGCGACGTTCCGTACGCACGCCTTCGCTGTCGAACGGCGAAGAGGCCAGCCCTTTCAGCAGATGCGGGTGTTCTTCAATGGTCAACCATTCCGGCAGAATTTGTTGGCCCAGCGAGTCCAGCAGGAAGGTAGATTTACGATACACCGAGCCACCTGCAATGGCCCCGACCAGGTGTCCAAACAGGCCGGTCGCCACTTCATTGGCGAAAATAACCGGTGCTTTCATTGTGGACAGTTTACGCGGTGACAGACGGGATAAGGTGCGGCGCGCACAGTCGGCCCCCACCCATTCCGGCGTTTGCAGATCGCCGATTGCGCGGCCAATGGTGTAGGCGTAGTCGCGTTCCATATCGCCATTTTCTTCTGCGATCACGCAGCTGGAGAGAGAATGACGCGTGGAGCAGTAGCCCTGCAGCATACCGTGGCTGTTACCAAACACTTTGATGCCGTAGTGGCTGTTAAAGCTGCCACCTTCGGTGTTAGTAATGCGCTTATCGGCCTGCAACGCCGCTTGTTCAGCACGTGCCGCCAGTTCGATAGCTTCGTCAGGCGAGACTTCCGCCGGGTGGAACAAGTCTAAATCTGGCGCATCAAAGGCCAGCAGTTCTTTATCCGCCACGCCTGCGCACGGGTCCGGCGAGGTGTAACGAGCAATATCCAGCGCAGCCTGCACGGTACGCGCAATCGCCTGTGGACTTAAATCGGTGGACGACGCACTACCTTTACGGTTCTGGTGATACACCGTAATGCCCAGCGCCCCGTCGCTGTTGAATTCTACGTTCTCCACTTCACCATAACGGGTGCTGACGCTAATACCCGTCGTCTTGCTTACGGCGACTTCTGCACCGTCCGACTGAGCTGATGCTAATTCCAGTGCTGTCGAGACTGCTTCTTCCAGAATCTTACGCTGCGCTTCAACTTGTGAGATTACTTTCATCGCAAATGCCATAATGTAGAGAGAGTTTCTCTGAAGTCTAACAGAGAACCGTTTTTCAGTGCGCATCTTAACTGGTAACATTAGCCTCTTTTTTTAAGGAGCCTGACATGACTAAGCAGCCCGAAGACTGGCTCGACGACGTTCCCGGTGATGACATCGAAGACGAAGACGATGAAATTATCTGGGTCAGTAAAAGTGAAATAAAACGTGACGCCGAGGAGTTAAAGCACCTGGGCGTGGAACTGGTAAAACTGGGGAAAAACGCGCTGGATAAAATCCCGCTCGATGCGGATTTACGTGCCGCCATTGAGCTGGCTCAGCGTATTAAGATGGAAGGCCGTCGCCGCCAGCTGCAGCTGATTGGCAAGATGCTGCGTCAGCGCGATGTCGATCCTATCCGTCAGGCGCTGGATAAGCTGAAGAACCGTCACAACCAACAGGTTGTAATGTTTCACAAGCTGGAGCAGCTGCGCGATCGTTTGATCGTTGAAGGTGATGATGCGGTAGCGGAAGTCCTCAGACTGTGGCCGCACGCCGATCGCCAACAGCTTCGTTCTCTGGTTCGCAATGCGAAGAAAGAGCAGGAAGGCAATAAGCCGCCAAAATCAGCACGTCAGATTTTTCAGTATTTGCGTGAGTTGGCAGAAAACGAAGTCTAATTTCTTCGTATGCTGAAAGTGCCGGATGGCGGCGTAAACGCCTTATCCGGCCTACAGTCGATCGTAGGCCCGGTAAGCATTGCGCCACCGGGCATTTTTTTACTCTTCGGCTTGTGCCTGTGCTTTCTTCGCCAGGCCGTCCAGCAGTTTTTGATGAATACCGCCAAACCCGCCGTTGCTCATCACCAGAATGTGATCGCCAGGCTGCGCGGTTTTCACCACCATGTCCGCCAGCGCGTCAACATCACCGCTCCAGTGAGCAGGCTGCACGCAGGCTTCCGCGACTTCCGATACCAGCCACGGAATGTGCGGCGGTTGCAGCAAAAACACTTCATCTGCACGACCTAACGACGGCGCCAGATCGTCTTTGCACAGTCCCATTTTCATGGTGTTAGAACGTGGTTCCAGCACGGCAATAATGCGCGCCGTGCCACCGACTTTTCCGCGCAGCGCGGCGAGCGTTGCCAGAATCGCCGTCGGGTGATGGGCGAAATCGTCATACACCGTCACGCCATGGGCTTCGCCGCGCAGTTCAAGACGTCGACGTGCGTTAATGAACGAGCCCAGCGCATTGGCGGCATCCGCAGGCTGAACACCAACGTGGCGAGCGGCAGCAATGGCCATCAGGCCGTTGTGCATGTTGTGTTCGCCGACCAGGCCCCACTTCACTTCGCCCACTTTTTCACCGTCTAACAACACTTCCCATTCGGAGGCATCGGTCGTCAGTTTCTTCGCCTGCCAGTGACCTTGCTCACCAACCAGTTCCTGTTCGCTCCAGCAGCCCATCGCCATCGTCTGTTTCAGATTGATGTCGTTTTCCGGGTAGATGATGCGTCCCTGACCCGGCACGATACGTACCAGATGGTGGAACTGTTTCTGAATGGCTTTCAGATCGTCAAAAATATCCGCGTGATCGAACTCAAGGTTGTTGAGGATCAGCGTACGCGGGCAGTAATGTACGAATTTGGAACGCTTATCGAAGAATGCGCAGTCGTACTCGTCCGCTTCAATAACGAAAAAGTCGCTTTCACCCAAACGCGCAGAAACCTCGAAGTTCCCCGGCACACCGCCGATGACAAAGCCTGGCTTATAGCCGCAGACTTCGAGGATCCAGGTCGCCATTCCAGCCGTGGTGGTTTTGCCGTGAGTTCCCGCCACTGCCAGCACCCAGCGATCGCGCAGCACAAAGTCATGCAGCCACTGCGGGCCAGACATGTACGGAATGTTCTTCTCCAGCACCGCTTCCACGCACGGATTACCGCGTGTCATGGCATTGCCGATGATCACCAGGTCCGGTTGCGGGTCGAGCTGGCTGGCATCGTAACCCTGAATCAGTGAGATGCCCTGCTTCTCAAGTAAGGTGCTCATCGGCGGATACACATTGGCGTCCGAACCCGTTACTTCATGACCGAGCGAGCGAGCCAGCATCGCCAGACCGCCCATGAAGGTGCCACAAATTCCCAAAATATGAATGCGCATACGTCACTATCCTTTTTTAATCTGGGGGTCATTTTACGCACATGTCAGGCAACTGAGAAACGCATTTCAGGATAATCCGCAGTTTGCTGGCGCGATTCACCTAAGCGCGAGGGCTGAAATATTTGTTAAGATTATGGCGGTCGCTTTACTCCATACAATTTGCAGGGAAAGTGTTATGAAAACGTTAGGTGAATTTATTGTCGAAAAGCAGCACGAGTTCTCTCATGCTACCGGTGAGCTGACTGCTTTGTTATCGGCAATAAAGCTGGGCGCCAAGATCATCCACCGCGATATCAACAAGGCCGGTCTGGTCGATATCCTGGGTGCCAGCGGTGCTGAGAACGTGCAGGGAGAGGTTCAGCAGAAGCTCGATCTGTTCGCGAACGAAAAACTGAAAGCTGCACTGAAGGCACGCGATATTGTGGCGGGCATTGCCTCTGAAGAAGAAGATGAAATCGTCGTCTTCGAAGGCTGTGAACACGCAAAATACGTTGTACTCATGGATCCACTGGATGGTTCATCGAACATCGATGTTAACGTCTCTGTCGGCACGATCTTCTCGATTTATCGTCGTGTCACCCCTGTCGGTACGCCGGTAACGGAAGAGGATTTCCTGCAACCGGGCAACAAGCAGGTGGCGGCGGGCTACGTCGTTTACGGTTCATCCACCATGCTGGTGTATACCACCGGTTGTGGCGTACATGCGTTCACCTACGATCCTTCTCTGGGCGTATTTTGCCTCAGCCAGGAGCGCATGCGTTTCCCGGCCAAAGGCAGCACCTACTCCATTAACGAAGGCAACTACATCAAATTCCCGAATGGCGTGAAGAAGTACATTAAGTTCTGCCAGGAAGAAGATAAAGCCACCCAGCGCCCGTATACCTCGCGCTACATTGGCTCTTTGGTGGCGGATTTCCACCGCAATCTGCTGAAAGGCGGGATCTATCTGTACCCGAGCACGGCCAGCCATCCGGATGGAAAACTGCGCCTGCTGTACGAATGCAACCCAATGGCCCTGCTGGCCGAGCAAGCGGGCGGCAAAGCAAGTGACGGTAAAAACCGTATTCTGGATATCATCCCGGAGAGCCTGCACCAGCGTCGTTCATTCTTCGTCGGTAACGACCATATGGTTGAAGACGTTGAACGTTTAATCCGTGAGTTCCCGGACGCGTAAGACTCAGACGCCGGAGCAATCCGGCGTCCTTTACGTGCTTAGTTGACGAAGGTCAGTTTGACTCGTTTTGATACGCGGAAATACGGTATCCAGATAAGGATCTGGGCCGCGCAGGAAACAAACGCTTTTATATCGTCAGTGCTCAGCCCCACGCCATAGAACGTGGCGCCCAGCCAGCTGTCCATCGCGTAGTAAAGCGTGGTGCCTAAAATGAAGGCAGTATAAAACTTGGGTAGCTGACGTTTCTTTTTGAAAAACAAAAACGTCGTGTAAACCAGCAGCATTAAGAGAACGGCCATACAGACGAGTTCAAAAATAACCAGCGCACTCACGTCCGTTTCAGTGTGCAAAACAAACATCGCCACACCGAAAAAGCCAATGGCCCCAGAAATGACGGACATCACCAGCGTCACCGCCGGTAAATAAAGCCAGCCGCCAATTCCCGTATATTTTTTATTCTCACAACGCGTGCAATGGGTATCCGGAGGCAGTACGTTCTCCCCACAGCTGGCGCATGCTGTCGGTAGCCCTTCGCCTTCGATTCCTTTCATGCTTTTGATTCCATTAAGTAAGTGTAGCCTCCTAGTGTATACGCATTACCCGCTATACGCGAAAAACAGCCCACGACATCATTTTGACGCGCTCGTGGTATTCACCCGTGTGACCGGTGAACTTTGGCGGTTTTCCCATAGCACCGTCAGACCGCGCTGTAAGGCGATAAAAACAAACAGCAGAATACCGATGGCGATCTTCGTCCACCATGAGCTTAATGTGCCGTCAAAGTTAATGTAGGTCTGAATCAATCCCTGGATTGCCACGCCAAACAGGGTGCCCAGCACCGTGCCCACGCCGCCGCTCAGCAACGTACCGCCGATCACCACCGAGGCAATGGCATCCAGCTCGACGCCGACGCCTGCCAGCGCATATCCGGCCTGGGTATAAATGGAGAAGACAATCCCGGCCAGCGTCGCCAGCCCAGTAGAAAGCATATAGATGCGGATTGTCGTGCTGCGGGTCGAGATCCCCATCAGGTTAGCTGACGTCGCGCTACCGCCAATGGCGTACACCTGATTGCCAAAGCGTGTACGGTGCGCAAGGAAGATACCGATCACCACGACGCCCAGCATCAACAGTCCCATGGCGCTCAGACGACCACCGCCGGGGATCTTCCAGGCAAGGCTGGAGAGAGTGTCATAAATCGGGTGGTTGATCGGGATAGACTCTTCGGAGACCAGATAGCTGACGCCACGCAGAAAGAACATTCCCGCCAGCGTAATAATAAACGCCGGGATCTTCAGGGCATCAATCAGTAACCCCATAAAGGCGCCAAACGCGCAGCCCATCGCCAGAACCAACGGGAACGCCAGCAGCGGGGAAATCCCCCAGTAACCAATGGCTTTTGCCAGAAATACGCCGGTAAAGGCAATCACCGAACCGACGGAAAGATCGATGCCGCCGGAGAGGATCACGAAGGTCATACCCACGGCGATAATGCCTAAAAAGGCGTTGTCGGTCAGGATATTGCAGATCACGCGCGTCGAGGCAAAGGCCGGGAACTGCGTCAGGCAGTAGAGGTAGCCCAGCACAAAGACGCCAAGGGTGATCATCAGCGGTAAGTTACGTTTTATCATGACCACGCACTCCTTTTATCAGGCTGATAAAGCGTTGCGACTGGACGACCAGCACGCACAGCACCACGATGGCTTTAACCACCTGGTTGAGCTCCGGCTGGAAGCCGGACAGTAAAATCCCGGTGTTCATGCCCTGAATAATCAACGCCCCCACCACCGACAGCAGCAGGTTAAATCGCCCGCCCATCAGCGAACCGCCGCCGATCACTACCGCCAGAATGGCATCTAATTCCAGCCATAACCCGGCGTTGTTGGCATCGGCTCCGCGAATATCCGCCGTGACGATAATCCCGGCAATGGCCGCGCACAGACCGCTCAGCACATAGGTGAGCATCACAATAACGCGGGTATTCACCCCGGCATTTTTCGCCGCCCGAATGTTGATGCCGACCGCCTCAATAAACATACCCAGCGCCGTTTTACGCGTCAGCAGCCAAAAAGCGACCAGCGTTAGCAGCGCGATGATCACCGGCGTCGGGAACAGCAACAGCGATCCGCTACCGAACCATGACAGATCGGGCGAGTTAAACGTGACGATCTGCCCGGAGGTGATCAACTGCGCTACCCCGCGTCCGGCCACCATCAGAATCAGCGTGGCAACAAACGGTTGGATCTTAAGGATGGCCACCAGAATCCCGTTCCACAATCCCGCCAGGATACCGGAGCCTAACGCCGCAAGCAGGACCACCGGGAGGCTGTGCCCGGCAACCGTCATCGCGGCGGTGGTAGCCCCCGCAATGGCCATCACCGCGCCAACGGAAAGATCGATACCGCCGGTGGCAATCACCAGCGTCATGCCAATCGCCAGCAGCGCCACGGGCGCGGCGCGGTTGAGAATATCAATCGGGCTGCCGAACAGACGGCCATCCTGCAAAATCACCTGATAAAAGTGCGGGGCGACCAGGCTGTCAACCAGCAGCACCAGCAGCAGCGCCACCAGTTGCGGCATGCCCTTCGGCCAGCGAAATCGTCGTTTCGTGGTGTTGGATTGAGGGAGAGATTGAGGCATCACAACAGTCTCCTTAGGCCGCAATGGCGTTCATGATTGCCGGTACGGACAGTTCAGCCAGCGGGATCTCGGCCACCTGTTTGCGATCGCGCATGATAATGACCCGATCGGCGTAACCCACCAGTTCTTCCAGTTCAGAAGAGATCACCAGCAGCGCCAGACCGTCGGCGCAGAGTGTCTCGATCAGGCGAATGATCTCGGCGTGTGCCCCAACGTCGATCCCACGCGTGGGTTCATCAAGGATCAAAAACTGCGGTTTGGTCAGCAGCCAGCGCGACAGCAGTACTTTTTGCTGATTACCGCCGGAGAGAAACTCGATCGGCTGTTCGGCATTGGGGGTGCGGATACCCAACTGGCGGATAAAACGCTCGGCAATGTCATTTTGCTCTTTGCGCGGAATCGGCCGCAGCCAGCCGCGCTGTGCCTGCAGGGCCAGGATGATATTTTCTCGCACCGAGGCGGCAGCAATAATGCCGTCCGTTTTCCTGTCTTCCGGGCAGAAGCCGATCCCCAGACACGAGGCCTGATGCGGCGATCGCAGGGTCTGCGGTTTGCCTTTGATCAGCGCACTGCCGCTGTCGGCAGGTTTAATGCCAAAGATCACTTCTGCAGTTTCTGTACGTCCCGATCCCAGCAACCCCGCCAGGCCGACGATCTCGCCGGGACGGACCTGCAGATCGAACGGTGCGATCGTGCCTTTTTTGCCAAAACCACTGAAGGCAGCCACCGGTTTGTCACTCAGCAGCGTGCGGCCCGCACGCTGCAACGCGTGGGTATCCAGTTCCCGACCGAGCATCATCTTCACCAGTTCGATCTGCGGCAGTTCGCGGGTTTCGCGACAGCCGACAAAGCCGCCGTTACGCAGAACGGTGATCCGATCGCTGACTTGATAGACCTGATCGAGAAAATGGGTAACGAAGATCAGGCTGACGCCGCGATCGCGCAGATGCCGCATCAGACCGAACAGCATCTCGACTTCCTGGGTATCCAGGCTGGCGGTGGGTTCGTCGAGGATCAATACTTTCGCCGACAGATCGATAGCCCGGCAAATGGCGACAATTTGCTGCATCGCCACCGAAAAACGGTTTAACGGCTCGCGCACATCAAGGGAAAAACCGTAGGAGGCCATCAGCTCCGTGGCACGCTTTTCCATTTGCTTGCGCTGCAGCAGGCCAAAACGTCGCGGCTCGCGGCCAATAAACAGGTTATCTGCCACCGACATGTTGGGCAGCAGGTTCACTTCCTGATACACGGTGCCAATCCCCAGTTGCTGGGCATGGGCGGTATTCTTGGGTGAGATAGCCTGGCCTTCAAGCCAGATGGTGCCGCGATCGGCGTGGTAAACGCCGGTCAGCGCTTTGATCAGCGTCGATTTACCGGCTCCGTTTTCACCGAGCAACGCCATAATCTCGCCACGCCGCAGGCTGAAATCCACGTTATCCAGCGCTTTGACGCCAGGAAAAAATTTACTCAACCCTTCGGTGCAAAGGATTTCCTGATGTTGGTCGGTGGTCATGGTTCCCCCTGCATTACGCCGGATGGCGCTACGCTTATCCGGCCTACAAAAGCGCTTAATGTAGGCCGGGCAAGCGCAGCGCCCCCGGCATTTTCATGAAGGCTTAGTAGCCCATGTTTTTCTTCTTCTCTAACTCTTCTTTCGCGGTATCCGGCAGATAGAGGATAGATTTGGTAATGGTCAGCTTCTCAGGCATGGTGCCGTCTTTTTTGAATTTCTCCAGCGCGTCAAAGGCTGGACCGGCCATGTTCGGCGTCAACTCGACGCTGGCGTTGGCTTCCCCGTCAATCATCGCTTTATAGATATCCGGCACGCCGTCGATAGAGCCGGTCAGAATGTCTTTGCCCGGTTTCAGACCCGCTTCTTTGATTGCCTGAATCGCCCCGATCACCATGTCATCGTTGTGGGCGTAAACCATACAGATGTTCTTGCCGTTGTTTTCCGCTTTGATAAAGCTCTCCATGACTTCTTTGCCTTTACTGCGGGTAAAGTCGCCGGACTGAGAGCGGATAATTTTGATGTTTGGTGCCTTGGCAATGGCTTCAGCAAAGCCTTTTTTACGGTCAATCGCCACGCTGGCACCGACGGTTCCTTGTAGCTCCACAACGTTACACGGCTTGCCGTTCACTTCTTTAATCAGCCAGTCGCCAATCAATTTGCCTTCCAGCACGTTGTCGGCCGTCACGGTGGTCATATAGAGAGATTTGTCTTTGACATCGATGGAACGATCGAGCAAAAAGACCGGGATCTCGGCATCTTTTGCTTCTTTTAATACCGGCTCCCAGCCTGTTGCTACCACTGGCGCAATGAAAATAGCATCCACGCCCTGCGCCACGAATGAACGTACCGCTTTAATCTGGTTTTCCTGTTTTTGCTGGCCGTCGGCAATTTTCAGCGTAATGCCGCGCTTCTCGGCCTCGCTTTTCGCTACGTTGGTTTCTGCTGCACGCCAGCCGGATTCAGACCCGACCTGCGAAAATCCTACGGTTAAAGGGGCGGCCATCGCCATAGATGACATGGCTGCCGAAACTGCTGTGACTAAAAGTAAGCGCTTCCACATAAGTGCGTCCTCGTAGGGTGATTATTGTTGATTAATAAACCGTCGCGAAAAAACTATAGACAATCGAGCATGTAACGGATTGCGTTACATCACACTTCAAAAAAGTAAATAAAACGTTAATCACAAGTTTGTAATCGCTTTCATTACCCTATGAAAAATGCAGCTGAAGTTATGGATTTTTCTGTCATCAAGACAGGGAGAAAAAGCGAAAATCCGAGGTGGCAAATCGAAAACAAGCGGAGACATTCAGCGCGAGTTGGCTATAATACCCGCCACTTGTTTGCCATAGCATATTTAAAGGAAACAGACATGAGCTTACTCAACGTCCCTGCCGGTAAAGATCTGCCGGAAGATATCTACGTTGTTATCGAGATCCCTGCGAACGCAGATCCGATCAAATACGAAGTTGACAAAGAGAGCGGCGCCCTGTTCGTTGACCGCTTCATGTCCACTGCGATGTTCTATCCGTGCAACTACGGTTACATCAACCACACCCTGTCTCTGGATGGCGACCCGGTCGACGTTCTGGTCCCGACACCGTACCCGCTGGAGCCAGGTTCAGTGATCCGCTGCCGTCCGGTTGGCGTACTGAAAATGACCGACGAATCCGGTGAAGATGCGAAACTGGTTGCGGTACCGCACACCAAGCTGAGCAAAGAATACGATCACATCAAAGATGTGAACGACCTGCCGGACCTGCTGAAAGCGCAGATCACTCACTTCTTCGAGCATTACAAAGATCTCGAAGCAGGCAAATGGGTGAAAGTTGACGGTTGGGACAACGCTGAAGCCGCTAAAGCTGAAATCGTTGCATCCTTCGAGCGTGCGAAGAAATAAGTTCGCCTGAGCTCAAAACCCTGAACGCCAGCGTCTGGTTAGTAAGGGTTTTTTACTTCTCATTTTCCCTCTCTTCGTTTTTCCTTTCTCCGCTGTTTTCTTTTTGACCTACCAGATCGGGTAGTCACATTTTGCTCATCTTATTTGCGAATGAGACTAGATCTCATTATCATTCGCAACACGTAAATAAATGTGAATAAACGTCAATGAACCTCCACACTGTGAAGTCCCTGAAACACTATTCCGCCGTGGCCCTCGCCACAACATTGTTATTTACCAGCCTGCCCTGCGTGGCAGAGATGCTGTCTGAGAAAGATTTCCTGACCCGCGACGTCGGTAACGGGGTGTATGAGTTGGCGGTTGATGGCCAGCAGAAGGCGCTTTTTGCCGCCTCTTCACCGTCGTTTGATAAAGACAAAACCCGCGGGGTTATCTACAAACTCGATCTGGAGAAACTCACCACCACCGAAGTCATCGAAACCAGCCGCCGGGCGTTTGCTACCGCGCTGGATGAAGAAAATCAGGTGCTGTATGTCGGTAATACGCTGGAAGGTTCGGTGACGATTATCGATACCCGCAGCGGTAAAGAACGGGCGATACTGCAACTGAGCGATACCAGCAACCCGAAGGAAATCATCCATACGCGTGAAATGGTGCTGGATAAGCAACATCACCGCCTGTACGTTTCCGGCGTGGCTGAAAAAGGCGTTATCTGGGTGGTGGATACGCAAAAGCGTGAAAAAATAGCCACCCTTGAAAATATGGGCGAATACCCGACCGGCATGGCGATTGATGCTACAAACGATCGTCTGTACGTGGTGAACGGCAGAAACGAGCTGATTACGCTGGATACCACCCGCCACAAAATAATTAACCGTTTTTCCGTTGAACCCGCTAAAAAGCATTTCTTCCTGAATATCGCCCTTGATAGCAAAAATAATCGCGCGTTCCTGACCGATCCTGATTTAGCCGATGTTCTGGTTGTCGATATTCATACCGGAAAAGTCATTGCCCCAATCAAAGTCATTAATTCACTGGCCGTTCTCTATAACGAGACGCGTCAGGAAGTTTATATTACACACCGCAATGCCAAGCAGGTCAGCATTGTCGATAGCAACACCTATCAGGTAAAACACAGCATTGAAACCAATGCGTTACCTAACAGCCTGGCGCTTTCACCGGACGCTAACACCTTGTATGTCAGCGTAAAACAGCCGGAAAAAATGATTGGCGTCAAGCCCGACTACGTGCTGAAAATCGATTTATCTCAATACTAATAATCAAAAACTATTTTGCACCTTGTCGCCATGTTGCGCGGCAAGGTGTCGCTTTTATTTTTTACTTTTCAGGTGTCTTATATTATGAAAACGCGTCAACTTATTACGCTGACAGGGATCGTTGCATTCTCAGGCGGGGTTATTTTTCCCGCGCAGGCCGAAGAATTAACGGAAACCTCACGCAATAGCGAAGATGAAATGGTGATTACGGCGTCCGGTTTCTCGCAGCAAAAGCGTGAAGCCCCGGCGACTATTTCAGTTATCGATCGTAAAACGCTGGATATTCAGCCGGACCGCAACGTGGGGGAAGCCATTAAAAATATTCCCGGCGTCTCGGTGTCGAACAGCAGCGGCATGAATGCTGGCAGCATTATGATCCGCGGCATGGACCCGTCCTATACCGCCTTCATGGTGAACAGCGTCAAACAAAATACCGGCCAGTCACGCCCCTATGGGCACGACATAGGCACCGAAGCCAACTTCTTACCGCCAATGGAAGCCATTGAGCGCATCGAGGTTATTCGTGGGCCGATGTCATCATTGTACGGTTCCGATGCCATCGGCGGCGTGGTTAACGTCATCACCAAAAAACCTTATGGGGCGAAAGACTGGACGACGGCAATTGCCGCGAATACCTGGCTTCAGGAACACCAGTATCTCGGCAATACCAGTCAAATGAATCTTTTCACCATGGGGCCAATTATTCCCGATGTTCTCGGCTTAAGCGTGGCTGCCGACTGGCTCGACCGTCGCGACGACGATCGGAATAATTACTTCGGCAAACATAACCGCAAATCCGTGGATATGACGCTGGGTCTGGCCGCCAGCGAAAATAACCTCTTCGATCTCAACGTTGTCACCGGCGAGCAGGAAAAAAACCGCACCCAGAAACGTGGTGCGCCGTGGTCATGGTTATATGATCGTAACGCCGCCACCCTGACCCATACCGGCTGGTATGCCGACGATACGATCGCGACAACTAACTACATTAACTACGAAAAAGGCCGCTCAAAATACGTTTATGACGGGCAGTCACCGCAGTATGTGCAGATGGAAAACTACGTCGCCAATTCACAAACCACCTTCACGCTCGACACCCATAAGCTGACCGTCGGGGCGAACTTCACCCGCGAAGAGTTAAACGACCGGTTTGATGTCGCCAACAAAACGCTGCCAGGCTCGGAGCCTGTTACCAAAATCAGCCGCAACGGTTGGGCGTTGTTCGTGGAAGACGGTTGGAGCATCAACGATTTCATCCTGACGACCTCCGCGCGTATGGATCAGGACGATAACTTTGGTACGCACATTACGCCGAAAATGTACGGCAACTGGGCATTCAACGATGCCTGGGCGCTGAAAGGTGGCGTCTCCGCCGGGTATAAAAAGCCGGAACTGCGAGCCACCTCCAGTAACTTCGTCACCCCTTACGGTTCAACCGTGCCCTATCCCTTCCTGACGGTCGGCAATGACGACTTAAAACCGGAGAAAAGCGTTAACTCTGAGCTGGGTCTGTACTAGACGGGCGATGTGTTGTCGCTCGATGGCACCGTGTTCTATACGCAATTCAAAGACAAGATTGCGGAACAAACCATTTGTGAAACCACGGCGACCAACCAGTGCTCAGTCAATGGCTACAACGCCGACTCGGTGAGTAAATACTTTAACGTCAGCGAAGCCGATGTGTACGGCGTCGAGCTCAACGCCGACTGGCAAATTAGCACCGACTTCAAAGCCAATGCCAACTACACCTACAACCACAGCGAGCAGAAAAGCGGCGTCAACAAAGGCTACGCACTGAACGATTACCCACGCCATATGGCGAACCTTTCACTGAACTGGACGGCGACGCAAAGCCTCGACGTGTGGAGTACGGTGAACTACCGCAGCAGCAACCGCAACAGCGGTAATAACAACAAGTACGATGATTACACGATGGTGGATGTGGGCGTACGCTACCAGTTGAATAAGCACACACAGCTGATGGCGGGGGTCTACAACGTGCTGGATGAGGATCCGAAACTCACGACCGCATGGAGTGAGTCCGCTCAGGTGGAAGGACGCCGCTATAACCTTGGCGCGCGCGTGGAGTTCTAAATCCTAAAAAACAACGCCACCCGAGGGTGGCGTGTTATACCTGTCGTCTTTCAAACTGCCTCTGCGTTGGCTTTCCTCGCTTACCCCAGTCACGTACTGATGTACGTGACTGGGGATTCCTGCGTCGCCGCCTTGATGCAACTCGAAATCCATCAGGTATATGTTAGTACTTGTCGCGGTCTAACCAGTTACCGCTTTCTATCAGCGTTAACCCATCTACCGGACGTTGATATACATACATCCATGCACTTCCGTAAGGCGTCTGAATTAACTGGCGTGCGTACTCTCCGCCGCGCGAGCGCAGCGCATCAAGCTCTGCCAGCGTGGCGTTATCAATACGATAAACTTCCCCGTGTACCGTTCCGTTTCCCGGAACCGCGCCTGGATAGTGGCCCAGACTGTACAACTGGTAGTTATCGATGCTGAAATTACCCAGCAACTGGGCGTTGGTCATCCAGTGGCTGTTACCTTGCTTGGTACGTAAACTACCATAAACAAATATTCGCATTGCTAAAACTCGAACTGATAGAGCAAATCAAGTGCCTGATCAACGCCAGACACAGCTTCCAGATATAGCTTAGGCATCAGACGATAACGTAGCGTGAGTGTCGCTAAAGAGTCAAATATACCCACACCATATTTCACCTGCAGACCTGGCAGTACATATCCGCTGACAACCACCTGAGATGAATCGCCCACCCCTTGCGTGTCCAGCGCCAGATTGCTTACGCCAAACGTCTCCCCGATTTTACCCACAATCTGACCACTTTGTGCAACCCCTAAGCCAATAAGCATAGACGTCATTGCCGCACTATCGCTCTGTTCGCTGTCCAATCCTTGCCCGCGCAGCAGGTAAGAGAGCGCCATTTGCTGCGACATCGCCGGGTCGGAGAAGATTTCCGCTTTCGGTTCATCTGCCGTACCCGTTACGCGAACACCGGCGATCACGTCGTCTTCGGTGGCATCCGGGTTACGAATAGCCTCGATATTGAGCAACGGCTGATCCGGTGGACCGGAGAACAACAGCTCACCTTTACGTACAATCAAATCCTGACCATACGCATGGAAGCGGCCGCTTGGGATATTAATCTGCCCATTGAGGCCCAGCCCCTGCTTATCCTGTGCCACTTTGAGATCGCCCGTCAAACGTGCTTTCAGACCAAAGGCATCGATGCGCACGTTGTTGCCGACGTGGATGTTCAGGTTGCTGTTGATCGGGATCCCGGCGCTCTGCGGTTTCTCCGGCTGTAGATTGTCATTGAGCATCACCATATCACTGGAAACACCGACTGCGCTTTCCGGCAGGTCGTGCACCACAATACGCGCCCACGGCACATCAACATTGCCGTTCAGAGTAAACAGGTTCGGTGTGGCTTCAAATTCCACATCCGGCGAGACATCCAGGCGCACCATTGGCGGCACGGTGATACGCACCCGGCTGCCTTTGGCCGCAATGCGCGCTCGCCAGTTGTCTAGCTGACTCCAGTCGGCGTCACCGCTCAGGTTTATCTCTCCCTGCTGCGTGCGCACCACGCCCGCAATTGTCGAACGGGTCCCGGTGAAGTTAACGGCCAACTGGCTGGGTTGCATGTCGAACGGCATAAAGTTGCCGTCAACATCCAGGCCGCTCAGCTGCAACTGGCCGAGCAATTGTGGACTTTGCAGGTCACCTCCGAGGCGCAGGTTGGCGTTTAGCATCCCGGCGGCTTTTTCGCCGCGCGAGAAGATAGGGTTCACCATCGCCAGATTGAAATTGCGGATATTGACGTTCCCGCCCAGATTGCGTCGTCCTTGCGGGTCACTTATCTGCACCTGACCGTCAAACTGGCCGTTATTGGTCAGGCGGATCAGCCAGCCCAGTTCGGCACGGTTGTTGTGCAGGTCGGCGGTGAGATTCAGCGTGTCAAACGCCACCGGCAGCGGGGCATCGTTGACGCTTTGTGTCACCTTCACATTACGTCCATTCAGCGTCACCTGCCCCTGCGGCAGTCCTTCTTTGGTGGTGTCCCAGCTCACATCGGCCTTGCCTGTGAACACGCCGCTGGCCTGGGTGGCATCCGGCATAAACGGTTTCAGCATCGCCAGATCGAAACGGTTAAGGTTCACCACTGCGCGACCTTCCGCTCCGGCATCTATCGTCTGCGGTACGCACAGTTCCGCATTTGGGTTGTTCCAGCAGTGCGGCCCGATGCTGATTTTCTGTTCCTGATTGCGGTAATCCAGCGCAATGGCGCGGTTCAGCGACCACGGGCCTACCGGGGTCTGGAAGCGGGTATTGCTTAATTCCCCTTTCCAGCGCTGCTCTTTGCGATCAAAACTCCCGGCCAGATCAAGCTGTCCCGAGACCGGCTCGCCCTGAATACGTAGCTGCAGCTCATGCTGCTTTTCGCTTCCTTTGGCGTTCAGCGTAACCAGATTGATGTTCACATCAGGTTGCACAATCCGCTCAACGCGCACGTTGAGCTTACCGGCAATCTGCTCCGCTGATTTCACATCGCCTTCAACACGCACCTGAGCCACGGACAGTTCCTGCCAGCGCAGGCCACGGGCGGTGATATCCGCCAGCAGTTCCGGCGCCTCTACCGTACCACGCACCTTGACCTGCCCCTTCGCCGTGCCGCCCAGCCCCGGCAGCGCGTTATCCAGGCTTGGGGCATCAATTGTCGCGTCGAGATTGAGATCTTTGACGCCCAGCTCACCTTTCACCTCAGCGCTGTTGCGCCCCAGTTCCAGATGCAGGCCGGGGATGGTCCACTGCAGGTAGCTGTTACCCTTCAGCGAGCCGTTCACATTGACCTTGTTCTGCTTCACGTTACCGCTCAGCTTCAGCTCTGGCACCTCCATCTGCCAGCTTCCGCCGTACAGGCTACCGCGGGTTTTGATCACACCATTCAGTTTCGAGGGCCATTCCGGCACCTCTTTCGCCGTATTGATGCCGTCCAGCGTCAGCTCCCCGCGCCAGCTAATGGCTTGCTGCCAGTCCACCAGCGCTTTCAGCTCGGTTTTACCTTCCAGCGCGGCAACGCTAAGTTTGTCGAGATTGATCTGCTGCTCATTGCCTTTGGCATCCAGCGTGATGGTCGCCGGAGGAATATCCTGGCCTTTCACGGCGGCATGCATCGAGAGCGTATAGTCGGTCATCTTGCCGGTCAGTTTGAGCTTGATGTCATCGGCCTGGAACTGCTTATCGCCGGTAAATGGCCAGTAAACCTGCTTACTCACCACCTCCAGATTGAGCGGTAATCCCGCTTCCGCCAGACGTGTCTGTGCACGCAGATCCATGTCCACCGGACCAGACAGATTGACACCCACTTCCAGCTGGTCACGCAGCGCGCCGCCAACCTTCAGCTTCACCTTCTCGCCTTTTAACGGTTCGATGTTCAGCGTGCTGTTGAGGGTAATATCAACCGGCCATTTGTCGGTCAGTTGCGCCGTACCGCTGGCCTTCACTGCCCCCTGGCTGGAGTCGATATCCAGCGCGTCGAGCTTCATGTTGCCGTCAATGCTGCTCACCTTCAGCAGCATGCTGTGCACCGTTAAATCCGTATCACCAGTGACGCGCAACTGCTCACCGCGAAATTCTTCGATATTAAGATTCAGCGGCAGATGAACGTCGGTCATTTCCGGCAAAACAGGTTTTGAGAACAGATCTTTCAGCGTTTCGCCCAGCGGTTTTTCATCCGGCTGCGGGTTTTGGATCTTCGGTTCCACCACCTCTTCCTGCGCCACGTCCACCACTTTTGGCAGGGCGATTAACAGCCCCTGCAATGACGTAGGTTTCAGGGTCAGCGTTTTTTCCTGCCAGTTCAGTCCGGAGGTAAAATCCAGCACCGACACCGTGGTGTCATCGATTTTGATATTGATGTTGTTAAGCGCCACGCGGGAAAGCGTGATCGGGTAAGGCGTGGAGAGGTTTAGCGGGCCACTGTCTTCTTCCTCAACCGGCGCAGAAGGCGGCATCTTTTTGCTGTCGATCGCCACGTTGATGTCTTTCAGCGATAGATCGTTGACGCACAGGCTGCTGTCCCACAGGCAGTTAAGACCAACGGCCAGATGCACTTCACCGGCATTCACCGCCACACCAGGTTGGTCGTAGCGAATATTTTTAAGCGACAGATCCCGCCAGCCGCCGGTGACCTGGCCAATCTCCAGCCCTGGAACCCAACGATTAGCGGCCTTGAAAACCAAATGCAGGCCCGAGGTCGTGCCGACGAGGAACGCCACGGAGCCCAACAACAGCAGGATAACAATCAATACGCCGAGGCTTATCTTCTTCCATAAACTCATAATTCAGGCCCCAGACCGATGTAAAACTGTAAACCATGTTCATCTTTGTCGCCGATCGGCGCAGCTAAATCGAGCTTGATCGGCCCGACCGGAGACTGCCAACGAACGCCAACCCCGGCACCGGTTTTGAAATCGCTTCGGCGGATATCGCTCACCGCTTCACCGCTATCCACAAACATCGCCCCCCACCATTTACCGGTTACGTTGTACTGGTATTCCAGCGATCCGGTCGCCAGCTTGGAGGCCCCTTTCAGCTTGCCGTCACTCCCTTCAGGCGAAATAGATTTGTATTTATAGCCGCGAATACTGCGATCGCCCCCGGCGAAGAAACGCAGGTCCGGCGGGACTTTGTCGAAATCGCCGGTTTCAATCCAGCCGAGGTTGCCACGCATCACAAAGCGATGGCTGTCGTACAGCGTACGGATCCAGACGTTTTGCGCCTGAAAGACGGAGAAGTCGACGTCAGAGCCCCAGGCGGTATTGGAGTAATCAATGGAATAGCGCTGGGAATCGCCCCAGACGGGCATCAGGCCGCCGCGCGAGCGCGTCCGGCTGATCATCACGCCCGGATACAGCAGCATCGTGGTGTTGGTGACGTTACCCTGAGTAAAGTGGTCAAGACTCCAGCGCAGGTTGATCGCACGCTGCCAGCCGCTGGAGAGGTCCCAGTAGCGGGAGACGGCAAGCGTTGTTGAGTCCTGCTCGGTGTCGTTTAAATCGGTACGTTTAAAGCCCCCCTGCACCAGGTAATACTGCTCCAGCGGGTTCTTTAACAGCGGCATTTTATAGCTGAAATCCAGGACCTGCTCCGGCGCAGAGATACTGGCACTGGTGGTCAGGCTATGGCCGTAGGAGTTCATCCACGGCTTTTTCCACGTGGTTTTTAACCGTGGCCCGACGTCGGTTGAATAGCCCACCCCGGTTTCAATGGTGTTTTCCGTGCGTGGTGAGACCACGCCTTTCAGCGGTAACACTTTGGTTTCGCGGGCTTTGTCGAACTCTGGTGCCACAACGACAGAATTAAACCAGCCGGTTGCTGAGAGACGGCGGTTCAGCTCCGCCAGGTCCTTGGATTCGTACTCTTTGCCCTCTTTGAACGGCACCAGGTTTTGCAGGTACTCATCGCGAATTTGCGAACCTTCAAAGGTGACATGACCAAAGCGATAGCGCTCACCGCTGTTGTAATCGATATCCCAGAACGCCTGGCGACGATCGAGCGCAATCCCCAGCTGGCTTTTATTAAATTCACTGTCAAAGTAGCCTTTGCGCAGCGCCACGCTGGTTAATGACTTTTTGAAGCTGTCATAGTCTCCTTGATTGAGCACCGTGCCGATTGCCGGACGCGTTTTCAGCAGATCCAGGTAATCGCTATCGGTGCGCGCCCCGCCGCGTAAAACAACGTCGGTGCCACCAATAAGTACCGGCTCTCCGGGCGTCACTTTAGCGATTAATACCTGACGTCCCTTCGCCGGCGGCGGACGCAGTTCAAAATCAATGGTCGGCTCAAAATAGCCCAGCGCTTTTAACCCTTCGCGAATAGCGTCATCAACGCGCGCACGAAAACGTCGGTCCGGTGTGACTTCATCACTTTGAATCGTGGACAACTGCGCACGGACGTTTTTCTCCAGCGGTCCCGATAATCCTTCGACCTGTAAGCGAACATTTGCGGCGACGGCCGGGCCGCTTAAGAACAGCAACCCCACCCAACACAACTGACGGATATGTGGCACATTTTCTCCTGAATATCCTTTTTTCCCACCCCTGGAAAAAAATACTCTGCCGTTCCTCGGCTTAACAAAAAATCAACAATAAGAGTTGAAAAACAGACGGCAACCCAAATATTTCTTATGTTTAACTCTAGACGTATTCACGCCAGTTATTGTGGGCAAAGACGCGTCTTGTTACAACCTTAACCCAAATGACTGATTTCGGGAGAACGGCCATGAGTTTATTTGATAAAAAGCATCTTGTTTCTCAAGCAGATGCTCTACCTGGACGCAACACCCCGATGCCCGTGGCAACGCTGCATGCGGTGAACCAACATTCGATGACCCACGTACCCGAAGGGATGGAAATCGCCCTGTTCGCGATGGGCTGTTTCTGGGGCGTGGAGCGTTTGTTCTGGTCTTTACCCGGCGTTTACAGCACGGCTGCCGGGTATACCGGCGGCTACACGCCTAACCCAACCTATCGGGAAGTCTGTTCTGGCGAAACGGGCCATGCCGAAGCGGTGCGTATCGTTTATGACCCGCATGTTATCAGCTACGAGCAACTGCTGCAGGTGTTCTGGGAAAATCACGACCCGGCGCAGGGCATGCGTCAGGGCAATGACCAGGGCACGCAGTATCGTTCGGCCATTTATCCGCTCACGCCGGAGCAAAAGAGTGCAGCAGATGCCAGCCTCGCGCGTTTTCAGGCGGCGATGACCGCTGCGGGCGATGACCGCCACATCACGACAGAGATTAATACCGCCACGCCGTTCTATTATGCCGAGGACGATCACCAACAATATCTGCATAAAAACCCTTATGGATATTGTGGTATTGGCGGCATTGGCGTGTGCCTGCCGCCGCAGAACTAATCTGCTGCTGCCCGATGGCGCTACGTTTATCGGGCCTGTCGGGTCAACTATTGCTCCCGCGCCAGCGCGGCATGGCGCGTGGCATTGGCGACGGTTCCCCTTTCCGTCACTTTGCCCTTGAGCAGCAGATTAAACACCGGCGCAGCCGGGCGATTGAGGCGGTTTTGCAGCAAATGCACCGCTTCTACGCCTAATGCCCGACAGGGAATGGTAATGCTGGTGACCGCAGAAACCACATGGCCATCCAGTTCTTTGACGTCCGTGGTCATCAGCGAGATATCATCGGGAATGCGTACCCCCAACGCTTCCAGCACGCGACGAACGCCGCTGGACATTGACGCCCCGGCACAGAAAATCACTTCCGGCCACTCACTCTGTGGCAGTTCACGTAGCCGGTCGCTAATCGCCTGTATCGCCTCTGGTTCAGAAAATCCTTCCGTCACCAACAGATCGCGTCGGGCATCAAACGGCACCTGATACTGCCGATAGATCTCCTTTATGCCTTCCAGACGCCAGTACAGGGTTTCACGTCGCAGGCTGGTGACGTGGAGAATGCGCCGATGCCCCTGCTCAAAAAGATACTGCACTGCCTGGTTGCCAATCGATCGGTGATCGGGCGAGACCGCGTCCAATACCCCTTCTTTATCCTGTGAGTTGATCAGCACGCAGGGTTTTCCCAGCGACTGCGCCAGCTTATGCACGGTGGGGTCATCAATGCCGATGAGAATAATGGCGTTGATATTCTTACTGTTGGCCTTTTGCAGAAAGAGCTTGATGTCGGCTCGCTGCTCATCTAACCCGCAGTAGCTCAGATAGACATCATGCGGCGCAATAGCTTCAGCAATGCCGCGCGTCACTTCGAGGTAAAACACATCACCCTGCGCAATGAATGTGCGCTGTGGAGCGAAGACCACAATCCCGTTGATCAGCAGCCGCCCGCAGGCCAGCGTATCAAGCACCCCTAGCTGGCGCGCGCATTTCACGATGGCTTCCCGAGCTTTATCGCTGGTACAGGACTTCCCGCTCAATACCCTCGACACGGTACTCACGGAGAACCCGGTTAAGGCAGCGATTTCATCCATTTTTAGCTTGCCTGACATTCTGTGACCTCGCTCGCAATCTATTTTTGCAAGTTTTTGCAAACCTAGTTCATTGACTCTAAAACACTTTTTTAATATCTGTGCGAACTTCTTCCTCATCCTGCAACCGCTCTCACAAAATCACATTGTCGATATTCCAGGCGTTTCTTATGGTCCGCTTATCCCTTATTTCTGATGAAAAGGCCTGACATGAAAAAATTACGCTTTGGCATTATTGGCGTGGGAAATATTGGCACCGTCCACGCCCGCTATCTGCTGGCTGGGACCGTAAAGGACGCCTGCCTGACGGCGGTCTGCGATAATAACGCCGACAAGCATGCCGCTATTCGCCAGTTGGTAGGCGATGCGGTTGCACTGTTTATCAGCGCTGAGGAGATGCTGAACAGTGGGCTTGTCGACGCGGTTATCGTCGCTACGCCGCACTATGCGCATCCGGGTTTATCGATGATGGCGATGCGTCTTGGCATTCATACGTTGTGCGAAAAACCTGCCGGGGTCTGTACCGCGCAGGTCCACGAGATGAACACCTGCGCCCGAGAATGCGATGTGGTGTTCGGCATGATGTACAACCAGCGCCCGAACCCGCTGTATCAGAAGGTGAAAGATCTGATCGACAGCGGCGAGCTGGGCGAATTGCGCCGCTCCAACTGGATAATCACCAACTGGTATCGCTCACAGAGTTACTACAACTCCGGCGGCTGGCGCGCGACATGGAAAGGCGAAGGCGGCGGCGTGCTGCTCAATCAGGACCCGCACCAGCTTGATTTGTGGCAATGGCTGGTCGGTATGCCCATACGCTTGCGCGCGTTTTGCCAGTTTGGCAAACACCGCCAGATTGAAGTAGAAGATGAGGTCACCGCCTACGCGGAATACGCCAACGGTGCAACCGGCGTGTTCATCACCACCGTCGCCGAAACCCCCGGCACCAATCGCCTCGAGATCGTCGGCGATCGTGGAAAAGTGGTGGTGGAAGAAGGTCGCCTGCGCTTCTGGCGACTGCGTGAATCCGAAACCGACTTCAACGCCCGCTGGCAAAACGGCTTTGGCGAGCCGGAGTGCTGGGAAGTGACTATCCCTACCGCACCAGAATGCAGTGAGCATCATGTCATCACCGCCAATTTCACCGCCGCGGTCCTGCACGGCGAACCGCTCATCGCCCCTGGTCTGGAAGGCATTCGCGGCCTGACGCTGTCCAACGCCATGCATCTCTCTACCTGGACCGATGACTGGGTTGAGTTACCGATTGACGAGCAGCGCTATGCCCGGTTGTTGCAGGCGCGTATCGACTCATCGGTCGAGAAAACCACCGCCAGCCGCACGCTGGACGCCTCCGCAAGCTGGCAGCGTTAAGGGGATGACCATGCTGAATATTGCCATTGTCGGCACCGGAAACATCTCCCATAACCACATTCAAAGCTATTTACAGTTTGCGGATCGCTGCCGGATCGTCGCGCTGGTCGACATCTGGCCGGAAAAAGCCGAAGAGAAGAAAACGCGCTACGGCCTAAGCGAAGCACGGGTCTACAACAGCCATCAGGCCATGCTGGACGCGGGTATTAATGTGGACGTTGTCGACGTCTGTACTCCGCCGTACGTCCACGCCGACATCAGCATTGATGCTCTGCACGCGGGCAAACACGTGCTGTGCGAAAAACCGATGGCCGCCTCGCTCGCAGAGTGTGATGCGATGATTGCCGCGCAGAAAGCCAGCGGAAAAATGTTATCGGTCATCGCACAAAACCGCTTTACCGATGCCTTCTGGCGCTTAAAAGCCGCCGTTGATTCCGGCCTTGCGGGCAAAATTTGCCACGCACAGGTGGACTCGTTCTGGTGGCGCGGGCATTGCTATTACGATCTGTGGTGGCGTGGCACCTGGCAGAAAGAAGGCGGCGGCTGCACGCTGAATCATGCGGTACACCACATCGATGCAATTCAGTGGATGCTCGGCTTCCCGAGCGAAGTGGTAGCGATGATGAGCAATGTCGCCCATGACAACGCGGAAGTGGAAGATCTCAGTGCGGCCATTTTCAAATATTCAGACGGGGCGCTGGCTCAGCTCACCGCATCCGTTGTGCATCATGGTGAAGATCAGAAAATCGTTATTCAGGGCGAAAAGGCGCGGATCTCCGCCCCGTGGAAGGTGTATGCCAGCCAGTCGGCGGATAACGGCTTTCCACAAGCGGACAATCATCGCGAACTGGAAGAGCAACTGGACGCGCTGTTTCATGCCACGCCTGCGCTTCAATGGACGCTGCATAGCGGACAAATCGACAACCTGCTCAGCGCCATCGAACAACAGACGCCCCCACTGGTCGACGGGGAACAGGGTAAACGTTCGCTGGAGCTGATTACCGCTATCTACAAATCCGCCATTACCCGCACGGTGGTAACGCTGCCCATCCCCAGCCACGACGATTTTTATCGTACCGGCGGCCTGATGGCAAAAGCCCCGCATTTTTATGAGAAATCCGCCTCCGTGAGCAATTTCACGGAAGTCGGTGCTATCCCTCTGGGTAAAGACTTAGATTCAGGAGCAGAGTAATGAACAAGACAGATGGAATGAACTACGCCCCGACCGGCAAACCACAGCCGGTGGTAAAACCTGGTGAGTTTGTGATTGCCGCTGCCACGCTCGACCACGGTCATATCTACGGGATGTGCAACGGGCTGATCGAAGCCGGAGCCACCCTGAAGTGGGTGTACGACCCGGACCCGGCGAAAGTGGAGAAATTCCTGCAACAGTACCCGCAGGCGCAGGTGGCTGACTCACTGGAGACCATTCTCAACGACCGCGATGTCAGACTGGTCGCCGGGGCGGCAATCCCCTCTGAACGCTGCCCACTGGGACTAAAGGTGATGGCAGCGGGTAAAGATTATTTCACCGACAAAGCACCGCTGACTACTCTCGAACAGCTGGAAGACGCCAAAGCCATGGTGGCCAGGACCGGGCGCAAGTACGCGGTTTACTACAGCGAGCGCCTGCACGTTGAAAGCGCAGTTTTTGCGGGCGTTCTGGTCAAGCGGGGGGCAATTGGCCGGGTGATCCAGACCCTGGGCACCGGCCCGCATCGTGAAGGCAGCGGACGTCCGGACTGGTTCTACGATCGACGCTATTTCGGCGGCATTCTGTGTGATATCGGCAGCCATCAGATTGAGCAGTTCCTGTTTTACACCGACAACCTCGAGGCGCGTGTGGTCGCAAGCCAGGTGCGCAACGTCAATCATCCGCAGTATCCACAGTTTGAAGACTTTGGCGATGCGATGCTGGCGGGCGAGAACGGCGCAACGGGCTATTTCCGCTGCGACTGGTTCACGCCGGACGGCCTCAGCACCTGGGGGGACGGACGCCTGACGCTGCTGGGCACTGAGGGCTATATCGAGATCCGCAAGTATGTCGATATTACCCAAGGTGAACAGGATGTGGTGTATCTGGTTAATAAAGAGGGGGAATTCCGCTATCCGGTCGCCGGTAAGGTAGGGTTCCCGTTCTTCGGCGAGTTTATTCTCGACTGCCTGAACCGTACCGAAAACGCCATGACCCAGGCCCATGCGTTTAAAGCCGCCGAGCTGTGCGTGAAGGCGCAAATGCTCGCCAATGCGCATGCATAATGGGGGCAGCATGAAAACGTTAAATGCCGCCATTATTGGTGCCGGTGCCATCCACCGTAGTCACGTCAACGCCCTACGGCTCTTGCCGGGGGTGACGCTACGCGCGCTGGTCGACACCGACAGCGTCAACGGGCTACAGCAGGCGATGACCTATAACTGCCGCTTTTATCCCAATTACCGGGAAATGCTGCTGGATAACGACATTGACGTCGTGCATATCTGTACGCCGCATTTTGAGCATAAAAATATGATTCTCGCCGCCCTTGCTGCCGGGAAGCATGTGTTTTGCGAAAAACCGGTAGGCATGAATGGAGGGGAAGTTGCCGACATCGCTGACGCCGCAGCCTCGGCGCCGGGACTACTGGGCGTGTGTTACCAAAACCGACTGAATCCCACCAGCCTACGCATACGCGATGAACTGGCGAAAAATACGCTTGGCAAAATGCTCAGCATGAAAGCCGTGCTGACCTGGTCACGCTCCGGGGCGTACTACAGCGACAGTCCGTGGCGCGGGCGTTTTGCCCGCGAAGGCGGCAGTTTGCTGATTAATCAGGCCATTCATACTCTCGATCTGATGCAGTGGTTCGCCGGGGGCGTCACACGCTTAAAAGGCGTGGTGGATAGCAGCGAACTGGCAGCGGTGACGGAAGCAGAAGACAGCGCGATGGCAACGCTGCATTTTGCCAACGGTGCACGTGGCCTGTTTTACGCCAGCAACTGCAATACGCTCGATTCGCCGCTGCTGCTGGAGATCCACTGTGAAAACGGCATGCTTCAGCTAACTGACAACGCGCTATGGCGCGTCACAAAGGACCAGCGCCTGAAGCTGGAAAGCGATGGTTCACCAGACGGCAGCGCCAAAAGCTACTGGGGTCTTGGTCACCAACTGGCCATTCGCCAGTTCTATCATGCTATTACCCATCGCGGTCAGACAGAATATATCGATATCCATCAAGCCCAAAAATCGCTGTTGATGGTGGACGCTATTTATCGTTCATCTCTGACGCGACAATGGATAAATATTAATAATTAAAATTCATTAAGCATTCCATAAGTAAATAAATAAGCCGGGTAATACCGGCATACAGATACCCTATACACAAAATCATTCAAGATGCTTTAAGGCGGCAAGTCTGGTAACGCCCAGGCGCTTACATAAGTAAGTGACTGGGGTGAGCAGGCGTAGCCAACAAAGAGGCTGCTTGAAGGATGACGTATATATACACTGGAAAAATAATTATGGTTAAACCAACTGAACGCAGAGTCGGTTATGGCGTGGCAATTGGCTACGGCATCACTGATTTATTTGGCGGCGGGGCTTTCGCTATTATCGGCACCTGGCTGTTATTTTTTTACACTACCTATTGCGGTTTAAGCGTCCTGGAGGCAGGTTCCATATTTGCTATTGCCCGCGTGATTGATGCTTTACTCAGCCCGATTATGGGCTACGTCACCGATAATTTTGGCAATACCTGGCTTGGGCGGAAATTTGGCCGTCGCCGCTTCTTTTTATTACTCAGTTCGCCGCTCATGTTTCTCTATGCCCTGCTGTGGCTGACCGATATGGGTTACTGGTATTACCTGGGAACCTATTTGTCGATTGAATTGCTGTCGGCCATGGTACTGGTACCGTGGGAAACCCTGGCAGCAGAGATGACTAACCGTTACGAAGAGCGTAGCCGCCTTTCCGGCGTACGCATGATCTGCTCGCAGCTCGGCGGCTTTCTGGCCGTCTCGGTTCCCGGCATTCTGATGCAGTTTACGGGCAAAGATAATCCGTTTACCTACACCCTGACCGGGATTATCTTTTCCGTCGTTTTCTGTATCGCCGTGTTTATTACCTGGCGCTGCACATGGGAGGCCAAAGATGTGCAAGAGGAGACATTTAAAACGGACCTTCAGCGCAGTAGCGGATTGTTCAATCATCTGAAGTACCTGGTACTCGATCTCTTCTCCTCGTTCAAAATTCGCGCCTTTCGTTTGCATATTATTATTTATATTTTCTCTTTCACCGCGATGGATGTATTCGGTTCAGTATTTACCTTTTACGTTATCTATTGTTTGAATCAGGATGCCGCATCGGTTTCCGGCTGGTTAAGCATTGCCGCGTTTGCGTCGGTGTTTGGCACCTATGGTTTTATGCTATTACTGAATAAACTCAATATTACGCCGTCCGCGGCGCTGCGACTCTCTTATAGCTGTATATTTGCGGTGCTGGCATTTTTATTTATTATCTATTACACCCAAACTCAGGTCTCCAACGTGTTGTTCTCCGCCGTCTTTATTCTGCTCGGCATAGCGCGCTCGGGTCTCTATTATATTCCGTGGAATATTTACAGTTTTATCCCCGATATCGACGAGATGGTGACCCAACAGCGGCGCGAAGGCATTTTTGCGGGCGTAATGGTACTCACCCGCAAAAGTACCGTGGCTATCGCTATCCTGCTGATCGGCATGGTGCTGGAGGAGTCGGGTTTTGTGAAAGGCAGCGGCGCCCAGCCTGCAATGGCGCTGCACGCCATTATCGGCTTGATGATCTTTGCTACCACCGCGCTGCTGGCCGTCAGTTTCTACACCACCTACAAATTCAAGCTCACGCGTGAGACGCATAAATTGCTGCTCAAAGAGATAGCCCGCCGCAAGCTGGGAGGCAACTATCGCGACTGCGATGAGGAAACTCGGGTGGTGATAAAGCAGCTCACCGGCTACGAGTACGATGAAGTCTGGGGTGGCAGTGCAACGCAGCGGGCCACGGGACGCGTCAGTCTTTGAGAAGCAGAATAAGGAGCGCATCATGTATAAACCCTGGAGCAAAACGCAGGCACAGCGCTGGCATCAGCAGCAACCCTGGGGCTGTGGTTTTAACTATTTACCACGTACAGCGGTCAACTGGCTCGACATGTGGCAAGCCGAGAGTTTCGATATCCACACCATCGAACAGGAACTTCGCTGGGCCAGCCAGTACGGCTATAACCAGCTGCGAACGAACTTACCGTTTACCGTCTGGCAGCATGACCGCGATGGCCTGATTGGCCGTATCGACACCTTTCTAAGCATTGCACACGCCCACGGTATCAAGGTGATGTTGACGCTGCTCGACGACTGCGCCTTTTCCGGCGATGAACCGTTTATCGGCCTGCAAAAAGCCCCGGTTCCCGGCGTGCATAATAGCCAGGCGGCGGGCAGTCCGGGACGGGCCTGCGTAATGGACAGAACCTGCTGGCCGCACATTGAAGCCTACGTTCGCGATATCATTCGATACTATCGTCATGACTCGCGCATCTGCGTCTGGGATCTCTACAATGAGCCCGGCAATGGCGGGATTTTCTGTAGCACAGGTGAATTTGCCCGTTACGACGACCGGCTGGAAATTTACGCCTTGACCCTGCTAACCCACCTGTTTAGCTGGGCGCGACAGGAGTCGCCGTCTCAGCCCCTAACCGTCGCCGCCTGGCATATTGACGATCGCGCAGCATGCGGGAGCGCCTTTACCCATCCGATAGATGTTGCCGCACTGCGACTTTCAGATGTCATTAGCTACCATGCGTATGTTGATCCCCCAGGCCAACTGTCTCTTTTGTCACAGCTCGCTGAGTTTGGCAGACCGGTTTTCTGTACCGAATGGCTGGCCCGCCACGTTGGTAGCCGAATAGAAGAACAGCTGCCGCTGTTTAACGCGCAGCGCGTTTCCAGCTATCACTGGGGGCTGGTGCAGGGCAAAACGCAAACCTGGCTACCGTGGCCGGATATCGAGCTCAACGACAAGACCGCACAGCTATGGTTTCATGATGTCCTGAAGCCAGACGGTTCACCCTATTGCGAACAAGAGATGCAGACCGTACGCCGGATTAACGCCGTTGGATAAGCCGTAATAATCCCCCTCTGGCGACTTTACAGTACCTTACGCTATACTAGCTTCTGAATTTACCGGCTCACTTCCACGAGCCGGTCTTTAGTTTGAATTCAATATAGATTCATACGGATTTATCCATTTCCCTTCCGAGGATCTGGCCTTAACGGCTGGATAAGATATGTTAAACAGTATTTTAGTCATTCTCTGCCTGATCGCCGTGAGTGCGTTTTTCTCGATATCCGAGATCTCGCTTGCCGCATCACGCAAAATTAAACTTAAGCTGCTTGCCGATGAAGGCAACATTAATGCGCAACGCGTAATGAAGATGCAGGAAAACCCCGGCATGTTCTTCACGGTGGTGCAAATTGGCCTTAACGCCGTCGCCATTCTTGGCGGTATCGTGGGTGATGCGGCATTTTCCCCGGTCTTTTACGGCCTTTTCTCAAAGTACTTTGCTCCAGAACTGTCCGAACAACTGAGCTTTATTTTGTCGTTCTCGCTAGTAACGGGTCTGTTCATCCTGTTCGCGGATTTAACCCCGAAACGCATCGGTATGATTGCGCCAGAAACTGTGGCTTTGCGCATCATCAACCCGATGCGCTTCTGTTTAATGGTGTTCCGTCCGCTGGTGTGGTTCTTCAATGGGCTGGCAAACAGTATTTTCCGGCTGTTCAAGATCCCAATGGTGCGTAAAGATGACATCACCTCCGATGATATCTATGCCGTATTTGAAGCCGGTGCGCTGGCGGGTGTCTTGCGTAAGCAGGAGCATGAGCTGATCGAAAACGTGTTCGAACTGGAATCCCGTACCGTACCGTCATCTATGACCTCACGTGAGAACGTCATCTGGTTCGATCTGCACGAAGATGAGCAGAGCCTGAAGAATAAAGTGGCGGAACATCCACATTCCAAGTTTCTGGTGTGTAACGAAGATATCGATCACATCATCGGCTACGTGGACTCCAAAGATCTGCTGAACCGTGTGCTGGCCAACCAAAGCATGGCGCTGAACAGCGGCGTGCAGATCCGCAATACGCTGATCGTCCCGGATACCCTGACGCTGTCTGAGGCGCTGGAAAGCTTTAAAGCCGCAGGCGAAGACTTTGCCGTTATCATGAACGAGTACGCGCTGGTAGTGGGCATTATCACACTGAACGACGTGATGACCACGTTGATGGGTGACTTAGTCGGTCAGGGTCTGGAAGAACAGATTGTGGCGCGTGACGAGAACTCCTGGCTTATCGACGGCGGTACGCCCATTGATGACGTGATGCGCGTACTGGATATCGACGAGTTTCCGCAGTCCGGCAACTATGAAACCATCGGTGGTTTTATGATGTTTATGCTGCGTAAAATCCCGAAACGTACCGACTCAGTGAAGTACTCAGGCTATAAATTCGAAGTGGTGGACATCGATAACTACAAGATCGATCAGCTGCTGGTGACGCGTCTGGACAGCAAACCCACCGTTCTGGTGCCAAAGCTGCCGGATGCGAAAGAAGACGGCGCGGCATAAGTTTGCCGACCTGAAAACATCAACGGCTCCTGTTACAGGAGCCGTTTTTTTATAGACTACTTAAACTACCGCATAGCACTTTGATCAAGCCATCTCAGTTTGCAGACGCAAGACCTGACGGTTAACTTCGGACATAACAGAAAAATGCAGTTTGTCCTTCACTTTTGGGATAAGAATCTTACCCTTATCAAATTCAAAAGCGCCTACGTCCTTGATATATAACCGTCCACGAAACAGGATCTTCACGTACTTCGCCACCTGCAGCGGGTTGTACCGTTGGAAAATTTTCATTGTTGTCTCCTGCTGAGCATTACGCCTTTGCGGTACCACAATCGGTCCGACAATCCTCAGGCGCAAATTTTAATGCCATATGACTATAGACTATCTCTACGTTGTTTCCAGCGTGTATAAGTTTATTTACCTTCAGGTTACAATTATTCAGAATTATCTTTTCAACGTTTCGCTGTCCTCAGTATAAGCCTTCATTTTTCACAGGATTTGTGCGCTCGTCCGCAAACTGGTATTGCGCTTGCGGGAAAAAGCATCAATCGCACATATGCTTAAACTCCACACCCAAGTGGTCGGATCACCTGCAAAATAAGAAAGAAGGAAACACCATGACCTTACAAAAACTGCTGGCACTGTCGTGCCTGTTGCTGCCGATGATGGCCTCTGCCCATAAATTTGAAACCAACCAGCGCGTGCCGCCGGTCGGGATCGCCGATCGCGGCGAACTGATTCTTGATAACGATAAGTTTAGCTACAAAAGCTGGAATAGCGCGCAGTTGCCGGGGAAAGTTCGCATTGTGCAACACATCGCCGGACGCACCTCGGCAAAAGAGAAAAACGCCACATTGATTGAGGCCATCAAAGCGGCGAACTTGCCGCACGACCGCTATCAGACCACCACCATCGTTAACACGGATGATGCCATTCCCGGCTCCGGCATGTTTGTACGCAGCAGCCTTGAGAGCAACAAGAAGCTTTACCCGTGGTCACAGTTTATTGTCGACAGCAATGGCATCGCGCGTAAAACCTGGCAACTGGACGAAGAGAGCTCAGCCATCGCGGTCCTCGACAAAGACGGTCGCGTTCAGTGGGCGAAAGACGGGGCGTTAACGCAGGAAGAGGTGCAGCAGGTTATCGCCCTGCTGCACAAATTGCTCAGTAAATAGAGACCCGGAAGCCGGGGTTAAGGAACGATTCACGCGGGGTGTAATCCAACGGTTTACCCTGCCAGTCGTGAACGTGCGCTCCGGCTGCCGCGGCAACGGCGTGGCCTGCTGCGGTGTCCCAGACGTTGGTCGGCCCAAAACGCGGGTACAGCTGTGCCTGCCCTTCAGCCACCAGGCAGAACTTCAGCGATGAGCCAATCGACGTGGTCTGGTGCTCACCGAGCTGTTGCAGATACTCTTTTAGCTCGTTGTCGGCATGCGAACGGCTTATCACCACCAGCGGTGGACGCGCGTCGCGCACCTGGATTTGTTTGTGCACGCCGCACTCTTCTTTCCAGGCTTTACCTTCGGCCGCGCTGTACATCACCTTCATTACCGGGGCATATACCACGCCCAGTACCGGTTTTCCTTTCTCGATCAGCGCGATATTAACGGTAAATTCACCGTTACGTTTGATGAACTCCTTGGTACCATCCAACGGATCAACCAGCCAGTAACGCTGCCAGTGCTGGCGGATATCCCAGCCCGGCGGGTCCTCTTCTGACAACACCGGTATATCCGGCGTCAGCGCCTGTAATCCTGCAAGGATCACCGTGTGCGCGGCAATATCCGCCGCCGTGACCGGAGAATCATCCTGCTTGCTGGTGATTTCTATCGGTTTGATTCCATCGTAGACCTGCATAATGGCATCGCCCGCGTTCCGTGCAAGCTGGCATACATGTTCTAGCATTCTCCACCTCATTTATAGCAGCGGTGTTAACTCGTTGTTTTACTTATACCCGATCGTCAGAGGATCCGCCAACTGTGATAGCGCCTGCGGTTTTAAACGCTCTATTCATGGCATGATTCACACTTCTGTAAGCAATAAGCTGTATATACATTTTCTTTTGTGGCCTGGTTCAAAAAAGGATGCCCTCTGATGATTAAGTTTAGTGCAACGCTTCTGGCCACGCTGATAGCGGCCAGCGTGAATGCCTCAACCGTCGATCTGCGCATAATGGAAACCACTGATTTGCATAGCAATATGATGGATTTCGATTATTACAAAGATACGCCAACGGAAAAATTCGGTCTGGTGCGTACGGCAAGTCTGATCAATGCCGCCAGAAATGAAGTCAAAAACAGCGTACTGGTCGATAACGGCGATCTGATTCAGGGCAGCCCGCTCGGGGATTACATGGCGGCGAAAGGGCTGAAAGCCGGCGAAACGCACCCGGTTTATAAGGCGCTGAATACGCTGGATTACGCGGTCGGCAACCTCGGCAACCATGAATTTAACTACGGTCTGGACTATCTGCATAAGGCGCTCGCAGGCGCGAAGTTCCCTTACGTTAACGCCAATATCATCGACGTTAAAACCAAAAAACCGCTTTTTACCCCCTATTTGATTAAAGACACCGAGGTGGTCGACAAAGAGGGTCACAAGCAGACGCTGAAAATTGGCTACATCGGTTTTGTGCCACCGCAAATCATGACCTGGGATAAAGCCAATCTCAGCGGCAAAGTGACAGTGAATGACATCACCGAAACCGCACGTCAATACGTACCGGAAATGCGGGCCAAGGGCGCGGATGTGGTCGTCGTGGTGGCTCACTCGGGCCTTTCTGCCGACCCGTATCAGGCTATGGCGGAGAACTCGGTTTATTACCTCAGCGAAGTACCGGGTGTTGATGCCATCATGTTTGGTCATGCTCACGCCGTGTTCCCGGGGAAAGACTTTGCCAACATCAAAGGCGCAGATATCGCTAAAGGTACCCTGAACGGCGTTCCGGCAGTAATGCCAGGCATGTGGGGCGATCATCTGGGCGTGGTGGATTTGGTGCTGAATAACGACAGCGGGAAATGGCAGGTCACCCAGGCGAAAGCTGAAGCCCGCCCGATTTATGATGCGGCGGCAAAAAAATCCCTGGCCGCTGAAGACACGAAAATCGTTGAGATCCTGAAAGCCGACCATGACGCCACGCGCGAATTCGTCAGCAAACCAATCGGTAAATCGGCCGATAACATGTACAGCTATCTGGCACTGGTGCAGGACGATCCAACCGTGCAGGTGGTGAACAACGCGCAAAAAGCTTACGTTGAACGCTTTATTCAGGGCGATCCGGATCTGGCGAAACTGCCGGTACTTTCCGCCGCCGCACCGTTTAAAGTGGGCGGCCGTAAGAACGATCCGGCCAGCTTTGTTGAAGTGGAAAAAGGCCAGCTCACCTTCCGCAACGCCGCCGATCTGTACCTCTATCCCAACACGCTGGTAGTGGTAAAAGCCAGCGGTAAAGAGGTGAAAGAGTGGCTGGAATGTTCCGCAGGACAGTTTAATCAGATTGATATTCACAGCAGCAAACCGCAGTCGCTGATCAACTGGGATGGCTTTCGTACCTATAACTTCGACGTGATCGACGGCGTAGACTATCAGATTGATGTGTCACAACCCGCCCGCTACGACGGCGAATGCCAGACGGTCAACCCGCAGGCAGAGCGTATTAAGCATCTGACCTTTAACGGTAAACCTATCGACCCGGACGCTACCTTCCTGGTAGCAACCAATAACTATCGCGCCTACGGCGGTAAGTTTGCCGGTACCGGCGACAGCCATATCGCCTTTGCCTCACCGGATGAAAACCGCTCGGTGCTGGCCGCATGGATAGGGGCCGAGACGAAGCGTGCCGGTGAAATTCACCCGGCGGCGGATAATAACTGGCGTCTGGCGCCGATCCACAGCGAGACGAAGCTGGATATTCGTTTTGAAACCTCGCCGTCCGATAAAGCCGCCGCGTTTATCAAAGAAAAAGGACAGTATCCACTGCAAAAAGTCGCCACCGACGATATCGGTTTTGCGATTTATCAGCTGGATTTGAGTAAGTAATTTTAGTGCCGGATGCGACACAATAGCGTCTTATCCGGCCTACGCATGAAGCCGACTTGTAGGCCGAATAAGCGCAGCGCCATCCGGCACATCGTTCACCCCGGGATCCGCTGCGCCAAAACCTGCGGTAAATTCATTTCGATCCAGTCCGCCAGTGCGGCGACTTTATCACTCACCTGCTCACCCAACGGCGTCAGACTGTATTCCACATGCGGCGGTACCACCGGATACGATACCCGGTTGATAAACCCGTCTTGCTCCAGCGCCTGTAAGGATTGCGCCAGCATCTTTTCACTGACACCGCCCATCTTACGGCGCAGATCGCTAAAACGGTGCGTGCCGTCGCGCAGCGCCACCAGAATCAATACTCCCCAACGGCTGGTAACGTGTTTTAACACCTCGCGGGAAGGACACTGTTCAGCAAATAAGTTGCCGTCGCGCAGTTGCTGAGAAAGCGTCGAATCTGTCATTTTCATACTTACCTTTTTGTGCGTACTTACTAAAAGTAAGTTTAGGTGTTAGCGTGAGTCAACACAAGACAAAAACCTGGAGTTCCTCATGATTGCGATTACCGGCGCCACTGGCCAACTGGGCCAACACGTTATTGAAAACCTGCTGAAAACCGTTCCCGCCAGCCAGATTGTGGCGATTGTGCGTAACCCAGCGAAAGCCGCTACCCTCAGCCTGCAGGGTATTACCGTCCGCCAGGCGGATTACACCGACGAAGCCGCCTTTACCACCGCGTTGCAAGGCATCGACAAACTGCTGCTGATCTCCTCAAGCGAAGTCGGACAGCGTACCCCACAGCACCGCAACGTGATCAATGCGGCGAAATCTGCACGTGTGAAATTCATCGCCTACACCAGCCTGCTGCATGCCGATACCTCCCCGCTGGGGCTGGCAGATGAACACGTGGCAACCGAGAAGATGCTGGCAGAATCCGGCCTCGATTACGCGCTGCTGCGTAACGGCTGGTACAGCGAAAACTATCTCGCCAGCGCCCCCGCAGCCCTCGAGCACGGCGTGTTTATTGGTGCCGCCGGAGACGGCAAAATCGCCGCCGCCACCCGCGCGGACTACGCTGCTGCCGCCGCGCGCGTCATCAGTGAAGAAGGCCATGCCGGGAAAATCTACGAGCTGGCGGGAGATGAAGGCTGGACGCTGAGCCAGTTGGCCGCCGAACTGGCTCAACAGAGCGGCAAAAAAGTGGTGTATCAGAACCTTAGCGAGGCCGATTTTTCCGCCGCGCTGAAAGGGTTTGGCCTGCCTGCCGGACTGGCAGAAATGTTGGCCGACTCTGATATCGGTGCCTCAAAAGGTGGACTGTTTGACGACAGCCATACGCTGAGCACACTGATTAAACGCCCGACCACATCGCTGGCGGAGAGCGTCAGCGGCATCGTATAACTGTTAAAATTTGGTTAATTACGGTGGCATCCCCGCGCATCCTCTCTGATAATGATAAGACGATGTGTGGGGAGAGATAACGTGCAGGGTGTACCTGAGCAGTTTATTGATGAGAAAGACAGCGCCCGTTTTCGCCATCTGGCGCAGATACCGGGCGTTGAGCTGTATCATGCGCATATCTCGCGTTACGCGTTTGAGCCTCATACCCACGAAGCGTTTGGCATTGGCGCGATCGAAGCCGGCGCCGAGCGTTTTCGCTATCGTGGCACCCAGTACGTGGCACCGGCCCATTCCGTCGTGACCATGAATCCCGATGAGCTGCACACCGGCGAGGCTGAAACCGCCGACGGCTGGCGCTACCGGATGATTTATCTCGACCCCTCTCTTCTGCAAGAGGTCACCGGGATCCGCCACTGGTGGTTCCATGATGTGACGCGCCACGATCCCCACCGTTCACGCCAGATCTGTTCGCTGATCCACGGGATGTGGAACACCGAGGATCCGCTGGCACAAAAAGGATTGCTGCTCGATCTGATCGACACCTTCCAGCCACTGGCTCGTCATGCACCGGTGTCGCGGGAAGGCGCGCATCGCTTTGATCGCGTGCGCGAATATCTGCATGATAACTACATGCACCCGGTTACGCTCGACGAACTGGCTCGCGTGGCTGCGCTCAGCCCCTGGCATTTTCAGCGCCAGTTCAAACTGCACTTTCACGTCACCCCGCATCAGATGCTCATGGCTGTTCGCCTGTGGCGCGCCAAAGATTTTCTCACGCGCGGTATGCCCGCCGCCGACGTTGCTGCGGCAACCGGCCTGACCGACCAGTCGCACCTCACCCGCGCGTTTACCCATCGCTACGGTATTACGCCTGTGCGTTATCAGAAGCAGGTTTATTCGCGCTAATGCGCAATCTCATACAATACAGCGGCATTTTCCCTGCCTACACTCGGCGCAATGTTCAATGATGTGGATGTCAAAATGATTAGCGGTGTGTTGTACGCCCTGCTGGCGGGGTTGATGTGGGGGCTGATTTTTGTCGGGCCGTTGATCGTGCCGGAATACCCGGCGGTATTACAGTCGATGGGACGCTACCTGGCGCTGGGGCTGATTGCCCTGCCGCTGGCCTGGCTGGGTCGCGGACGTCTGCGTCAGCTGTCGCGCAAGGACTGGAGAACCGCGCTGGCTCTGACGATGATGGGCAACCTGATTTATTATGTTTGTCTGGCCAGCGCCATTCAGCGCACCGGTGCGCCGGTCTCGACGATGATCATTGGCACATTACCGGTAGTGATCCCGGTCTTCGCCAATCTGCTCTATAGCCAGCGTGACGGTAAATTATCCTGGTGGCGCTTGGCCCCGGCGCTGGTGCTGATCGGCATTGGCCTGCTGTGCGTGAATATTTCTGAGTTGAATCAGGGGTTACCTGATTTTAGCGGCTGGCGCTACGGGTCGGGTATCGCCCTGGCACTGGTTTCCGTGGTGTGCTGGGCATGGTATGCGCTGCGTAATGCCCGCTGGCTGCGTGAAAACCCTGATAAGCATCCGATGATGTGGGCCACCGCCCAGGCACTGGTGACGCTGCCCGTTTCTCTGCTCGGTTACATTGCGGCCTGCCTGTGGCTGAACGGGCAAACGCCGGACTTCTCCCTGCCCTTCGGCCCGCGTCCAGGCGTATTTATCGGCCTGATGGTCGCCATTGCGGTGCTGTGTTCGTGGGTGGGGGCATTGTGCTGGAACATCGCCAGCCAAAAGCTGCCAACGGTGATCCTCGGGCCGTTGATTGTATTCGAGACGCTGGCGGGACTGCTGTATACCTTTATCTTGCGCCATGAAATGCCGTCGGCGCTGACGATTAGCGGTATCGCGTTATTGGTTATCGGTGTGGTTGTGGCCGTCAAAGCCAAGCCGGAGAAACCGAGCGTCGTCGTGGTTCCACAATCATAATGTGCCGAATGGCGCTGCGCTTATCCGGCCTACGCGATAATAGGCCGGATAAGGCGTTTACGCCGCCATTCGGCGCGACACTTTAAATACCGCAACGGTCTGATTCAGGCGTGCCGCCTGTTCTTCGAGCGCCGCCGCCGCTGACGCGGATTCTTCCACCAGCGAGGCGTTTTGCTGCGTCACGCGATCCATCTCGGCAACGGCCTGACCAACCTGATCGATTCCCCGACTCTGCTCATCAGAGGCCGAAGCAATCTCACCCATGATATCGGTCACGCGGGTGACGGCGCTGACGATCTCCGCCATTGTTTCACCCGCCTCATGCACCAGTGCGGTACCGGCGTTGACCCGATGACCAGAATCATCAATCAGGGCCTTAATCTCTTTAGCCGCCTGCGCGCTGCGCTGCGCCAGAGTGCGCACTTCTCCTGCTACTACCGCAAAACCACGCCCCTGTTCACCGGCGCGTGCGGCTTCTACCGCCGCGTTCAGCGCCAGAATATTGGTCTGGAAGGCAATACCGTCAATAACAGTGGTAATTTGCGCGATTTTGCTGGAACTGGTGGCAATTTCATCCATGGTACGCACCACGCCATCAACCACCGTGCCGCCTTTTTGCGCCGTCTGCGAGGCATTTTTTGCAAGGCTAGTCGCCTGTCGTGCATTATCCGCATTCTGTCTCACGGTAGCGGTGAGCTGTTCCATGCTGGCTGCCGTTTCCTCCAGCGATGCGGCCTGCTGTTCGGTACGCGAGGAGAGATCGTTACTGCCCGCGGCGATTTCACCCGCCCCGGTGTAAATCGTATCGGCCCCGTCACGCACCACGCTAACCGTGTTCGCCAGCGACTGCTGCATATCGCGGACGTTACGTGCCAGCAGCGCCATTTCATTGCTGCCGTCAGCACTGATGCTGTGGGTCAGGTCACCTGCGGCAATATGGCGAATATGTTCCATCACCTCGCGCAGTGGCTTCAACAGTACGCGCTGCATGGCTATCCAGCTAACGACAATCACCGTGATCACAATCAGCATGACGGCAGACAGCAACCAGATAATTTTCTGGTAGTCATTCTCGTTATCCTGCACGCCCGCATTGGCCAGCGCGGATTGTGCCGCACGCCATTCCTGATACACACCCTGCATTGCCGTCTGCTTTTGTTCAGCATTCTGTTTGAACATCTCTTCCAGTTTGCCTTCCGCCAGCAGCGCGTTCATTTTGGCAAGCGTGGTCGAATAAATGCCGTACTGCTCTTCCAGTCGATCAGCCAGATGTTCATCCAGACCCGGCGTTTCCGGCAACGCATAGTATTTATCGTAATGCTCTTTCGCTTCTGCCAGCAGTCGATTTGCCGTGCTTACCAGCTCTGTGAGCTGCCCGCCGTTCACCTCGCTGGCCATCGTGCCCTGCAGACGCAGCATGCCCCGGTTGAGCGTGACGCGCGCCTGGTTCAGGCTAATCCACGCATCGGTAAACTCGGCCACGTTCTGGCTGGAAAGCTGAGACACGTTAAAATTTTGCTTATCGTTGTTGAGTGCGCCAATAAAAACGCCTGCGGAGATGAGCTGCATCGCGCCCAGGGAAAGTAACACGGTGATAAGTAAGGTTATCACTTTGATTCGTTTGAACATCTGTTGCCTTTTTATTATGCAGGTATTGTCTGAGGTCTAACTATCGGCAGCCGCGCCCGCTTATTTAATCTTCTGACGCGGCTTTTTTCGCCGTTTTACGCCTTTTCAATAAGATTCAGCAGGTTAACGGTATAAGAAATTTTCGTGACAGCCATCACAAATCCCACCACCCCGAAAGGGGTATATCCTTCGCTATAAGTTGCATTTAAAATACATCTTATATTATTGAGAATGAGGTAACGGCTATGTCTTATCGCGATCAACCTTTAGGTGAACTGGCGCTCTCTATTCCTCGCGCTTCGGCACTGTTTCGTAAGTACGATATGGATTACTGCTGCGGCGGTAAGCAAACGCTGGCACGCGCTGCCGCACGTAAAGAGCTGGATGTCGAGGCTATCGAAGCCGAACTGGCGAAACTGGCTGAGCAACCGTTGGAAAAAGACTGGCGCAGCGTGGCACTGGCAGAAATTATCGACCATATCGTCGTTCGTTATCATGACCGCCACCGCGAACAGCTGCCGGAACTGATCCTGCAGGCCACCAAAGTTGAACGCGTGCACGCAGACAAGCCAAACGTACCACGCGGTCTGGCGAAAAACCTGACCATGCTGCATGACGAGCTGTCCAGCCACATGATGAAAGAAGAGCAGATCCTGTTCCCGATGATCAAACAGGGAATGGGTAGCCAGGCGATGGGGCCAATCAGCGTGATGGAAAGCGAGCATGACGACGCCGGTGAGCTGGTCGAAGTGATCAAGCACATCACCCAAAACGTGACGCCGCCGCCGGAAGCCTGCACCACCTGGAAAGCCATGTATAACGGCATTAACGAACTGATCGACGACCTGATGGAACACATCAGTCTGGAAAACAATGTGTTGTTCCCGCGTGCCCTCGCTGGTGAATAAAAAGGGCGCCTGAGAGCGCCCTGATTGATGAAGCATTAGAGCCGCGTCGCGGCTCTTTTTTTATTAACGTACACCTGCCATACGTTTCTTACCGATAAACAACCAGCCCAGCCCCAGCGCAATGAACCACAGCGGCGTGACGATCAGCGCCTGACGGGTATCTTCTTCCAGCGTCAGCAGTACCAGCACGAACACGAAGAACGCCATGCACACCCAGCACATCACCTTGCCCCACGGCATTTTGTAAATCGACTTCTCATGCAGCTGCGGACGCTGTTTGCGGTACACCAGGTACGAGCAAAGAATGATGGTCCAGACAAACATGAACAGAATCGCCGATACGGTGGTGATCATGGTGAACGCACCGATTACGCTCGGATTAACGTACAGCATCACCACACCGCCCAGCAGGCAGATACAGGAGAAGGTTAAGCCTTTCGCCGGAACAGCACGTTTGGACAGCTTGGCGAACGCTTTCGGTGCCACGCCTTCCTGCGCCAGACCGAACAACATACGGCTAGTCGAGAACACACCGCTGTTCGCAGAAGACGCCGCAGACGTCAGAACCACAAAGTTAATCAGGCTCGCCGCCGCCGGCAAGCCGACCAGCACGAACAGTTCGACAAACGGGCTCTTGGTTGGAACCACCGAGCCCCACGGGGTGACAGACATAATCACAATCAGCGCGAACACGTAGAACATGATGATACGGATTGGAATCGAGTTAATCGCACGCGGCAGGGATTTCTCCGGATCTTTGGTTTCCGCCGCTGTCGTCCCGACCAATTCAATACCCACGAACGCAAACACCGCAATCTGGAAGCCCGCAAAGAAGCCGCTCAGACCTTTCGGGAACCAGCCACCGTCATTCCACAGGTGGGTGAACGATGCCTGAACACCAGTAGGTGACTGGAAGTGCGTCAGTACCATCACCAGACCAACCACGATCAGGCCGACGATGGCGACAATTTTGATCATCGCAAACCAGAATTCCATCTCACCAAACATTTTCACCGTGGCGAGGTTGAGGACCAGCAGCAGAATGATTACCGCCAGCGATGCCACCCAGTCGGATAGCCCAGGGAACCAGAATTGCGATTGCGCATACGCGGTAATGGCAACGACGTCCGCCATCCCGGTCACGACCCAGCAAAACCAGTAGGTCCAGCCGGTAAAATACCCAGCCCACGGCCCGAGCAGGTCAGAGGCGAAATCACTAAAAGATTTGTATTCGAGATTCGAGAGCAGCAATTCTCCCATTGCGCGCATCACGAAAAACAGCATAAAACCGATGATCATATAAACAAAGATGATCGACGGCCCGGCGAGGCTGATGGTTTTCCCGGAGCCCATAAACAGGCCGGTACCGATAGCGCCACCAATGGCAATAAGTTGAATATGACGGTTTGTGAGATTGCGCCGCAGCGACTGTTCAGACGAAGCCTCTTCGTCGGCAACGACTTTTACCTGATCTACCATGTTTTTTTCTTCCTGTACCTGTCTGTGTTGTTCAGGCTCTACGGCCTTTGGTGTGTCTATGATACGACGATCCCGTTATCAGGACTCATCGATATTAGGTAAGAATTGGCGGGATGAATACTAAGATTTAGATATAATGTTAATTTTATGTTTAAAGTGAGTGTCATATCACTCTGATAGCGCGAATCAGCTCACAAAAATACGCGCAAGCGCGCTATTTGCAAGATAAAATATCGACATCGGTATAACTATAGCTTTTCACGCTATTTTTCTGCTCCCCCCAAGCTGAGGGGAACAGAAGTCACTGCTTACAGGATTTCAAGCAGCTCAACGTCGAATACCAGCGTGCTGAACGGAGGAATGGACGCACCCGCGCCACGCTCACCGTAGGCCAGTTCCTGAGGGATAGTCAGCTCCCATTTGGAACCCACCGGCATCAGGGTCAGCGCTTCAATCCAGCCAGGGATAACGCCGTTAACCGGGAATTCAGCCGGTTCACCACGGGCAACGGAGCTGTCGAACACGGTACCGTCGATCAGCTTACCGGTGTAGTGCACGCGTACACGGTCGGTACGTGCCGGAATAGCCCCTTCGCCCTGCGTCAGAACGCGGAACTGCAGACCGGATTCAGTGCTGTTTACACCGTCTTTCTCACGGTTTTCTTCCAGATATTTGACGCCATCAGCAGCCATAGACTGGAAACGCTCACGACGGACCGCATCAGCACGTTCGTGGATTTCACGCAGCGCACGGTGAACAACGTCAACCGGCACAGCTGGATGTTTGCCTTCCAGCGCGTCAGCAATACCCGCAACCAGCGCTTCAGGCAACAGCCCTTCCAGACCGGATTCGCTCAGCTGCTGTCCTACCTGCAAACCAATGCCGTAGCTTGCTTGCGCTTCGATAGTGTCAAAAGTCGGGGTGGCCATCATATTTCCTTTCATCGGAGGTAAAGTAGCGGGCAGCATAGCAGCCATGCCGCATCCGGTAAAACTTTGTCTCGGGAACAGATGACAAATCGCGAGGAAACATAAACAATAGGAATATCCCGCGTTGACGTCACGAAAGCGGGCATGAAGGCAAATATCATAGAATCAGGCATCTATACTCTATGATTCAGGAACGAGACGCGGAGCAGGAGGAAAGCCATGCCCGGGCGCTTTGAATTAAAACCAACCCTGGCGAAAATCTGGCATGCACCGGACAATTTTCGCATTATGGACCCGCTACCGCCTATGCATCGCCGCGGCATTATTGCTGCCGCTATCGTGCTGGTGATAGGTTTCCTGCTCCCTTCCAACGATACCAGCGATACTCCTGCGGTCACACGTGATGCCCAGTTGGATCTCCAGTCGCAATCGCAGCCACCCACTGAAGCTCAGCTGCAGGCGCAGCTGGTCGCCCCGCAAAACGATCCGGGTCAGATGGCACCGGTCGCACCGGAACCCATCCAGGAAGGCGATCCCGATGCGCAGCCGCAAGCCCAGCAGTCCCAGCCTCAGACGCAGCCTTTTCAGCCCGATAGCGGGATTGACCAACAATGGCGTACCTACCGTGTAGACTCCGGAAAAACGCTCGCCCAGGTGTTCCGTGACCATAATCTTCCACCGACCGATGTGTATGCCATGGCGCAGGTTGAAGGTACCGGAAAACCGCTGAGCAACCTGAAAGACGGTCAGATGATACAAATCAGGCAGAATGCCAATGGCGTGGTCACGGGGTTAACCATCGATACCGGCAACGGCCAGCAGGTGCTGTTTACCCGTCAGCCTAACGGCAGCTTTATTCGCGCACGTTAAATGTACTGATTGCCGGGTGGCGGCTTCGCCTTACCCGGCCTACGGCTCCCGCGATTGTAGGCCTGATAAGCGGTAGTGCCATCAGGCGTTACCGCTTCACCTTATTCACCCACCAAATCCCCGAACAGACCAGCACCAGCGCCACTGCGTATTTCCATTCGAGAATGTTCTCACCAAGAAAAATCGACGACAGCACCGCACCAGAGACCGGGATCAGGAAGTTAAACGGCGCGATCATTCCCACGCGGTTGTATTTGAGCAGAATACTCCACAGTGCGAACGCCACTGAGGAGAGCAGCGTCAGGTAGCCCAGAATCGCCACCGATGCAGAGCCGTGGACGGTAAGTGTTCCGCCAAAAGCGTAGCCACCGATAACCAGAGCCAGACCGCCCATCCCCAGCTGATACCCCGTCATTACCGTCGGGTCAACCGTCTGCGAAATACGTTTTCCGTACAGCGTAGCGGCAGAGAGAATAAAGGCCGCCAATACCACTGAACCGTCTCCTAACAGGGTAAAGCTAAAATCCATCAGCCCACTGTTAAAATTCACCACCATCACGCCAGCAAAGCCCAGAATGCAGCCCAACGCTTTGTTGTAGCTCAGCTTGTCGTTCTGATAGATAAAGTGGGCCAGCAGCACACTAAAGAACGTTCCGGTGGCGTTCATGATTGAGCCTTTCACACCCGTGGTGAAGGCCAGACCAATATAGAAGAAGATGTATTGCAGCGAGGTTTGCGTCAGACCCAGCAGCGTAAGCTGACCAAATTGACGCGGACTTAACCTGCCAATGGGTTTGCGCTGCGCCATCGCCAGCAGTAGCAGCAATAACCCCGCAAACAAAAATCGGTATCCGGCAAAAACAATCTTTGACGGAATATCATCGGTGGCAATCTGGAAAATCTCATATCCGCTTTTAATCGCCGGATAGGCGCTCCCCCACAGCAGGCAGCAAAATGCCGCGCTCAGGTAGACCACGTTTTTACGCGCGAACAGAGGTTGGTGCGTTGTGTCCATGCCATCACCACTTTGAAATTGTGTTTTATTTTTATGATTATCGCGAAAAGGATAAAGAATAGCCAGAGCGAAAAACAGGAGGGCAGAAAAGCAAAACGCCGGCACAAGGCCGGCGCTTTTACGCGGTTTTTAGAATAAAAACTTATTCTGCAACTACGTTTACAGTCAGCTTAGCAAACACTTCGCTGTGAACCTGGAAGCTCACTTCGTGCTCGCCAGTGGTACGCAGAACGCCGTTCGGCAGACGAACTTCGCTCTTAGCCACTTCAACGCCAGCTGCAGTTACAGCGTCAGCGATGTCGCGAGTACCGATGGAACCGAACAGTTTACCTTCGTCGCCTGCTTTAGACGCGATGGTTACGGTTTCCAGTGCATTGATTTTCTCAGCGCGAGCTTCAGCAGCAGACAGAACGTCAGCCAGTTTGGCTTCCAGTTCAGCGCGACGTGCTTCGAAGAATTCAACGTTTTTCTTGGTAGCAGGAACAGCTTTACCCTGTGGTACCAGGAAGTTACGAGCGTAGCCCGCTTTAACGTTAACCTGATCACCCAGGCTACCCAGGTTTGCTACTTTATCAAGCAGAATAACTTGCATTACCTTATCCTCTTAAAGTCGTTAATAGACAGCGGCCGATTACTGATGACGATCGGTATACGGCAGCAGGGACAGGTAGCGAGCGCGCTTGATGCAGCGAGCCAGCTGACGCTGGTATTTTGCACGAGTACCGGTGATACGGCTCGGGACAATTTTACCGCTTTCGGTAATGTAGTTTTTCAACGTTGCGATGTCTTTGTAATCAATCTCAACAACGCCTTCCGCGGTGAAACGGCAGAACTTGCGACGACGGAAATAACGTGCCATATGGCTAGTCTCCAGAATCTATCAATTCAATCTGCTCGGCATGCAGAACCATTTTGCTCAGGCCGTTCTTTGCCTTGTGGCAAGAAATGAACCCCTGAACAGTTACTGCGCTACCGACCGTTATACTGTGAGTAATGGCCTGGTTTTCGTGTCCGCTAATAATAACGGGCATTTGGCACCACGCCTGCCGGTGGAAACCGGCTTCCTCCTGCACAGAACGATGCTCAAGCACGAACTGGCAATGAGGAATTCCTGATGGGCTGACCTTGCGAAGCGGCGTCCTGCACACTGTGCCAGATAACACCAGACGGTTGGTCATCAGAAATTACTCTTCAGAATCCCCAGCTTCAGCATCATCTGCGGTTTCGTTAGCGAAATCATCGCGACGTTCACGACGCTCGTCTTTCGCTTTAACCATCGGAGATGCTTCGGTAACAGCGTGCTTAGTACGCATTACCATGCTACGGATAACGGCATCGTTGAAGCGGAAGTTTGTTTCCAGCTCATCGATAACTTCCTGCGGCGCTTCAACGTTCAGCAGAACGTAGTGAGCTTTGTGCAGTTTGTTGATCGGGTAAGCCAGCTGACGGCGGCCCCAGTCTTCCAGACGGTGGATCGTGCCTTCTGCTGCAGTGATTGCACCAGTGTAGCGTTCGATCATACCCGGAACCTGTTCGCTCTGGTCAGGATGGACCATAAAAACGATTTCGTAATGACGCATCGAATTGCTCCTTACGGATTATTCAGCCTCCTGTCTGGGTCAGCCGAGGCCCATGGAGGCAAGGAACGTGTTAAAGGTCGGCTGAAAAATGACGCGTCATAATACTGGCGGTAGCAGGTAAACTCAAGGTGATTGTATGAATATTTATCAAACCGTCATTAATACATATCCACCAGCATTTTGACACTGATGCAAATCGAGACAATCACAATCATCGGTCGGATGACTTTCTTCCCACGCGTCAGTACCACCGAGGCTCCAAGACGCGCACCGAGAGATTGCCCAACGAACATCACCAGTCCCAGCGACCAGATCATTTTACCGCCGAAAATGAAGAACAGAATCGAGGCGATGTTCGACGCCAGGTTAATAAAGTTGGAGTGAATTTGCGCCTTATCGATGCCGTATCCCCATAACGTGATATAGCAGAGCGTATACAAGGAACCGGCCCCTGCGCCGAGAAAACCGTCATAAAAACCTACGCACCCACCGCCGATAAGTGAAAAGAGAAACAGCGATACCTGCTGCTTTCTTTTTGGTTCGCTCAGGTTAGGGGCAAAAATAAAGTAGATGGCGACGGTAATTATCAGCACCGGCAGCAGCTTTTTTAGCAGGTCCGGCTCAATGAACTGAATCAGTGTGGTACCCAGCGCGGAACCGATAAAGGCAGATAAGAACACATACTTGTGTTCCTGCACGTTGATATGCCCCCGGCGCAAAAAGTAAATCCCAGAGGTGAGTGAACTACCCAGAGCCTGAATTTTATTGGTCGCCAGCGCATTGGCCGGCGGTAAACCGGAGATCAACAATGCGCCAATTGAAAGAAACCCACCGCCCCCTGAAACCACATTAATAAAACCCGCCACCAGCGCAACCATAAACATAATCACGAAGTAGCTGAAATCCATGAATGAAGTATCCATAAGCTTTTGCCTTATAATCATGAAGTTATATTCTTTTTCAGCTCACTATAAACGGCGTACCCTTCCGGTTAAATTGACCATTTGGTAAGAGCTTATGCCGGGGAAACAGGAATTTTTTAACCGTAGCGGAAGGTATCAGTTGATTGTTAATTAAAGAAAAGACGGCTATGCGGTAATTTTTTGAACAACTGCATCAGAAATGGTCGCTATCGACTCTGTCGGTTGTGGTTAAAATTAAATCAGAAGTTATCCACTCACAGGAGAGCGCTAACCAGAGACCGCGGTCGAGGAGGTACCTATGCGAGCCCGTGTGTTGACCCTTTTGGCCGTGCTATTGCTCAGTGCAAATGCAATGGCAGCCATTGAAATTACCCATCGTCAGGCCAGGAATATGGATGATGTGCAGAGCTTAGGCGTGATTTACATAAACCATAACTTCGCCACTGAAAGTGAAGCCAATCAGGCCCTGAATGAAGAGACTGATGCGCAAGGCGCCACCTACTATCATGTGATCCTCACCAGGGAACCCGGTAGTAACGGAAATATGCACGCCAGCGCGGATATTTATCGCTAGCTACCCAGAAATAACCAACGAGAACATTGCCACAGTTTGACTTGCCCCCTTGATTGGGGGCTTTTTTTTGCAGTAAAACGCCGCCGAAGCCAGACCGATAACATCCCCTTAAAGATTTAGCTCCGGGGCATTTTTCTTACTTCTGCCCGTAATAGGCGTTCGGACCGTGCTTACGCATGAAGTGTTTATTCATCAGGTAATCGTCGATGGGGTTAAGCCCGGGGTTAATGCCGCGCGCAATCCACGCCATCTTTGCCACCTCCTCCATCACCACCGCATTATGCACCGCATCCTCGGCATCTTTACCCCAGGCAAACGGGCCGTGCTGATAGACCACAATGCCCGGCGTATGTAACGGCTCAACGTCGGCTAGCGTTTCTATGATCACCTTTCCTGTGTTCAGCTCATATTCGCCCTGCACTTCTTCTTCCGTTAATGCCCTGGTGCAGGGAATATCGCCAAAAAAGTAATCCGCATGGGTGGTTCCCAGCGCCGGGATCGCCTGCCCCGCCTGCGCCCATGCTGTGGCGTGGGTAGAGTGGGTATGCACTATGCCGCCAAGCGATGGATAACGCTGATACAGCGCCAGATGAGTCGCGGTATCAGAGGAAGGGCGATAGCCACCCTCCACCACGTTCCCTGACATATCCACCACCACCATATCGTCTACTGTCATATGCGTATAGGCGACACCGCTGGGCTTGATTACCACCTGCCCGCGTTCACGGTCGATAGCGCTGACGTTGCCCCAGGTAAAGGTCACGAGGCCATAGCGCGGCAGATCCATATTGGCTTCGAACACCTGCTGTTTGAGTTTTTGCATTACGCCGCCTCCACCAGACCTGCGCTTGCCATTCGGGCCTTCACCCAGTCACGCGCTTTCGCCACTTCCGCCGCCGGGTCGTCAGTGGTTTCACTCCACATCTCAATCAGATAGGGTCCGCAATAGCCACTCTGCTTGAGCGTCTCAAAACAGCGCTCGAAATCGACAACGCCTTCACCAAACGGTACGTTCTTAAATACGCCGGGTTTAGTGTCTTTCACGTGTACGGCGACGATGTGTCCGATTCCGGCCTGTAGCTCCATCTGCACGTCGTTATCCCACGCCGACAGGTTGCCGATGTCTGGGTAGAGCTGGAACCACGGGTTATTCAGGTAGTGCGCGTAGCCTAGCGCCTTGCTGATCGAGTTCATCAGCGGGTAATCCATGATCTCCATCGCCAGCGTCACCTGTGCGCGGCTCGCCATCTCGACGCTCTCTTTCAGCCCGTCGCGAAAACGCCGACGCGTCTCGTTGTTGGCTTCTTGATAGTAAACGTCATAGCCCGCCAGTTGGATGACTCGAATGCCGACGTCCTGGGCGAACTGGATCGCTTTACGCATGATCTCCAGCCCCTGAGCACGTACCACGTCATCTTCACTGCCGAGCGGGAAGCGACGATGGGCGCTCAGGCACATCGACGGTACCCGCACGCCGGTTTCGGCAACGGCGTTAACCAACGTCAGACGCTGCTCACGGCTCCAATCGAGACGCGCCAGGCGAGCGTCGGTTTCATCGACTGACATCTCAACGAAGTCAAAACCCAGCGTTTTCGCAAGCTGTAGCCGCTCCATCCAGCACTCTCCGGCGGGGAGTGCTTTCTCGTAGATGCCGAGCGGAATTTGTTTCGACAGCATAATTGCTCCTTAGCCCCACAGCTGGGCAATAGAGCGTTTAAACTGACGCGCGGCTTCAACCGGGGAAGCGGCATCGCGAATGCTGCGACCCGCGATAAAGACGTGAATCGGAATGCCTTTGAACAGCGGCAGATCTTCCAGCGCCAGGCCACCGGTCACCGTGACCTTAAAGCCCATATCAGACAGACGTTTGATCGCGCTGATATCCGCGTCACCCCACGCCACACCTGCTGCCTGTGCATCGCGACTGCGGTGATACACCACCTGTTGAATGCCCGCTTCACGCCACTCCTGCGCTTGCTCCCAGGTCCAGTAGCCGGTCAGTTCAATCTGCACGTCGCCATTGAACTCTTTCGCCACGTCCAGCGCACCTTTGGTGGTATTGATATCTGCACAGCAGATAACTGTCACCCAATCCGCGTTGGCTTCAAAACACATGCGGGAGAGAATTTTTCCCGCGTCGGCGATTTTGGCGTCTGCCAGCACGATTTTATGCGGATACAGCGCTTTCAGGTCGCGAACCGCACGCACGCCTTCGGCAACGCAAAGAATGGTACCCACTTCAATAATGTCTACTTCATCGGCAATCAGGCGTGTCGTTTCATACGCGGAAGACATGGATTGGTTATCCAGCGCAACCTGCAACATAGGTAATGACATTTTGGTGTTCCTTTTAAACAGCCGCCGCGGTGGCGTTATCAATTAAATCCAGCACTTCCTGCGCGGTGCGGCAGGCACGTAAACGGTCGAAGTTAGCTTCATCGTCAAACAGGTTAACGATCTGCATGATGCCCACTTCTTGATGGGTGTTGGCGTCAACAGCCGCCATCGTTATCAGGATATCGACAGGGTCGTTATCTTCATGGTTGAAGACCAGCGGCGTTTTCAGGGTCACCAGCGCAAAACCGGTTTTCTTCACACCTTCTTCTGGGCGCCCGTGCGGCATCGCCAGACCCGGCGCTATCACAAAATAGGGACCATGTTGGGCAACGCCATCCAGAATGGCCTGGTAGTAGCGCGGCTCAACCACATCAGCCTTAACCAGCAGATCAACGCCCAGCTTGACCGCCTCCTGCCAAGTGCTGGCCTCGGCCTGTAATAGGATCGCGTTATTGTCCGCCAATGAATCTCGTAATTTCATATGGCGTCCTTACTTCACATCTTGTGGGAAATGCGCGTTGATCACTTCCAGCAGCTTTGGACCAAAGTCAGCGGGCGACAGCATGTTACGTACACCCACCACGTATTTATTGCCGGTAACGGTAATCTCACCGGCGATGTGGGTGGAGGCGATGATGATATCCGCGCCGCTCAGTTCACTTTTGTATTCACCCACCGCGCAGCTGTTCACCGTGTGGTCGATATTTGACTGGGTTAAAAACTGGTCCACTTTCATTTTCATAATCATGGAGCTGCCTTGCCCATTACCACATACAGCCAGAATACGTACGGTCATAATCGGAACTCCTTATTAAGCAGACTGTTCTGCCAGTTGTTTTTCTGCGTCTTCCTCAGCGCGCAATGAGCGTCCTGCGAAAAACATATAAGCCAGTGCAATCACAATAATGACGGCCATAAAAATCAGCCCTATGGAGGCGAAGCCCTGCATCATCGGCGGTGCCAGAATTGACCAGTCCGCCATGCCCATCCAGGCGCTCATACCGGTGAGTTTCACCGCCCAAACGCAGCCGAAGATTTCAATCATTCCCATCACCAGGCAAATCTTGAGCGCAGCACGCCAGCCGCCAAAGTGATTAGCAAACACGCCGATAGTGGCGTTAGAGAAGAACATCGGGATAAAGCCCGGAATGATCAGAATGGAGGAACCTACGCCGACAAGGATGCCGACGGCGATCAGCTGACCGATAGTGCCCCACATAAAGCCCCAGACCACGGCATTCGGCGCGAAGCTATAAATAGCCGCACAGTCGATGGCCAGTACCGCCCCAGGGATCAGGCGTTGGGAGATACCGTTAAAGGCCTCAGAGAGTTCGGCGACAAACATGCGCACGCCCTGGGTAATAATGAAAATGGCCACCGCAAACGAGAAGCCGGTTTGCAGGATATAGACCGTCCAGTGGGTTTTCCCCGCCATCGCCTGCACCACATCGATACCGAAAGAGAGCAGGATCGCACCGAAGAAAATGGTCATCACAATCGCTGTCGAGACGATATTGTCGTGGAAGATATTCAGCCAGCCTGGCAGCTTGAGGTCTTCAACGCTTTCCTCTTTTTTGCCCAGATACGGTGCGATTTTATAAGCAATCCACGACGCAAACTGCTGCTGGTGCCCGATAGAGAAGCCGCAGCCATCAGTCACTTCCTGCGTCGGCTTGTACATCATGTTTGAAGTGATGCCCCAGTAAAGCGACACCAGCACCGCAGTGCAGATAATGGTGGTCCACATGGAATAGCCGAAGATATAGAACGAGACCGCAATCAATCCCGCCTGCTGAAACATGATGTGCCCGGTCAGCATGATGGTGCGAATCCCGGTAATCCGTCGTAGCAACACGTAACAGATGTTCAGCGCCAGCGCTAACAGCACCGCATAGCCCACCCAGCTATAAGCGTCGCCCATGCGTTCGATGGTTGCCATCATTGAGGCGTAGGTATCGGAAATCGCCCCGTTGATGCCATAAACCTCAGACATCTTCGCCACGACCGGTTTGAACGTACTGGTGAGAATGCCGGACCCGGCCTGCAGCAGCATAAAGCCGATGATCGTTTTGATAGTGCCCTTGATGATAACGCTGACACTTTTACGCAGCAGGATGTAACCGAGGCAGGTCACAATACCCAACAGCAGCGGGGCGTTGGTCATGACCTGATTAAAGAACACGGTAAAGATGTTGTAGAGGATCTCCATAACGATCTCCAGTAGACGAAGTTGCTGAACATTCATTACAGATGCCCAGGATATTGTGCCCTCACTTTAGTTTTCAAAAGTAATCACATCAAGATTGAATTTGATTAAATGTGATGCAGTACGCAAATTATTCACTTACGAATGAAATGGTTTTTACCACATTCAATAAAACGAAAATAAAATCAATAAAAACAATTAAGTATGATTATCAATTAATGAGGAGGCACTTTATCTTATTGCAATATTTATCGAGAACGTCTCTTTTCGTTGAAAAAACACGCATTGCCATTTTGATAAAATGGTGTCAGGATTAATCAAAATAAGTCACAATTTGATTCAACTTGAACAAACATGAAGGTAAATGCGATGAGTAAAGTAAAAAGTATCACGCGTGAATCATGGATCCTGAGCACATTCCCGGAGTGGGGCAGCTGGCTAAACGAAGAGATCGAACAAGAACAGGTTGCACCAGGCACCTTTGCGATGTGGTGGCTGGGCTGTACCGGAATTTGGCTGAAATCGGAAGGCGGGACTAACGTCTGCGTTGATTTTTGGTGCGGAACAGGCAAGCAGAGCCACGGTAATCCACTGATGAAAACAGGCCATCAGATGCAGCGTATGGCAGGCGTGAAGAAACTCCAGCCAAACCTGCGCACCACGCCGTTTGTTCTCGATCCTTTCGCTATTCGCCAGATCGATGCCGTTCTCGCCACGCACGATCATAACGATCATATCGACGTGAACGTTGCTGCCGCCGTCATGCAGAACTGTGCCGACGATGTGCCGTTTATCGGACCACAAACCTGTGTGGATCTGTGGGTGGGTTGGGGCGTGCCAAAAGAACGCTGCATCGTGGTGAAGCCAGGCGACGTCGTTAAAGTAAAAGATATTGAAATCCATGCGCTCGACGCGTTTGATCGTACGGCATTAATCACCTTGCCTGCGGATCAAAAAGCGGCAGGTATCCTGCCTGACGGCATGGATGCACGTGCGGTTAACTACCTGTTCAAAACGCCGGGCGGTACGCTATATCACAGCGGTGATTCTCACTACTCCAACTATTATGCAAAGCACGGCAACGAGCATCACATCGACGTCGCACTTGGCTCCTACGGTGAGAACCCGCGCGGTATCACCGACAAAATGACCAGTTCCGATATGCTGCGTATGGCAGAAGCGCTGAACACCCAGGTGGTTATCCCCTTCCACCATGATATCTGGTCAAACTTCCAGGCCGATCCACAGGAGATCCGTGTTCTTTGGGAGATGAAAAAAGACCGGCTGAAGTATGGCTTCAAACCGTTTATCTGGCAGGTTGGCGGCAAGTTCACCTGGCCGCTGGACAAAGATAATTTTGAGTATCACTACCCGCGCGGCTTTGAAGACTGCTTTACCATTGAACCGGATTTACCGTTTAAATCCTTCCTGTGATTGCAGTTAAATGCCGGGTCTTCCCGGCATTTTTACCCATTTATCTTAGTATTTTCAGGCTATTTCAAATATCATCTTTTCAAATCAATTTGTATCGGAATAGCTCATGACTGAAGCACAAAGACATCAAATATTGCTGGATATGCTGGCGCAATTGGGCTTTGTTACCGTTGAGAACGTGATTGAACGTTTGGGAATCTCACCCGCCACAGCGCGCCGGGATATCAATAAACTCGACGAAAGCGGCAAGCTCAAGAAAGTCCGTAACGGTGCAGAAGCCATTACCCAGCAGCGCCCGCGCTGGACCCCAATGAATCTGCATCAGGCGCAAAACCACGACGAAAAAGTGCGGATTGCCAAAGCCGCTTCCCAGTTAGTGAACGCGGGTGAAAGTGTCGTGATCAACTGTGGATCAACGGCGTTCCTGCTTGGCCGCGAAATGTGTGGCAAACCGGTGCAAATCATCACCAACTACCTGCCGCTGGCGAATTTTCTGATCGACCAGGAGCATGAAAGCGTCATCATCATGGGGGGACAGTACAACAAAAGTCAGTCCATCACGCTGAGCCCACAAGGCAGCGAGAATAGCCTGTATGCCGGACACTGGATGTTTACCAGCGGTAAAGGACTGACATCTGACGGACTGTATAAAACCGATATGCTCACCGCGATGGCTGAACAAAAGATGCTTAACGTGGTCGGCAAACTGGTGGTGCTGGTCGATAGCAGCAAGGTCGGTGAGCGCGCGGGCATGCTGTTCAGCCGTGCCGATCAAATCGACATGCTGATTACCGGCAAAAATGCGAACCCTGAGATCCTGCAACAGCTGGAAGCACAGGGCGTGACTATTCTGCGCGTTTAGAGGTGTTGGCGGAAAAACGCGACTGTCGCCGCCAGCGCTTCTGGCGTGATGCGATGCCGTACGCCTGCTTCCCACAGGCAGGTCAGCGAGTTGTCCAGACCTGCCTGGATTAGCGCCTGTTGTAAGCGGAAGGTTTCCACTGCCGGCACCACGTCGTCATCCTGGCCATGCCACAACAGCAGCGGTCTGTCGGCAAGGCGCTCCAGTTGATGCGTTACCTCCCAGTCAGCCAGTGGCGCGACAATCGCATCAAATTCCGCCTGCTGCTCCGTCGTCTGTACCAATACTGGCGGAAAAAGCGTATGGGCAAGTCGGGTAAAATAGCCCGATCCCATCAGGCAGGCTGCACATTTCACCTCGGGATGGCGCGCCATAATGCCCAGCGTTGTCATACCCCCCATAGATGCCCCTGCCACGGCAAGACGTTCATCCAACAGCCAATTTTCAGCCACCAGCGCCGCACGTAACGCCGTAAATTCCTGCATGTTTTGCTGCAATATCTGCCAGAAGCGGTGCATTCTTTCCTGCGCATTACCGTGGAAGCGCGTGCCATGATCGGGCGCATCGGGCATGATGACCCGAAACCCGGCCTGTGCCAGTGCAACGGCAAAATAGCTGTAGACCAGACTGGAAGAGGTAAACCCGTGATAGACGATAACGCAGGGGAGTGAAAGGTCGTGTTTATTCGTGGGAAATGCGTGCAGGACAGGGATCCCCGCCAACTGTCGTGTTTCAATTTCTATCATATGTCGCCTCTTTTTTTCTGGTATGCCATGGCGAAATACTTAACGCAAGTGAATGTGTGCGGCAATGATTCATAATGTTGAGAACTGGGTTACGCTTTCGCAACATTTTCATTCGAAAATCGCGTGAGAGATAACAATTCGGGAACATTCCCCCTAAAGGGAAATTAATAAGGCACTACACTATGGCTATCAGGAAACGAGATAGAGTTATGCGTCGGTTTGCCTCTTTGATGCTGGTGATGTTGTTAAGCGCCTGTAGCGTGCTGCAGGGCACGCCACAACCGGCACCGCCCGTCGCCGATCACCCACAAGAAATCCGCCGTGACCAGAGTAATGGGTTACAGCGATTGGGGGTTGTGAGCGCGTTGGTAAGAGGTTCTCCAGATGATGCGCTGGCAGAGATCCGCGCCAAAGCCGCTGCGGCTAAAGCTGATTATTACGTTGTCTTATTAGTCGATGAGACCATCGTAACAGGCCAATGGTATTCACAAGCCATTTTGTATCGTAAATAACATTGGGTTGAAATTTAGTCAGTTTTACATTGCTTTGCGCCCCTATGCGTTTTCCTGTGCACAATAAACCAACAGCAGGGAGCTGGAGGTTTATTCTCGCGATGGAATGCCCTGCCACGTGTAGGGGTACGAATAATGGAGCTGACGATGAAACAATCACTAGCCTTATCCTCACTGCTGCTTTCTGCTGGAATGGTGGATACCACGGCACAGTCTGCCGAGTTCGCCAGCGCTGACTGCGTAACGGGTCTCAACGAAATTGGCCAGATATCTGTCAGTAACATTGCGGGAAATCCGCAGGATGTGGAGCGTGTTGTGGCGTTAAAAGCGGATGAGCAAGGTGCCTCATGGTACCGGATTATTCAGATGTACGAAGAACAGCAGCCCGATAACTGGCGCGTACAGGCCATACTTTATGCATAACAGATTGCCGGATGGCGTAAACTTATCCTACCTACAACGAACGTAGGCAGGATAAGACGCGCCAGCGTCGCCATCAGGCATATTATTACCGTAATCCCCCCGTAGCCCGCAGTAGCAAATCATTCTGTACCTGTTCAGACAACTTCATCCCGCCGCGCGTATCCAGCATCATCTGACACCAGGCCTGCGCCACGGGCGGAGACGCATAACGCAACATCTGCGTCCCGCAGCCGAGCAGGAACAGCTGCTGGGTAATTTCCCGTCCCAGCGCTTCACTGGGTTTGTGTAAATGCGGCTGTAGCTTACGCACCATTCGATCGTAATGCCTGTCTTGCCCTTTGACCTCGGCAAAGGCCTCGCTGAGCATGTCGACCATACCTGGTTGTTTCGCCAACACCCGCAACACATCAAGGCACATGATGTTGCCAGACCCTTCCCAGATGCTGTTGACCGGCATTTCACGGTATAAACGCGGCAGCTCACTCTCTTCGCAATAGCCTGCACCGCCGAGCACCTCCATGGCCTCTGCAACAAATGGCATACCGCCTTTGCAGATGGAAAACTTGGCTGCCGGGGTGAATAACCGGGCCCACAACGCTTCTTTCGCATCCGTTCGACGATCCCAGGCCCGCGCCAGGCGAAACAGTAGCGCGGTTTGACCTTCCAGTTGAAGCGCCATGCGGCTTAATAACTGTCTCATCATCGGTTGATCAATCAACGGCTTGCTAAATACCTGGCGTTGATGCGCATGATAAATGGCAACAGAAAAAGCGCGTCGCATCATACTGTGGCTCCCCAGCGCACAGTCAAAACGCGTCATGCCGCCCATTTTCAGAATATGGCGAATACCTTCACCTTCTTCTCCCAGCAGCCAGCCCATCGCGTCCTGAAATTCAACCTCACAGCTGGCATTAGAGCGATTGCCTAGCTTATCTTTCAGGCGCTCAAGACGGATGGAGTTACGCTGGCCATCAGGTAAAAATCGCGGCACAAAAAAGCAGGATAAGCCGCCTCTGGCCTGCGCCAGCACCAGATGGGCGTCACTTTGCGGTACCGAGAAGAACCATTTATGCCCCACCAGCCGATACGCACCATCCGCCAGCCGTTCTGCCTGAGTGGTATTGCTCAGCACATCCGAGCCACCCTGCTTTTCCGTCATCCCCATACCAATCAGCAGGCCGCGTTTTTGCCCGCCGGGCAGAAGATGAGAATCGTAGCGATCGCTACGCAGCGGCGTCAGCCAGTCATGAAATTGCGAAGGTAACATCTGGAGTAACAACGGCGTAGCGGCAAAGGTCATGGTCACCGGGCATAAGGTTCCCGCTTCCACCTGTGCATGCAGCATAAAACGTGCAGCTCGGGCAACAAACGTTCCCTGCCGCGCATCCTCTTCCCAGGCAAGATTATGCACGCGGTTGGCGCACAATCCCTGCATCAGTAAATGCCAGGCAGGATGAAAGCGCACATCATCCAACCGCTGCCCCTGCGGATCGTATCGCAGCAGTTCAGGCGGATACGCGTTAGCCAACCTACCCAGTTCAAGCGATTCTGCAGTGCCTAATTGCTGACCAATACTGGCGAGGAGATCGCTATCCCAGGCAGCGCCTTCGCGGTTGACTGCTTCACACAGTGCTCCATCCGATAGGTATAAGTTGCTGTTATTGAGTGGTACTGGTTGGTTAAAAACGGTATGCGTTTGCCAATGCATTGTGTCTCCCTCCATCAATGGCCATCGCCTTAAGTATGGTCAGAACCACACTCTCTGCGAAGGAGGGAGATCACAAAAGTACGTTTAGCCAGCAATGTAATGAGGAATAAAACGAGAAGTATCTTTCGTAATCAACGTATTGTCTTCACGGATCCCCATGCCGCAGGCTTCATCGTCGACGATCCAACTACCAATCAGCGTGTAGCTATCGCCAAAACGCGGCAGCGGCTGAAACGCCTGATAGATCATCGGTTCTTCTGCGTAGTCGCCATCAGCATGTTCAACAATCTGCTGCTGACCATTAAAAATGGTGACGTTGCCCCCCTCACGGGAAAATATCGGTTTGCGTACATAGCTTTCGCCGGGTGCAATTTTTGACGTTTCACCTTCGAACCAGGCTGGCAGGAGGTTTGGATGGTTGGGGAAGTATCGCCACAGCAGAGGCATCAACCCTTTGTTACTGAGCACGCTCTTCCACAGTGGTTCGACCCACTGTTCCCGGCGATGACGTAGCAACGGACCGTTATCGTCACGCATCATCCACTCCAGAGGATAGAGCTTAAAGGCGCGACGAATGACGTTGTCATCAAGATCCGTCAGCACACCGCCGACGCCAAGCCCCAGATCCTCAACATAAATAAACCGCGACGCTTGACCTGCCTGCTGCGCACAATCCTGCAAATACAGTACGGTGGTGCGATCTTCGTCGGAATCTTCGCAGCAGCAGAAGTAAAACGGCTCCGGACTGTAAAGCTCACTAAAACGGGCGATCAGACGTTCCTGGATAGCGTTGTACTGGTCGGTGTCCCGCGGGATCGCCCCACTGCGGCGAGCATCTTCCAGCCATAGCCACTGGAAATACGCCGACTCGTACAACGACGTTGGTGTATCAGCGTTGTATTCCAGCAGCTTGACCGGCGAATTGTTGCCACACCAGACAAAATCCATTCGCCCATACAGCGAAGGATCGCGATTGCGCCAGCTCTCAGCAATAACATCCCAGTACAGTGGGGGAATGGCCAATTGCTGAAGAATCTGCTCGTCCTTAACTGCTCGCTCAACGACGTCCAGACACATTTGATGCAACTCAGCAGTAGGCTTTTCGATCTGCTCTTCAATTTGCCGTAGCGTAAAGCGATAAGCCCGGCTTTCATCCCAGTAGATTTCGTTGTCGATAATGTGAAAATCAAAACCATGATCGTAGGCGATCTGGTCCAGATCCTGGCGAACAGGAATATCATGTCGTAACATCGTTAGCCTCCCCAGTGCCCGCGCGCGCTGGACGAACGCCCGTAACCCCCGCGAGAAACCGTCGAGACTTTCTTCGTCGTGTAGGCATGCGTCGTGGCGGTATCGTTTTTTCCGCTACCGGAACGCCAGGCATAGTCGCCTGAGGTCGTACGCCAGACGGGGCGGGAAACGTATGATGAGCCGCCACTGCTGTAAACATACTGCTCGTCACGATCTTTGCGAATCACCCGACTGAGCAAAAAACCGGTAAACACCGGCACCCAGCTCTGATCGGTGCTGTCAAGGTAGCAATCGCCAAACTGGGTCTGACAACTCGCCTTACTTAATTGCGTTGGCACTTTGCCATAGAACTCTGTCTTGGCATTGTTCCAGCCGTCCGCACACACGGTAGCGGTATTACCGTCATCAATACATTCGCTCACCGTGGAGTAAAACCGGCCGTCGCCGTCGTTGTCCGAGCCTGTATCATCCCCGCATCCCTTGAGGATAAAAAATGCTGCACCGCCCATAATCGCCAGCGTCAGATACTTTCCACTGTAGCGACTACGTTTTTTCTCAAAGGGATTCACCGGGCGATTCATTCGGGCGATCGCCGAATGACCTGTTCCCAATTTCTTTTGTCCGGATTTACGTTTTCTAGCCATGATCGTCCATTACCATGTCATACAGGCGGCATTAAAAATCCCGCCAGCCAGCGCAGCGGTTCCCATAAACAGTCCCGCAGCGGTGTTGTGGTTAATAATTTTTTCACTCAATGCTGGCATATATAAGCGTACACCACCGTAGATAATAAGCTGTATCACCAACGCAATACCGCCCCAGGCAAAATAATCAGGAATACTGACCGCGTTGATTGCTGCGCTGGATAAAGGAATAACATAGCCCAGCAGCGTGCCGCTAAATGCCAGAGAGGCTGCCGTATTGTTATTTTTAATCAACTGCCATTCATTGTGCGGTGTTATCTTTGAATAGATAATAAGAAAAATTATCACCATGGCCGCACCAATAAAAAAATAGGCACAAAAGGCCAGTAATGATTCCAGAATATGCATTGTTTTCGTCCCTGACGTTAACCAATAATATTAAGAGATGTTAATGGGATATCGACACCCAGCGCCCGTGAGAATATCCACTCTGGCTCGCCTTGTTCATTGAACGACTCTTCGCCGTTCAACAGCAGATATTCCCAGGTATCTGCTGTTACCTGTCGTTGGTAGCCCATGGTAAAGTTATGCACTTCCCACTTTGCATGCTGCTGATTCTCGACCTTTTCCAGCATGTAGACTGGCTCAATATTCCCCGGTTCTTCGTCATTAAAAAAACGCTGCCAGTGCTGACCCTGCCAGAAAAGCGCTGGCATGCCGATCTCTGCCGGGCTAATGGCGGACTGCCAGTGTTTTTTCTGAGTTAAGCCATAGCTTTCTTCATACACAAACAGTTTGATATCGTCGATATCATCCATATCTGACCCGCCGGTAGTATTGATTTGCAGAAATTCCTCGCCCGAGGTGTAGTAGCGGAAAATCTGGCTTCCACCGCCCAAATTAATATGGCTGATTGCCGCAACGGTATACTCCTCGCCGGGCAACACCACCAACAAATCCTCTTCTAACAGGCGAAACGCCAGTGTGTCGAGCGTAAACCCTGCGCTCAAATGTAGGCCCAATGGGCCACGAACGGGCGTAGCGGCCTCTGCTGTGCCAAATATACGCTGTAAAAAAGTCGACATCGTTATCCCTTACTAACCTGCCAGCTAGCAATCTTTGCGGGCAGGCTTTGCCGTATAATTACTCGCCTTGCTGGCGTTGTAGTCGCGCCAGCACATCCTGGGCAGAACTTTTGTTGGCAGCGCCAATGCCGACTTCAGCCAGTTTCTCGTCCAGATCACGTCCGTCAGCCACTTTCTCCAGCTGTGTTGCCGCATCCAGCCGGGCCTGTCGCTCTGCCTGACGTGTTTGCAGACGTTTAAGTGACTCTGCTGCCGTCGATACGCTGGAAGAAGCCCCGACTGTAGATGTTGTCACGGCCTGTTGAGCGCGCTGCATCGCTTCCGTTGCCTTAACCACCTCAAGCTGCTGTTCAAACTGAGCAATCCGCTGGCCCGTTGCGGTAACGGCCTTTTCAACGCCATCACGTGAGATTTCTAAGTTAGTAAGCACTTGCTGTTCAGCCGCAATCACGTTCTCCAGACGCGCGATCTCTTCGGCGACTTCGTTAATTAACGACGGATTGACGTTTTTACTTAGCGCTTCCAGCGCCCGCGCTTCAAGAGTGGACTGACGTTCGCGCAGATCTTTCAGTTTGTCATTGCTCAGTTTCACGCGTGCCAACAGGTCAACTCGCGATTTCCCGGCTTTTTCCAGTTCATTTCTTGCGTCACGAATGTGTTGCTCCAGCATTCTGACGCCCTGTGCTTCTTCGATTGACTCTTCTGCCTGAGAAAGCACAGATTTGCCGAGGGTAAACAGGCTTTTCAAGATTCCCATCAACAGCGTTCCTTGTTATTCGTGAGTATATTCTTCAGTGATTTCCGCCAGATCTAGCGCGTTATCCACGAGCGTTGTCATTTCAAGCACCACGTCCTCTAATGTGGAGTTCAGCGACAGCGCACCAAATGCGACGTAGTATTCATCCTGCCGCACACGAGAAATGCCTACAGACGACAGTGGAAGCAGCTTTTGATTGCGTAATAAGAAAAGATTAAATGCGTCCTGATGCTGAATATTATTCACTGGGCAAATAACAGTTTCGATAATCATCTGGCGGGAGGTAAATAGAATACTGAGAAGTAAGTCTCCATAATCATTCATTTTAATAATCAATGACTGCTCATTACTTATAATATCTATATTTAAACCATGAAAATTAGTGAGCGCTTTAGTCAGCACATGCGGGGTCCATGCCATATATAAATCCTGTATGTTATACTTAAATAAATATAAAAATATTTTCCTTCTCTTATTAGAATATCAGTTTTAGATAAAAAAAAACCATCCGAAATTGGATGGCTTTTTCTGAAAATTAACGTTTATCCACGCTGGCGGACGGCCTCAAACAGGCAAATCCCCGTCGCAACAGAAACGTTAAGCGATGAAACGCTCCCCGCCATCGGAATACTGATCAGCTCATCACAATGTTCGCGGGTCAGACGACGCATACCTTCGCCTTCTGCGCCCATCACCAATGCCAGACGACCGGTCATTTTACTCTGGAACAGAGTATGGTCCGCTTCACCGGCGGTTCCGACGATCCAGATATTCTCTTCCTGCAGCATACGCATGGTACGTGCCAGATTGGTCACGCGGATCAGCGGTACGTTTTCAGCAGCACCGCAGGCTACTTTTTTCGCCGTGGCATTCAGCAGCGCAGAACGATCTTTCGGTACGATAACCGCGTGCACACCGGCAGCGTCTGCGCTACGCAAGCAAGCACCAAGGTTGTGCGGATCGGTGACACCATCGAGGATCAAAAAGAACGGTTGATCAAGTGAGGCAATCAGATCCGGCAGATCGTTCTCCTGATACTGACGACCCGGTTTCACGCGGGCAATGATTCCCTGATGAACTGCACCCTCACTTTTCTCATCCAGGAACTGGCGATTCGCCAACTGGATGACAACACCCTGGGCTTCCAGGGCATGGATAAGCGGCAGCAGGCGTTTGTCTTCACGCCCTTTGAGAATAAAGACCTCCTGAAAGCGCTCAGGCGCACGCTCAAGCAGGGCCTGCACCGCATGGATGCCGTAAATCATTTCACTCATGAATGTACTCGTTAAGATAGTTTAAGTGTAACGCCGGGCAACGCGTGGCCGCCCGGCTTACGGTTTATGGCTGTTATTGCGCGACGTTCTTTTTCGCCGCGCGTTTGGCTTTGGTGGCGGCCGCGATTTTAAGCGTTTTTGTCGAAGGCTTTTTCGCTTTTTTATCGCCTTTTTTCTCAGCCGTTTTTTTATCCGCCTGAGGTTTAGCTTTGCCTTTTTTCTCGCCGCGGAATGCGCTATCCGGTTCGAAATTCACCTTTTTTCCCGCCTGACGACGTCGGCCGGTGCTTTTACCCGTATCGCCTTTCTTCGCTTTTTCACGCGCAGTTTTACCCTCGTTGCGCGGGACACGTTCGCTGGAGATCAGGCTAAAGTCGATTTTACGCTCGTCCATGTTGACGGCTTCCACACGCACTTCGACGCGATCGCCCAGGCGATACATCTGACCGCTTGATTCACCGGTCAGGCGTTGCCCAACCTGATCGAAGCGATAGTAGTCGTTATCCAGCGAGGAGACATGCACCAGGCCGTCAATAAACAGTTCATCCAGGCGAACAAAGAAGCCAAAACCGGTCACACTGGCAATGACGCCTTTAAAGACATTACCGACCTGATCCAGCATGAAGTCACACTTCAGCCAGTCAGATACATCGCGCGTAGCTTCATCAGCACGACGTTCTGCCATAGAACAGTGCTGACCCAGTTGCAGCATCTCTTCCATCGAATAGTGGTAGCCACCGGTTTCCGTGGTATTGCCTTTGTGGCCCTGCTCCTGCGCCAGCAGATACTTGATCGCACGGTGCAAAGAGAGGTCCGGGTAACGACGGATCGGCGAGGTAAAGTGGGCATAAGACTGCAGCGCCAGACCAAAGTGACCGCGGTTTTCGGGATCGTAAATCGCCTGCTTCATTGAGCGCAGCAGCATAGTTTGCAGCATTTCTGCGTCAGGTCGATCGGCAATCGACTCCAACAACTCGGCGTAATCGCGCGGCTCGGGTTTGTTACCGCCCGGCAGCTCCAGTCCCAACTCCGCCAGCACGGAACGGAAAGAGGTAATCGCTTCAGTCGTCGGCTTGTCGTGGATACGGAACAGTGCCGGCTCTTTGGCTTTCTCAACAAAACGTGCCGCTGAGATGTTCGCCAGGATCATGCACTCTTCGATCAGCTTGTGTGCGTCGTTACGCTGAGTCTGCTCAATGCGTTCAATACGGCGTTCGGCATTGAAGATAAACTTCGCTTCTTCGCTCTCAAACGAGATACCGCCGCGCTCTTCACGGGCTTTATCCAACACTTTGTAGAGATTGTGCAGCTCTTCAATGTGTTTCACCAACGGTGCGTATTGCTCACGCAGCTCCTCATCACCCTGCAGCATGTGCCAGACCTTGGTGTAGGTCAAACGCGCGTGGGAGCTCATCACCGCTTCATAGAATTTGTAGCCCGTCAGACGCCCTTTCGTGGAGATGGTCATCTCACAAACCATGCACAGCCTGTCTACCTGCGGGTTCAGCGAGCATAACCCGTTGGAAAGGACTTCCGGTAGCATCGGTACAACCTGCGACGGGAAGTAGACGGAAGTCCCGCGGCTGCGCGCTTCCTGGTCCAGCGGGGTAGGCGGACGCACGTAATAACTGACGTCAGCGATAGCAACCCACAAACGCCAGCCACCGCCGCGTTTCTTCTCACAGTAGACTGCGTCATCAAAGTCACGCGCATCCTCACCATCAATTGTCACCAACGGCAAATCACGCAGGTCAACACGACCGATTTTGGCCTCTTCCGGTACTTCTTCTTTCAGCCCGGCGACCTGTTTAACGACTGCATCAGGCCAGATATAAGGGATTTCGTGCGTACGCAGGGCCATATCAACGGCCATGCTGGTACCCATGTTGTCACCCAGCACTTCAACAATTTTACCCACCGCTTTAGTGCGACGAGTTGGGCGCTGGGTCAGTTCAACCACCACCACAAAGCCCATGCGGGCGCCCATCACCTCTTCTGGTGGGATCAGGATATCAAAGCTGAGACGGCTGTCGTCCGGAACGACAAAACCTACGCCCGCATCGGTAAAGTAACGACCGACAATCTGACTGGTTTTCGGCACCAGTACACGCACAATACGCGCTTCGCGGCGGCCTTTACGATCCGCGCCCAGCGGTTGCGCCAGTACTTGATCGCCATGGATGCAGGTTTTCATCTGCTCACTGGAGAGATACAGATCGTCTTTACGTCCTTCGACGCGCAGAAAGCCGTAGCCATCACGGTGGCCAATAACGGTACCTTTCAGCAGGTCAAGACGCTCCGGCAGTGCGTAACACTGCCGGCGGGTGAAGACCAGTTGCCCATCACGCTCCATCGCGCGCAGGCGGCGACGAAGCGCTTCGAGCTGCTCTTCGCCTTCAATGTTGAGTTCAACGGCCAGCTCATCGCGGTTGGCCGGTTTTTCACGTTTAGTTAAATGTTCGAGGATAAATTCCCGGCTCGGGATGGGATTCGCGTATTTTTCTGCTTCGCGTTCCTGGAAAGGATCATGTGACATCGAGGTTCCTCCATTGTCAGCTCTGATGAAGATTTTCGTCACTCCACCAGCAATAATTTATATAGCGGTTGATTCTTTTCAACCAAATCAGCAAGTGTGTAGTTGTCCAGTTCCGTGAGAAAACTTTGCACTGCCTTAGAAAGCGCCTGTTTGAGTCGACAGGCAGGGGTAATGTGGCAAAACTCGCTGCTGCAGTTGACCAACGTCAACGGCTCCAACTCGCGGACCACATCACCAATACCAATATCCTTTGCCGCTTTGCCCAAGCGGATACCGCCATTTTTTCCACGGATAGCAGTAACGAAGCCAGCCCGGCTAAGTTGATTAATTATTTTGACCATATGATTACGGGACACGCCGTAGACTTCTGTCACCTCAGAAATACTGGTCATACGTCCTTCGGGTAGCGACGCCATGTAGATTAGCGCACGTAATCCGTAATCGGTGAAACTCGTTAACTGCACATCAACCTCTGGAAAAAGGATAAAACGGATAAGCCTGGTAGTATTAATTATATTGATGATAAACCAGCCACCAGCCAGGTCGCTAATTTATTTCAATTCGGGAAGGAAAAAAGCGAGGAACCTACATGATTTTAAGCCAGATACTGATACAAAGCCTTGCATCCGGCTTGCTTTAAAGCAAGCGCAGCGCCATCTGACGCTACGCTACAACCTACATTATGCGTCGAACGGGTCGCGCAGAATCATGGTTTCAGTACGGTCTGGGCCAGTTGAAATGATATCAATCGGCACACCGGTCAGCTCTTCAATACGCTTGACGTAGTTCAGCGCTGCCTGCGGCAGACCGCTACGCTCTTTCACACCGAAGGTGGACTCAGACCAGCCAGGCATGGTTTCGTAGATCGGCTCGATGCCTTTCCAGTCGTCAGCTGCCAGCGGGGTAGTCGTGACTTCACGGCCATCCGGCATACGGTAAGCGACACAGATTTTCACTTCTTTCAAACCGTCCAGGACGTCCAGTTTGGTCAGGCAGAAGCCAGACAGGGAGTTAATCTGTACTGCACGACGCACAGCAACGGAGTCCAGCCAGCCGGTACGACGACGACGACCGGTGGTTGCGCCATATTCGTTACCCTGCTTGCACAGGAACTCGCCGACATCATCAAACAGTTCGGTCGGGAACGGACCCGCACCTACACGAGTAGAGTAGGCTTTGATGATACCCAGAACGTAGTCCACATAACGCGGGCCCAGGCCGGAGCCGGTCGCCACGCCACCTGCGGTGGTGTTGGAGGATGTTACGTACGGATAGGTACCGTGGTCGATATCCAGCAGCGTACCTTGCGCACCTTCAAACATGACGAAATCGCCACGCTTACGCGCCTGGTCCAGCAGATCGGAGACATCAACAACCATAGAGGTCAGGATGTCGGCAATCGCCATCACATCATCCAGCACTTTCTGGTAGTCAACGGCTTCAACTTTATAGAAATTCACCAGCTGGAAGTTGTGATATTCCATCACTTCTTTCAGTTTTTCAGCGAAGGTTGCTTTATCAAACAGATCGCCAACGCGCAGACCGCGACGTGCTACCTTGTCTTCATAAGCTGGCCCGATGCCACGACCGGTGGTGCCGATCGCTTTCGCGCCACGTGCTTTCTCACGCGCATTATCTAACGCAACATGATAATCAAGGATCAGCGGACACGCTTCAGACAGCAGCAGGCGCTCACGGACAGGAATCCCGCGGTCTTCCAGTCCTTTCATCTCTTTCATCAGCGCGGACGGAGACAGCACAACACCGTTACCGATGATGCTGATGACGTTTTCGCGAAGAATACCTGATGGAATAAGATGGAGGACGGTTTTTTCACCGTTGATTACGAGAGTATGGCCTGCGTTGTGACCACCCTGGTAGCGCACAACATATTTAGCCCGTTCAGTCAGGAGATCGACGATCTTCCCTTTACCTTCGTCACCCCATTGGGTGCCCAGTACGACGACGTTGTTACCCATTTTTCAAAATCACCGTTTGCTTAAAAATGGATTCTACCACCGCTTTTTCAGATATACAGCACTTTTTGCATGCGGAAATCCGTAAATTAGTCTACTTATTGGTCAGCCAATCGTTTTCTTCAACATGTAGTAGACCACCACGCCTGCAACCACAAGACCTCCACCAAAACGCCGCAAAATATTTTCAGGAAGTTGCGCCATTGCCCCGATCATTTTCTTCCAGGCACTGGGATAAAGCATCGGACCCAGTCCTTCCAGCACCAAAACCAGCGCGAGTGCCAACAAAATTGTTGAGTTCATCCGTTGTCCTTATCTAAAAAGAAAACCACCGCATCCTTGGGGATGCTGGTGGTTTTGCTGGTTTAAAACCGCGGGTGCGAGTTTAGCGTGTTGCGTTGCTCGGCGTCTTCATGTAGCGGAAGAAATCGCTGTCCGGGCTCATGATCATCACGTCCTGATTGCCTTCGAAGCTCTTCTCATAAGCACGCAGGCTACGGATGAAGGCGTAGAAGTCAGGATCCTGACTGAATGCATCAGCAAACAGTTTAGCGGCTTCTGCATCGCCTTCACCGCGCATAATACGGCCCTGACGCTCAGATTCTGCCAACGTTTTGGTGACTTCATAGTCCGCTGTTGCACGCAGTTTTTCCGCTTCTTCCTGACCCTGTGAACGATGGCGACGTGCTACGGCTTCACGCTCAGCACGCATACGGTTGTAGATCGCCTCAGACACTTCAGCAGGCAGGTTGATTTGCTTAATACGCACGTCAACCACTTCGATCCCCAACGCCGCCATACTGTTCGGGTTGATGACCGGTACTTTACCGTTGGTTTCAGCCTGAACACGCTCAGCCGCTTCGGCAATCGCGCTATCCGCTGCCGGCGTTGCGACTTCGTCTTCCGTACCTGCAGAACCCGAGTTCAGCGCGTCACGGACTTCCAGCGTTAAGCGACCACGAGAGTCGGTAACGATGTCTTTTACGTCCAGACGACCAATTTCAGAACGCAGACGGTCAGAGAACTTACGTTTCAGCAGAACTTCTGCCTGAGAAACATCGCCACCGCCCGTTGCCAGGTAGTAACGGCTGAAGTCACTGATACGCCACTTGATGTAGGAATCAACGATCAGGTCTTTCTTCTCTTTGGTGACAAAGCGATCGGCCTGGTTGTCCATGGTCTGAATACGCGCATCAAGCATCTTCACGGATTCAATAAATGGAATCTTGAAGTGCAGACCCGGTGCAACAACCAATGGTTTGTTGTCATCGTCACGTAAAACTTTGCCAAAGCGCAGAGTAATACCACGCTCGCCTTCTTTGACCACAAAGAGAGACATGAACAGCACTACCAGAACGATGATGATAATCGCAATAACTGACTTACGCATCGTTATTCCCCCTGACGCTGGTAGTCGTTACGCTGCGCGTTAACGCGGCGTTGGTCCATAATATCGCCCTGACTGGTGGACGAAGTGTTGCTTGCTCCCGTGCTGGAAGAGGATGCTGGCGGCAGAGTCAGCAGGTTTGAGCTGCTCTGACTCTTGGCTGCCGGAGCGTTGCCGCCTTTTAGCATTTGATCCAACGGCAGAACCATCAGATTGCCACCCTTGTCGTTAACCAACACCTTACGGGTATGGCTCAGCACTTTTTCCATGGTCTCGATATACAGACGCTCGCGAGTAATTTGCGGTGCGGCTTTATATTCCGGCAGGATTTTGGCAAAACGCGCCACTTCACCCTGAGCTTCTAGGATGGTTCGTGTTTTGTATGCACGCGCTTCTTCAAGAATACGCTGCGCCTGACCATTAGCACGCGGCTGTACTTCGTTGGTGTACGCTTCTGCTTCACGAATGTACTGCTGCTCGTTTTCACGCGCCGCAATGGCATCGTCAAATGCCGCTTTCACCTCTTCCGGCGGACGAGCAGCCTGGAAGTTGACGTCCAGCAGGGTAATACCCATGTTGTATGGACGAATGGTCTCTTCCAGTTCACGCTGGGTATCGCTACGAATAACGGTACGCCCTTCGGTCAGGATACGGTCCATGGTGTATTTACCGATAACCCCACGCAGTGCACTGTCGGTTGCCTGACGCAGGCTGTCATCAGCACTGGTCACGCTAAACAGATATTTCTGCGGGTCGGTCACGCGGTACTGCACGTTCATCTCAACGCGCACGACGTTTTCGTCAGAAGTCAGCATCACACCGGAGGCTGCCAGTTCACGCACGGCTTCAACGTTTACCGGCGTAACGGTATCCACAAATGTCGGTTTCCAGTTCAGACCCGGCTCAACCAAATGGCTGAATTTACCGAAGCGTGTCACTACGCCGCGTTCCGCTTCTTTAATGGTGTAGAAACCGCTGGCTGCCCAGATAATGACAATAGCGGCAGCAGCAATAGTAAAGACTCGACCGCCCAGTTGCGGACGCGGGCCTTGCGATGAACTACCGCCACCACCAGAGCCTGTACCTTTACCGCCACCCAGACCACCGAGTTTTTTACTCAGCTTGCGGAAGATATCATCAAGATCGGGAGGCCCCTGCTCGCGACCACCTTTGTTTCCATTTCCCTCAGGGTTGCCGCCAGGTTTGCTGCTTCCCCAGGGGTCGCGGTCTTGTCCGTTATTACCGGGCTGATTCCACGCCATGTTTGTGCTCCATATTTGTTATGCGATGCTATACCTGCGTCTTTTGCGTTGCAGATGCGTTGGCTACGCCCTTCACCCCCAGTCACATAGTTGACTATGCGTTTGGGGATGCCGGGACTTGCCGCCTTCCTACCGTACAAAATCCACGAGGTATAGAGGCGAAAAAATCTTCAGGCCATATCCGACAGGTCAGACAACATAGTCTTCCAGTGCCGGTTCTTGTTTACAGAGGCGACGCCAGTCAACGATCGGCATACGTACTTGCAGACCTACGCTGCCGTCCTCCTCCATCCACTCTCTTTCTATTGCCTGAAGTTGGTAAAACCGGCTTCTCAGACGCCCTTCCTGCGGCGGCAAACGCAGCGTATGCTGCGCAACCTCACCAGAAAGACGCTCTGTTAAAGCCTGAAAAAGCTGTGGTATGCCAATACCGGTTTGCGCTGAAACCCAAACGCGGATTGGTTTATTTTCTTCATCTCTGTCGATACGCGGTTCAAAATCGTCCAGCATATCGATTTTATTCATTACCAGCAGAGTCGGGATCTCATGCGCATCGATCTCTTCGAGTACCGTATCGACGGCCTCAATGTTTTCCTGCACACGAAAATCTGCCGCATCAATAACGTGCAGCAGCAATGTCGCCTGACGAGTTTCCTGTAAAGTGGCTTTAAATGCCGCTACCAGGTCATGCGGTAAATGACGGATAAACCCTACGGTATCCGCCAGCACGGTTTCGCCGACGTCCGCTACGTCGATACGACGTAGCGTCGGATCCAGGGTCGCAAACAGTTGATCTGCTGCATAAACCCGGGCTTCGGTTATCTGGTTGAACAGGGTGGATTTTCCGGCGTTGGTATATCCCACCAGTGATACGGTTGGGACATCCGCTTTCTTGCGCGACTGCCGCCCCTGCTCACGTTGCTTTTCAACTTTTTGCAGGCGCGACTGGATCTGCAAAATACGATTACGCAGCAAACGACGGTCGGTTTCGAGCTGGGTTTCACCCGGACCGCGCAAACCAATCCCGCCCTTTTGCCTTTCAAGGTGGGTCCAGCCACGGACCAGACGCGTAGCCATATGGCGCAACTGCGCCAGCTCAACCTGCAACTTACCTTCATGGGTACGCGCACGCTGGGCAAAAATATCTAAAATGAGACCGGTCCTGTCGATAACAAGACACTGGCATAACTGTTCCAGGTTACGTTCCTGGGCAGGGCTCAAAGCATGATCAAAAATCACCACCGCAGCGCCAGTCGCTTTTACGGCTTCCGCAATTTCGATTGCCTTACCTTCACCAACAAAAAACTTCGGGTGCGGTGCTTTACGGCTCCCGGTAATCACCTGCATTGCTTCGACACCGGCGGAAGAAACCAGAGATTCAAACTCCTGGAGGTCTTCCATATCTTTGTCTTGCGAAAAATAGATGTGTACCAGTACCGCCTGCTCACCGGCATCATAACGGTCAAACAAGCGTCAACCCCTTAATATATATCAACGGGGAACGCAGGATCTCTGGCTCCCCGTGTGTAAAACAGCCCAAAACCTTATTCGGTTTCTTCGCTGTCCTGTTGCGCAGAAGAACCCTGCGCGCTGCTACCATGATGGTAGTTACTGCTACCTGTGCCGCCGGTGGCATTATTGCTGTGATGAGATACCGGGCGAGACGGGACAACAGTAGAAATCGCGTGCTTGTAAACCATCTGGCTGACCGTGTTTTTCAACAGGATCACGAACTGATCAAAAGACTCGATTTGACCTTGCAGTTTAATACCATTCACCAAATAAATAGAAACTGGAACACGTTCCCGACGCAATGCGTTCAGGAACGGATCTTGTAAAGATTGCCCCTTAGCCATTCTCTCTTTTCCTTATATGCTTATTTGTACTTTGAACCTTTCGATTCTGAAAAATTGCGCACGATACGTTTCAATTGTACACATTCAATTCGCGATAGCACCAACAACCTGTAATACTTCGTTTCGCGCCTGGTCAGGCTTTTCACTGTCAAGCCAGTGCACCCCTTCCCAACCACGTAACCAGGTTACCTGCCGCTTCGCCAATTGCCTCGTGGCGCAAACACCTCTATAAACCATTTCATCGTATGAAATTTCGCCTTCAATGTACGACCACATCTGGCGATACCCAACACAACGAATGGAAGGCAAATCCGTATGCAAATCTCCTCGGGCAAAAAGCGCCCGGACTTCTGCTTCAAAACCTGAAGCTAACATCTGATGAAAACGCTGCTCAATTCGCTGATGGAGCAGTTCACGGCTCGCCGGGGCGATTGCAAACTGATGCACCTGATACGGCAAAGCATCTCCTGACGTTTGCGTCAGCTCCGTTAAAGTTTTACCCGAAATGAAAAAAACTTCCAGTGCCCGGGAAAGTCTTTGCGGATCATTTGGATGAATCCGCGCCGCAGCAACCGGATCGATCTCCTGAAGCTGTCGGTGTAACGCATCCCATCCACGCTCTGCCGCCTGCTGCTCAATGCTGGCTCTGACCTCCGGGTCCGCCGACGGTAACGGCGACAACCCTTCCAGCAAGGCTTTGAAATATAACATTGTGCCACCCACTAACAGCGGAATTCGTCCCGCTGCGGTGATATCGGCCATCTCCGCTAGCGCATCGCGACGAAAATCCGCCGCAGAATACGCCTGTGCTGGGTCGCGAATATCCAGCAATCGATGCGGCGCAGCCTTTAACTCTTCAGCATCCGGCTTAGCTGTACCGATATCCATCCCCTTGTAGATAAGGGCGGAATCAACGCTTATCAACTCTACTGGCAAAACTTTACGCAATTCAATTGCTAATGCTGTTTTACCGGAGGCCGTCGGCCCCATCAAAAATAGTGCCTTTGGCAGGCTCGCCTTACTGATATCACTCATGTTTCAGGGCGTTCATTACCGAATGTAAGTCAACAGGTTGTAACAGACCACCCGGCGGCGCCTTCACTAATTGTGGGCATAGCCGCTCAACATCCGTTAACAGCGTAATGGCCTGAGCCATGCTCCACTGCGGATGTTCACTCGTGACGTTTCGCGCAATCCACTGTGCAATATCGCCAGGTTCGGATACGGACTGCAGCGCCAGGTAGCCTATCAGTTCAGGAATCAAGATTTGTAAATTTTGTTGGCGTAAGGGTAAAGGCACCGCTCGGATGGTCACATGCTGCGCATCCAGTTGAAATTCAATGCCCAACTCAGCCAACTGACTCTGTGCTTTTTCCAGTGCCGTCTTCTCATCATCGGTCACTTTCAAACGCAAAGGGATCAGTAACGGCTGGGCGCAAACGGGTCCTTGCGCTGGCGTTAACTGCGCCTGACGCAGCCAGCGCTCGGCCACCGGCAACGCCAGCAGGCGAATATGACCGTCACATTCCAGTAATGCACAGTCAGCCCCCACGATCGTCAATACACGACCAAAACTTTGGCTATTTCCGGTAAGCGGTGCCGCGGGTGTTTCAGGCATCGTGGTTTTATGCGTTGGCGCAGGTGTCTGCAGCAGTTGCTGATAAACTTCCCCCTGCTGCTTTTGATACCCAGGCTGAGCATGTGGCCAACTGGCACTCGCCTGACGGCCACCACCACCACCACCACCACCGCCTGCCGATACGGAATAACGCGGCGTAGCCGGTTCACGCGCGGGGGCAGGTTCGGCAAAGTGGTTTCGTCCAGCCGCAACCCGGTTCTCCGGGATATGCCTTGGCGCAGGCGTGTCGTCATCGGCCAACGGCAGCGACGTTTCAAGCTGCTGTTGCAATACGCTCAACACCCCCTGATAGATAAAGTCATGCACCAGCCGGGACTGATGGAAACGGACTTCATGCTTGGCTGGATGCACGTTAACGTCCACCTGATGCGGGTCGATTTCCAGGTACAGGACAAACGCTGGCTGTTGATCGGCCCCAAGTTTGTCTTCACAGGCCTGACGGATAGCATGGTTGATCAGCCGATCGCGCATCATACGGCCATTCACATAGCAGTACTGTATTTCGGCCAGCGCCGTCGTGGTGTGATTCGGGTCAGCGACCCAGCCACGCAGCGTTAAATCTCCATGCTGCCACTCAATCGCCAGCGCATGCTCCAGAAACGGCGTGCCGCAAATCGCGCCCAGACGACGCTCTTTCTGTCCATCGGCGGCGACTGCGCGGTACTGACGCACCATTTTACCGTTGTGCGACAAATTTATGGTCACATCAAAACGCGCCAGCGCAATGCGGCGGATTATCTCGTCGATATGGTTAAATTCGGTTTTCTCGGTGCGCATGAACTTACGCCGTGCTGGCGTGTTGTAGAACAGATCCAACACTTCCAGCGTGGTGCCCACCGGATGTGCGGCAGGTTTAATCGTCACATCCATATCGCGCCCTTCGGCATAGGCCTGCCAGGCTTCGGATTGTTCTTGCGTACGTGACGTCAGGGTTAAACGAGAGACCGAGCTGATGCTGGCCAGCGCTTCCCCGCGAAATCCGAGGCTAACAATAGCTTCGAGATCGTCAAGGGAGGCAATTTTACTGGTCGCATGACGCGCCAGCGCAAGCGCCAGCTCGTCTTTTTTAATGCCACAGCCGTTGTCACGAATACGGATCAGCTTGGCGCCACCACGTTCGATATCAATATCAATGCGCGTTGCACCCGCATCGATACTGTTTTCTAGCAGTTCTTTAACCACTGACGCAGGCCGTTCTACCACTTCACCTGCGGCAATTTGGTTCGCCAGCTGTGGCGGTAGAACCTGAATCGGCATGGCTAATCCTTAATTGGTTAACGTGTCGCCCGGCGAAATGGCACTGGCAGTTTGCGCCGGTGCGCCCTGTGGCCCGGTTTGCATCGGATGCGACTGGAAGTAATTACGCAATCCTTTGTAAATCGCCTCGGCCAGCTGCTGCTGATAATCATCGCTCGCCAACAATCGTTCTTCGCTGTTGTTACTGATAAAGCCGGTTTCAACCAGCACAGACGGGATATCCGGCGAACGCAATACGCCAAGACTGGCGTGCTCCGGACGACGCTTATGCATCGAACCAATGCGCTCCAGCTGGCCGATCATACTGGTTGCCACATCATACCCTACACGCTGTGAATGACCGAACTGCAGGTCCAGCACCGCCTGACTCAAATACGGGTCGGACTGACTGTTGGCCAGCACATCACCCGCGCCACCCAACAGCTCCGATTGCTTCTCGTGCTGTTCCAGCCAGCCATTTCAGTGTTGGCTCGACGGTTTGACAACACCCAAACGGAAGCACCCGTGGCATCCCGGTTGGGTGCCGCATCAGCATGAATGGAGACCAGGAAGTTGGCATTTTGTTTACGCGCCACGTCAGAACGGCCCATCACCGAGATGAAGTAATCGCCGTCACGAGTGAGTACGCCCTTAAACATCGGATCGTCATTGAGCAGACTGCGCAGCTTACGCGCGACGGCGATGGTGACGTTTTTCTCACGCGTGCCGCCAGGACCAATCGCGCCAGGATCTTGTCCACCGTGCCCGGCATCAATCGCAATGACCACTTTATCGCCATTATTGTTGCTCACCGCCCGAGCGGCAGGCCGCGTGGCCGTATTACTGTTGATGACGGCTGTCGTGCGATTATTTTCCGTTTTAAACGGGTTACGCGCAGGTTCTGACGGACGCGGAGCGACAACGGGTGCTTCAACGCGCTTCACCACCACAGGAGGTGGCGGTGGCGGCGGAGGTGCATCAGCATTGATGGTAAACACCACGGTATAGTTACCGCCGTTTTGCCGTTTTACAGCGGCGGCTTTTCCGTTCTCGGTTAAATCGACAACCAGTCGCAAAGACTGTGGATCGTTCGGTGTACCCGCACGGATGGCCTTAACCAGGTTATTACCGCTAAACAGCAGCGGCAGTCCCTGAATCACGCCGGTTTGTTTAATATCCAGCGCAACGGTGCGCTTCCCGTCCTGCGAAACAGCATATTCAGGCTCGCCAATAAAACTGAGCGTAATCCGCGCCTGCTGTTCGCCGTTAGAAACCTGAAGATCGGAAAGGCTGGCGGCCCCTGCCTGCGCGCACAGCAGGACCAGGGTTGCCATCAGCCAATTTCTGATGCGATAAATCATCCCGCCACCCTTTAAGGTTATTCGGCTAAACGCGCCAGCAATAAATTACCCGATGAGGAGACGGCACTTACGCGCGCCTCTCGACCTTGCGCCTGGTATTCGATGTGTATTTCGACGTCCGGGTCCGGGAGCACACCTTTACCTTGTTGTGGCCATTCCACCAGGCAAATTGCATCATTGGCAAAATAATCACGGATCCCCATAAATTCGAGCTCCTCGGGGTCCGCAAGTCGGTACAGATCGAAGTGATATACCATTAAATTTTCAAGCGAATAGGGTTCGACCAGCGTATAGGTGGGGCTTTTTACATTGCCTTTATGACCTAGCGCCTGCAGGAATCCCCGGCTGAAGGTGGTTTTACCCGCACCTAAATCGCCGTACAAATAAATAACCGTTGCGCCGTCACAGGCCTTCGCGACCCGCAGTCCCAGGTCTAACGTCGCCTGTTCATCCGGTAGCGGAATTACTCTATTCATCATGATAAACGTCAATCACATCAGGGTTAACAATACGCTGTAGCGTGGTAAAGAGATCTGTCGCCAGCATGCCGCGCGTACCAAATCGCGCCGCCAGCACATCCGCTGCCGCGCCGTGCGCCACACATCCCGCACACGCAGCATCATACGGGGTAAGCTTCTGTCCGAGCAATGCGCCAATGATTCCGGAAAGGACATCACCCATACCGCCGCTGGCCATTCCTGCGTTACCGGCATCGATAACGGCTAATGCATTGTGCTCCGAGGCCACTACCGTACCCGCGCCTTTCAGTACCACCACACCCCCGTACCGTTTTACCAGACGTTGTGCAGAAAGTAAGCGATCGTCTTCAATTTCTGTAATGGAACAGCCCAACAGTCGCGCAGCCTCGCCCGGATGCGGCGTGATCACGCGATTGTGACGTTTATCGGGATTGATTGCCAGCAGGTTAAGCGCATCGGCATCCCACAGCATCGGTTTGCGAAAGTTCTCAACTTTTTGCAGTGCTTTTTTTCCCCACTCTTGCTGCCCAAGCCCGGGACCGATGACCACGACATCCGCCCACACCAGACTTTCCTCCACCGCGCGAGGCGTCAACTCATCGACCATCAGTTCCGGACGGGCGGTCAGGATCGGTGCAATATTTTCACTGCGCGTGAGCACCTTAACCAATCCGGCACCAGCGCGAAGCGCCGCTTCACCGGCCATGCGTATGGCGCCTGCTGTGCCATAGTCACCCCCGATGATCGCCAGTCGACCATGGTCACCTTTGTGCGATGTTGCGCGGCGTGGTGTCAGCCAGCATCTAAGCTGTGAGGCATCAACGCGCTGAATGTGCGCGTCCTGCCCCGCCAGCCAGGCATCCAGCCCGAGCGCGTTAAAATGGATACGCCCTGTGACATCACGCGCTTTGCCCGTGATCAGACCGGGCTTCAATGCAATAAAGGTAACGGTATGGGTAGCATGAATCACCGCTCCGGGCGTTCCCCCCGTCTGCGCCAGCAGACCGGAAGGAATATCAATAGCCACTGTGGGAGCAGAATGCGCATTCGCCTGTTTGATTAATGTCGCCAGTGGGTCGCGAGGTGCATGTTTTAAGCCGGTGCCGAGCAGCGCATCGATAATCACATCCACCTCTTGCGGCCAGATAATATCCGGGGCGTGGATAACGCCACCTGCGTTCAGCCAAGCATGACGAGCATGTTCTGCCTCCTGTGGGAGCGGTTTGTCGCTTTCTTGCGCTAATAGCGTGACGTGAATCCCCGCGGCTTTGGCAAGTCTCGCCACGACATAGCCGTCGCCGCCGTTATTACCGTGGCCACAGAGCACCAGCCAGTGCCGAGCGGCAGGATATGCATTGCGAGCAACCTGGAACGCCGCCTCTCCCGCACGTTGCATCAGCTCATACAGCGTCAGCCCAAGGCTGTCTGCCGCCTCATGCTCCATCCGTTTGATGTCATCGGCGTGCCAGATGGAGTGTGGTATACTTGCGGGGTTTTTCTTCATTGTATGGTCCGTCATGTCAGAGCCCCTCGATCTCAATCAGTTAGCACAAAAAATTAAGCAGTGGGGGCTGGAACTTGGCTTTCAGCAGGTCGGTATTGCCGATACAGACCTTAGCGAAGCCGAACCCAAACTGCAGGCCTGGCTGGATAAACAATACCATGGCGAAATGGACTGGATGGCCCGTCACGGTATGATGCGCGCCCGCCCCCACGAGTTATTACCCGGAACTTTACGCGTCATCAGCGTACGGATGAATTATCTCCCCGCTAACGCCGCGTTTGCCAGCACGCTAAAAAATCCGTCGCTGGGCTACATCAGCCGTTATGCACTGGGCCGTGACTACCATAAGCTGCTGCGTAACCGTTTAAAAAAGCTGGGAGAGTTGATCCAGCAGCATTGCGTTTCGCTGAATTTTAGACCTTTTGTCGATTCTGCGCCCATTCTGGAGCGTCCGCTGGCGGAAAAAGCCGGACTTGGCTGGGTTGGTAAGCACTCACTAATTCTTAGCCGTGAAGCCGGGTCATTTTTCTTCCTTGGTGAACTGCTGATCGATTTACCGCTTCCTGTGGATCAGCCTGTAGAAGAAGCCTGCGGCAAATGCGTGGCCTGTATGACCATTTGCCCCACGGGCGCCATCGTTGAACCCTACACCGTTGATGCCCGCCGCTGTATTTCCTATCTCACGATCGAACTAGAAGGCGCTATCCCGGAAGAGTTTCGCCCACTGTTGGGCAACCGAATCTATGGCTGCGATGACTGCCAGCTCATTTGCCCCTGGAATCGCTATTCGCAGCTCACTGTAGAAGATGACTTTAGCCCAAGAAAACAACTGCATGCCCCGGAACTGATTGAGCTGTTTGGCTGGAGCGAAGCGTGGTTTTTAAAAGTGACGGAAGGTTCGGCTATTCGTCGCATCGGACACTTGCGTTGGTTGCGAAATATCGCCGTCGCGCTGGGAAATGCCCCGTGGGATGAAACCGTAATAAATGCGCTGGAAAATCGCAGAGGTGAGCACCCACTTCTCGACGAGCACATAGAATGGGCGATTGCGCAGCAGATTGAGAAAAGAAATGCCTGCGTGGTTGAAGTGCAGTTACCGAAGAAACAGCGGCTGGTCAGGGTGATTGAAAAAGGTCTGCCGCGTGATGCTTAAGTCATCCACAGCTTGTGCATAAAAATAAAAACACATTGATATTCAAGAAGGAAAAAATCGTCAAGTGATCACATTAACAATTTGAAATGATAATTAATTCATTAAATTCAAATGGTTATAAAGATACTATTCACCAAGCGAAGTTTTTTGCATTCCAGGAATATTACTCTGACCTGTGGATAAGTCTGTTTACAAGAGTATGTCAAAGACAAAAGAAAACAGCCCCAACGCGATTATTCGTTGTGGATATGTTTATTGAGATAAGAATTTGGAGCGGGAAACGAGACTCGAACTCGCGACCCCGACCTTGGCAAGGTCGTGCTCTACCAACTGAGCTATTCCCGCTTGGGTGGTGCGTATCTTGCGATACTTTTCAAATTTTGGAGCGGGAAACGAGACTCGAACTCGCGACCCCGACCTTGGCAAGGTCGTGCTCTACCAACTGAGCTATTCCCGCTTAATCTTCGTCTTTCGAAACGCTACTGCGTTGGCTGCCTTCATTCACCTTAGTCACTTACTCAAGTAAGTTCCCAAGGATTCATTCAGTTGCCGCCTTGTCGCAATTCGAAATCCTGCGATTGGTGGTCTGTGCTTAGAAAGCACTTTTCAAATTTTGGAGCGGGAAACGAGACTCGAACTCGCGACCCCGACCTTGGCAAGGTCGTGCTCTACCAACTGAGCTATTCCCGCTTAATCTTCGTCTTTCGAAACGCTACTGCGTTGGCTGCCTTCATTCACCTTAGTCACTTACTCAAGTAAGTTCCCAAGGATTCATTCAGTTGCCGCCTTGTCGCAATTCGAAATCCTGCGATTGGTGGTCTGTGCTTAGAAAGCACTTTTCAAATTTTGGAGCGGGAAACGAGACTCGAACTCGCGACCCCGACCTTGGCAAGGTCGTGCTCTACCAACTGAGCTATTCCCGCTTAATCTTCGTCTTTCGAAACGCTACTGCGTTGGCTGCCTTCATTCACCTTAGTCACTTACTCAAGTAAGTTCCCAAGGATTCATTCAGTTGCCGCCTTGTCGCAATTCGAAATCCTGCGATTGGTGGTCTGTGCTTAGAAAGCACTTTTCAAATTTTGGAGCGGGAAACGAGACTCGAACTCGCGACCCCGACCTTGGCAAGGTCGTGCTCTACCAACTGAGCTATTCCCGCAAATCTGTACTGCTTTTGTTGCTGTCGTAACGCGTAAATCTCTGTCGTTACGGGAGGCGCATTATACGAGAAATTCGTTTAGCTGCAACCCCCTTGAATACGATTTTTTTGAAAACTCGTTCAAGTGATTACTTTACAATCAAGCTGGACAATTTAGCGTCAAAAAGCCGGTGACGCAAGCCACCGGAGAACAAAATCAAAGCTTAATAAAATGCTCACGGTAGTAAGCCAGCTCAGCGACGGACTCACGAATGTCGTCCATCGCCTGGTGTGTCCCCTGCTTCGTGAAGCCATCGAGGATCTCCGGCTTCCAGCGACGGGCCAGCTCTTTCAACGTGCTAACGTCCAGATAGCGATAATGGAAATACGCTTCCAGTTCCGGCATGTATTTGAACAGGAAACGACGATCCTGGCCGATGCTGTTGCCACAAATCGGGGATTTCCCTGCCGGAACCCACTCTTTTAAAAATGCCAGCGTCGCCAGCTCCGCTTCACGATCGCCCATGGTGCTCGCCTTCACGCGCTCCACCAGACCACTTCCGGTATGCGTACGCACGTTCCAGTCATCCATTAGCGCCAGCTGCGCGTCGGACTGGTGGACGGCAATCGTCGGTCCTTCAGCCAGAATATTCAGATTGGCGTCAGTCACCAGCGTCGCGATCTCAATAATGCGATCGCGCTCGGGATCCAGACCTGTCATCTCCAGATCGATCCAAATCAGGTTGTTTTCATTGCCATTCATGCTATTTTCCACCCTTCAGACGTCACATTCAGTGTGACTATATTCATCTAAAATTGCGTGTATCATAAATGTTTTGCCCATCATGGGCGACCAGGAGTCAGTACGATTGAGTAAAAATAAACTCTCCAAAGGCCAACAGCGCCGCGTGAACGCCAATCACCAGCGTCGTCTTAAAACGTCCACGGAGAAGCCCGACTACGACGACAACCTGTTTGGCGAGACCGCTGAAGGTATTGTTATCAGCCGCTTTGGCATGCATGCCGACGTGGAGTCTGCCGACGGCGATGTCCACCGTTGCAACATCCGTCGCACAATTCGTTCGCTGGTAACCGGCGATCGTGTAGTCTGGCGTCCAGGTAAGGCCGCAGCCGAAGGCGTGAACGTTAAAGGGATCGTTGAAGCGGTACATGAACGTACCTCGGTGCTAACGCGTCCGGACTTTTATGACGGTGTAAAACCCATTGCGGCCAACATCGACCAAATCGTCATTGTCTCAGCCATCTTACCCGAGCTGTCACTCAATATTATCGACCGATATCTGGTTGCCTGCGAAACGTTGCAGGTTGAGCCCATTATCGTACTCAACAAAATCGATCTGCTCGACGATGAAGGCATGGTCTTCGTGAATGAGCAGATGGATATCTATCGCAATATTGGCTATCGCGTGTTGATGGTCTCCAGCCATAAAAAAGACGGCCTGCAGCCGCTTGAGGAAGCGCTGACCGATCGCATCAGCATTTTTGCTGGTCAATCAGGCGTGGGCAAATCCAGCCTGCTCAACAACCTGCTCGGCCTGCAGAAAGAGATCCTGACCAACGATGTCTCCGATAACTCCGGTCTTGGGCAACACACCACCACGGCCTCTCGCTTGTACCACTTCCCGCACGGCGGTGACGTCATTGACTCCCCCGGCGTACGTGAGTTTGGGTTGTGGCATCTTGAGCCGGAACAAATCACCCACGGGTTTGTCGAATTCCATGACTTCTTAGGTCATTGCAAATACCGCGACTGTAAGCATGATACGGATCCAGGCTGCGCTATCCGTGAAGCAGTAGAGAAAGGGGCTATCGCCGAAACTCGGTTTGAGAATTATCACCGCATCCTTGAAAGCATGGCGCAGGTAAAAACGCGTAAAAACTTTTCTGATACGGACAACTGACAACTAAGCTAAGCATCGCTAGAATCGTCCCCCTTTTTTCAGGATCCGGCCCGCATGCCGGATCGGGAACAAATTATGGCCTGGAGGCTACCTTGTTAAATTCATTTAAGCTTTCGCTACAATACATTCTGCCGAAACTATGGCTCACTCGCCTGGCGGGTTGGGGTGCAAGCAAACGAGCAGGATGGCTAACTAAACTGGTTATCGATCTGTTCGTGAAATATTACAAGGTCGATATGACAGAGGCGCAGAAGCCGGATACCGCCAGCTATCGCACCTTTAACGACTTCTTCGTGCGCCCACTGCGTGACGATGCCCGCCCAATTAATACCGACCCGAATGTTCTGGTTATGCCAGCTGACGGCGTGATTAACCAGTTGGGGAACATCGAAGAAGACAAACTGTTGCAGGCCAAAGGGCACAGCTACAGCCTTGAAGCACTGCTGGCAGGTAACTACCAGATGGCGGACAAGTTCCGTAACGGAACGTTTGTCACGACGTACCTCTCACCGCGTGATTACCACCGCGTACATATGCCGTGTAACGGTATTCTGCGGGAAATGCTGTACGTGCCCGGCGATCTTTTCTCGGTCAACATTCTGACCGCGCAAAACGTGCCCAACCTTTTTGCGCGTAACGAACGTGTTATTTGCCTGTTTGACACTGAATTTGGCCCGATGGTGCAAATTCTGGTCGGTGCAACCATCGTCGGTAGCATCGAAACTGTCTGGGCTGGCACCATCACGCCACCGCGTGAAGGCGTAATTAAGCGCTGGACATGGCCTGAAGGTGAAAGTGAAGGTTCAGTGGCGTTGCTGAAAGGCCAGGAAATGGGCCGCTTTAAGCTTGGTTCAACCGTCATCAACCTGTTTGCGCCAGGCAAAGTTAATCTGGTCGAGCAGTTGCAGGATCTTTCGGTCACCAAAATCGGTCAACCGATGGCAATCTCTACCGAAACGTTCGTGACGCCAGAGGCCGAACCCGCCCCGCTTGCGCAAGACGAGATCGAAGCAGAACACGCTGCCAGCCCGCTGGTTGACGACAAAAAAGACGAAAGTTAAACATAGGAATCGCTGCTGTGCGCCTGATTATCACTTTTCTGATGGCCTGGTGCCTCAGCCAGGGGGCGTACGCTGCGACGGCCCCCGATACCAAACAAATCACCCAGGAACTGGAGCAGGCCAAAGCGGCAAAACCCGCTCAGCCAGAAGCCGTCGAGGCGCTCCAGTCCGCGCTGAATGCCCTTGAAGAGCGTAAAGGCTCTCTCGAGCGCGCCGAACAGTATCAGCAGGTTATTGATAACTTCCCCAAGCTGTCCGCGACGCTACGCGCGCAGCTTAGCAACCTGCGCGATGAACCTCGCAGCATCCCCACGGACCTCTCGGCTGACGCCTTAAACCAGGAGATCCTGCAGGTCAGCAGCCAGTTGCTGGAAAAAAGCCGTCAGGCCCAGCAGGAGCAGGATCGCGCCCGCGAAATCGCCGATTCATTAAACCAGCTCCCTCAACAGCAAACCGATGCTCGCCGTCAATTAAATGAAATTGAACGACGCCTTGGCGCAGCCAGCGGCAATACGCCGCTCAATCAGTCGTTGCAAGCTGAATCCGCCAGACTCAAAGCGCTGGTCGATGAGCTGGAGCTGGCACAACTTTCCGCCAACAATCGTCAGGAACTGGCGCGTATGCGCTCAGAACTGGCCGAAAAACAGAGCCAGCAGCTCGACGCTTACCTGCAGGCATTACGAAATCAGCTCAATAGCCAGCGGCAGCGTGAAGCGGAGCGGGCGTTGGAAAGCACCGAACTGCTGGCAGAAAACAGTGCAGGACTGCCGGAAGGCATTGTCGATCAGTTCAAGGTCAACCGCGAACTGTCACAGGCGTTAAACCAACAGGCACAACGTATGGACCTGGTGGCGTCTCAGCAGCGTCAGGCCACCGGTCAAACGTTGCAGGTACGTCAGGCATTGAACACGCTGCGCGAGCAGTCACAGTGGCTGGGGGCGTCGAATATGCTGGGTGAAGCTCTTCGCGCGCAGGTTTCCCGTCTACCTGAAATGCCTAAGCCGCAACAGCTCGATACCGAAATGGCGCAGCTGCGCGTACATCGCATGCGCTATGAAGACCTCCTCAACAAACAGCCGCAGCTACGCCAGATCCATCAAGCGGATGGACAGCCGCTTACCGCAGAGCAGACCCGTATTCTCAATGCCCAACTGCGTACCCAGCGTGAGCTGTTGAATTCCCTGCTACAGGGCGGCGATACGCTGATACTCGAGTTAACCAAGCTGAAAGTCTCCAATAGTCAGTTGGAAGATGCGCTGAAAGAGGTTAACGAAGCCACGCACCGCTATCTGTTCTGGACCTCTGACGTCAGCCCGATTTCACTCTCCTGGCCGGTCGATTTGGTTCAGGATCTGCGTCGTCTAATCTCATTAGATACGTTTAATCAGCTTGGTAAAGCCAGCGTCATGATGCTCACCAGTAAGGCCACGCTGCTGCCGTTGTTCGCCGCGCTGGTGCTGGTAGGGTTTAGCCTCTATTCGCGTAAGCACTTCACCCGCTTTCTTGAGCGATCGTCTGCGCGGGTCGGTAAAGTCACCCAGGATCACTTCTGGCTGACGATACGAACGGTATTCTGGTCAATTCTCGTTGCCTCGCCGCTGCCGGTGCTGTGGGCGACGCTGGGTTACGGCCTGCAAGAAGCCTGGCCCTATCCGCTGGCCGTCGCCATCGGCGATGGTGTGACCGCCACGGTGCCTATGCTGTGGGCGGTGATGATTTGCGCTACCTTTGCGCGGCCGAATGGTCTGTTCATCGCGCACTTTGGCTGGCCGCGCAACCGCGTCGCTAAAGCTATGCACTATTACCTGATGAGCATCGGACTGATTGTTCCGCTGATCATGGCGGTGATCATGTTTGATAATCTCAATGACCGGGAATTCTCCGCTTCATTAGGACGCCTGTGCTTTATGTTGATTTGTGGCGCACTGGCCATCGTCACTCTGAGCCTCAAACGCGCCGGGATCCCGCTGTACCTCGACAAAGAGGGCAACGGCGACAACATGGTCAACAGCATGCTGTGGAATATGCTAATGGGTGCCCCGTTAGTTGCCATTCTTGCGGCCGCGGTAGGTTACCTGGCCACAGCACAGGCGCTGCTGGCCCGCCTGGAGACGTCTGTTGCTATATGGTTCTTGTTGCTGGTGGTTTATCACGTCATCCGCCGCTGGATGCTTATCCAGCGCCGTCGTCTGGCTTTTGACCGCGCCAAACACCGACGCGCAGAAATGCTGGCGCAGCGTGCACGTGGTGAAGAAGAACCCGCGCACTCCACCAGCCTGGAAGGAGCGATAGATATCGATGAAAGCGAAGTCGATCTGGACGCGATAAGCGCACAGTCGCTGCGCCTGGTGCGGTCTATCCTGATGCTCATCGCCCTGCTTTCAGTCATCGTGCTGTGGTCAGAAATTCATTCCGCGTTCGGCTTCCTGGAAAATATCTCTCTATGGGATGTGACGTCCACGGTGCAGGGCGTAGAAAGCTTAGAGCCGATTACGCTGGGCGCAGTGCTTATTGCCATTCTGGTGTTTATCATCACCACCCAGCTGGTGCGTAACCTGCCTGCACTGCTGGAACTGGCGCTGTTGCAGCACCTGGATTTAACACCAGGTACCGGTTACGCCATCACCACTATAACCAAGTATCTACTGATGCTAATTGGTGGCCTGGTGGGCTTCTCAATGATTGGTATTGAGTGGTCGAAACTGCAGTGGCTGGTTGCTGCTCTCGGTGTTGGTTTGGGCTTTGGTTTGCAAGAGATCTTCGCCAACTTTATATCCGGCCTGATCATCCTGTTTGAAAAACCAATTCGTATTGGCGACACGGTGACCATTCGCGACCTCACCGGCAGCGTGACCAAGATTAACACCCGCGCGACCACCATCAGCGACTGGGATCGTAAAGAGATCATCGTGCCCAACAAGGCGTTTATCACCGAGCAGTTTATCAACTGGTCGTTATCCGACTCAGTGACTCGTGTGGTATTGACCATTCCTGCACCGTCAGAAGCCAACAGCGAGGAGGTCACGCAAATCCTGCTCACTGCCGCCCAGCGCTGCTCACTGGTTATCGACACACCGGCGCCGGAAGTCTTCCTGGTTGACCTTCAGCAGGGGATTCAGATCTTTGAGCTGCGTATCTATGCCGCAGAGATGGGACACCGTATGCCATTGCGCCACGAGATCCACCAGCTGATTCTGGCGGGCTTCCGTGAGCACGGTATTGATATGCCATTCCCACCGTTCCAGATGCGTCTTGAGAGCCTCAGCGGAAAGCAAACGGGGAGAACGTTAAGTTCTGCGGGCAGAGGTAAGCGCCCGGCGGGAAGCTTGTAAACGTGAGTGGTGCCGGATGGCGGCTTCGCCTTATCCGGCCTACGAAGATGCTTCTTTAGTAGGCCGGATTAGGCAGGTCGTTTATTCAACCGCCCATTCAGGCTCATTGGCCATACGACGGCTGTAGTTCTGGTAAATCGCCATGGCTAACAACGAGAAGAAAATCGGCCCGCCGGTCATCCACAGCGCACTGTTCCAGTCACCAGCTTCAATCACCGGCTGGATAATGGTGAACACGTTGGCGAACGTCACTACCAGCACCACAACACTCGTGGCCAGTAGCGTTGCGGCTCGGGTTTTAAATATCACAAACGGTCTTTCCAGGCCGACGCGAGATTTAAAGAAAGGGAACGCCAGCGCGAGGAACAGATACGGCAGCGTCATCGAGACGTTCGCCATCAGCGTCAGCTTGTTATAGAACGCTGAGGCCGTATCGCCGCCAAACGACACCAGAAGAATAAACAGGCTCACCAGCAGACACTGCATCCACATCGCCGTCGTCGGCATCCCCATAGCGTTCAGTCTGGTCATCGGTGCAGGCCACAGTGCTTTTGGCGTCCCCTGAATAATCGCTTTCAGCGGCGAGTAGCTGAGCGTGAAGAATGCCCCGGTATAAGCAAGGAACATAGACAGGCCGGTAATACGCGCAAACCAGACGCCTGTAGTGATAGCCGCCTCAGGTGAAAGATGCAGCGCATGGCCCAGAGTCATCCCCAAACTCTTCATCAGGATATAAGTAATATTACCCAAGTTCACTGAACTATTACTTAATACATCCTGCCAGTTGGTACTCACGCCCCATAAAAAGATGGCCAGCGAATAACCCACTGAAATGACAATCGCCGCGAAGACAATGCCTTTCGCGAAGTTCTTTTCAGGTTTCTCTGTTTTATCAACCAGTCCACCCACGGCTTCTATTCCGCCATAGGCAAAAATAGCAAACACCACAAATGACAGCATGGCCAGACCGGACTGATATCCCGGATTCGGTGAAGAGACAAAATTAATATCCTGTGCAAAGTGGCCACCGGTTAATAACAAAATAGCGACACTCACTAACAACAGAACTAAATTAAGACACATGACGGCAATTCCGCCAACCGCCGTAATGCGAGCAATCTTATTAATACCCCGTGACGCTACGCCAGTCACTAACACCATCCAGCCAACAGCAAGCAGTCCGACGACCTGCGTGGGCTCAAACCCGGCGATACGCCAGGTCTGCGTCATATCCGCGCCGAATATAAAGGTGGAAAAAGGCACCCAGACTTTCGCCGCGGTGCTCACCATCCAGATAACGTAGGAAGAGAACCACATAAAGGTGCCGATAAACGCATAACGAGGTCCGACGCTATTATTCATCCACGAATAGATCCCACCCTCTTCTTTCCGATAGGCAGACCCCATTTCAGCCATCATTAAGGCAAATGGGATAAAGAATAATAATGCAGAAAATACATACCATGGAATGGCACTGTATCCCATTAAATAGAAAGCCGAGGGGCTATTAGCAAATCCAAAAACAGACGTAAATATCATCAGGATGAGACCAGTCAGGCTCATCTTTTTTATTGTTTGGGTCATTAAACTATCCCTTACTCTGGAGAGTGTTTATCAAACACCACTCACCGGTGAATACTGCCCCCTTGCAGAGATCAGCAATAAGAAAATCAACACAGGATTGATACCTGAATGCTAACAAAATTCCAGAGTTAAATTGTGGCTATTAGAGGGGAAATGAAAAAAGATGCTACAAAGTGACGACTATGCGCCACTTTGCAATGCGGAGACGTGAATTACGCACGATCGACGGTAAAGGCGATAACATCAGCGAGGCTATCGGCCCCCAGTGCCAGCATAACCAGACGGTCGACGCCCAGCGCCACGCCTGAGCAATCCGGCATCCCAACTTTTAGCGCTTCAAGCAGATTGTTATCGATAGGCTGTTGCGGTAAGCCACGGGCGGCTCGTTTGCGGTTATCCTGTTCGAAGCGTTGCTGCTGCTCGCGTGCATCGGTCAACTCATGGAAACCATTCGCCAGCTCAATACCTTTGTAGTACACCTCAAAACGTTCGGCCACGCGGTGGTCTTCAGTACTGATTTGCGCCAACGACGCCTGGCTGGCCGGGAAATGATATACAAACGTCGGTTTATCTTTGCCAATGTGCGGTTCGACGCCCATCGCAAACAGCAGTTGCAGCAAGGTATCCCGGTCTTCTTCGGTGTCCGCGATATTGCTGAGATCCAGCTTAGCCGCCGCTTCGCGCAACTGTGTTTTATCCGCTGACAGCGGGTCGATTTCAAGATGACGCTGGAAGGCTTGCTGATAAGAGAGGCTTTCCGCCGGAGAGCAGTCCAGCACTTGCTGGAGCAAATCATCCACTTCATTCATCAGACGGTACATATCATAATGAGGACGGTACCACTCGAGCATGGTGAACTCGGGGTTATGGTGACGCCCCATCTCTTCGTTACGGAAACTGCGACACAGTTGGTAGACCGGACCACACCCTGCAACCAGCAGGCGCTTCATATGGTATTCCGGGCTGGTCATCAAATAGAGGTTCATGCCCTGAGAATGACCCGGGCCAACGAAACGCGTTTCGAACGGGAACAGATGAATATCCGTAACCGTCGCCTGACTCATACAAGGTGTCTCAACCTCAAGCACGCCACGGTCGGCAAAAAAGCGGCGGATTTCCGCTATAATTGCTGCACGTTTTAACAGATTGGGGATGGACGCGCTCGGCTGCCAGGTTGCCGTTTCGCTCATGGTTGTTTCTCCGATTTAAGACAAGGGCACGAAGTCTACTCGTAACGCGTTAGCGAGACAAATTTCGGGAGGGAATAACAAACACGGACAAGTTGATAAAAAAAGCAACATTGGGTGGTTTAGTAATTAAATTAATCAAAATCAATGATAATTCCCCCCTGTGATACGCTAAAAAAATCGAACACGTCAAATTTCCCGCTCCTCCCTGAGACTATACTATTGTACCTATAAAGGAGCAGTGGAAACGCGTTCATAACCCGTTTGACTCAGATGAAGCATCTGATTACGGGCGGGGATGAAATAACAACAATCTGGAGGAATGTCGTGCAAACCTTTCAAGCCGATCTTGCCATTATAGGCGCCGGTGGCGCGGGATTACGTGCTGCAATTGCTGCCGCACAAGCAAATCCCAACGCTAAAATCGCACTGATCTCAAAAGTGTACCCAATGCGCAGCCATACCGTTGCTGCCGAAGGCGGCTCTGCTGCTGTCGCGCAGGATCATGACAGCTTTGACTACCATTTTCACGATACGGTAGCTGGCGGAGACTGGCTGTGTGAGCAGGATGTCGTGGATTACTTTGTCCACCACTGCCCAACTGAAATGACGCAACTGGAACAATGGGGTTGCCCATGGAGCCGTCGTGAAGACGGTAGCGTCAACGTACGTCGCTTCGGCGGTATGAAAATTGAGCGCACCTGGTTTGCCGCGGATAAGACCGGCTTCCACATGCTGCATACGCTGTTCCAAACGTCTTTGCAGTTCCCGCAAATTCAGCGTTTCGACGAACACTTCGTCCTGGACATCCTGGTTGATGACGGTCAGGCTCGCGGCCTGGTTGCGATGAACATGATGGAAGGCACGCTGATGCAAATCCGTGCTAATGCGGTTGTCATGGCAACAGGCGGCGCTGGCCGTGTGTACCGTTACAACACCAACGGCGGCATCGTTACCGGCGACGGTATGGGCATGGCACTGAGCCACGGCGTTCCGCTGCGTGATATGGAATTCGTTCAGTATCACCCGACTGGTCTGCCAGGCTCCGGTATCCTGATGACCGAAGGCTGCCGCGGTGAAGGCGGTATTCTGGTCAACAAAGATGGCTATCGCTATCTGCAGGACTACGGCATGGGTCCGGAAACCCCACTGGGCGAGCCGAAGAACAAATACATGGAACTGGGTCCGCGCGACAAAGTTTCTCAGGCCTTCTGGCACGAATGGCGTAAAGGCAACACCATTTCCACCCCGCGTGGCGATGTGGTTTACCTCGACCTGCGTCACCTCGGTGAGAAAAAACTGCTCGAGCGCTTACCGTTCATCTGCGAACTGGCGAAAGCCTACGTGGGTGTCGATCCGGTTAAAGAACCGATCCCGGTACGTCCGACCGCGCACTACACCATGGGCGGTATCGAAACCGATCAGCACTGTGAAACCCGCATTAAAGGTCTGTTCGCCGTTGGTGAATGTTCCTCTGTTGGTCTGCATGGCGCTAACCGTCTGGGTTCTAACTCTCTGGCAGAACTGGTGGTCTTTGGCCGCATGGCGGGTGAACGTGCAGCAGAACGCGCTGCAACGGTAGGCGCAGCAAACGGTGCCGCACTCGACGCACAGGTTGCTGGCGTTGAAAAACGTCTGAAAGATCTGGTGAACCAGGAAGGTAACGAAAACTGGTCCAAAATCCGCGACGAAATGGGTCTGTCCATGGAAGAAGGTTGCGGTATCTACCGTACGCCGGAACTCATGCAGAAAACCGTTGATAAACTGGCCGAACTGCAGGAACGTTTCAAGCGCGTACGTATCACCGATACCTCCAGCGTCTTCAACACCGACTTGCTGTACACCATCGAACTGGGTCATGGTCTGAACGTTGCTGAATGTATGGCGCACTCTGCGCTGGCACGTAAAGAATCCCGCGGCGCGCACCAGCGTCTGGATGAAGGCTGCACCGAGCGTGATGACGTTAACTTCCTCAAACACACTCTCGCCTTCCGTGATGCTGACGGCACAACTCGCCTGGAATACAGCGACGTGAAAATCACCACTCTGCCGCCAGCTAAACGTATGTACGGTGGCGAAGCGGAAGCAGCCGATAAGAAGGAGAAGGCGAATGGCTGAGATGAAAAACCTGAAAGTTGAGGTGGTGCGCTATAACCCGGAAACCGATACCGCGCCGCACAGTGCTTTCTATGAAGTTCCTTATGATGAAACCACATCTCTACTGGATGCGTTGGGTTACATCAAAGATAACCTGGCACCGGACCTGAGCTACCGCTGGTCCTGCCGTATGGCAATCTGCGGTTCCTGCGGCATGATGGTCAACAACGTGCCTAAACTGGCGTGCAAAACCTTCCTGCGTGAATACACCAACGGTATGAAGGTTGAAGCGCTGGGCAACTTCCCGATCGAACGCGATCTGGTCGTCGATATGACGCACTTTATCGAAAGCCTGGAAGCGATCAAGCCGTACATCATTGGTAACCCGCGTACTCCGGATCAGGGTCCAAACACCCAGACTCCGGCGCAAATGGCGAAGTATCATCAGTTCTCCGGTTGCATCAACTGTGGTCTGTGCTATGCCGCGTGCCCGCAGTTCGGCCTGAACCCAGAGTTCATTGGACCGGCTGCAATCACCCTGGCGCATCGTTATAACGAAGATAGCCGCGACCACGGTAAGAAGGAGCGTATGGCTCAGTTGAACAGCCCGAACGGCGTCTGGTCCTGTACTTTCGTGGGCTACTGCTCCGAAGTCTGCCCGAAACACGTCGATCCGGCTGCGGCCATTCAGCAGGGTAAAGTTGAAAGTTCAAAAGACTTTCTTATCGCTACCCTGAAACCACGCTAAGGAGTGCACGATGACGACTAAACGCAAAGCCTATGTGCGGCCAATGACGTCCACTTGGTGGAAAAAACTGCCATTTTATCGTTTTTACATGCTGCGTGAAGGCACGGCAGTTCCGGCAGTCTGGTTCAGCATTGAACTGATTATCGGCCTGTTTGCACTCAAGCATGGTGCAGAGTCCTGGATGGGTTTTGTCGCCTTTTTACAAAACCCGGTGGTGGTAATTCTTAATATTATCGCCCTGGCTGCAGCGCTGCTGCATACCAAAACCTGGTTTGAGCTGGCGCCAAAAGCTGCCAACATCATCGTAAAAGACGAAAAAATGGGGCCAGAGCCGATCATCAAAGGTCTCTGGGCAGTTACTGTGGTTGCGACAGTAGTAATACTGTTTGTTGCCCTGTTCTGGTAAGGAGTCCGGAATGATTAATCCAAATCCAAAACGCTCTGACGAACCCGTATTCTGGGGCCTGTTTGGTGCAGGCGGTATGTGGAGCGCTATCATTGCGCCGGTGATGATCCTGTTGGTAGGCATTATGCTGCCGCTGGGCTTTGTTCCTGATGCTTTCAGCTATGAACGCGTACTGGCATTTGCTCAGAGCTTCATCGGACGTGCGTTCCTGTTCCTGATGATCGTTCTGCCGCTGTGGTGTGGTTTACACCGTATGCACCACGCGATGCATGACCTGAAAATCCACGTGCCGGCTGGCAAGTGGGTATTCTACGGTCTGGCTGCGATCCTGACCGTTGTAACGGCGATTGGTATTCTGACCATCTAATCGCTCCGCCCTCTTATCATCCGGTAAGAGGGCGTTTTTTCGCTCTCTCTTCCCTTAATTCCCCGCCAGGTTCTACACTTAGGAAAAACCTTAAAAGGAAAATCCTATGCGCTTGCTGCCTGTAGTTGCTGCCGTTACGGCTGCATTTCTGGTTGTCGCTTGCAGCTCCCCTACGCCACCAGCAGGCGTGACCGTTGTCAATAACTTTGATGCTAAACGCTATCTCGGAACCTGGTACGAAATCGCGCGCTTCGATCATCGCTTCGAACGAGGACTGGATAAAGTCACGGCCACCTACAGCCTACGTGATGATGGTGGTATCAACGTCATCAACAAAGGCTACAACCCCGACAGAAGCATGTGGCAAAAAACGGAAGGCAAGGCTTATTTCACTGGTGATCCTACGCGAGCGGCGCTGAAGGTGTCGTTCTTCGGTCCATTCTACGGTGGGTATAACGTGATTGCTCTCGATCGGGAGTATCGCCACGCGCTGGTTTGTGGCCCGGATCGCGACTACCTGTGGATCCTCTCACGTACCCCCACTATTTCAGACGAGATGAAACAGCAAATGCTGGCAGTCGCGGCCCGGGAAGGGTTTGAAGTGAACAAGCTAATTTGGGTAAAACAGCCTGGCGCTTAGTGGGTACTGAGCTTCAGACCAATAATTCCGGCGACAATCAGACCCAGACTCAGCAAACGTGCCGGACTGGCGGATTCCCCCAGCAGCAGGATACCGGTAATGGCCGCCCCTACCGCACCAATACCGGTCCAGACCGCATAAGCTGTTCCAACGGGCAACGTTCGCATCGCCCAGGAAAGCATGGCGATACTGACGATCATGGCCACAATGGTAATAATGCTCGGTGTCAGACGGGTAAAACCGTGGGTATATTTCAGGCCAATTGCCCATACGACTTCAAGCAGGCCAGCAATCAATAAAACGATCCAGGACATATCAGGCTCCAGAATAACAATGGGGCCGTCCCCGGTGAGAGAAGCGTTTGCAGGTCGTCCTACAACGCTGAAGTATGAAAAAGCATTTTTGCCCGAAAGAAAATGAATTTCAACATTTTTATCCATTGCCTGCTTAAAGCAAGAATTGAGCACAAATAGCAGCGTAGTTCCCGCATTTGGCTGCCATTGGTCTTATCTATGATAAATGGCTTTCTGAAGTCAGGAAGCCGTTTTTCCCACTTCTGAATACGAAAAGTTTATGCATAAAATTTTAGTGATTGACCGGTGCCACTTTACCCGTACAGGGGTCGAGGCCTTGCTTAATCATTCTGGTAGGTTTAATTCGTCGTTTCTGGTATCAGGAATCAATAACCTCTTACTGGCAAAAGAACATATTTCGCAGTGGAAACCGCATCTGGTGATCGCAGATTTATATGGTTTTCTCAGCGATGTACATGCCAGTCCGCCTATTGCGCCTTTTTTTATGAGCTGTGGTCTGATCCCCCTGATTTTACTGCAATCAGGAGACAGAAAGCCTGTACCCGCTCACAACCCGCAATACGCCGTCCATTCGGTATTATCCAAACGCACTACGCTCTCTGAGTTGTCAGACAGTATTCAGGATGCTCTCTGCGTTCGTCCTGCGCTAAAGACCACTAAAAACGCGACACCGCTGCTTACGCCGCAGGAAGAGAAAGTACTGTCGATGTGGATGGATGGCGTGAGTAACACTGCGATAGCCTCGGCACTCGGCATTCATGGCAAGACGGTTTACACCTATAAACGCAACATTCGCATCAAGCTGCATTTAGGAAACCGCTTTTCACCGTTTCTGTCACTACCCGAGAAAATGAATTAACGGTACGACAGAGCGTCGTACCGTTCATGATTATTGCTGAGCTTTTGTCGCTGCACCAGAGATTGCGCTACCGCCTTCAGAAATATCCTGCCCAACACCTTTTGTTGTATTACACGCAGTCAACACTGAAGAAAGAACCAACACAGAAAAGAGCGCTGCAATTGTCTTTTTAACCATAACGTCTTCCTTTTCTAGCCAATATTGTTTGTGTATAGCTACTTAATGATAGACAAGATCCGGAAGGATGACGGAAAAACGCAGATTTTTAAGACAATATGACAGGCTCAACTGGCCGCGTGAGAGATTGAATTACCAAGATGTTTGATGTCTTCACCGAAGCCACGTGCGGTATTACAGCCCGTCAGGAGTGTGCTGGTGAACAGGATAAGCATTACAAGACCGAGAAGACGTTTCATCATTCCTGCCCTGGAAAAGTATGGCGCAGCAGCCTGCGCCATCGATCAAATAGGATGTATTACTTAACGCGGGAAACGTATTCGCCTGAACGCGTATCCACTTTGATCACTTCGCCGATCTGTACGAACAGCGGAACTTTAACAACTGCGCCGGTGGACAGCGTCGCTGGTTTGCCACCCGTACCCGCGGTGTCACCTTTCAGACCCGGGTCAGTTTCAACGATTTCCAGCTCAACAAAGTTCGGTGGGGTCACGGAGATAGGCTGACCATTCCACAGGGTCACGATGCACTCAGCCTGATCCAACAGCCATTTAGCGCTATCGCCTACCGCTTTCGCGTCAGCAGCCAGCTGTTCGAAAGTGGAGTTGTTCATGAAATGATAGAACTCACCGTCGTTGTACAGGTAAGTCAGGTTCATATCTACAACGTCTGCGCCTTCAGCGGAGTCGGTGGATTTGAAGGTTTTCTCTACACGAGTACCGGTCAGCAGGCGGCGCAGCTTAACGCGCGCGAAAGCCTGGCCTTTACCCGGTTTAACGAATTCACTGGCTTCAACCGCATAAGGTTCGCCGTCCATCATGATTTTAAGACCGGCACGAAAATCGTTGCTATAGTAAGTCGCCATAAGGCCCTCTGAAATTGTTAACTGGTAGCTTAGCCACAAAATGGCGCATATTGTAACCCTAAACACCCCATCCAGAGAAGATTGGTTAGTACAACTTGCCGATGTTCTCACCGATCCGGATGAACTATTACGTCTTTTGAATATAGACGCTGATGAAAATATGCTCGCAGGTCGTGAGGCAAAACGTCTTTTTGCCCTGCGCGTCCCGCGATCGTTTATCGCGCGGATGGAAAAAGGCAACCCCAACGATCCGCTGCTGCGCCAGGTACTCACCTCCCAAGATGAATTTGTCGCCGCGCCAGGATTCTCGACCGACCCGCTGGAAGAACAGCACAGCGTCGTGCCGGGATTACTACATAAGTATCGCAATCGGGCGTTGCTGCTGGTAAAAGGCGGATGCGCGGTCAACTGTCGCTACTGCTTCCGTCGCCATTTCCCTTATGCCGATAACCAGGGGAATAAGCGTAACTGGCAGATTGCGTTAGATTACATCGCGGCGCACCCGGAGCTGGATGAGATTATCTTCTCCGGCGGCGATCCGTTAATGGCCAAAGACCACGAACTGGACTGGTTGCTCACGCAACTGGAAGCCATCCCACATATTAAGCGCCTGCGTATTCACAGCCGTTTGCCGATTGTCATCCCGGCGCGAATTACCGACGGATTGGTCGAGCGTTTTGCTCACTCTTCTCTGCAAGTTCTGCTGGTGAATCACATTAACCACGCCAACGAAATTGATGAGACATTTCGTCAGGCGATGGCAAAACTGCGTCGGATTGGCGTCACACTGCTCAACCAAAGCGTGTTATTGCGCGGCGTGAACGATAACGCCCAGACGCTGGCGAATCTTAGCAACGCGCTATTTGATGCCGGCGTGATGCCCTATTACCTGCACGTGCTGGATAAGGTGCAAGGGGCCGCACACTTTATGGTCAGCGACGATGAAGCGCGTCAAATCATGCGAGAACTGTTGACGCTGGTGTCTGGCTATATGGTCCCCAAACTGGCGCGTGAAATTGGCGGAGAGCCCAGTAAAACGCCGCTGGATCTGCAATTACGTCAGCAATAATCCAAATGAGTGTCCGTTTTCGGACACTCACTGCCAAATAATATAATTTCAATTTATTCAGTCCTTCTCTGACTTTTAATTTATGTTATTTTAACGATAGCTATCTTTTAATATATTTATAAATCATATAAATAGATCAATATTTAGTTTTCCGTTGAATATTAGGTGAGAGAGAGAACCGCCGTGGCTATAACGATTAAAGGTATTAATACGGGCATTATTCTTCAAAAAAATGAGTTCATTGCGCTGGCATTAAAGATAAAGGAACCCAGAAATAAAGAGTCGCTGTTTTTTCTGTCACCATTAGGGCTACGAGACCTGCTTATCGCGCTGGAGAGCAGATTGCATACCAAGCACCTTTTGGGCGAGGATGCGCGTCTGCAGTATGAAAAAGCACGTGACAAAGTCAGTCAAAAAATGCATGAAAACATGCCATTAATGCAGGAGGATGAACTTAAAAATGCGGATATTAATCGTCGGATAAATTCACTGGCATTAGTAAGCGACGAAGGCGAAAACTTAACACTCTCTCTTACACTGCATAATGGTCGAGTTTGTGAGCTATTAATTAATGAACTACAAATTACGGTACTGGCACATGCAATTATTCACGCAATAAATAATGCAGGGATGCGCGAATTAGCACTGCGTATCACATCGTTATTAGATTTCCTGCCTCTATACGACATTGATTGCCTGGATAACGATAATCTTGAATACGATGCCTATACACAATCAGAATGGAAACATAATCTGTTTAATCATTATCTGGCTGTCATCTATCGCTATAAAGACAAAGCAGGGAAAGTTCGGTTCTGTGGTTCAGTGGTGAAAACTCGATCCCCTTCGGATGATAAAGACGTAGAAGCGATCTCTCGTCGGCTTATCGACTTCAGCCCACGGCTAAAAAAACTGGCCGGTGTACCGTGCAAAGTGTTTGTCAGAACACTCACGGGGGATAAAACACAAAAGCTGACACAGGATCAGTGCCTGCGCGCGCTGCATCATTTACGCCTACAGTCTGCCAGTAAAGCGCAGAATGCCTGATGGCGCTGCGCTTATCAGGCCTACGCTCATGTGTACCGTAGGCCGGATAAGACGCTTCAGCGTCGCCATCCGGCATCAACAGCGTTTATCAATTAGGGCACTTATAAACCTGACCAATCATCTCGCTGGCGGTTGGGACAAAACTCGACAACATACCTTGTGATGGGCTGCTTACACCATAAATCACATTACCGCCCATTGCCGCAGCCTGGTTACGCAGATCGTTCGCCGCGCCGCGCATAGAGCCGCCCTCTTCGCCGTGCTGACCAGAAAGCCAGTTGCTCTGCTTACCGGTTGCGGTACCAATCAGCTGGCACTCGGCACCTGGCTTCTCTTCAACGAAGCGTACGCTTTGTCCGGCTGAACTCAGTTCGTTGCTGGAGCTACAACCCGCCATCAGTAGCGCGGCACCAACGATCCCTGCTAAATATTTCACGTGCATGTTATTCCCCATAATCAATGCGCTGGACGTTTTGTCCGTAGCTGAATCATATACTAAAAAGATGACCAAAAGAAAAACCCCCGGACATTTCTGCCCGGGGGTTTCTCATTTTTCGCGAGATGCGTATTTAATCAAATAATTCAAGTTGCAGCCAACGAACCTGCGGCTTGAAGTATGAAGATTAAATTACATCATGCCGCCCATTCCGCCCATGCCGCCCATACCACCAGCAGCACCTAAGTCAGCGGAATCGCCTTTCGGCAGGTCGGTTACCATGCACTCGGTGGTGATCATCAGACCCGCAACAGAAGCCGCGTACTGCAGAGCAGAACGGGTTACTTTAGTCGGATCCAGGATACCCATGTCGATCATGTTGCCGTATTCTTCAGTTGCAGCGTTGTAACCGTAGTTACCGTCACCCGCTTTCACGGTGTTAGCGACAACAGACGGTTCTTCGCCGCAGTTCAGAACGATCTGACGCAGCGGGGATTCCATTGCGCGCAGCGCAACTTTGATACCCACGTTCTGGTCTTCGTTCTGACCACGCAGTTCGCTCAGTTTGGATGCTACGCGGATCAGCGCAACACCACCACCAGCAACCACGCCTTCTTCTACCGCAGCACGGGTCGCGTGCAGGGCATCTTCAACGCGTGCTTTCTTCTCTTTCATTTCAACTTCGGTAGCAGCACCCACTTTGATGACTGCAACGCCGCCTGCCAGTTTCGCTACGCGCTCCTGCAATTTTTCACGGTCGTAGTCTGAAGTTGCTTCTTCGATCTGCTGACGAATCTGAGTCACGCGACCCTGGATTGCAGCTTCGTCACCCACGCCATCGATGATGGTGGTGGTGTCTTTGTTGATAACAACGCGTTTAGCCTGACCCAGATCTTCCAGAGTTGCTTTNCACCCACTTTGATGACTGCAACGCCGCCTGCCAGTTTCGCTACGCGCTCCTGCAGTTTTTCACGGTCGTAGTCAGAAGTTGCTTCTTCGATCTGCTGGCGAATCTGGGTTACACGACCCTGGATTGCCGCTTCTTCGCCCACACCATCGATGATGGTGGTGGTGTCTTTGTTGATCACAACGCGTTTTGCCTGGCCCAGATCTTCCAGGGTCGCTTTTTCCAGCTCCATACCGATCTCTTCAGAGATAACGGTACCGCCGGTCAGGGTCGCGATATCCTGCAGCATAGCTTTACGGCGGTCGCCGAAGCCAGGTGCTTTAACCGCAGCCACTTTCACGATGCCACGCATGGTGTTAACGACCAGGGTAGCCAGCGCTTCGCCTTCAACATCTTCAGCAATGATCAGCAGCGGTTTGCCTGCTTTCGCAACGGCTTCCAGAACCGGCAGCATTTCGCGGATGTTGGAGATTTTCTTATCAGCCAGCAGGATGAACGGCGTTTCCAGTTCTACTGCGCCCGTTTCCGGCTTGTTGATGAAGTAAGGAGACAGGTAGCCACGGTCGAACTGCATACCTTCAACTACGTCCAGTTCGTCCTGCAGACCGGTACCGTCTTCAACGGTGATCACGCCTTCTTTACCGACTTTGTCCATCGCTTCAGCGATCAGTTTACCTACGGTTTCGTCGGAGTTAGCGGAGATGGTACCAACCTGAGCAATCGCTTTAGAGTCGGAGCACGGTACGGACAGGGCTTTCAGTTCTTCAACCGCAGCAGCGACAGCTTTGTCGATACCACGTTTCAGATCCATCGGGTTCATACCCGCAGCAACAGCCTTCAGGCCTTCAGTGATGATGGACTGAGCCAGTACGGTCGCAGTAGTCGTACCGTCACCTGCAGCGTCGTTCGCTTTAGAGGCAACTTCTTTCACCATCTGCGCGCCCATGTTTTCGAACTTGTCTTCCAGCTCGATTTCACGTGCTACGGAAACACCATCTTTAGTGATAGCTGGGGCACCGAAAGATTTATCCAGAACCACGTTACGGCCTTTCGGACCGAGGGTAACTTTTACTGCGTCTGCCAGTACGTTCACGCCGCGCAGCATTTTCACACGAGCGTCGTTACCGAATTTTACGTCTTTAGCTGCCATTTTCTCTTTCCCTTAAATTCGTATGTTCAGTGTCGTTCGCGGATTAAGCTTCAACAATCGCCAGGATGTCACTTTCAGACATGATCAACACTTCTTCATTGTCGATCTTCTCAGATTTAACACCGTAGCCATCGTTGAAAATGACGATATCGCCAACTTTCACGTCCAGCGGCTGTACGGTACCGTTGTCCAGGATGCGACCCTTACCGACAGCGATGATTTCGCCACGAGTTGATTTACCCGCTGCGGAACCGGTCAGTACGATGCCGCCAGCAGATTTGGATTCAACTTCTTTACGTTTGACGATCACACGATCATGTAACGGACGAATACTCATTGATAGCTCTCCTTTGAGAAAGTCTTTATCAGTTATGGGTGGCGCCGGCCCGTGAACGGTTTACCGGCTAGTGACCAGAGAGATGGGGATGGGGTTTTCTCCCTTCAAGGGGGCAAGCGAAAAATTTTTTTTATCAGGAGAAAATCCCGCCAAAACACCGACACACCTCACATTTAATACCGATTTCAGTCACGTCGTCATAAGCAAATCCGATTGTGATACCATCGAAAATCTGCGCTGTAGCCTATTTAACGGGCATAATCGGATAACAATTTATGAGTGGACTGAAGCAAGAGCTGGGGCTGGCTCAGGGCATTGGCCTGTTGTCGACATCATTGTTAGGGACAGGCGTTTTTGCTGTTCCCGCATTGGCTGCCCTGGTGGCGGGTAACAATAGCCTGTGGGCCTGGCCGGTCCTCATTCTTCTAGTCTTCCCCGTAGCGATTGTCTTTGCCGTGCTCGGTCGCCATTACCCCAGCGCCGGCGGTGTGGCACATTTTGTCGGCATGGCCTTTGGCTCTCGCCTGGAGCGTGTTACCGGCTGGCTGTTTTTATCGGTGATTCCGGTCGGGCTGCCAGCGGCATTGCACATTGCCGCCGGATTCGGTCAAGCCATGTTTGGCTGGCATGGCTGGCAGCTTTTGTTGGCAGAACTCGGTACGCTGGCGTTGGTTTGGTATGTGGGTTCCCGCGGTGCCAGCTCCAGTGCAAACCTGCAAACGGTTATCGCCGGGCTGATTGTTGCCCTGATCGTTGGCATCTGGTGGGCGGGTGAACTTAAACCCGGCGAAATCCCCTTTCCTACCATTACCGATATTGAACTGCCTGGGCTATTCGCGGCGCTGTCGGTGATGTTCTGGTGTTTTGTTGGTCTTGAAGCATTCGCACACCTGGCCTCGGAGTTCAAAAAACCGGAGCGAGACTTTCCCCGTGCACTGATGATCGGCCTGCTACTGGCCGGTTCAGTCTACTGGGCATGTACGGTCGTGGTACTACATTTTGGCGCCTATGGTGAGCAAATGGCTGCGGCAGCATCGCTACCTAATATTGTCGTGCAACTGTTTGGCGTACAAGCTCTGTGGGTAGCCTGCATCATTGGTTATCTGGCCTGCTTTGCCAGCCTGAACATTTATATTCAGAGTTTCTCCCGCCTGGTGTGGTCGCAAGCGCAATATAAGCCGGAGAGTTACCTGGCTCGCTTGTCCCCTCGCCATCTTCCGCGCAATGCTTTGAACGCGGTGTTAGCTTGCTGCGTGGTCAGCACATTGTGCATCTATATACTGCAAATCAACCTCGATGCATTAATCATCTATGCCAACGGCATCTTTATTATGATTTATCTGCTGTGCATGCTGGCAGGGTGCCGACTGCTAAAAGGACATTATCGTGCGTTGGCGGTGATTGGCTGTCTGTTGTGCCTGTTGCTGCTGGCAATGGTTGGCTGGAAGAGTCTGTATGCACTGGTTATGCTGGCTGGACTGTGGTTGTTTTTACCCCGCAGGCCGGATAAGGCCGTTACACCGCAATCCGGCAAGTAAAGCCTCGTTGCCGGATGATGCCGCTCACACGGCGTATCCGGCCTACAACGTCATTAATCCCGACGGTCGTCGTCTTTATGATCAAGGCGGTTGCGCTCATCATCTTTACGCTGGAACTCACCGTCAAAGGTCTCGCCCCCACCAGTTCCTGCACTAAAGCCGCCCCCCGGCATACGAGAAAAGCGCAGGTGCGGCAGCAGCTTCATGGTCAGATGCTTCTGCACCGGAGGTAATAAAAGAAGAAGACCAAGGAAATCTGTGAAGAAGCCCGGCAGCACCAGCAGCAAACCAGCAATAATCAGCGACACGCTCTTGATCATTTCTTCAGCAGGACTTTCACCCGCCGCCATTTTTTGTTGCATCAACAAAAAGTTCTTAAACCCTTGGTTACGAACCAGAGACATACCGATAACCGAGGTAAAAATGACCAAAATCAGCGTCATCAGAACACCCATAACATGGGCAACCTGAATGAAAATAGATATCTCTATGTAAACATAGAGAAAAATGGCAAGTAATGGTATCCAGCGCAAAGGACTCTCCTGTAAATAACAGCCGTTTTCGCCACGTCTGTCCGAATGGTTATGTGACTCGCATCGGAAAGATGTGGGGGGAATTAGCAAAATTTCAAGCGGGTTCTACACTTATTTTTGGTATTAATCCTAAAGGGGTGATCCATTTCACAGAATAATAATTAAGGGGTAATTTCCGCGTTTTAAGTGATCCAGATTACGGTAGAAATCCTGAACCAGCATATGATCTCGGGTATCAGACCGATGCAGGGGATAATCGTCGGTCGAGAAACAATCGAAATCACATATATCCTGTGTGTTTAGTAAAAAATCATTGGCAGCTTGAAAAAGAAGGTTCACATGTTAAACAACATTCGTATCGAAGAAGACTTGTTGGGTACCAGGGAAGTTCCAGCGGACGCCTACTACGGTGTTCATACTCTGAGAGCGATTGAAAACTTCTACATTAGCAACAACAAAATCAGCGATATCCCTGAATTTGTTCGCGGTATGGTAATGGTGAAAAAGGCAGCGGCCCTGGCCAACAAAGAGCTGCAAACCATTCCTAAGAGTGTGGCAAATGCCATCATCGCAGCATGTGATGAAGTTCTGAATAACGGAAAATGCATGGATCAGTTCCCGGTAGATGTTTACCAGGGTGGTGCGGGTACCTCCGTCAACATGAACACCAACGAAGTGCTGGCCAATATCGGTCTGGAACTGATGGGTCACCAGAAAGGTGAATATCAGTACCTGAATCCGAACGACCACGTGAACAAATGTCAGTCTACCAACGACGCTTATCCGACCGGCTTCCGTATCGCTGTTTACGCATCCATCATCAAACTGATTGATGCCCTTAACCAACTGCGTGAAGGCTTCGAACAAAAAGCTGTTGAATTCCAGGACATCCTGAAAATGGGTCGTACCCAGCTGCAGGATGCTGTACCGATGACTCTCGGTCAGGAATTCCGTGCTTTCAGCGTTCTGTTGAAAGAAGAAGTGAAGAACATTGGCCGTACTGCTGAGCTGCTGCTGGAAGTTAACCTCGGCGCAACCGCAATCGGTACAGGTCTGAACACCCCGAAAGAGTACTCTCCGCTGGCTGTACAGAAACTGGCTGAAGTGACTGGTTTTGCCTGTGTTCCGGCTGAAGACCTGATTGAAGCAACGTCCGACTGTGGCGCATACGTTATGGTGCACAGCGCACTGAAACGCCTGGCTGTTAAGATGTCCAAAATCTGTAACGACCTGCGTTTGCTCTCCTCTGGCCCACGTGCCGGCCTGAACGAGATCAACCTGCCGGAACTGCAGGCGGGCTCTTCCATCATGCCAGCAAAAGTAAACCCGGTTATCCCGGAAGTCGTCAACCAGGTGTGCTTTAAAGTCATCGGTAACGACATCACCGTCACCATGGCGTCTGAAGCAGGTCAGCTGCAGTTGAACGTTATGGAACCGGTTATTGGCCAGGCGATGTTTGAATCTATCCACATCCTGAGCAACGCTTGCTATAACCTGCTGGAAAAATGCGTTAGCGGCATTACGGCTAACAAAGAAGTGTGTGAAGCATTCGTGTATAACTCTATCGGTATCGTGACCTATTTGAACCCGTTCATCGGTCACCACAACGGCGATATCGTCGGTAAAATCTGTGCCGAAACCGGTAAGAGCGTGCGTGAAGTTGTCCTTGAACGTGGCCTGCTGACCGAAGCTGAGCTGGACGATATCTTCTCTGCTCAGAACCTGATGCACCCTGCTTATAAAGCAAAACGTTATACTGATGAAAGCGAACAGTAATCGTGTAGGGTAGTACCAGAGAAGGCACGTCAGATGACGTGCCTTTTTTCTTGCACGAAGTTACTTAAAAACAACAATTTAATATCAACTTGTTAAACAACAAGGAAGGCTAATATGATAGTTTTAGAACTTATCATCGTTTTGCTGGCAATCTTTTTAGGTGCCAGACTTGGGGGTATCGGTATTGGGTTTGCAGGTGGGCTGGGTGTTCTGGTTCTCGCCGCTATTGGCGTAAAACCGGGTAACATTCCGTTCGATGTTATTTCCATTATCATGGCGGTCATCGCTGCCATTTCTGCTATGCAGATTGCAGGTGGTCTGGACTATTTGGTTCACCAAACTGAAAAACTGCTGCGTAAGAACCCAAAATACATCACGATCCTTGCACCGATCGTGACCTATTTCCTGACTATCTTTGCAGGTACAGGCAACATCTCTCTGGCAACGCTGCCGGTTATCGCTGAAGTGGCGAAGGAACAAGGCATCAAACCTTGCCGTCCGCTGTCTACTGCTGTGGTTTCTGCACAGATTGCGATTACTGCGTCGCCAATCTCCGCAGCTGTGGTGTACATGTCTTCCGTCATGGAAGGTCATGGCATCAGCTACATCCACCTGCTGTCCGTGGTCATTCCGTCCACGCTGCTGGCGGTACTGGTGATGTCCTTCCTGGTCACTATGCTGTTCAACTCCAAGCTGTCTGACGATCCGATTTACCGTAAACGTCTGGAAGAAGGCCTGGTCGAACTGCGCGGTGAAAGACAAGTTGAAATCAAAGCGGGTGCAAAAACCTCCGTATGGTTGTTCCTGCTGGGCGTAGTTTGCGTGGTGGCTTACGCCATTATCAACAGCCCAAGCCTCGGTCTGGTCGCTAAACCGCTGATGAACACCACCAACGCCATCCTGATCATCATGCTGAGCATCGCGACGCTGACCACGATCATCTGCCGCGTTGAAACGGACTCTATCCTGAACTCCAGCACCTTCAAAGCCGGTATGAGCGCCTGTATTTGTATCCTGGGCGTTGCATGGCTGGGTGATACTTTCGTCTCTCATAACATTGACTGGATCAAAGAGACTGCAGGTAGCGTCATTCAGGGTCATCCGTGGCTGCTGGCCGTCATCTTCTTCTTTGCTTCTGCACTGCTGTACTCTCAGGCAGCAACGGCAAAAGCTCTGATGCCGATGGCTCTGGCACTGAACGTTTCTCCGTTGACCGCTGTCGCATCCTTCGCGGCTGTTTCTGGCCTGTTCATTCTGCCAACTTACCCAACGCTGGTTGCGGCGGTTCAGATGGATGACACCGGGACAACCCGCATCGGTAAATTCGTCTTTAACCATCCGTTCTTCATCCCGGGTACGCTGGGTGTGGTACTGGCTGTCTGCTTCGGCTTCCTGCTGGGCAGCTTCATGCTGTAAGTTTTACCTGCAGGGCGCCTGTGCGCCCTGCAGTTCCTCTCTCCCGTCTCGCTTTGACTAACATCCTTCTTCCGTCCGTTGTATAGTGACTCCTCTCTTGCTGGTTACTCTGTGCTTTCGAGGTGTTTATGCTTGATGTAAAGAATCAGGATATCTCCATCCCCGATACCGTTGTCGTGCTCTGTACCGCCCCGGATGAAGCAACCGCTCAGGATCTGGCCGCTAAAGTGCTGGCGGAAAAACTGGCCGCCTGCGTCACACTCCTGCCCGGCGCTACCTCCCTCTATTATTGGGAAGGCAAGCTGGAGCAGGAATATGAAGTCCAGATGATCTTAAAAACCGCAGTTTCACACCAGCAAGCACTTCTCGATTGCCTGAAGTCACATCACCCGTACCAAACACCTGAACTTCTGGTTTTACCCGTCACTCACGGAGATTTTGATTACCGCTCATGGCTCAACGCATCCTTACGCTGATCCTGCTGCTCTGCAGCACATCAACTTTTGCTGGCTTATTTGACGCACCAGGTCGCTCGCAGTTTGTCCCGGCCGACCAGGCATTTGTGTTCGATTTTCAGCAAAACCAACACGATCTGAACCTCTCCTGGCAGGTCAAAGACGGCTATTATCTATATCGTAAACAGATAAGCATAACCCCATCTCGGGCCGAGACTGCCGAGGTAAAATTGCCGCCCGGGGTCTGGCATGAAGATGAGTTTTACGGCAAAAGTGAAATTTATCGTCAGCAGTTGACTATCCCTGTCACCGTCAAGCAGGCTGCTGCGGGTGCGATGCTAACGGTTACCTACCAGGGCTGTGCCGACGCCGGGTTCTGTTATCCGCCTGAGACAAAAACCGTGCCGTTACGTGAAGTGGCGGCCAGTGCAGAAACACCACCAACGACCTCTTCAGCAACGGTATCGCCAGAAGAACAACCACAACCCACGACCCAACTGCCGTTCTCCGCATTGTGGGCACTGCTGATCGGGATTGGCATTGCCTTTACACCTTGCGTCCTGCCGATGTACCCGCTGATTTCCGGTATCGTGCTAGGTGGAAAACAGCGCTTATCAACCGGACGAGCACTACTGCTAACCTTTATCTATGTCCAGGGAATGGCGCTCACCTACACCGCGCTGGGTCTGGTGGTTGCCGCTGCGGGGTTACAGTTCCAGGCGGCGCTACAGCATCCTTATGTCCTGGTTGGCCTTGCTATCGCCTTTACGCTGCTGGCTTTATCGATGTTTGGCCTGTTCACGCTACAGCTGCCTTCATCACTGCAAACACGCCTCACGTTAATGAGTAACCGTCAGCAAGGCGGCTCTCCCGGCAGCGTATTTACAATGGGGGCGATTGCCGGTCTGATCTGTTCGCCTTGCACCACCGCCCCACTGAGCGCAATTCTGCTGTATATCGCTCAGAGCGGAAACATGTGGCTAGGCGGCGGCACGCTGTATCTGTACGCGCTGGGAATGGGACTGCCCCTGATGCTCATTACCGTCTTTGGTAACCGTCTGCTACCGAAAAGCGGCCCGTGGATGGAGCATGTCAAAACCGCCTTTGGTTTTGTCATCCTGGCGCTTCCCGTATTTTTACTGGAACGTATTATCGGTGACGAGTGGGGGATCCGCTTGTGGTCGTTACTCGGCGTCGCGTTCTTTAGCTGGGCCTTCATTACCAGTCTGCAAGCCAAACGCCCATGGATGCGCCTTGTGCAAATAGCCCTGCTCGCCGCCGCTCTGGTGAGCGTACGTCCCTTGCAGGACTGGGCATACGGTACGCCGCATGCACAAACGCAGGCACATCTGAACTTCAAACCCATCGCGACGGTCGATGCGTTAAATCAGGCGCTGGCAGAGGCAAAAGGTAAGCCGGTGATGCTGGATCTGTATGCCGACTGGTGCGTAGCCTGCAAAGAATTTGAGAAATACACCTTCAGCGATCCGCTGGTTCAACAGGCATTAAGCAACACGGTATTACTGCAGGCGGACGTCACGGCAAATAATGCCCAGGATGTCGCACTGCTGAAGCATCTGCAGGTTTTAGGGCTGCCAACCATTTTGTTTTTTGATGCTCAGGGTAAAGAGCAGCCAAACGCGCGGGTAACAGGCTTTATGGATGCCGCAACATTTAGCGCACATTTGCACGATCGCCAACCGTGAGCGACACTTGCAAAAGGAAAACGGAGGAGAATACCGTGCAACGTGAAGATGTCCTGGGAGAAGCCCTGAAATTACTTGAGGTGCAAGGGATAGCCAATACCACGCTGGAAATGGTGGCCGACCATATTGATTATCCGCTTGATGAGCTGCAGCGCTTCTGGCCCGATAAAGAGGCCATCTTGTACGATGCCCTGCGGTACCTTAGCCAGCGGGTAGATATCTGGCGGCGTCAGCTTCTGCTTGATGACACCCTGAGCGCTGAGCAGAAGTTACTGGCTCGCTATAACGCCCTGGCCGAATGTGTGAGCAACAATCGTTACCCCGGCTGCCTGTTCATCGCCGCCTGTACCTTCTACCCTGACCCTGGCCACCCTATCCATCAACTTGCGGATCAACAAAAAAAGGCGGCCCATGATTTTACCCATGAACTGCTGACGACGCTGGAAGTTGACGACCCGGCGATGGTCGCCAAACAGATGGAACTGGTGCTTGAAGGTTGCCTGAGCCGCATGCTGGTCAATCGTAGCCAGGCCGACGTGGAAACGGCACACCGGCTGGCGGAAGACATCCTGCGCTTCGCTCAATGTCGTATGGGCGGTGCGCTGACCTAAGCAAACATCCCCGCCCATGCGGAGATAAGCAGACACAGCGCCATCACCCGTTGAAAACGCACCATCGCCGTGGTGGTGCGAAACACCCTGTTTACCGCCTTACCCAGCCACGCCCAGCACAACAAGCACGCCACAGATATCAGTAAGAACCACAGCGCCATTAGCGCGACATCCCGCAGCATATGCTCACCCGTAGGGGCAAACAGACTCACCACCGCCAGCGCCATCATCCACGTTTTGGGATTGATAATCTGCAACAGTGCCGCTGCTTTGGCAGTAAAGCGATGGCGCGTTTGCCCAGCAATATTCGTTGCCGGAGCACAAAACAGCTGCCAGCTCATCCATGTCAGCCACAGTACACCCGCCCAGCTCATCACCTGGCGTACCAGCGGATACTGGCGCAGCAGTTCGCCTGCACCGGCTCCAGATATCAGCACAATGGCGCTGGCGGCCACACAGCCGCTGACAAGCGCAGGCAGTGTGGCTCTCACGCCATAATGCTGACTGCTGGTCAACACAAGAATATTGGTGGGGCCTGGCGTTATCGAAGCAACAAAAGCAAACAGCAAGTACGGCATAATATTCACAGGTGACTCCTTATTATTGGAGTCCTGACTGTGCCGTTATTTATTGGAAACGTCTGGAAGGTTTGTGCACAACTTACGGTAATGTGCAGGCGTAATCCTGTACGCCCGCTGGAACCAGCGCCCAAGATGACTTTGATCGGCAAAGCCCAGCGTTGTCGCCACAGCGACGGGCTGTTCCCCTCGCGCCAGGAGCTGACGTGCTTTTGCCAGCCGCAACTGGATAAGCCAGGCATGCGGTGCCATATGGAATTCTCGCTTGAAACTGCGGGTCAGGGTAAAGCGGTCTGTCCCTGTCTCCCGTGCCAGATCGGAAAGGCCGATATTGTCGCCCATATGCGCATGCATATAGTCCCGCGCTCGATGCGCCATTGCACAACCCTGTATTTGTGATGGCAGACGCTTACGCCACCGACAATGTGCCGTGAGCTGAGTCAGCAAATTATCCATATTGCTTTGCTGCACGATACGCATTTCATCGGTATGCAGTGAACCAAATGTCTCACCAATCGCCCGAACCAGATGCGGCTCACGGGTCAGCGTTTGGTTAAAGTGCAGTGAATAGCTACCCGGAGTAGCCTCGTACAGCCCATGTAACGTGTGGGTCAGCCACTGTTCATCAAGGTAAAAGGTCAGATAGGTAAAACCGCCTGCAACCGGGGCATCACCATCATGGATTTCACCCGGTTCTAGCAGAAACGCATCACCCGGCTGGCTGTGATGACGCTCCCGGCGACAGTGAAACTGCTGGGTACCGGAAAGGGTGATCCCCACCAGATAGCTGTCATGCCAGTGCGGGTCAAAGGCATGGCCTTCAAAGTGCGCCTTAATAGTCTCAATACCGGTATCGGCATGCTGTCGTAGTTCAAGCCAGTCGTTTGCCATACTGCCCTCCTCTCGCTGCCAGCATTGCCTGGTTAAATCACACCTGTCTGGAAGATTTGTGCAAACGTCAGGCATAAACGTACAGACTGCCGTAATATTAAGCGGTTGAACAGCTTTTCACGATATTTGATTGACTGCCAGGCGTGAATGCGGTTTAATGCGCCCCGTTGCCCGGATAGCTCAGTCGGTAGAGCAGGGGATTGAAAATCCCCGTGTCCTTGGTTCGATTCCGAGTCCGGGCACCACTATTTAGAAAAACCAGCCTAAGGGCTGGTTTTTTGCTTTCTGGGGTTACGGTAGATTTCTGGTCACTTTGACCGCTGATGTCATTACCATGCTTCCGCCATCCAGTCTGAGGATATTGATGGCACTGAAAAATTTGTGACCTTTTTTAAGTTGTCCACTCAGGATTTCTGTAACTTCTTTGCGCTTCCTTGTGGCTCATTCAGATTTAATGGAGAGCATTAAACTATATTGCTTTCGGAATAAAATAATCCTGAACGCCTTATCTTGATAGCCTCGGTTTTGGGTATAGAACCTATTCACATCGGTAGAGGCGCCAGCATAAGCAAATGGATAACGCGACTAAAAAAACAGCGTTATAAAGGTAGCTTTCGTTCCCTTTAATAACTTATTTAGTGTTGTTGGCGTATGCTGGCGCGACATCGTCGTCTCCTTATCCGATTAGAATAAAATCATCAATATTGACGCTTTTAGAGTTTACGTTTTCTAAAGTAATGACATTGGCATTAACAGGATCGCCGATGGTAATTACGGTACTGTTACCGGTTCCCCCGGCAATCTTGACGCTGCTGGCAAAATTCGCCACACCAATGCCGAATAAACTCACATCGAGGTAATCCTGTCCGCCGCTGGGGTTACTGTCGAAGCCGCTGGTAATACGGTCTCGCCCAAAGCCTGCGCTAAAGACGAAGGTGTCATTTCCGGCACCACCGGTCATGATATCGTCACCCTGGCCCCCCTCGAGTCTGTCGTTACCCGCTCCACCTGTCAGTTTATCGTTACCGGCCCCGCCCTGAAGGTTATCGGCACCGTCACCCCCATCAAGGGCGTCATTTCCTGCGCCACCGTAGAGCGTGTCGTTTCCTCCCATCCCATACAAAAAGTCATTACCGCTGCCACCGGTGATGGTGTTGGCAATGGCATTACCTCTGCCGGTGAACGCGCCTGTCCCGGTAAACACCAGGGTTTCAACGTTATTGGTCAACGTGTAATTATGGAGGGCGGTCTGGACAGCATCTATCCCGCCATTAAGACCTTCTGTGACGACGTCTCCATTATTATCAACAATATAGGTGTCATTGCCGAGGCCGCCCACCATCAGATCAGCCCCTTCGCCACCGTCAAGCCTGTCGTTACCCTCTCCGCCTGTCATTTTATCGTTACCGGTCCCGCCCTGAAGGTTATCGGCACCCTCCCCTCCATCAAGGACGTCATTTCCTGCCCCACCGTTGAGCGTGTCGTTTCCTCCCATCCCATACAAAAAGTCATTACCGCTGCCACCGGTGATGGTGTTGGCAATGGCATTCCCTCTGCCGGTAAACGCGCCTGTCCCGGTGAACACCAGGTTTTCAACGTTATTGGTCAACGTGTAATTGTGGAGGGTGGTCTGGACAGTATCTGTCCCGCCATTAAGACCTTCTGTGACGACATCGCCATTATTATCAACAACATAGATGTCATTGCCGAGGCCGCCCACCATCACATCGGCCCCGAGGCCACCGTTGAGAATATCGTTGCCAGCCCCACCGTTGAGCGTATCGTTGCCGCCCCCGCCATTCAGGACGTCGTTGCCGAGCCCACCATTCAGGATGTCAATGCCGTTCCCACCATTCAGGACGACGTTATTGTGGGCAATGACCGGCGGTTTATCGAGCTGACTCGTCCCGAAGATGTTCTCGGGAAGATTGGTCAGGCCCGTGTTGCGTGCCACGATCCCGGCAAAACCCTGTTCCTCGATAACCTCGTAGAGGTCCAGATGCTCCACGCGATCGAGATAATACAGCCGGTCACCTTCCTGGATGCGGTCAAGTTGTTCGTGGATGATGACCCAGAAGGTCTGGCCAACCACACCACCATTGATGTGCTTCTCGGCGAGTCCGCCAACGAACAGATCCACTCTGTCGATACCTTTGACGGTGTTTCCGTTGACCAATTTATAGCCAGGATTCGCCGCCAGGAAGTCTGCAATTTGACTATCCTCTAGTACGAGGTCGGGATAGGCCTTCTTGAATTGCGCAATGACGGTGTCGCTGAGATTGTTCCGTGCCTGGAAGTCTTCCCATGAACCGTAGGGTGTGAGATCGCCCGCAAAGCTGACCGCCTCTTTGACGTACGGATCGAGAGAGGCCATCAGGTCGGCCCGGATCTGGTTCATCGAACCCAGACCAACGTCCCACTCGCGGGCGACGTCGAAGGCGAACACGTCAGCACTCATACGAACAAGGTCGTTGCGCACAGCATCGACGATATTGACGTCGACTTCTTCCGCAGGCTGGACAACCCCCCCGGCAATGATCCCGGCGGCACCCAGTTGCTCATAGCCTGGCTGTGGAGAGTAAGGCAATTGCGATTTGGGGAAGTTAAACGCGCTCGTATCGTTGGTCGGGTTGAGGAACGCGTCGAACAGCGGCACCTGCGTTGCATTGCCCTCAGCGTCGAGCACCGTCAGCGTCTGCCCTATCAGCGAATGCCCGAACCGGTAAGCGGCAACCGCGAACTCGTGCGAGACTCGTGCATCCACTTCCGGATTGTACTCGGCGAAGCCGTGATCGCCCTCACCTCTCATGCCACCAAGCAACTTGTCGGCAAAGTCGGTGTAAATAACGCGCTGATATTCAGCTTCGTTAATGATCTTGGCAGCCTGGAACAGCTCTTCAGCTGTTCCATTAAATCCGGCTTCGAGCAATGCGTTGACATGGAAGTTGTGATTCCGTTCCCAGATGTTGTGGATCGCGGTTAGTGCGATGTTTTCGTTCGCACGTCCATCACCCGCCACGTAGTGGTCGAGCAGGTTGATAAAGGGGTTGGTGTCGAGCAGCAGTGCAAAGCCACTTCCCATGAAATTAGAGGTCATGGCAGGAAGCATCGCTTGGTTAATAACGCCATTGCTGTCGACCAGTCCGGCGAAGTACTCCCGGAAGGCTACGCGGTGGTCGCCCGGCAGCGAGCTGTCGGTGAACAGCGTGTTGTTGTTCCAGTGATGCAGGATCAGTTCACTCAGCGTGGGCAGTAGCTTGAAATTTGGATTTGATGGATCCACTCCGCCCTCTAACAGCTTGCCCGTAAACCCGCCCAGTCCATCACCTTCTCGCAGGAACTGGCCGACGAGTTCGTTAGAGCCATAAGTTTGGTTCTGGTCAGCGAATGGCGATGTCTTATTGAGATGCTGCGGGATTCCATTGGCATCAATACTGTCAACGGTGCCACGAGTCAGGTCCGCGGGGTTTGGAACCGAGCCCGGAGTGCCAATCTGGATCGTTCCGTTACCTCCCTTACCGAGGAAATCGAGACCGTGATCGAAGTACTGACCGAAGGCCGTGAATAAGCTGTTCACGCCAGCGGCATTGCCGGACAGGTTTGCTTCCTGTGCACCAAGGGCATCGCTGATGGCTCGCGGATCCAGCCCGGAGAACAAGGGGTTGATGTCGCGGTTTTGGGTCGTCTCGTTCCAGGCGCCGTAGTGCGCGTCGGTGAGCCGTATGAACGGCTGATCGGCTGAACCATAGTCAAGGTGAACCCGGTTATTACCGGTACCTTCGAGATCTCGGATCCCGAGCGCATCGTTGTCTTCCCCTCCTGCAAGCCCGTTGACGAGATTCTTCAGGTTGGCGACATCACTGGCGGTGAGAGGGAAAGCACCGTCGCCGCCGACATCGTCATTGTCATTGTCATTGTCATCGTCATCGTCATCGTCATCGTCATCGGCTTCCGTCGACGTTTCCTTGCGTGCTAAGACAATGGGATCGGTAGGTTTCAACTTGGTGTTTATGCCATCATGCACCGTGATCTTGTCCTGAGTTAGCGTAGAAGCCTTGGATCTCGGTGCCAGCTCAATCACCTCCTGCGGCGTCGGCGTGCCAAACACATCATCCAGACTTATACCGAGCACCGGATCGGTCTCTTTGTTCACTTCAACTGCGGATAAGAAATTGGCGGTCCGGTTGCTGATAATCCATGACGGCGGATCTATAACCGACCATATCCCAGCGTATCCCGCCTGAAATGAGGAATCAAAAAAGCGCAGGAAGGAAAAGTCTGTAACACCAAACTTGCCTTGCCCTGTGACCAGGTTGTTAAAGCTAGCATCGAAGGTTCGCATACTGAATGGCACAAGATGGTTAGATAATATATTGAAGTTGAGATCGTCGACATCCATTTGTGCTATAGATATTTGTTTGAGGGTATATTTCAGGTCAGGTTTTATGACATTCTTCATTTTCATTTCTCTCAGTAATGATTATGAAAGGCACGAAAAGGCGAAGCCGGTAAGCGGCACTCGAATTACGCGCCTGGAATTGCTAACTGAGCGAATAGGTAGAGCGACTTCGAGCTCCGGGTGGACGCACAACCTATATATCACCCTTTAACGTCACAAAAGACCCTATGATAGATATGCTCAGCCCCCACTGGAAAATCGCGACGACTTACTTTGCCAAACTGATAGCAGGCTTCAGACAAGCGACCCCTTAATATTGAATAAAGCCAAAAAAATAACATCCGTCAATTAGTAGCAACTATTTTTAAATTTCGAATGGCAAAAAAAATCATCAATATTACATAGCTAATACATCACCCAGAATTTAATCGATCATCACTGCGTTAACAGTCGCACATTAATCTACTTTAAATTCAATACCCTACAAAAACCCATTCAGACAAGTATTGAATAAATCATAAAGAAAAAATTGAACACCCATCAAGCCGCACTAATAAAAATGATATAAAAGTTTAAATGGCGACAATAAAAATAATACATCCTCATTACCGCGCCGCTGAAATTCCGGAGCTAAACTATTTTAATATATCATTACCAACATAAATGAAGTCATTATATGTAATGTTAAATTTTCTTATGCGGTTTAAATTATGATTTTCCTGACTGGATTATACGGAATAGCCTCGGATTTCCTAGAGGTTTTACTGGATAACGTCGGAATGTAAGGACGCGCGGAAAATTCAGATGACTTCCTTGAAAGAAGTTATGTCGCGATAGGATCGAAGCTAAATAGGGTACACTGGCAAGATGGACATTTAACAGCCAAATTTGACATGAGTTTTGATAATCCCCGTGTCCTTGGTTCGATTCCGTGTCCAGCACCACTATTTAGAAGAACCAGCCTACGGGCTGGTTTTTTGTTATTGTATTTCCCAAGGCTTTTCAGCCAATCCCAAGCCATCTCCTTATCAATTACCCGCAACCGTCGCTGCTACCCCCCATAAATTAATGGGCAGTTAGATTTTATAATTAAAGAAGAATGCTTTGTCGTTCACGGGCAGGATAAAGGACATTTTACGCGGACAGAAGAGAGGCTTT
>NZ_SZWM01000510.1:0-241 GCF_005280805.1 Citrobacter sp. TBCS-14
GATCTCGTCGTTCATCTGTTTCAGATCGAGCATCACCAGGTCGGTGACTTCCAGCAGTTCATCAATCACTGGATCGTAACGGCGAACAAAACCGTTAGTATCAAGACAGGTATGAATCCCTTCTTTTTTACAGGCACGGAACCAATCACGGACGAATTCAGCCTGGAGAATGGCCTCTCCGCCGGATGCCGTTACGCCACCACCGGATGCGTTCATAAAGTGACGATAGGTCACGACTTCT
>NZ_SZWM01000509.1:0-241 GCF_005280805.1 Citrobacter sp. TBCS-14
ATGAAGCTGCGATTTGTGACCTCTGAATTTCAGGCCCAGCGTCTGGCAGACGTGAAGTTAAAGCGCACCCGCATCGCCAGGACGATGAACGTAACGTTAAATCTGAGCGGATACCGTTACCGCCCGGGAATGTATGTGAAGGTGAATTTCCCGTCTATCGGTATCGTTAATGTTGAAATGCGGGTAACTGACTGGAAGTTCGGCGTTCAGAATGGCGTACAGCTGACACTGAAGCAGGAAA
>NZ_SZWM01000512.1:0-241 GCF_005280805.1 Citrobacter sp. TBCS-14
CCTGCTCAGCCCGCAGGCCACGCGCGGCGGGACAGAAATTTTCATCTGGAGCCCTGACCGCCCTTACCTGTTTGCCGCCGTCTGCGCCGAACTGGACAGGCGTAATCTTAGCGTTCACGATGCACAGATTTTCACCACCCGTGATGGCATGGCGATGGATACGTTCATCGTTCTGGAGCCGGACGGCAGTCCGCTGTCGTCAGACAGGCACGAAGCGATCCGTTTTGGGCTGGAACAGGCC
>NZ_SZWM01000511.1:0-241 GCF_005280805.1 Citrobacter sp. TBCS-14
ATCGGTATCTTCCCAGATTTCCGGGCCGGTAGTTTTCTCGTGGATTTCCGGGTTAGCCGGGTTGCTGAATTGCTGAAGCAGCAGGAATTTTTCTGGGTCGCTGGCAACAATCTCTTCTGCCTTTTGAATCGCGCCCTTCATGCCTTTCGCGCCTTCGGTCAGCACCAGGTTTGCACCCAATGCCTTCAGCAACTTGCGACGCTCAATGCTCATGGTTTCTGGCATCGTCAGGGTGAGTTTG
>NZ_SZWM01000514.1:0-241 GCF_005280805.1 Citrobacter sp. TBCS-14
TGCCCAGACGCTGACCGACAAAGAATATCAAATCATGCGTAACGCTTCGATGGCGGTACTGCGTGAAATCGGCGTGGAAACCGGCGGTTCTAACGTCCAGTTTGCGGTAAACCCGAAAAACGGTCGCCTGATTGTCATCGAGATGAACCCGCGCGTATCCCGCTCCTCGGCGCTGGCGTCCAAAGCCACCGGCTTCCCGATTGCGAAAGTTGCCGCCAAGCTGGCGGTGGGTTATACCCTC
>NZ_SZWM01000513.1:0-242 GCF_005280805.1 Citrobacter sp. TBCS-14
AGTTCGCTGAAATGGGGGAAGACATCTTAAAAATGTCGGATCGCCTGCCAATGGCCGCGAACGATATTGCAAAATTGGTGGCGGCCGGCGGACAGGCTGGTATCGCGCGAGAAGATTTGAAGCAATTTGCTGAGGACGCCCTGAAAATGGGGGTCGCCTTTGACCAGTCTGCGGATCAATCTGGCGACATGATGGCGAAGTGGAGAACGTCATTTAAGATGACTCAACAGGAAGTTGTTTCT
>NZ_SZWM01000516.1:0-241 GCF_005280805.1 Citrobacter sp. TBCS-14
TTTGGCACAGACAAGCCGATATACGACATCTTCGGAGGAGGCGGAGCAATTACATCCGAATGTATTTTAAATGGCTTAGAAGTATATTATAACGACTTAGACAAGGATATAACCAACGCTTTTGAACGAGTTATCTCTCAAGACCGTGAGTGGATTAAAAGCCTTATTGTTTCACGTACAGAGTTTACCGAGATTAAGGAGAAAGAAAACAAGACAACAGATGACTTTTTGAAGTTGCTGA
>NZ_SZWM01000515.1:0-242 GCF_005280805.1 Citrobacter sp. TBCS-14
CGCCAGGCGACACACTACCTCTAACAGACGGCGTTTCCCCGTCGCCTGAAAGAACGCGACGCCTGCTTCGATCAAATGACCTGCACAGTACAACTCATGACACTCGGCGAGGTTGGTCCAGCGTTCATCCGGGGCTTTCACCGTGAAGTACGTATTGAGATAGCCGTCTTCACACTGGGCGGCCGCCACCAGTTCAATGACGTCATCGGCCGTTTTCTCAAGTTCCGCATCGGGTTTCTGAC
>NZ_SZWM01000518.1:0-242 GCF_005280805.1 Citrobacter sp. TBCS-14
ATGATTCCTTTAGGCAGTACGGATATTACGCTTTCCCGCATGGGATTAGGCACCTGGGCGATTGGTGGCGGTCCGGCGTGGAACGGCGATCTCGACCTGCAGGTCTGTATTGATACCATTGTTGAGGCGCATCGCTGCGGTATCAATCTGATTGATACCGCGCCAGGCTACAACTTTGGCAACAGTGAAGTGATTGTCGGTCAGGCGCTGAAAAAGCTGCCGCGCAACGATATCGTTGTTGA
>NZ_SZWM01000517.1:0-242 GCF_005280805.1 Citrobacter sp. TBCS-14
AAACGTCCAGGCCGGTACGCGCCTCGGACATCAGCATACTGGTTCGTAGCCGCCAGGAGGCGGCGCTGGTCCGCGATGCGCTGACGCAACTGGCCATTCCCTCTGTTTATCTCTCCAACCGTGACAGCGTGTTTGAAACGCTGGAAGCGCAGGAACTGCTGTGGGTGCTGCAAGCGGTGATGACGCCGGAGCGTGAGAACACGCTGCGTAGCGCGCTGGCAACCTCAATGATGGGGCTGAAT
>NZ_SZWM01000477.1:0-212 GCF_005280805.1 Citrobacter sp. TBCS-14
ATCGCGTTCTACAAACAGGTACTGCAAGACCTTCCGCTGGATTCCCTGCGCAATATCCTGGTGTTCTTATCGATGCCGGTTGTCGCGTTCAGCGTCATGAATATCGTGCTCACGCTGGCCTCTTTCCTGTGGCTTAACCGCCTGGTCGCGTGCATTTTCATTTTGGTCGGAGCATCCGCCCAGTATTTCATCATGACCTACGGCATCATCAT
>NZ_SZWM01000477.1:235-517 GCF_005280805.1 Citrobacter sp. TBCS-14
ATACCACACCGGCTGAAACCTTCGCCCTCATGACGCCGCAAATGCTCCTGACGCTGGGGCTGAGCGGCATTCTGGCCGCCATCGTTGCCTGCTGGATAAGAATCAAACCCATTACGCCAGTGCTGCGCAGCGTGTTGTATCGCGCTGCGAATATCCTGATATCGGCACTGCTTATCGTGCTGGTCGCCGCCTTCTTCTATAAAGATTACGCATCGCTGTTTCGTAATAACAAAGAGCTGGTTAAGTCCCTCAGCCCGTCCAACAGCATCGTGGCAACGTCAT
>NZ_SZWM01000612.1:0-242 GCF_005280805.1 Citrobacter sp. TBCS-14
CCGCCTTCGAAAGCGTTATCAATGACGGTATCGGTAAAGTCGGCTTTTGCTTCGCCCCAGTCCATAACCACCATGGGAATATGGCGATACTCTTCGAGCATGGAAAGCAGTGATTCCGGATATTCTGAACACATTACCAGCAAGCCATCTACGCGCTTTTGCGCCATCATAGACAGATAAGCCTGCTGTTTTTCGAGACTGTTCCAGGCGTTGCCCAAAATCAGGGTGTAGCCTTTCTGGAA
>NZ_SZWM01000613.1:0-242 GCF_005280805.1 Citrobacter sp. TBCS-14
CTCCCGGGTATTCGGTGCGCGGAAACCTACCGAGTAATTCATCGCGTTTTCTAACGCGTAGCCTTCGTGCGGGAATCCAGGTGGAATATACAGAATATCGCCTGGCTCCAGCTCTTCATCAATGATGGCTTCAAACGGATCAACCTGGAGCAGGTCAGGGTGCGGGCAATGCTGCTTCAACTGCAGTTTTTCACCCACACGCCAGCGACGGCGACCGGTTCCCTGGATGATGAACACATCAT
>NZ_SZWM01000611.1:0-243 GCF_005280805.1 Citrobacter sp. TBCS-14
CATGGTTACGCTTGTTTGCAGGGGCAACACTTTCTCTTTCTGTTGCCGGACATGCACTGGCGGATGAAGGTAAAATCACAGTGTTTGCAGCGGCGTCGTTAACGAACGCGATGCAGGATATTGCCGCAGAATATAAAAAAGAGAAGAACGTTGATGTCGTTTCTTCTTTTGCTTCTTCTTCCACGCTGGCGCGCCAGATTGAAGCAGGCGCACCGGCCGATCTGTTTATTTCTGCCGATCAGA
>NZ_SZWM01000809.1:0-243 GCF_005280805.1 Citrobacter sp. TBCS-14
CGCGTCGTTAAGCCCGACGAGGAAGGGATTGATTTACGTGACTACTTGTATGGGCGAATTATCGCCGTTAATTTGCCCAGGTTCAAGCGAACCCGAGCAGCCTTACTCGTCTTCGAGATAAGTGTATCCGTACAAACCTGCTTCGAACTCTTCGAGGAATTGCTGTTGCAGCTCAGCATCCAGATCGGTTTTTTTCACCTGGTCACGGAACTGCGTCAGCAGAGTGTTCGGATCCAACTGCAC
>NZ_SZWM01000609.1:0-243 GCF_005280805.1 Citrobacter sp. TBCS-14
CTTTTGTCGTGAACCTTTATTAACTGATTCTGTTATATCTTCGCCATAAGTATGAACTTCATCAAATATATTAAGCGAACTATTACCACCTTGCGCCCTTAAAGTATCATTTGTTTGCTTTTTGAAAGTGGTTTTAAAAGAAGTAAATTCTAGTCCTTGTTTTGTACTCTTGAAAATCTTGTTTTCGTTGTACACTCTTAAAGTATCACTTGCTTCTGTTTGGTTTCGTACTTGGTCAAATAC
>NZ_SZWM01000610.1:0-244 GCF_005280805.1 Citrobacter sp. TBCS-14
GCGTCATTACCCGGAGCACTTAACAGATTCAGACCAGGCGTTTTCAGGCGTTCACCGTAGCGTAGTACATCGACAACTTTGCTGGAACCCGCTTTCTGTGTACAGCCCAGTGATTTATCTTCCAGCGTGGTGATACCACCCGCTTTGTTCCCCGGCGATGGGTTCTCGTAGATCGGCTGGTCGTGAGCAATGAAGTATTGCTTGAAGTCATTGACCATGGTCACCAGCTTATCGAAGGTTTCTT
>NZ_SZWM01000053.1:0-244 GCF_005280805.1 Citrobacter sp. TBCS-14
TATGCCAGTGAGGTACTTTTAAACACCAGCACCACTTCGTTGGAATACGAGGAGAGGGCGCGTTTAAAGGCGTACGGCAGCAGAATGGCCAGCGTATCCTTCTTGCTCATCCCCAGCGCACCACAGGACTGCCACTGGCCTTCCGGGATTGCTCGAATCGCACCGTAAAACAGTTGCGTGGTATAGGCCGCACTGTTTAAGGACAGCGCGATTAACGCGCACAGCCACGGTTCGGACAGCAAAT
>NZ_SZWM01000608.1:0-244 GCF_005280805.1 Citrobacter sp. TBCS-14
GTCAATTGGGTTGGAAACCATGCTCATCAGCAGGCTACGCATCACTTCAACAATACCGGATGGCGGCACGATATCGCCAGCGCTGCTGGAAAGGTGCAGTGTCGACGGGAAGGCGAAGCTGAAGACGACGGCTGCTAACGCGGCTGAAAACGTTCCGAGCAGGTAGAGGAACAGGATGGGGCGGATGTTGGTTTTTTGCCCGTGCTGGTGGTTGGCGATAGAGGCCATGACCAGCATCAAAACC
>NZ_SZWM01000615.1:0-244 GCF_005280805.1 Citrobacter sp. TBCS-14
CAGGCTCAAGAGTATCAATAGTGAGTGTGGCTGCCTGCTCTGTTTTTGTTTGTCCGTCTTTGTGGACTTGTGCTTCATTTGATGAATCAAAAGAGCGTGATACGAGCAAAGCACCAACATTTGTAACGTGGAAAACTTTGAATACTGGGTTAGTGTTTAACAAAGCTGTGTTGATTGACTCAACCAATTTGCGTGGAAGTTGGAAAGTTGTATCTGTGATAGTTACGCCATTTTCTTCAAGTTT
>NZ_SZWM01000616.1:0-234 GCF_005280805.1 Citrobacter sp. TBCS-14
ACTTTTTCGGTTTCTTGCAGAAGCAGTAATAAATGGAACCCTTCAGCCTGGATAAGCGATCTGGTTGTTATGGTGGTTAAAAAATCATCCACAGGTATCACCCTTACCTGAGTGGTACCCCGACATTCTTTCCGTTCTCCAGACACGGGGAAGATGTTAGTTCAGTTATTTGCCCCGCACTGTCGGGGTTTTTTTATGGAGTAATTATGCCAGTACAAATTTCTGGTGTGCTTA
>NZ_SZWM01000071.1:0-143 GCF_005280805.1 Citrobacter sp. TBCS-14
AACAGTAACCGTCATCATAAAAAAAGGCCACTCTTAAAGAGTGGCCTGAGAGGGCATTACTGATTCCCGATTTGATCGCCGTAAGGCAGGGAGTCGTAATCAATCAGGGCGTTTTTCTTGTACGGATTACCAATCCAGCGGGT
>NZ_SZWM01000071.1:389-558 GCF_005280805.1 Citrobacter sp. TBCS-14
AAGTAGAGCAGGAAGCCGTTTGGATCAGTTGCTTTGTAGTCTTTGATCAGGCTGGCAATGATATGGTCGTTATAGACGTTGGCATTGTCATAATCGTTATATGACTCCAGTTCATCACTGCTCAGACCTGCAGGTACGTTCTCGGTATTACCGTCAAACTTGCCCTGGC
>NZ_SZWM01000388.1:0-222 GCF_005280805.1 Citrobacter sp. TBCS-14
ATGGCCTGCACGTTGACGGCACGCTGCACCTGCTGCTGGGCGGCGACGGAAAATCCGCTGATTTTATGCCGCTGCAACGTTACCTGAGCGGCAACAATATTCGTCTGTACTGCTTTGGCCGCGATGGCGCGCAACTCGCCGCTCTGCGACCTGATGTTGCGGAACAAACAGAAACCATGGAACAGGCGATGCGTCTGCTTGCGCCGCGCGTGAAGCCGGGCG
>NZ_SZWM01000388.1:374-584 GCF_005280805.1 Citrobacter sp. TBCS-14
GCGGCGCTTAAAGGCTGGGTGATGGCTTCGCGTGATAAAGACGCCGACAGCCTGATCATGTATGACCGCATGCTGCTGTGGCTGACCTTTGGTCTGGCAGCGATTGGTTTTGTGATGGTGACATCGGCATCGATGCCCGTAGGGCAACGCCTGGCAGGCGATCCCTTCCTGTTCGCCAAACGTGATGCGCTGTATATCTTCCTGGCGTTC
>NZ_SZWM01001217.1:0-244 GCF_005280805.1 Citrobacter sp. TBCS-14
GACATTTGAAGGCAAGCACCTCGAATTCCTCGACCTGCTTGGCATCACCATTCCGTCTACCCTGCTGGGTATCCTGGCTATCGGTATTTTCAGCTGGTTCCGTGGTAAAGATCTGGATAAAGATGAAGAGTTCCAGAAGTTTATTTCCGTACCTGAAAACCATCACTATGTGTATGGCGACACGGCAACACTGTTAGACAAAAAACTGCCGAAAAGTAACTGGCTGGCAATGTGGATCTTCCTC
>NZ_SZWM01001218.1:0-244 GCF_005280805.1 Citrobacter sp. TBCS-14
AACAATCACAGGTGTCTGGCATCTGACCAGAGGCGATGACATTTGCCATAACGGTGAAGCTGAGGTGCTACAAGGCCCAATCACTCCACCAATGTAAACACCCGTACTTACTCCGAGGCTGCCGCATGGCGGCCTTTTTCATTTCAGGCTCACGGGTATCACTCACTACGTGCTTTGTTGATAAATCCAGCACGTGAAGCCTGACCCTTTTCATACACACACAGCGCCATCCGAAAAATCGGAG
>NZ_SZWM01001215.1:0-245 GCF_005280805.1 Citrobacter sp. TBCS-14
TAAAGCATTCGTTAATTTCTTATCTTGAAGAAACTCAGACCATTGAGAAAGTGGGATATTCGTAGTAATCAACGTGGATTTCTTTTCATATCTCATATTAATCAGTTGAAAGAGAAGACTCGCTCCATCTCTTGAAAAGGGCAGATAACCCACTTCATCAATAACAAGTACATCATAATTGGCATACTGTTTTAATACTCGCTCTAAAGTTCCTTTTTGATTGGCTCTTAATAAACGGTCCACTA
>NZ_SZWM01001216.1:0-245 GCF_005280805.1 Citrobacter sp. TBCS-14
GGTTGATTGAACGTTACTTCTTTGATAAAGACGGAGATAACCAAAGAGCAATTCGACAAGGTTTCTCAATGAATGATTATATCAGGCTATTAAAATCTAAATTAGTCGAAAATAAGCTTATCCATAATCAAAAAGTTATGCAATGGGCTTTAAATAATACGGCTGTCAAAATCGGACAAAGTGGGGACTATATGTATACAAAAAAACTTGAAAAAGATAAAATTGACCCTACTGTTGCCTTGACA
>NZ_SZWM01001221.1:0-245 GCF_005280805.1 Citrobacter sp. TBCS-14
ATAAGTGACGGTGAGATCGGTTGCGTCTTTGTGGTCGCGAGCTTTAACAGTGGATGCCGTTTCATCATTCACATATTCGCCAAAAGAAACCATGCGATATGCATTAACCGGTATGAAATGGCCAACTGCTGCACATTCTGGTTTACCACCAGCACCACCAACGAATGAATGCGCAGTAAGCGCCCCCACAACCTGCATATAACCACCAGCAGCCATATCTACAACGTGTGACCAGCCACCTGAAT
>NZ_SZWM01001222.1:0-245 GCF_005280805.1 Citrobacter sp. TBCS-14
GAATAGTGCAATTCGTTTACTCACGCTTTGCCCCCCAGCGCATTATCCAGAATGCGGGCAAAATGCATCGCCGATAGCGTTGCACCATAGAACCAGACGGCGGGAACACGCTGAAAACGTCCGGCGCGAACAAATGGCATCGCCTGCCACAACGGTGTGGACATCAGTGCCTGCATATCCTTGTTGTTACCGTGATCGAAGCACAGCACATCAACATCTTTGTAGGCGGCAAGCCGATCAATTCC
>NZ_SZWM01001219.1:0-245 GCF_005280805.1 Citrobacter sp. TBCS-14
GTTTACAGGGTTCACTGCATACCGAAGCACCAGAGTTACTGGGATTACACAATGTCGCGCAAATCCCGGGACGACATGGATTGACCCAGGTATCCATGGAAAATCTGTTGAGCTGGCAGCCCGATATTATCCTGGTTCAGGATGCAGTCACCGCACAGTACCTGCGAGAAGATCCCGTCTGGCAAGGGGTTAAAGCCGTTGCTGAGCAACGTATTCTGTTTCTCAGCGGACTGCCGTTTGGCTGG
>NZ_SZWM01001220.1:0-245 GCF_005280805.1 Citrobacter sp. TBCS-14
GCGGGAAACAGGCCGGATGTCACTCACATCCGGCACTGATACGGTTTACTCTTCTGGCGCTTCCAGCTCGGAGAATCCACCGTGTCCTTCCCAACCGGCTAATTGCTGATAGACGGTATCAACAGCATCTTTGATCGGCTGTGTCATCGGGTAGTAAAAACCGACGATGTCCGGTTGAATGCCGAGGAAAATCACCTCACCAACGTCGTCTTTCAACTGATCGACCAGGTAACTCAGCGGCATGT
>NZ_SZWM01001223.1:0-245 GCF_005280805.1 Citrobacter sp. TBCS-14
ACGGCCCCAGCGCACCAATGGTCCAATCCCCAGCAACAGCGCAAACGGCGCCATCAGCCAGGTAAACATGGTGTTGAAGAACGGCTCGCCAATCGAAATACTGCCCAGTCCAAGCTGTTTGTGCACCAATGGCAACAGCGTGCCCAGGAGCACCACCAGCATGGCAGCAATCAGCAGCACGTTATTACCCAGCAACAGCGATTCACGCGACCACAGCGCGTTATTAACCCGTGAGCGGACCTTGT
>NZ_SZWM01001224.1:0-245 GCF_005280805.1 Citrobacter sp. TBCS-14
AGAGATGTTTTATCCCAGCTTTCTTTCGTTAAAATTTAGCGCTCACTCCCATGGTGTACAGATAATCGCTGTTATTCGTACTATTTTCTGCCTGAGAAAGTGCCGCATAGGCAGCCATATGCTGATTCAGCAGCATATCTGCACCGACAGTGACATCGACCCAGTTACCATCCTGACTCGCCGCCGCCATACGATTGAGACCCGATTGCGCCTTCCAGATATTCTCGCCAAACTGCTGGTTATAG
>NZ_SZWM01000387.1:0-511 GCF_005280805.1 Citrobacter sp. TBCS-14
TGTGCTCAGCGATTTCTGCTCGGCGATGCGGTGTCTGCCGGTCTACCGCACTACAGGGCTACCACGCCCGCATTAAGGAGCACGAATGATGAGTCGACCATTACTGCAACTGGCGCTCGACCACACCAGCCTTGAAGCCGCACAACGCGACGTCGCGCTGCTACAGGAGAGCGTTGATATCGTTGAGGCGGGGACGATTCTCTGCTTAACCGAAGGGCTGAGCGCCGTGAAAGCCCTGCGCGCTCAGTGCCCGAATAAAATCATCGTCGCCGACTGGAAAGTGGCCGATGCGGGTGAAACCCTCGCGCAGCAAGCCNGGAAAGTGGCCGATGCGGGTGAAACCCTCGCGCAGCAAGCCTTTGGAGCAGGTGCCAACTGGATGACCATCATCTGTGCTGCGCCGCTGGCGACGGTAGAGAAAGGTCATGGCGTCGCGCAGTCCTGCGGCGGCGAAATTCAGATGGAGCTGTTTGGTAACTGGACGCTGGATGATGCCCGCGACTGGTATCGC
>NZ_SZWM01001143.1:0-245 GCF_005280805.1 Citrobacter sp. TBCS-14
GGGCCAATGCCCACTTTGACGATATCAGCACCGGAAAGCACCAGTTCTTCACACATCTCGCCGGTGACCACGTTGCCAGCACAGATCGTTTTTGTCGGCCAGGCCGCACGTGCTTTCGACACAAACTGAACAAAATGCTCTGAATAGCCATTTGCCACATCAATGCAGATAAAGTTCAGCGCTGGATTCAATGCCAGAATCTGTTTGGTTTTTTCGAAATCAGTGTCCGACGTCCCGGTTGAAAC
>NZ_SZWM01001142.1:0-245 GCF_005280805.1 Citrobacter sp. TBCS-14
GCCCAGCATCATGCCGCCCATTCCGGCCCAGAAAATGGCGGAGCCAAAGACAATTTTGTTGGCGAACATGAAGGGATAGGCAGATTCCACGAAGGTTCCGAAACCCAGGTTAATAAGCAGCCCCGGTGTGGCGACGGCGGCTTCACTTTTTTCGCGAGGGGCGATAACGTTGGCAAGGTTAATCCCTGCGGCAACCATCACCAGACCCACCATATCGACTGCGCCGAGGAAGCTTACGCCGGATT
>NZ_SZWM01001145.1:0-246 GCF_005280805.1 Citrobacter sp. TBCS-14
ACCGGCGTACGTGAATCAGCGCGTTTCTACGTTGAGCTGCACAAGCTGGGCGTGAATATCCAGTGCTTCGACGTCGGTGGTGGTCTGGGCGTGGACTACGAAGGTACCCGTTCGCAGTCTGACTGCTCCGTAAACTACGGCCTGAACGAATACGCCAACAATATCATTTGGGCCATTGGCGATGCCTGTGAAGAGCATGGTCTGCCGCATCCGACGGTAATCACCGAGTCTGGTCGCGCGGTTACC
>NZ_SZWM01001144.1:0-246 GCF_005280805.1 Citrobacter sp. TBCS-14
GGCGGCGGCGGTTCAGGTAGCGGACAAGGCCAGGCCAGTCAGGATGGCGAGGGTCAGGATGAGTTCGTCTTTCAGATATCTAAAGATGAATATCTTGATCTGCTGTTCGAAGATTTAGCGCTTCCTAATCTGAAGCAGAATCAGCAACGTCAGTTAACGGAGTTTAAAACGCACCGTGCAGGATTTACCTCCAACGGTGTGCCCGCCAATATCAGCGTGGTGCGCTCCTTGCAAAACTCACTGGCG
>NZ_SZWM01001139.1:0-246 GCF_005280805.1 Citrobacter sp. TBCS-14
AAGATGCCAGGGCCGATGTAAATGCGCCACTAATTGCTAACGTCGATGTTGATAAAATGATACATTTAGTGAGTTTGTTTAAAGAAAACATAGTTTCAGCTATTCCCATCCGATTAAGTATTAGATGTATAGCGGCCAAAAATCTCCAAACTTAAATAATCTCCACCTTCATTATCTTTAACCATCAAGATATTACTGCACACAACAAATCACAATGAATGATGTTTTTTAACATAAATGCCATTT
>NZ_SZWM01001138.1:0-246 GCF_005280805.1 Citrobacter sp. TBCS-14
GACAGCACTTAGCAGCGATTACTACCAGGTCAAAATGGGCGGTGAAAAAGATGTTATCATACTTCTGCTTTAAGGAAACCTAAAATTTTCAAAGCCACATATTCTTCGCTATCTTCTTCAACCTCTTTTGCAAATTCTTTATCACTAGTTAGTTCTTCTTCTCCAGCATAATATAAAGGTGCAAACCTAGTCTTATCAGAGAAGTTATAAAACTTAAATTTAGGTTCAATAACTTCATAACCGTTA
>NZ_SZWM01001141.1:0-246 GCF_005280805.1 Citrobacter sp. TBCS-14
ACGGCAAAATCCGCGTTCGTCAGACTGACATATTCCACGGCATGGGCTCTGGACAGGGAAAAACTCCAGCTGTTCGGCCACATCCCCTCCTTTAGTAAGATTGATATACCTATTGAAGACGTTAACTGAATTTCTCGCAAGGGCTATTGCATTAGACCGACTGGTCTATTACACTTCTTCCCATGAACAAAGTCACTGAACACGATACACGCGAACATCTGCTGGCGACCGGCGAACTGCTGTGTA
>NZ_SZWM01001140.1:0-247 GCF_005280805.1 Citrobacter sp. TBCS-14
CGGCGAAGAGTTCGAAGGCGGCAAAGCGTCTGACTTCGTACTGGCGATGGGCCAGGGTCGTATGATCCCAGGCTTTGAAGAAGGCGTTAAAGGCCACAAAGCTGGCGAAGAGTTCACTATCGACGTGACTTTCCCGGAAGAGTACCACGCTGAAAACCTGAAAGGTAAAGCCGCTAAGTTCGTTATCAACCTGAAGAAAGTTGAAGAACGCGAACTGCCGGAACTGACTGAAGAATTCATCAAACGT
>NZ_SZWM01001137.1:0-247 GCF_005280805.1 Citrobacter sp. TBCS-14
CGTGGAAAAGTCCTTTTGCATCTTCCAGCAGCCAGGCAGGCGGCGTTTCGAAGCGAGCTTCCAGCGCGGCATGTAGATGCAGCATCAGGCGGCCCCACTCGATCCAGTGACCCGGCGTGCCACCGTAGGCGCGGAAACGGTGAGCTGGGTTGTCCTTGTTGTAATCGCGGATTGGATTCCACTGTGAATCGAAGTGCTCGTTGACGCGGTACTCCCCGCTACGGGCCACATCGTGAATAATCACCGA
>NZ_SZWM01001136.1:0-247 GCF_005280805.1 Citrobacter sp. TBCS-14
GAAGATCATCGAGATTTGCTCGGCGCGTAGCTTGTTCAGCTCACGCTCCGGTAAGTTCAGGATCTCACGACCGTTGAATGTAGCGGAGCCGCCAATCCGGCCATTTGCGGCCAGCAGGCCCATCAAGGCAAATGCAGTCTGCGACTTACCTGAACCAGACTCACCAACAATACCCAGCGTTTCCCCGGCGCGTAGTGAAAAGTTTAAATCGTTTACTGCAGTAACATCACCATCTGGGGTGGCAAAC
>NZ_SZWM01000390.1:0-740 GCF_005280805.1 Citrobacter sp. TBCS-14
CATCACGGAGTACACCATCATGGCTAACTACTTTAATACACTGAATCTGCGTCAGCAGCTGGCTCAGCTGGGCAAATGTCGCTTCATGGGCCGCGAAGAATTCGCCGACGGCGCAAGCTACCTTCAGGGTAAAAAAGTGGTCATCGTCGGCTGTGGCGCTCAGGGTCTGAACCAGGGCCTGAACATGCGTGACTCCGGTCTGGATATCGCCTACGCACTGCGTAAAGAGGCGATTGCTGAGAAGCGCGCTTCATGGCGTAAAGCGACCGAAAACGGCTTTAAAGTCGGTACCTACGAAGAGCTGGTTCCGCAGGCTGACCTGGTGGTTAACCTGACGCCAGACAAACAGCACTCCGACGTGGTGCGTTCCGTACAGCCGCTGATGAAAGACGGCGCGGCGCTGGGCTATTCCCACGGTTTCAACATCGTGGAAGTGGGCGAACAGATCCGTAAAGACATTANCGGGTACCGAAGTGCGTGAAGAGTACAAACGTGGTTTCGGCGTACCGACGCTGATCGCCGTCCACCCGGAAAACGACCCGAAAGGCGAAGGCATGGCGATCGCTAAAGCCTGGGCTGCGGCAACCGGCGGTCACCGTGCTGGCGTACTGGAGTCCTCCTTTGTTGCAGAAGTGAAATCTGACCTGATGGGTGAGCAGACTATCCTGTGCGGTATGCTGCAGGCGGGCTCTCTGCTGTGCTTCGACAAGCTGGTGGAAGAAGGTACTGACCCGGCTTAT
>NZ_SZWM01000627.1:0-247 GCF_005280805.1 Citrobacter sp. TBCS-14
GTCGTCGCTCCATTTGCAGTCTTCCATATCGAAAGAGGCGAATGCCTGCGGGGCGGCGGTCAGTAACGTGCAAAGGGCAAAGGCAAGGGGTGTCTTCCTGACCATAGTCTTATTTCCTGTCTTTTTAGTGTGATACCGCTTTAATAATCAGGGTTATCCCTTCAACGGCAATGACTTCAACCTGCGTTCCGGCGCTCAAATCGTCGCGGGCGCTGACGGGCCAGGAACTGTCGCCGACGCGCATATG
>NZ_SZWM01000629.1:0-247 GCF_005280805.1 Citrobacter sp. TBCS-14
AGGCATTCGCTAAACGTGTTAATGAAAACACCGACTGCGTTGTCACCGTGATCGACCTTGCCGATCGACAGGCATTTGCCGAGGCACTCGCCAGCGCGGATATTTTGACCAACGGCACGAAAGTCGGCATGAAACCGCTGGATAACGAATCTATTGTGACCGACGTTTCCCTGCTTCGCCCGGAACTGCTGGTGACCGAATGCGTGTATAACCCGCATATGACCAGGTTGTTGCAACAGGCACAACA
>NZ_SZWM01001055.1:0-247 GCF_005280805.1 Citrobacter sp. TBCS-14
GGAGTCTGCCGCCTGTCGGTATGAGGAAGAGTTGCTGCCGCCGTTCTATGACACGCTGACCCAGTATGTTGAAATGGGGAACAGTACCTTTGCTTGTCCGGGGCACCAGCATGGTGAGTTTTTTAAGAAGCATCCGGCGGGTCGACATTTCTACGAGTTCTTTGGCGAGAACCTGTTTCGCGCGGATATGTGCAACGCTGACGTTAAGCTGGGCGATCTGCTGATTCATGAGGGATCCGCGAAACAT
>NZ_SZWM01001056.1:0-247 GCF_005280805.1 Citrobacter sp. TBCS-14
AGCTAGTATTCAAACTAAGCTGGAACAAGGTAAATTGCGTGGCTTGTTGAAAATTAATGCCTTTCTTGATATTGATAATACGCAAGAGTATCGAGAAAAAGCCTTAACAACAATAAAGAACATGCAAGAGGGTTCGAGTTACAATGGTTTGACACCAGTTGATAACAAGACGGAAATTGTAGAACTTAAAAAAGATTATTCCGTTTTAAACAAAGATGAAATTGACCTTATTAAATCGGAACTTTTG
>NZ_SZWM01001057.1:0-247 GCF_005280805.1 Citrobacter sp. TBCS-14
GGCGGCAAATATCCGCCCGGTCGCCCGCCAGGTTGAAGGGATGTTCGTGCAAATGATGCTGAAAAGTATGCGCGAGGCGTTGCCAAAAGACGGTGTGTTTAGCAGCGACTCCACGCGTTTATACACCAGCATGTATGACCAACAGATCGCCCAGCAGATGACGGCAGGAAAAGGTCTGGGGCTGGCTGAAATGATGGTCAAGCAGATGACCGAAGGGCAGGCGCAACCTGCGGATGATGCGCCGCAG
>NZ_SZWM01001058.1:0-247 GCF_005280805.1 Citrobacter sp. TBCS-14
CTTTCTGATGATAAAGTTGTACGCCTTCACGGCACTGAATGGGCGGAAACCCAACGTTTCCACCATCATCTGAACATCCTCTGGCAGCAGTGGAGCCAGGAGATGAGCGACGTCGCTGCGGGAGTTTTACAGCAACAACTGGATGCGATTGCGGCGCGTACCAGTGATAACAAATGGCTGACGCGCGAACAAACGTCAGGGCTGCAGCAGCAGATCCGCCGTGCCTTTGCCGCGCTCCCGCTCCCGA
>NZ_SZWM01001059.1:0-247 GCF_005280805.1 Citrobacter sp. TBCS-14
GGGCGGTTCTTCCAGCGTTTTCAGCAACGCATTGGCGGCGGCATCGGTTAACTGAGCGGCATCCGGGATCCACACCACTTTCGCACCGCCAAGGCGTGAATGCTCGTACAGCTTCTCGCTGACTTCACGTACCGCATCAATACCCAGCGTGCTTTTGCCTTTTTCCGGCAGCAACGAATAGTAGTCCGGGTGTGTACCTGCCTGCATCAATTGACAGCCACGGCACTGTCCGCAGCTTTTATGTCCT
>NZ_SZWM01000184.1:0-239 GCF_005280805.1 Citrobacter sp. TBCS-14
TACTTTTTGTCCTTCAAACAGGGTGCGATAATTATCACTCTGGATAGCAGAGAAATGAACAAACACATCTTTGCTGCCATCAACGGGAGAAATAAATCCGAAACCCTTATCAGCATTAAACCATTTTACTAAACCAGTCATTTTATTAGACATATATTTATTCCTTAATTTGAGCCTTTCGGCATAGATGGTTTTATTACAGAAACTACTTCGTGCTTAGTGGAGAGACTCAAAGAAGG
>NZ_SZWM01001053.1:0-248 GCF_005280805.1 Citrobacter sp. TBCS-14
TGCGGTGAAAAGCCCCCGCGCCCGGCGGCAATTATAATAATAAGCAAGGTGGCTGCCGCCCCGAGGCTCCCGGCCGGCATCAGCCAGCCAAAGGCATTTCCGGGGACCAGAAATAGCATTAACACCACGCCAAATGCCGCCCCGGAACTAATGCCTAATACTTCCGGGCTGGCCATTGGGTTTCCGGTCAGACGCTGAATAATACAACCCGCCACAGCCAGCATTACGCCAGCCACCAGTGCAGCCAG
>NZ_SZWM01001054.1:0-242 GCF_005280805.1 Citrobacter sp. TBCS-14
AGAGCCGAAACAGTCAGGCGTGAAAGTGTCTGCGGGCGATCGTCAGGAAGACAGTGCTCATGCCGCTCTGCTGACGCTTCAGGCAGAACTCCGGACGCTGGAGGAACATGCCGGAGCGAATGAGAAAATCAGCCAGCAACGCCGGGAACTGTGGAAAACAGAAAACCAGTACGCGGTACTGGAAGAGGCAGCGCAACGGCGTCAGTTGTCAGCACAGGAAAAATCTCTGCTGGCGCATAAAA
>NZ_SZWM01000389.1:0-560 GCF_005280805.1 Citrobacter sp. TBCS-14
GCCATGTTTCTTTCCTGAGACTGTCAACGAATGAGATGAGTTAATTCCAGCGACATTGTATGTCGCTTTTCAGCCCTGCCACTATAGCGCTTAGCTGAATTTACAAGTCGGGCGCAAAAAGAAGCCGCCCTCAGGCGGCTCCTTTTAAAATTAAGACTGCTTGGACATCGCAGCAACTTCTGCTGCAAAGTCAGTCTCAACTTTCTCGATGCCTTCACCCACTTCAAAGCGGATGAAGCCTGTTACGTCAGCATTATGCTCTTTCAGCAGCTGAGCAACAGATTTGCTCGGATCCATAACGAAAGGCTGACCCGTCAGAGAAACTTCGCCGGTGAATTTCTTCATGCGGCCNGCCAGACTGCATCGCGATATCCAGCTGAACCTGGTATTCTTTTTCTACTACTTCAGCAGAAACGTCTTCCGGCTTAACGAATTCTGGTTTGCTTGCAGCAATGTGCATTGCCAGCTGTTTAACCAGTTCTTCATCAGCGCCAGTTGCAGCAACCAGAACACCGATACGCGCACCGTGCTGGTAGCTACCCAGTACTTCGCCTTCCAGG
>NZ_SZWM01000020.1:0-248 GCF_005280805.1 Citrobacter sp. TBCS-14
ATGAAAACGGATAGCGTCAATTTAGGGGGGGTAAAAGCCACTAACCTGACGGCAAATATCCCTGACTACGCAAAAGAAAAACTGCTGATTGATGCCGACATCAACGGGCCGGGCAAAGCGGTTGGGCCTTATTTCGACGAAACACCGCTGAAAGAGTCGCTTGGTGCCACGCTGGAACAGCTGCAAATTGACGGTGATGTGAGTGCTCGCTTACATCTTGATATCCCGTTAGATGGTTCGCTGGTTAC
>NZ_SZWM01000963.1:0-229 GCF_005280805.1 Citrobacter sp. TBCS-14
TTCCCGTATCCCCTTTCGTTTTCATCCAGTCTTTGACAATCTGTACCCAGGTGGTGAACGGGCTGTACGCTGTCCATATGTGGAAGGTCACACTGTCCGGCGGTTCCATTTCTTCACCGGTAGACGAAAACCAGCGAATGCCATCACGGGTCCAGATCCCGGTCTTTTCGCAGATATAACGGGCATCAGTGAAGTCGAGTTCCTGCTGCCGGATGACGCAGGCATTATG
>NZ_SZWM01000962.1:0-247 GCF_005280805.1 Citrobacter sp. TBCS-14
TAATAGAAAATATTGATAAAAATATAATATGTGATTATTACGTAGAGCTAAGAGTAAATCAAAATGTAGATGTGTATGTTGTTAGTGATGCTATTAAAAATAAAGATGAATTATATCTTCATGAAACAAATATTAATGAATTTAGCAATGAAAATATAGAATTTACTTTCCTTTCTGAAAAAAAATCAGCTGATGAAGAATACGAGCACTTATTTACTAAAGAAAAGACATCAATTGGTTTAAGCAA
>NZ_SZWM01000961.1:0-248 GCF_005280805.1 Citrobacter sp. TBCS-14
GAACAGTATCCAAATGCGCATGCCCATGTACTTGGCGCACTGATTGGCACGGGCGATAAAGATTTAGTGGACCACGTCACACACAAGGTTTCGCCGTCAAAAATTATGATTGCCGGCATTCACAATCCACTGATATACGAAAGCGACTATCTGGCCCATCACCGGATTGCGACGGTTGGCCCTGATGATGTCAAAAACGGTGCCAACGAGGTTATGGAATGGATTGCCCGCGAACACATTGAATATCT
>NZ_SZWM01000967.1:0-248 GCF_005280805.1 Citrobacter sp. TBCS-14
AAGAAGAAACCGATCCGGCGTTGGGGAACGGGGGGCTGGGCCGTCTGGCTGCGTGTTTCCTCGACTCGATGGCAACGGTTGGCCAGTCGGCGACGGGCTATGGCCTCAACTATCAGTACGGTTTATTCCGTCAGTCATTTGCTGATGGGCAACAGATGGAAGCTCCGGATGACTGGCATCGCGGCAGCTACCCGTGGTTCCGTCACAACGAAGCGCTGGATGTGCAGGTAGGGATTGGCGGCAAGGTC
>NZ_SZWM01000966.1:0-248 GCF_005280805.1 Citrobacter sp. TBCS-14
GGATGTCGTGGTTAACTTTAAGGCCAATTTGCTTGCTATGACCTGCACCGTCAATATTGTTGTTGGTTCAAGCAAAGCGGTGAACCAAACCATCGATTTTGGTGTATTAACCCGCGCAGAACTTGAGGCTCAGGGCGCTAACACGCTGAAAGATTTTTCGTTGCAGTACAGCAACTGCACGATCGGCTCCAGTACAAACCAGACAGTGACCTGGATGAAAACGGGAATTAAGGCCTCATCTGTCTACA
>NZ_SZWM01000965.1:0-248 GCF_005280805.1 Citrobacter sp. TBCS-14
TTTTGGTCTACCAATACAGTAGGTTTGAGTGCTTTTGAACCTGTATAGACAATAATTTCATCTACTCCAACTTCAGAGGCAATTTCAGCGTCATCATTTTTAATACGAACGTGAGCATTTGCAGTTGCTTGACGTAACTCATCTAACAAGGCTTTACGGTCTTCTGCTTTAACAATCAAATAACGACGTCCAGCAGTAGGGCGAACAAAGTCAACCGCTTCTTCAATAGCGTCAGCAAATGGAGTTTT
>NZ_SZWM01000964.1:0-248 GCF_005280805.1 Citrobacter sp. TBCS-14
AGCGATACAGTTTCTGGTTGTCGCCGGTCATGCTCCAGTGGATGTCATCTCCACGCGGCGCTTCAGCAAAGCCCAGTGCGAAACGGTGAGGAATGTAGGTAAAGCCTTCCACCATCAGCGGGCCGCCCGGCAGGTTATCCAGACCAAAGTCGATCATATTCAGTGCGGTATAGACTTCATTAATACGAACTTTCAGACGAGAAATAACGTCGCAGCCTTGCTCGCTATGAACTTCCATCGGCAGCAGA
>NZ_SZWM01000960.1:0-248 GCF_005280805.1 Citrobacter sp. TBCS-14
TAACGCCGATTTGGAAAAAATGGTCGAGACATCTGATGAGTGGATCGTCTCTCGTACAGGTATCCGCGAACGCCATATTGCTGGGCCAAATGAAACCGTTGCGACGATGGGCTTTGCCGCCGCTAACCGTGCACTTGAAATGGCCGGCATCGACAAAGAACAAATTGGTCTGATTGTGGTTGCTACCACGTCATCAACCCACGCATTTCCAAGCGCGGCGTGCCAGATCCAAAGTATGCTTGGGATTA
>NZ_SZWM01000959.1:0-249 GCF_005280805.1 Citrobacter sp. TBCS-14
CCGATGCTGTCGGCGGCAATTGGCGTTGTGATTATCGCCTTTCTAAGCTGGCGGATGATGTTTTTACTCGGTGGCATGGCAATGCTCTTAGCATGGTATCTGTCGGGAAAGTACTATATTGAATCTCCTCGTTGGTTGGCTGGCAAAGGACAGAGAAGCGAAGCTGAAAAACATCTTCTACAGGTGGAACTGCAAATTGAGAAAGAAAAAAACATTACTTTACCTTCCTGTCATAGCGATTGCCTGACG
>NZ_SZWM01000392.1:0-211 GCF_005280805.1 Citrobacter sp. TBCS-14
GAGCGCGACGGGGAACGCTATCCAATCCAGGATGATGAACAGTGGGTAAGCCTGTATGCCAGCCTGTGGCCGCGAGTTGGTAATGATTTAACGCTGCGTGAACTGGTGGATACCGTACTCGGCGATACGGCGCACTGGGGTGAAGATTTAACGTTGCGGCCAGGGCTTGCCGGACAGGTGACGGCTAACCTGGAGATGATTCTGGTGCAGG
>NZ_SZWM01000392.1:256-560 GCF_005280805.1 Citrobacter sp. TBCS-14
GTGTTGGGCGCTGTTTTTTTTATCCCTGAGCAGCCACTACTTTGATTTCAACCATCCCGATCCCCAGCTTACGCGGCGAGTGGCCGAGAATGTTGCCCTCGTTAGTGGCAACCGGATCGGGCGGGACAATCACCAGCGTATTGGCGTCCGTCGGATTATCAAAATGCAAGGTGGTCGTGCTGACCTCCTGGCTTAATACCAGCGTTTGTTCCTGGCCACCGACGCGTACGGGAATAGGGCGATTCGCGTTGTCACCAAAAGCTTTCGCGGTGATAACCAGATCGAATTTCTTCGGTAGCGGAGT
>NZ_SZWM01001308.1:0-249 GCF_005280805.1 Citrobacter sp. TBCS-14
CCGGGATAACGCTGGCGAAACAGGCTGATGGGACCTGCCATCAACATACCGACCATTGGCGGGATACCAAGGCGCAATAGCCCTTTGTTCAGATGGTTAATGTCGCTAAGTTCGGCTTCAAGCTGGCGAAACTCAGCGAGGATCGCCAGGCCGCGTTCGAAAACGACCTGCCCGGTGTCGGTTAACAACAACCGCCGCCCGTCGCGGATGAGCAACGTGCAATTAAGCTCGTCTTCAAGGTTCTTCAAC
>NZ_SZWM01001309.1:0-247 GCF_005280805.1 Citrobacter sp. TBCS-14
CCTGACCCTGGTATTGCGCCGCCAGGTTTACACCATCAACGGCACACCGTCGGTGACGGACCGGACCTCCACGCTGACCGGATGTCCTTCACCATCAACCAGGCTTATCAGCGTGGTCCCGGAAGACGGCAGCGTGATTTCACGGTCGAGCGTCAGCGTCCGGGTCTGAGTGTCCACTGCCAGAACGCGCCCGCCCATGCTGATCCCGGCATAGTCATCATCGCAGATTTCAATGACGTCACCCGGC
>NZ_SZWM01000850.1:0-249 GCF_005280805.1 Citrobacter sp. TBCS-14
ATATGTTGCTCAGCTTCTTTAATAGCCTTGATGAAAGTTTTATCAATTTTGATAACATCCAGGTCTAACTCATTGAGATAGCAGAGGTTAGCGTATCCCGTCCCAAAATCATCTAAAGCAAACAGAACTCCTCTGTTTCGCAACGATCGTATCAGCTCTTTGATGGCTGGAGTGATAGTGAGAGTCTGATTTTCGGTTATTTCAATCATTAATTTTATCGGTAGCCTTTGCGTTATCTCCATAAAATTA
>NZ_SZWM01000851.1:0-249 GCF_005280805.1 Citrobacter sp. TBCS-14
AAAGTTTGGATATTCGCAAAATGCCAAAACTCACAGACATGCAGATCCGCGCATGGATAAAGGCCGGAGAGCGATTCGAGGGACGTTCTGACGGTAACGGGCTTTATCTTTCATACCGCGAAAACTACCAGACCCCCGTCTGGCGCTTCCGCTATAAATTCGCTGGGAAACCCCGCACAATGATGATTGGCTCATATGCCGAGCTATCACTATCAAAGGCCAGAGAGACAGCCAAAGAGCTATCGGCTC
>NZ_SZWM01001303.1:0-249 GCF_005280805.1 Citrobacter sp. TBCS-14
GTTTATTCGTGAAAATCAACGTCTGCGGCTTTCTCCCTCCGGGCACAATTTTTTGCGTTACAGCCAGCGGATCCTGGCGCTGGTAGAAGAAGCGAGGATGGTGGTCGCAGGTGATGAACCACAGGGATTGTTCTCTCTGGGATCGCTGGAAAGTACAGCCGCCGTGCGTATTCCGGCCACACTTGCCGAATATAATCAGCGCTACCCTAAAATCCAGTTTGCACTGGCAACAGGACCGTCCGGTACCAT
>NZ_SZWM01000848.1:0-249 GCF_005280805.1 Citrobacter sp. TBCS-14
GGTTATTCTGGTTAAAGCCATGGTGTCGTTTGGTCAGATGATTTACCCCATCGTCGTCAGCACCATGCTGCTCAACCATGTCTGGTACGGCTATGCGGTCATCATCCCGGGTGTACTGTTCGTGGTCATCACCCTGATGCTGTTAAAAAGTCGCTTTCCCAGCCAGATGGTGGACGCGGGTCTCGCCAAAGATCTGCCACAGATGAACAGTAAACCCCTGGTCTGGCTGGAAGGTGTCGCTTCCGTGCT
>NZ_SZWM01000831.1:0-249 GCF_005280805.1 Citrobacter sp. TBCS-14
TGTAATCCTGGTAGCTGATGCCTTTGACAAACGGGTTCGGATCGTAGCTGGGGTTTGAGACCATTGCCAGCACGGAGCCATCATGGGGATCTTCCACCAACACCGCGGCGCGTTGGCCCACCAGCAGGCTTTCAATGTATTCCTGCAAGTGTAAATCCAGCGTCAGATGGATATCTTTGCCGGCGACAGGGGGAACGTCTTTAATCAAACGTACAATACGCCCGTGATTATCAACTTCCACTTCCTGAT
>NZ_SZWM01000882.1:0-249 GCF_005280805.1 Citrobacter sp. TBCS-14
GGTACAGGCGCATCACGTAAACGCTGGTGAGCAATAATCATCGTCAGTGCCAGGCGGAACTTTGCCAGATCACCGGGGAATTTGTTCATCAGTAAAAACAGCTGCTGATACAACGCCGGAAGGTGGTTTTCTTTACGGCGCACAACATTGGTGGTCATTGCGGAAACCGCTGCCGACACAAACTGGTTAAGCAACACACGACCTGTTCTGTCACGCGAGTTATCCCGCACCAACAGAATAACGATAAAC
>NZ_SZWM01001302.1:0-250 GCF_005280805.1 Citrobacter sp. TBCS-14
GATGAAGTTCTGGCGGCCCGGTATCACCGGCAAACTGTTTCTGGCGATTTTCGCCACCTGCATTGTGTTGCTGATCAGCATGCACTGGGCCGTACGCATAAGCTTCGAACGCGGTTTTATCGACTATATTAAGCACGGTAACGAACAGCGGCTGCAAATGTTGAGCGATGCGCTCGGCGAACAGTATGAACAACATGGCAACTGGCGATTTTTGCGCAATAACGATCGGTTTGTTTTTCAGATCCTACGT
>NZ_SZWM01000844.1:0-250 GCF_005280805.1 Citrobacter sp. TBCS-14
ACTTCCGGTCCATGCTGTTAAGCCAGCAGGATGAAAGTGACAACCCCGTTCCAACAACGTTACAAGTGACCGATGAAGAGTACTACCAGTGGCAAAAAGACATTGGCAAAATCACGCTTCCCGATCGTGTATTTGAATTGATTTTCACCCTGCGCCAGCAACTGGATGCGCTACCGAACGCCCCCTACGTATCTGACCGTCGCTGGAAAAAAGCAATCCGCTTACTCCAGGCCAGCGCCTTCTTTAGCGG
>NZ_SZWM01000391.1:0-192 GCF_005280805.1 Citrobacter sp. TBCS-14
CGAACGATCCGAAGAGCCCGTTTGTGACTTCCGGTATCCGTATCGGTTCTCCGGCAATCACTCGCCGTGGCTTCAAAGAAGCGGAAGCGAAAGAGCTGGCTGGCTGGATGTGTGACGTGCTGGACAACATCAATGACGAAGCCGTAATCGAGCGCGTCAAAGGTAAAGTTCTGGATATCTGCGCACGCTTCC
>NZ_SZWM01000391.1:320-533 GCF_005280805.1 Citrobacter sp. TBCS-14
TCAGTGCCACGCCTTCATCACACAACGCTTCCTCGCTCATGGCTCGCCCTGACTGAATCAGCTTACGTAGTACACGCACTTCGCGCCCGTTGTTGAGCGCGGCTGCGCCAATTATCGCTCCATCGCGCAACTGGAACCAGATAGCCTTGCCGTCCTCCGGGTTTCCACGACACAGCCAGCTTTCTCCCTGCATCTCACCGACAAACTGTAGGT
>NZ_SZWM01000968.1:0-250 GCF_005280805.1 Citrobacter sp. TBCS-14
TGTTCGCTGGCGGTCTGATCTTCTTGCTGCGTCGTTACTGGAACGGCACCAAGAAGCGGGCACGTATTCACCTGACACCAGCAGAGCGTGAAAAGAAAGACGGTAAGAAAAAGCCGCCGTTCTGGACGCGTATCGCGCTGATCCTCTCCGCTATCGGTGTGGCGTTTTCTCATGGCGCTAACGATGGGCAGAAAGGTATTGGTCTGGTAATGCTGGTACTGATTGGCGTAGCGCCTGCAGGCTTCGTGGT
>NZ_SZWM01001214.1:0-251 GCF_005280805.1 Citrobacter sp. TBCS-14
ATTCCGATATCAACGATCTGGTATTTAACCCCATCGATCGTTACCAGCCATTCATCGTCACTTTCCCCGCAATACGTCTCGAGAAATGTGCGTACCTCACCCACGTGTTGGCCACCAGCGGTGATTGTTGGCATGGGCACATCAAGGCGTTGCCCGTCGCGGCATGTTCCACGCAGTTTCACCAGATGAGAGGCAACTACTGCATGATGGTCAACAGTGGTCACTGAGTGCGCGGGTTCATCCATACTGAC
>NZ_SZWM01001027.1:0-251 GCF_005280805.1 Citrobacter sp. TBCS-14
CTGTCGATTTTTGAAAAAGAGGGTGTGATCAAGCTGAAGCCGGGTGTGGATAAAGTGACGGCGCGCATTAGCGACATCGTAGAGAACCCGAAAAAGTTGAAGTTCTTACCTAACGTGGAAGCGGCGCTGTTACCGCAGATGTATAACAATGAAGAAGGGGATGCGGTGGTGATTAACGCCAACTACGCAATCGACGCCGGACTGGATCCAGTGAAAGATCCGATTGCCGTAGAAAGCGGTGAAAACAACCC
>NZ_SZWM01000729.1:0-251 GCF_005280805.1 Citrobacter sp. TBCS-14
TTAAACATGGGGATTCTGGTCAGTCCGCTGTTAGCTCCGCTGATTGGCGGCATGCTGGATACAGTGTGGAACTGGCGCGCCTGCTATATTTTCCTGCTGATTCTGTGTGCGGGTGTGACGTTTAGCATGGCGCGCTGGATGCCGGAAACACGGCCTGCGGGTGCGCCGCGTCCACGGCTTATTGCCAGCTACAAAACCCTGTTTGGTAATAGCTCTTTCACCTGTTACGTGCTGATGTTGATCGGCGGTCT
>NZ_SZWM01001332.1:0-251 GCF_005280805.1 Citrobacter sp. TBCS-14
ATTTTATCAACGATGTCGATAATTTGCTCTTTTTCTTCTGCTGTGTACATGTAACCGACTTTCTAGAAAGGTAGGTATGATTCATCAACTTCAATCGGTTCAGAGTTTCCAAACAAGTCTTGTTTAGCTTGTGATTGACTGCTATTATCATTAGAAATAAATACTTTTTCAACCGTAGGGAAAACAAAGTTATAATTTACATACTCGCCTGATTCCTTTGCTTGTACACGACCGCTGACCGTTACGGTGTC
>NZ_SZWM01000731.1:0-251 GCF_005280805.1 Citrobacter sp. TBCS-14
CATGATAACTCATTTTCAACATAAGGGTTTCCGCTCGACTCCTTATAAATCACATCAAGCCATTTACTAGCACTTACTCCTGTCTTACTTGACATGTAATTCGCAGCTATTTCTGGGCTAACTTGTGACCAATCGCTTCCAATAACCGAGCTTGTAGTCTGTTGCGCAGGCTCTTCAATTTGAAGTCCAGCTTTTGAATTATCCGTATCTTGTGAGTCAGTATCATTTTGAATAATTGATTTTTCCCTGTC
>NZ_SZWM01000986.1:0-251 GCF_005280805.1 Citrobacter sp. TBCS-14
GGTGATGGTCGGCGATGGCAGAGAATAGGCCCCGGTCAGCATCCATGCGCTGATGCCTTCAAACTCCAGCGCACGTGTTTTCGCCAGCAGCGATTCCGGGTGACGGGTGATGCCATCGGTACCCAGCAATCCCACCACCGAGGTGACACCAGCTTCCACCAGTCGTGGCAAGCGCACTTCAGGCGTGCGGGTATGTGGCCCTGCCTCTCCGCCACCGCCAATCAGATGGACGTGCTGATCGATAAAGCCGG
>NZ_SZWM01000732.1:0-252 GCF_005280805.1 Citrobacter sp. TBCS-14
ACGGTTCGCCGTCGCTCGAAAGCGCGGTCGATGAACTGCTGGCAAGCGGAGTAGAACACATGGTGGTGTTACCGCTGTATCCGCAATACTCCTGTTCGACAGTGGCGGCAGTCTGGGACGAGCTGGCGCGCATTTTAGCGCGTAAACGCGGTATTCCTGGCGTCTCATTTATTCGCGATTACGCTGATGACAGCAGCTACATTGATGCGCTGGCCAAGAGCGCCCGGGATTCATTCGCTCAACATGGCGAAC
>NZ_SZWM01000723.1:0-252 GCF_005280805.1 Citrobacter sp. TBCS-14
TTGCCGCCGGGCAACGTGACGCTGGTCGATCAAGCAGGACATCTGTTAACCCAGTCGAACACCAGCAGCCGCGACCTGAACGATGCGCAGCTGAAATATGCCAGCGATGTTGAAGGTCGCGTACAGCGTCGTATTGAATCAATCCTGTCGCCCATTGTCGGTAACGGCAACGTACATGCACAGGTTACTGCCCAGCTGGATTTCGCCAACAAAGAGCAAACCGAAGAGAAGTACAGCCCAAATGGCGACGAC
>NZ_SZWM01000895.1:0-252 GCF_005280805.1 Citrobacter sp. TBCS-14
TATGGGTACTGAGTCCACTGGACTGGCTGTTAGCGGCAACTGGATGCATAACGATGACGACGGTGATGTTGCAGGGCTTGGCCTTGGTCTGAATATCCCTCTGGGTCCGTTGCTGGCAACAGTCGGTGGGAAAGGTATCTATACCAACCCGAAAGACGGTGATGAAGGCTACGCGGCAGCTGTCGGTGGTGGTTTACAGTGGCCGATTGGCGACAGTTTCCGTCTGTTTGGTGAATACTACTACTCCCCGGA
>NZ_SZWM01000394.1:0-192 GCF_005280805.1 Citrobacter sp. TBCS-14
ATGCGCGGCGTGGCTCGTATACAAGGCGATATCCCTGAAGATGCCGATCTGAAAACACTGGTTGGCAACGGCTATCTGGTGATCACTATTACACCGGAAGAAGGCGAACGCTATCAGGGCGTGGTCGGTCTGGAAGGTGACACGCTGGCGGCCTGCCTGGAAGATTACTTCATGCGTTCAGAACAGCTTCCG
>NZ_SZWM01000394.1:317-608 GCF_005280805.1 Citrobacter sp. TBCS-14
CAAAGCCGAAGAGTTGCTGACGCTGCCAGCCAACGAAGTTCTGTGGCGTTTGTACCACGAAGAAGAAGTCACCCTCTACGATCCTCAGGATGTTGAGTTCAAATGCACCTGTTCACGCGAACGCTGCGCGGGCGCTCTGAAAACGCTGCCGGATGAAGAAGTTGACAGCATTCTGGCAGAAGAAGGTGAAATCGATATGCACTGCGATTATTGCGGTAGCCACTATCTGTTTAACGCCATGGATATTGCAGAGATCCGCAGCAACGCCTCCCCTGCCGATCCACAGGTGCA
>NZ_SZWM01000394.1:674-940 GCF_005280805.1 Citrobacter sp. TBCS-14
GCCTACGGTAAAACTTTTGTCGGCCGGATGAGGCGCTCGCGCCGCCATCCGGCAACAGATTCACTCATTGTAATAAGTCATCGGCAGTCGTTTGCCATTAATGGTGATATCCCGCCAGACTCTTGAAGCCGAATCCAGTTGATGATTCGCCAGCGCCTGCAGCAGTTGATCCTTATTGAATCCCTCCGGTAGCCGGGCTGTCGCGATCAACACCCATTTGTTTTCCTTAACGCCAAAGACCAGGCTCTCCCCATCGCCAAAAGCAT
>NZ_SZWM01000025.1:0-252 GCF_005280805.1 Citrobacter sp. TBCS-14
TGCCCACGACCTCTAATCCGTCATTTGGCGCGCGCCTGGTCCAGGAGGGTAAGCAATTGCATTATCTGGCCGACCGTTCGGCTATTAACGGTACATTCACCCAGGCGCAACTACAGACGCTGAACATCGTCTTTCCGGCGTTTGTAAAACAGATGCAAGCCGCGTTACGTTCCGGTGAACTCGATCCGCGCAAAGCCAGACGGTTTACATCCACACTGAATGGCATGACCCTGGAGGCCGATACCAATGGCT
>NZ_SZWM01000026.1:0-248 GCF_005280805.1 Citrobacter sp. TBCS-14
CCCGCCTCGCCATACAGTTATTGCATCGCTCCGGTACCTCCCGTTTTCGCCGTTCGCAATAGGCTAAACAGGTTAACGCCAGGGCTCACCATGTAAAAACATGTACTTATTTGAGGATGAAAGGAATGCTAAAAGTTATTCAATCTCCAGCCAAATATCTCCAGGGTCCTGACGCTTCTACCTTATTTGGTCAATACGCTAAAAATCTGGCAGACAGCTTTTTCGTGATTGCAGATGACTTCGTCATG
>NZ_SZWM01000027.1:0-252 GCF_005280805.1 Citrobacter sp. TBCS-14
GAGGAGGCACGTAAACGAGGCTACGACCTGCCTGAGCCGTTTGGCGTGAATATTAACTACATGAATATCAGGCAAAACATTAATGTAGACAGCATCAATTTCAACGGTCTTTCCCTGCGCGGTCACTCGTTGGATAACGCGTTTAAAATCAACGTCGGCAACACCCGGGAGAGAAGTAAAACCGAAACCTTAAAACTGGATGCCTGGCTGCTGCCCTTTATGAACGTCTATGGTCTGATTGGCTATACCGAC
>NZ_SZWM01000028.1:0-252 GCF_005280805.1 Citrobacter sp. TBCS-14
ACAGCCCCGGCTCCAGCCATTTCGCGCTGGGCGCATCATCAAAACCAAACAACGAAACATCCTCGGGGATCTTTAGTCCAGCCTGATGTAATGCTTTCGATGCACCTAACGCCATGTCATCGTTACAGGCGAACAGTGCGCTGAATATCACTCCTTCATCCAACAGTTCACGACAGGCTTCATAGCCTCTGGTCATCGTTGAATCACCGTATTTGACCTTGGCGGGTTCCCAGGGAATACCGTTTTTTTCCA
>NZ_SZWM01000022.1:0-252 GCF_005280805.1 Citrobacter sp. TBCS-14
AAAATTTACAAATCTTGATTCCTGAACTGATAGGCTACCTGGCGCAGCAAACCGTATTCGAAGCGGGCAACATTGCGCAGTGGATTGCACGTAACCTGATGAGCGAGCATCCGCAGTGGAGTATGGCCCAGGCGATTACGCTGTTGGCGGATGTTGAGCGGCTATGCCCACAACTCGTGAAGGCACCGCCGGGTGGTCTGTTACAACCTGTTGATTTACATTCGGTAATGAACGCCCTGAAACATGAGTGAT
>NZ_SZWM01000023.1:0-247 GCF_005280805.1 Citrobacter sp. TBCS-14
ACGCCTGAAACCTGAAAATTTTCATAAATAGCGAAAACCCGCGAGGTCGCCGCCCCGTAACAGCTCTGATTGCCAGAAAGGACCCGAAAATGATAATGATTATCAAAGTACATGAACAAAATGCGCCAAACTCTGTGCCATTACCCCTAGCCCAGTGACTGGCAGTCTGTTAGGGAGTACCTTCTTCACTCTTAGTTTCCATCCAGCACCCTCTGATGATATAAACGTAATCAGATAGTTATAGATA
>NZ_SZWM01000024.1:0-253 GCF_005280805.1 Citrobacter sp. TBCS-14
CCGGCATCGCGGAGAAAACGGAGCGTCCACTCGACGTGGCCTTGCTGACTTCTTTAAAGCACAAGAAGAAGCGACTAACCTTCCATACATCTACCTAAGTGCAGGTGTATCTGCTAAATTGTTCCAAGAAACATTGCAATTTGCTCACGACTCAGGTGCCAAGTTTAATGGTGTGCTTTGTGGACGTGCTACTTGGGCAGGATCTGTAGAACCTTACATCAAAGAAGGTGAAAAAGCAGCACGTGAATGGTTG
>NZ_SZWM01001067.1:0-253 GCF_005280805.1 Citrobacter sp. TBCS-14
ATTAGCGTCTCCGTTGCAAAAACATACAACACATCAAAAAATGCACACATTGAATCGAAATTATCAATAATCGTAACGCATTTTGAGTTTTTTGATACGCTTTTTTTGGTTTTTGTAACGCCAAGCCATGAAATCCGTACAAAAAATCATACGTTTCAACAACTCCACTGTAGTGGTTGTCATACTGGCATCCTCCCCACGATTTCAATGACCCGGCGCATAACCGCACTTCCCCGAAAATCTGCTGGTAACT
>NZ_SZWM01000029.1:0-253 GCF_005280805.1 Citrobacter sp. TBCS-14
AGGCGAAGGTTAATCCCTTCTCTGAAAGCGATATCGACAACGCCCGGCAGAACTATCTGGCACAGGACGCGCTGGTAAAAGGCTCCGTCGCCGAACAGACGCAGATTCAGAGTCAGTTAGACAGTATGGTCAACGGAGAGCAATCTCAGGTTGCGTCCCTGCGCGCTCAGCTCGCTGAAGCCAAATACAATCTTGAGCAGACTATCGTCCGAGCCCCCAGCAACGGCTATGTTACGCAGGTGCTTATTCGGCC
>NZ_SZWM01000030.1:0-253 GCF_005280805.1 Citrobacter sp. TBCS-14
CAACTGCTCGAAATCGGCTTCGCTGAGATCGCTTAAGTTCCCGTTCGCCAGATGGCAGGCATGCGCAAAGAGATCTTTGCCCGTACCGGTATTCCCGGTGATCAGCAGCGGCGCACTCAGCGTCGCCAACTTGCGCGCCTGTTCAACAACGTGTTTCATTTTGGCGCTTACGGCAATAATCTGGCTGAATGCGCTCAGATCCTGGGTGGTCATGTTTTGCAATTGACGGCCCATGCGGAGGGTAGAACGCAAC
>NZ_SZWM01000393.1:0-220 GCF_005280805.1 Citrobacter sp. TBCS-14
CACATCAGTTGCTGCTGTTTTATCCGGTAGTGGTAAACGCCGTGATGCTGTCGGTTTTTGGCGGATCGCTTTGGTCCGCGATGCCCATTGTTGAACGCCTGGCGCGGCTGCGCGACCCAAATCTGCCCGAGGCAGGAGTACGCTACACACGCCGTGTGACACAAATCTGGTGCGCCTTTTTCATCATCAACGGCAGCGTTGCGCTCTTTACCGCACTGAA
>NZ_SZWM01000393.1:271-555 GCF_005280805.1 Citrobacter sp. TBCS-14
TGGTGATAAAACGAGATACCCAATGAAGCAGCCCCTCACACTTGCGCAATGGCTCTGTGACCCACGCCCGAACGACGTCCCTGTTGCGTGGCAGGAAGAGCATACCTGGACGCTGGGTCATCTGCGCCATGATGTGGCCCAGTTGATAACATACCTGCAGCAGCAGGAAGGTGAGCGCTGGGCATTGTGCTTCGAGAACAGCTATTTATTTATCGTCGCGCTGCTGGCCACGCTACATGCTGGCAAAACGCCGGTGATCCCAGGGCATTGTCGCGTTTCGTTGT
>NZ_SZWM01000989.1:0-253 GCF_005280805.1 Citrobacter sp. TBCS-14
GCCCAGTTTGGTGTCCCGGAGAAACCCGCCGATCTCAGCAATCATTCGTGGCTGGAATACAGCGTTCGTCCGGATAATGAGTTCGAATTAATTGCCCCGGAGGGGATTTCTACCCGTCTGATCCCAGAGGGACGTTTTGTGACCAACGATCCGATGACATTGGTGCGCTGGCTGGCCGCAGGCGCGGGCATTGCCTATGTACCGCTGATGTGGGTGATCAATGAGATCAATCGTGGCGAAGTGGAGATCCTGC
>NZ_SZWM01000988.1:0-254 GCF_005280805.1 Citrobacter sp. TBCS-14
ATTTAGCCTGAATGCGTCTTCGCTTTATTTTACCTGTATGGCGAATGGCAACAGCCGCTTCTACAGCGTAGAGAAGTTTTATCACTATCTGAATCAGGCAGGTTTTCAGGTAGATGAACGCCACGACAACTTAGGTGTTGGGCATACTTTATTGATATGTCAGAAGAAAAAATAAGAAACAATCGGAACAACCGATTTACCGCGGATACGCGTTGATGAAATTTGCTTTCAACATTATCGACTGGCAGGCCAAG
>NZ_SZWM01001299.1:0-250 GCF_005280805.1 Citrobacter sp. TBCS-14
ACAAACTCACTCGTGAAAGGAATTGAAAATTAACGACACTCACCTGAGGCTGATTGCCCGGAAAGGCAGATGTCTGAATTTGCTGGTGTTATACCCCAATAGGATCCTGCTGGGCCTGCACATCCAGACAGTAGAAGAGTTGAAATTAAAGCGCAATATTTCACGATACTGTTTCTTATAAATGAATAAATGCCGTTTTAAACTCTATCTATAACTATCTGATTACGTTTATATCATCAGAGGGTGCTGG
>NZ_SZWM01001298.1:0-254 GCF_005280805.1 Citrobacter sp. TBCS-14
AAGTCTTCTGGTGCATTATCTTTATTTCTAAGCCTTTTGTTTAACTCTCTGTCAGTATCTTCATTGTCTATGTATAGTGTCTTGCTTCGCTTTGTATCATAACCAAAAAAAGGTAACCCTTGCGATACCATTAAAGCCATGTGCATTGCTAGAGAGCTTTTAAATGACTTAAATGGAGCTACAAGTATTCCAGCTTGTGAACTTGGCATTAACGTATCAATAAGCCAGTCATCTTTTAAATTTATTAAGTCTTC
>NZ_SZWM01000846.1:0-252 GCF_005280805.1 Citrobacter sp. TBCS-14
TGCTGGAGGTATCAGAAGTGCGAATGCTGACATAAGTAACGATAATGCGGGTGAAAAACCCGCACGCCGGAAGACCAAGGGTTCCTGTCCAACGTTAATCGGGGCAGGGTGAGTCGACCCCTAAGGCGAGGCCGAAAGGCGTAGTCGATGGGAAACAGGTTAATATTCCTGTACTTGGTGTTACTGCGAAGGGGGGACGGAGAAGGCTATGTTAGCCGGGCGACGGTTGTCCCGGTTTAAGCATGTAGGCGG
>NZ_SZWM01001297.1:0-255 GCF_005280805.1 Citrobacter sp. TBCS-14
CAGGACGCGCTTTCACTTCGCCAGAGAAGGACAGTTTACGTTCGATAGCGCCTTCGCTTTCCGCCAGCTCTTTCAGCAGTGCCGGAGCAATCGTCAGACGATCGCAGCCTGCCAGCTCAATGATTTCGCCGATGTTACGGAAGCTCGCGCCCATGACTACGGTTTCGTAACCGTGCTGTTTGTAGTACTCGTAGATTTCCGTTACGGAAACCACACCCGGATCTTCTGCCGGTGCGTACTCTTTCTTGTCAGTAT
>NZ_SZWM01000768.1:0-255 GCF_005280805.1 Citrobacter sp. TBCS-14
TGTATTATGCCGGATGGTGCTTACGCTTATCCGGCCTGTGAAACCACACCCACAGGGTGATTACTCCACCGCAAACATCTTGTCGAGTTTGCTGTAACCTAATCCATTGATTTTTTTAACCTTGATTTGCACGGGAATACGTTCTTTCATCGCTTCAACGTGGCTTATCACGCCAATGGTCTTGCCAGTGGCGTTCAGGGCATCCAGCGCGTCGAGGGCGGTATCCAGCGTTTCACTGTCCAGCGTGCCGAAACC
>NZ_SZWM01001295.1:0-256 GCF_005280805.1 Citrobacter sp. TBCS-14
GTATGCCTTATTATTTAGCCGCTTCTTTTTCTTTTTATATTATGTGGGTAGGTTGTACCACGTTAGGCGCGTTAATCGGCCCTGTGCTTGGCGATGTTCATCACTACGGTTTTGATATGGCTTTTCCCGCTGTATTCCTTGTGCTTGTCAGGGGCATGTGGAGCGGTTTTCGCAAAGCGATACCGTGGTTTGCCAGCCTGATTGTTGCGGTTGCGGTTTATCATTATGTCCCCGGTGTTTGGTATGTCATGGCAGG
>NZ_SZWM01001301.1:0-256 GCF_005280805.1 Citrobacter sp. TBCS-14
GTGTTTTCTCCGTTGGCCATGATCTGCACGTTGTCCGCGCAGTTGGCGATTTTCGACTCTGCGCCAAAACTGGCTATCTGGGTTAAATCACCGCTGCTGGCAATACGACTTCTGTCACCCAGCGAACTGATGCGCACCCGCATACCCGTACTGGCCATTCGTGTACCGCCTCCCACACTACTGACTCGTGTGGAGTTTCCCGCGATGGCAATACGGCCACGCTCACCGGAGCTGGCAACATGAGCGTTATAACCCA
>NZ_SZWM01001300.1:0-256 GCF_005280805.1 Citrobacter sp. TBCS-14
ATATTTTCACGTTCAGTACCGGGCCAAACAGTGGTTCAGCCCCGGCTGCACGCCCGCTGTCACGGACAATTTGTTCGGCATCATAGCGCTGGTGTCGGCGCATTTTCTTCATCTGCCCGGCCAGCCGTTGCGCAAGCGCAGGGAGACTTTCTGCTGCATCAAGTCTCACGCCAAAGGGCAGGACATTTAACACCGGTCCGGTAGCGGTAAGCGCCGCTGATCCCATACGGCGCATAAAGATAAACCCGGCAGCATA
>NZ_SZWM01000386.1:0-224 GCF_005280805.1 Citrobacter sp. TBCS-14
AAAACAGCTGGCAAAGCGGTATTGGCGGCACGCTGTTAGATGGACGCAATCTCAGCTACAGCGTTAATCAGGGACACAGCAGCTCCAACGGATACAGCGGGAGCGCTAACGCGAACTGGCAGGCGGCCTATGGCACGCTGGGCGTGGGTTACAACTATGACCGTGACCAGCATGACTATAACTGGCAACTCTCCGGTGGCGTCATCGGACATGCGGACGGCATT
>NZ_SZWM01000386.1:250-461 GCF_005280805.1 Citrobacter sp. TBCS-14
GGACGGCATTACGCTCAGCCAACCACTGGGCGATACCAACGTACTGATAAAAGCACCTGGGGCCCAGGGGGTGCGGATAGAAAACCAGACCGGCGTGCAGACCGACTGGCGTGGCTACGCGGTCATGCCGTATGCCACCGTTTATCGTTACAACCGCGTCGCGCTGGATACCAATTCAATGAATAACAACACCGATGTGGAAAATAACGTT
>NZ_SZWM01000346.1:0-256 GCF_005280805.1 Citrobacter sp. TBCS-14
CGATAAAGATTATAAATGGACACAAGAAGAAATTGATAAACATGAAGTAGCTAAACATCTAGAATACTTCAAAAAGAAAGTAGAAGAATGAAAGTTAAAAGAGTTTATGCTTGACGGTATAAACTTTTTTTGATATCATAGTCTTATAGAAACAAAGGAGAACAAATGAAAAAATACAACGTTAAATTGATGAACAATAAAAAAGGATATTTAAACTCTTTTAAAAATGAGCTAGGGGAAAAGTTCCTATTCCTAG
>NZ_SZWM01000355.1:0-256 GCF_005280805.1 Citrobacter sp. TBCS-14
GGATGTTGTGGTCTGTCGCTCAGGCGCGCTGACGGTGAGCGAGATTGCTGCCGCAGGTTTGCCGGCGTTGTTTGTGCCGTTCCAGCACAAAGACAGACAGCAGTACTGGAATGCGCTGCCGCTGGAGAAAGCGGGCGCTGCCAAAATTCTTGAGCAGCCGCAGTTTACTGTGGATGCCGTCGCCAGCACCCTTGCCGGGTGGTCGCGAGAAACCTTATTAACCATGGCAGAACGTGCGCGCGCCGCATCCATACCG
>NZ_SZWM01000340.1:0-256 GCF_005280805.1 Citrobacter sp. TBCS-14
GTGAATGTTCCTCTGTTGGTCTGCACGGCGCTAACCGTCTGGGCTCTAACTCCCTGGCGGAACTGGTGGTCTTCGGTCGTATGGCCGGTGAACAAGCTGCGGAACGCGCTGCAACAGCTGGCGCTGCAAACAGTGCCGCTCTTGATGCACAGGTTGCTGGCGTTGAAAAACGTCTGAAAGATCTGGTTAACCAGGAAGGTAACGAAAACTGGTCTAAGATCCGTGACGAAATGGGTATCTCCATGGAAGAAGGTTG
>NZ_SZWM01000342.1:0-256 GCF_005280805.1 Citrobacter sp. TBCS-14
CGGGTTATAGCCTTTGTTGATGACGTTGAGCCCACCATCATCGCGCAGGCTGTAGGTTGCGGTCACTTTTTCCAGCCCACGTTCGAATCGATGGTCGAAACGCGCAATTTCATACCAGGTGCCCAGATAGCGTTTGGCATCAAAGTTATTCACCACGGTAACGCCTTTCGGCGGTGTAGGAGAACTGCAGGCAACAACCAGAAATGCAGCCGTAACTGCAGCAACAACGGGCAGAATGCGCATGGGATATTCCTTG
>NZ_SZWM01000880.1:0-256 GCF_005280805.1 Citrobacter sp. TBCS-14
GGCACAACCCTGTACCACGGTTTGCAGACCTGCTATCGCACCTGTTTTGCCCTGCCTATTCGTAAAGGCTGGGTACGTGACTAACCCACGGTAAAGAGAGTAGTATTAAGCGCGAAACTGAGCACGTATTCTACTCTCCAGGGGAACTATGGAAACTCGACGCGACGAGCGTATTGGTCAATTACTGCAGGCGCTAAAACGCAGCGATAAATTACACCTTAAAGAAGCCGCGACACTGCTGGGTGTATCAGAAATG
>NZ_SZWM01000881.1:0-248 GCF_005280805.1 Citrobacter sp. TBCS-14
CCACTGCGGTCTCCACTTCGGCGTAGGCCGTCATCAGAATAACGGGGATCCGCGGCTGCTGGGCGCGCATGACTTTCAATGCATCAATACCGTCCATCTCTGGCATGCGGATGTCCATCAGTACCACGTCAGGATGCGTATCAGCAAACAGAGTCAGCGCGGCTTTTCCATCGCTGGCGCAGTGCGTCTCATGCCCTTGCAGGGAAAACGCAGTGGCAAGCATACGGCGAACATTTTCTTCGTCATCA
>NZ_SZWM01000499.1:0-256 GCF_005280805.1 Citrobacter sp. TBCS-14
CCACGATCCTCTGCCAGATCCGGCAGTGTATTATCTTTTGGCGCAACAGGGGCATCGACTCCGCGCACAGCCTCGGTTTCAGGTATGAGTTGAATCACCGCGCCTTTGAGCATGACTTGCTTTACGCTGAGTTGGTGACTCAACAACGGCCACAAGGCGACGTCCAGACGCATATTGTCGGCACGAACCAGCGGTTCGCTGGCACCTTCGGCCGTTAGCACCATGCGCCCGGAGAGAATGCTCAACTGGGGCCATA
>NZ_SZWM01000381.1:0-257 GCF_005280805.1 Citrobacter sp. TBCS-14
CATTCGTGAGCATGAGGACACGCTGGCGGGGATTGTCGCCACCGGTGTTACGCAGCGAAATGGTGTGCTGGTTTTCAGCGGAGATTACTTTTTAGACGAGCAAGGGCTGCCGACGCCCAAAAGTACGGCTGTGTTTAATATGTTTAAACACCTGGCGCACGTACTTTCTGAAAAGTATCACTTGATCGATTAACGCGAGAAATCATTTGCCGGATGGCGGCGCTGCCTTCTCCGGCCTACGATGCTCTGAACCTGTA
>NZ_SZWM01000251.1:0-257 GCF_005280805.1 Citrobacter sp. TBCS-14
GAGAATATTGACCCGGATTCGCTGACGCCGCGCCAGGCGCTGGAGTGGATCTATCGGTTGAAGAGTCTGGTGTAATACTCGTGGTGCCGGATGACGGCTCCGTCTCATCCGGCCTACGGCCTGATTTGTAGGCCCGATAAGCACAGCGCCATCGGGCAAATTTACCGGGCGGGGCTTCGCCTCGCCTGCATTTTTGATTAGCGCTTATCTTCCGCCAACAGCGGGGGGATACTTGGCACCATCGGTGCTTCATCAAT
>NZ_SZWM01001226.1:0-257 GCF_005280805.1 Citrobacter sp. TBCS-14
CGTTGATGCCACCCGTACCGCCCACGATAATAGAGCCTGTGGCACTGGTGGTTACTTCGGCATTTTTGTTATTGGCGCTGACGTGGATCCCCACGTTATTCGTGCCGTTGACGTTAATCTTGCCGTCGTTGCGGATTTCCTGATTATTTTCCGTGCCGCTGTCACGCACGGAGATGCCGTAGTTCTTGTTGTTCCCCGCATCCCCATTACCATTGATGACGATGTTGCCCGTATTCAGTACGTTGCCTGTTGCGTTG
>NZ_SZWM01000385.1:0-204 GCF_005280805.1 Citrobacter sp. TBCS-14
GGTGCAAACCACCTCGCTGGATATTGAAGACAACAGTCAGGCGATTCAGGGACGCGTCACGCTGGATGACAGCTGTACCGATGTGGATCTGCATTTCACCGATGAAGCCGGTGATGACTACACCGTGTCGCTGATCCCGGAAGGTCAAACCTCCGTCGGACCCGGCCAGGTGGATTTCGACATTAATCCTGCGGATTACGGCAT
>NZ_SZWM01000385.1:348-621 GCF_005280805.1 Citrobacter sp. TBCS-14
TGGCGTACCGGACAGCACCGATGACACCACGCCGCCTGATACTGACGGCGGCGATAACGCTGACAGCAATACCGTCATCTGATCTCGTTAATATTACAGGAACAAAAAAATGAGTTATGAAATTGCAGCGACGGGCCTGAACGCCGTCAACGAACAACTGGATGGGATCAGTAACAACATCGCGAACTCCGGTACTGTCGGGTATAAATCAATGACCACTCAGTTTTCCGCGATGTACGCCGGGACGCAGGCGATGGGCGTGAGCGTGGCGGG
>NZ_SZWM01000385.1:702-1086 GCF_005280805.1 Citrobacter sp. TBCS-14
GGTCTCTACCGGCAATGCGCTGGATTTGGCCATTAACGATGATGGTTTCTTTGTTATGTGCGATAGCGCGGGGAATATCTCCTACACCCGCGCCGGGTCCTTTGTGACGGACAAAAACGGCTATATCGTTAACGCATCGGGCGATTACCTGCAAGGTTATCCGGTTGATGACAGCGGCACGCTGCAAACCGGTACAGTGACCGACATTCAGATTAAAACCGGCAACATTCCGGCGCAGGCTACTGACAGCATGACCTTTACGGCCAACTTTGATGCCAGTGATGAAGCGATCGATCGCACCAGCGTGCCGTTTGACCCGAATAACAGCGACACCTACACCGACAGCTACACCACCACCGTGTATGACTCGTTGGGTAACGAGCA
>NZ_SZWM01000385.1:1214-1511 GCF_005280805.1 Citrobacter sp. TBCS-14
ACGCCGCAAACCATCACCTTTACCACCGATGAAGCCGCGCCGATTTCGATGACCGTCGATTACTCCGACTGTACCCAGTATGGCTCAGATTTCTCTGTTACCACCAACTCCGCGACCGGCTATGCCTCCGCAACGCAAAACGGCGTGCAGGTGGATGACGACGGCAAAGTGTACGCCACCTACAGCAATGGTGAACGTATGCTGCAGGGCCAGGTTGTGCTGGCGACCTTCCCGGATGAGAGCGGACTGGAAGCGGTAAGCGGTACCGCGTGGGTGCAGACGGGTGAATCCGGTACA
>NZ_SZWM01000498.1:0-257 GCF_005280805.1 Citrobacter sp. TBCS-14
GGCTGGAGAAAACGCTGATCCGTTTACGTCAGGAGCGCACGAAGCAGGATGTGTCGTTACTGCCGGAACATCAGCAGGCGCTTAAGTTCATTCCATGTAGCGGTCATAGCCGAATCTATCTGCTGCAAATGGATGATGTGGCGTTTGTCAGCAGTCGGATGAGCGGCGTTTATGTGACCAGTAGCGATGGCAAAGAAGGATTCACCGAGCTGACGCTCAGAACGCTGGAGAGCCGTACTCCGCTGCTGCGCTGCCAC
>NZ_SZWM01000321.1:0-257 GCF_005280805.1 Citrobacter sp. TBCS-14
TTATTTTCATTTGGGGCGATTTCATATCCAAGAACAGCCTTCTGTCCTTCTGGTGTAATGCCAAGTGCGATATGAATACATTCTTTACTAACGGTTCCACGTCTTAATGGAAGATAGGTTCCGTCAAGAAATAAAACAGAGTAATTGGCTTCTAAGCTTCGCTCATGAAAAGTAGCGACATTCTCCTGAGTTGCTTTTGAGATATTAGAAATTGTGGCAGGACTATAGTGATGACCATACATTCGCTCGATGATATC
>NZ_SZWM01001149.1:0-257 GCF_005280805.1 Citrobacter sp. TBCS-14
GCTTCGCTCATCCCCCTGACGGAAGAGGATCAGCGTAGAACAATCCACGAACGATTACGACTGAATAAAGTCGAGTAGATCGGCGTTGATCTGCTGTTTATGGGTGGTGCAAATACCGTGAGACCCTCCGGCATACACCTTCAACTGTACATCTGGTAGGATTTCTGCCGCAACCTTGCCGCAGGTTTCAAACGGGACAATCTGATCGTCATCACCGTGGATCACCAGCGTCGGGATGGTCATTTTTTTGAGATCCT
>NZ_SZWM01000657.1:0-257 GCF_005280805.1 Citrobacter sp. TBCS-14
AACATTCCCGGACGGCATTTTTCCATCGCTCGGGTATGCGCCAGCGCGGTGATCTCTCCGGCACGGCGCATGAGCGCAATTTCTTCCGCTGATTTGAACAGGCGCATTTCATGCACCATTGGACGCCAGTCGATGATCGCGGCAGGCGCTCGCAGGTTTTGCCTGGAACCTTTACGCAGTTTATCCAGCGCCGTACACACAATCTCATCTGCCCAGGCATATTCGCCCTGTGCGTGATACACCGCGTCCAGGCCATT
>NZ_SZWM01000484.1:0-258 GCF_005280805.1 Citrobacter sp. TBCS-14
GTCAGTGTCATTACGCATGGATGGCATGCGCTGGGCGCGTCCTTACCGCTCGGATACTCAACAAGGCCCAACACCGCGTAAAGTGACCGACGTAGTACAGACTGGCCAGCAAATCTGGGTACGCCAGGTGGGAGATGCCTGGTGGCTGGCGCAAGTGCCGGACGTTAACTCCGCACTGGTTTCGATTAACCCGCAAAACGGCGCAGTGCTGGCACTGGTGGGGGGTTTTGATTTCAACCAGAGCAAGTTTAACCGTGC
>NZ_SZWM01000973.1:0-258 GCF_005280805.1 Citrobacter sp. TBCS-14
GGTCCCAACATCCCGAGCACGAGCTTATCGCACAGGTAATGGCAGTCACCGGCTGCACACCGTTGGCGGGCAAGCAATACGCCGCGCTTTCCGGTGGCGAACAACAACGCGTTCAGTTAGCCCGTGCGCTGGCACAATTGTGGTGCAACGCCGGACCTCGCGGTTGGCTATTTCTCGACGAACCGACGTCAGCGTTAGATCTGTACCATCAGCAACATCTGCTGAGATTACTAAAGACACTCACCGCTTCAGGAGAAT
>NZ_SZWM01000318.1:0-258 GCF_005280805.1 Citrobacter sp. TBCS-14
CAGTGGACTGGAGGCATGTCGCGAAATCTTACAGCATGGGGCGAATCCGGCGGCACTGCGTTTGTACGATAACCTGGAAAGCGGCGTGCAGTTTGGTCTGCCAGAGACCAATGTCCTGTTGATTGCGGATGAGGGGGAGCCTGAGATTGTCGATGCAGTAATGGCTATCAGCGAACGTGTGTGCCAACGCGGCGGACAACAACTCGACGGCGAGGCTATTTTTGAACGCTGGCTGGACACCCGATATCTGACCGGAAA
>NZ_SZWM01000485.1:0-258 GCF_005280805.1 Citrobacter sp. TBCS-14
GTTTCATCAATCGCGATACCGTCGATGGTTTCGTTCGGACAATAGTGCAGATACGCCGCATTGTCAGAAAGCTGCCATTCACTCATCGGTTTAACAGCACGCAGTCCGTCAACGGTGACTTTGGCGTCGATAACATTTGGCGTGCAGTACTTTTTCGCTTCTTTAATTGCACTGGCGGCCCAGTAACCGGCATCGACGTAATCCGCCGTGGTTTTGTCACCCAGAATATTTAATGGGATACCCGCAAACTGCCCACGG
>NZ_SZWM01000557.1:0-257 GCF_005280805.1 Citrobacter sp. TBCS-14
TGCACCTGCACCGAAACCGGTTGTCGCAGAAGCGCCGGCACCGACGCAAATCCGTCTGAGGTTTCGCCCCATACAATCGAACAGAGATAGTCTTAGTAAATACTGTCGGGAAATCAGCATTTGTGGAGGCGGCAGGTCGAGCCCAGCGATGATGCCGAAGGTTATCTGGATTTTTTCAAAGGCCAGATAACGGAATCCCACCTCGGTAAGGCGCTGCTGGAAAAAGTAGAACTGACAGAGGATAACGCCAGCAAACT
>NZ_SZWM01001251.1:0-258 GCF_005280805.1 Citrobacter sp. TBCS-14
CGGGAATTCTGCGTCCAGTACGGCGAGACCGACCTCGCTTTTCTCACCCGCCTGTGGGCCGAAGAAGGTATTTTCTATTTTGACTGGTTACACCCGACCGGTCCTGAACAAAAACTGGTGCTCTGTGATGATGTGGCCGGTGTTTCCACTCTGGGGGAAATGCCCTTTAACCCCGGTACCCGCGAAGTCTCCAGGGAATGCATCAGCGAGTTTCGCTATGAAGCCACCGTCAGCCCCTCTTCCGTGCAGAGTCAGGAC
>NZ_SZWM01000072.1:0-588 GCF_005280805.1 Citrobacter sp. TBCS-14
AGTTTCCATGATGGACGGTAACAGTGGCCTGTCGCTCACCCAGGAAGTGATCGATGAAGCCGTCGATTTCCGTCAAGCGATGGCACGGTTGTACAAAGAATTCACGGCTGAGGGCGACTGGTTCTTCAAACCGTGGAACAAAGAGGTGGTCACCGATCCACAAACCGGCGAAACCTACGACTTCGCGGATGCACCGACCCAACTGCTGACCACCGACCAGAATTGCTGGGTGATGCGCCCGGGTGAATCCTGGCACGGCTTTAAAGACCTGCCGGATAACTGGAGCATGCTGGACCCGATTAAGGTCAGCATTCTGGCACCGGGAATGGGCGACGACGGCGAGCTGGAAGAAANCTGGAACAGACCGGTGTTCCGGCGGCGCTGGTTACCGCCTGGCTTAGCCGCCACGGCATCGTACCGACCCGTACCACCGATTTCCAGATTATGTTCTTGTTCTCAATGGGGATCACCCGTGGTAAATGGGGCACGCTGATAAACACACTGTGCTCTTTCAAACACCACTATGATGCCAATACTCCGCTCTCACAGGTGATGCCGGAACTGGTAGAGGAACATCCTGACACTTAC
>NZ_SZWM01000280.1:0-193 GCF_005280805.1 Citrobacter sp. TBCS-14
GTGCGCGCTTATGAAAAAGAGATTTTGAGCAAACGTGGCTAACTGTGACGCCAGGCTTGTAGGCCGGATAAGACGCCCCGCGTCGCCATCCGGCAATAAATGAAACACGATTGCCGGATGGCGCTTCGCTTATCCGGCCTACGTAAGACCCGATAACGTTCGGGCAATAAATGGGAACACCGAACATGCAAAA
>NZ_SZWM01000280.1:397-600 GCF_005280805.1 Citrobacter sp. TBCS-14
TATCGTCACCGGTTCGGGGAAATTTTTCCGCAACGTCCAACTCGACCCGGCCGCAAATCTGGGCGTGGTGAAAATCGATAGCGATGGCGCGGGTTATCACATTCTGTGGGGTCTGACCCACGAAGCCGTACCGACTTCCGAACTGCCCGCCCACTTCCTATCCCACTGCGCGCGCATTAAAGCCACCAATGGCAAAGACCGCG
>NZ_SZWM01001069.1:0-254 GCF_005280805.1 Citrobacter sp. TBCS-14
GTGTGGGGTCTCCCCATGCGAGAGTAGGGAACTGCCAGGCATCAATTAAAGTGAAGAAGCCCATCCTGACGGATGGGCTTTTTTGCGTCTGTGCGGGGTGCACATTGCCGGATTAAGTGCAGCGCATCAGGCAATTCTGACAGCCAACCTGGTTCTCTTCCTCCGAGTTTCGAAACCATTCTGGGTCAGGGAGTAACCCGAGCTCGCTCCGCCACTGATGCGATTATCAGACCCGGTATAACGGCCCCATACAC
>NZ_SZWM01001293.1:0-259 GCF_005280805.1 Citrobacter sp. TBCS-14
GGAACGCATCTCTTACTCTCCTGGTGTTCGCTCTGGCACGGATATTGTTATTATGAGAGTAATAATGATGACTGCATAGACACGCGAATGCTGCTCTACACTTAGGGTTTTAACATTGAGGGTTGCAGCATGATTAAGGTCTATGGGGTGCCGGGCTGGGGATCGGCCATCAGTGAAGTGATGCTCACACTGGCGGAGATCCCTTACACGTTTATTAATGTGGACGGCTTTGACAGTGACGGGGCTTCGCGGGAGTTGC
>NZ_SZWM01001065.1:0-258 GCF_005280805.1 Citrobacter sp. TBCS-14
ACCTGCACATCCTGTGGCTCAATACGCAGTAAGATATGCGGCGACGCTTTCATCACCGCAGCCTGAACGTGGTTCAGGGCATCGGCAAAGGCGCGCGCTTTGGCCTCGCCCTTGCCAGTGACTCTCACCGTGGTGGTGAATTGCTCTTTCATACTTAAGCGCCGTGTTTCTTTTGCCAGGCCTGCACCAGGCGCTCGCCGAGCTCTTCTTTGTCCATAAAACCGAATCCCAGCACGTTACAACCTTCGTTGATGGCCG
>NZ_SZWM01001304.1:0-259 GCF_005280805.1 Citrobacter sp. TBCS-14
AGAGCGGGAGAAGGGAGGCGCTACCAATAGATGATGACGGTTACGGTTCTGCACCCGCTATATTCGGGGTGATTACTTACATCATTAATGATGCCAGGAACGCGGAGTTTGATGACTGCCCGGTGATGTAATCATATTGGTTGTATTAGTTCGGCGCCCTGATTTTTCACATTCCCGACGGCACGCGTCACGGCATGCCATATAAACTTATCAGCCGGTACGGAGCCGTCGGCTGCAATTTCCGCCGCTTCTTTCCCTC
>NZ_SZWM01001072.1:0-259 GCF_005280805.1 Citrobacter sp. TBCS-14
TCGCTCGACCCCCGACAGACGGTGGGATATTCCATCTTAGAGCCACTGCGGGTGCACGGTTTGTTGCAAGGCGATGCGGCGACAAAACGGGTCGCATGGTTGCTCGAGCGTGTCGGGTTGCTACCTGAGCACGCCTGGCGCTATCCGCACGAATTTTCCGGTGGTCAGCGTCAGCGTATCTGTATAGCCCGGGCGTTGGCGCTCAATCCTAAAGTGATTATTGCGGATGAGTCCGTCTCGGCACTGGATGTCTCGATTC
>NZ_SZWM01001307.1:0-259 GCF_005280805.1 Citrobacter sp. TBCS-14
CCGTCCTCGTTTTCAGTTACTTTAATTTCAGCACTATTGGTTATTAGTTTCATCTGTGCTTGTTACGTCCTTTCTATTGCCTTGTAAGTCACTTAGGTTTTCAACAGCAACTGCATTAAGGTTTGTGACATAAATATCTCCACCCTCAATAGGTTGCTCACCCATTTTAATAAGAAGTTGATTCTGTGTGAAAATAGGAGCGTTGATATTTTCATGATACAAGTCAATTAATTCTTTCAAAGTTGCAAACTTGAATAGC
>NZ_SZWM01001306.1:0-260 GCF_005280805.1 Citrobacter sp. TBCS-14
CCAGTCAGCATTAACCACCTGAGTTAACGTCGCAAAGTTGTCGTCTGCTTTCTCTGCTGCGCGGTAACGAATAGTGTGGCCGGATACATCGTAATGCCCCCCGGTTAACTTATCGGCATCCGCATGCAAGGTACGTGCAGCCGTTGCAATAAGATTGAGATACTCAAGCTCTTCGGGCGCTTTCACCAGCATAAACGAGGACGTAGCCCAGTGCTGAAGAAGTTGCTCTAGCGCGAATTGTAAACGTGGCTGAGTATCAC
>NZ_SZWM01001062.1:0-260 GCF_005280805.1 Citrobacter sp. TBCS-14
CGTAACTCTGATATCGCGGCAAAGGGCATTCTGCCGACATGTCAGGACACCGGCACGGCGATTATCGTGGGTAAAAAAGGACAGCGTGTCTGGACTGGCGGCGGTGACGAAGCGGCGCTGGCGCGTGGGGTTTATAACACCTACATCGAAGATAACCTGCGCTATTCACAAAACGCCGCGCTGGATATGTACAAAGAGGTGAACACCGGTACCAATCTGCCAGCACAGATTGACTTGTATACCGTCGACGGCGATGAATA
>NZ_SZWM01001117.1:0-255 GCF_005280805.1 Citrobacter sp. TBCS-14
AACCGAATCGCCACGCTGGTTAGGCGCCCTATATGTACACTCATTGGCTTGCACATTCCGGCTACCTGATTTGTTCGCTCGAGCCAGGGGAAGGATGCCCCTTTAACGTCGTCAGACCGCTAACGACGCATGTGCCATACGCCGTGTTACAACCAAAGTTTCTTTGGTGTTTCGCCTGTTCGTTTGTCTGTGGGGAAAGATAAAATGAAATTGCGCAATGTGCAAGTGTTTTTATTGCGAGATATGCAATTTGTA
>NZ_SZWM01000281.1:0-266 GCF_005280805.1 Citrobacter sp. TBCS-14
ACCAACTGGCAGTTGAACTACGCGAAGACTATTACCGCCAGTTGAGCCGCCAGCATCCTGAATTTTATCTGCGTCATCGCACCGGCGATCTGATGGCGCGTGCAACTAACGATGTTGATCGGGTGGTGTTTGCGGCTGGCGAAGGTGTATTGACGCTGGTGGACTCGCTGGTCATGGGGTGCGCGGTGTTGATCGTGATGTCTACGCAAATCAGTTGGGAGCTGACGCTTATCGCGCTACTCCCAATGCCGGTGATGGCGATAATG
>NZ_SZWM01000281.1:329-611 GCF_005280805.1 Citrobacter sp. TBCS-14
AGCCTGACCAGTATCCGTATGATTAAGGCTTTTGGTCTGGAAGACCGACAGTCGGCGCTATTTGCCGCAGATGCTAAAGATACCGGCAAGAAAAACTTACTGGTCGCCCGCATTGACGCCCGTTTTGACCCCACGATTTATATCGCCATTGGTATGGCTAACCTGCTGGCTATCGCCGGGGGAAGCTGGATGGTGGTTCATGGCTCTCTGACCCTTGGTCAGTTAACCAGTTTTATGATGTATCTCGGGCTGATGATTTGGCCGATGCTGGCGCTGGCATGG
>NZ_SZWM01000034.1:0-260 GCF_005280805.1 Citrobacter sp. TBCS-14
TTAACACCGTCACGCGCCAGGATATCCGCAAAATGCAGGATCAGGTGATGGAACTCAGCCGCCTGAAAATTCCTCTCTTTTTTGCCTACGACGTATTGCACGGCCAACGTACTGTGTTCCCGATAAGTCTCGGCCTGGCGTCCTCTTTTAATCTCGATGCGGTCAGAACCGTTGGCCGTATTTCTGCGTATGAAGCCGCAGACGATGGTCTGAATATGACCTGGGCGCCGATGGTCGATGTCTCTCGCGATCCGCGTTGG
>NZ_SZWM01000035.1:0-260 GCF_005280805.1 Citrobacter sp. TBCS-14
GGGATTAAGCCCACTTTGTGAGCATCAGCATCCGTCGACATATTTTTTAACTCCTGATAAGGATAAATGACGTCACATCATACCTCTTCAGAAGACTATTTTATGATGGCGGAACAGGGGTATCGCCAATGCTGATATTATTATGGCTCATCGCTAAATGATCAAAAATCAGGCAGCGGAGGGTTCCCGATGTTGACTGACATAATGCAGTGGCGTCATTCCATAGAACTCTTTGAAGACGGAGATAAAGTATGAAGTAC
>NZ_SZWM01000036.1:0-261 GCF_005280805.1 Citrobacter sp. TBCS-14
TTATCAATGATAACACCATTACCGATCACGGTATCGTCCAGCGCACCACGGTCAATGGTGGTACATGCGCCAATCTCAACACGATCGCCAATAATCACGCGACCAAGCTGCGGGATCTTCACCCAGTTACCGCGATCGTTCGCGTAACCAAATCCGTCGGATCCGACAACGGTGCTGGACTGGATCAGGCAATTTTCACCGATCTGAATGTCGTGGTAAATCGTCACATTCGCCCACAAGCGTGAACCTGCGCCGATTTTT
>NZ_SZWM01000037.1:0-261 GCF_005280805.1 Citrobacter sp. TBCS-14
ACGGCAGTGCGCCAAATAGTACCCACGGGCGAAATTTCCCCCAGCGCGACCGGGTGCGGTCGGCGAGCAGTCCCATGCAAGGGTCTGAGATAGCATCCAGCGCGCGGGCCAGCAGGAACATGGTGCCGACAAATCCGGCCGGAATACCAAAAATATCGGTATAGAAGAACATCATATATAACATAACGTTATCAAAGATGATGTGGCTGGCGGCATCGCCCATACCGTAGCCAATCTTCTCTTTAACGGACAAAATCTCAC
>NZ_SZWM01000038.1:0-261 GCF_005280805.1 Citrobacter sp. TBCS-14
CGATGAGGTTGTCGTGTTTGGCGATGGCGGAAATGATATCGAGATGCTGCGCCAGGCAGGATTTAGTTTTGCAATGGCCAACGCCCATGAGCCGGTTATCCAGGCGGCGAAATATCGCGCGGGTTCGAATAACGAAGAGGGCGTGCTGGATATTATCGACAGCGTGTTAAACAATGAAGCACCGTTTACACATTAACGCCTCAGCACAGACGGCAACAAAATGATGGCATGATCTATTCATAATCCGCCTCAAATTAACCC
>NZ_SZWM01000039.1:0-261 GCF_005280805.1 Citrobacter sp. TBCS-14
ATTCTAATTCTTTGATAACAGGGTACTTAACTATGGATACTTTAGTCTTTGCAAGCCTGATGGGGCTGTATTACTGGTTTGCCCGTTTACGCCTTGGCTACACCTTCTCCGCTATGCTGCTGCAACCAGTCGTGATTGCCGTATTCGTTGGCCTGCTGTTAGGCAACATGGAAACGGCGATGATCATCGGTGCCGGTATGCAGCTGGTTTATCTCGGCGTGACCTCTACGCCAGGCGGTAACGTCCCGTCGGATCCGGCGC
>NZ_SZWM01000656.1:0-261 GCF_005280805.1 Citrobacter sp. TBCS-14
CGACCACGCATGAAGAGGTGCATCAGTTCCGCACCGGGACGGAATAGCACAATCCCCATACGATGGGCGATCTCGGGGGTAAGCAGTGCTCTCACGCGACCTGCCCCCTGGCAATGTGTTTTGCCCACAGTCCACCAATCCAGCGCACGCCTTTCGCCGTGAAACGTGCCTGGCTGAATGCATGATTTGAGGTTACGGATGTGCCGGTTTTCACTTCAAAACGGCCCGCATCAATATGCTGATGCCGTGGAGTCATCGTTC
>NZ_SZWM01000262.1:0-262 GCF_005280805.1 Citrobacter sp. TBCS-14
TTAGACGAACTGGTGACGGCAACGCGCCAGTTCAGCTACAACGAAGAAGATGAAGACTTAATGCCGCTGCAGGCATTCCTGTCTCACGCCGCGCTGGAGGCGGGCGAAGGGCAGGCGGATACCTGGCAGGACGCGGTACAGCTGATGACCCTGCACTCGGCGAAAGGTCTGGAGTTCCCGCAGGTGTTTATCGTCGGCATGGAAGAAGGCATGTTCCCCAGCCAGATGTCGCTGGACGAAGGCGGACGTCTCGAAGAGGAAC
>NZ_SZWM01000052.1:0-262 GCF_005280805.1 Citrobacter sp. TBCS-14
CCCACGTTGAAGACACGCTGATTGCAGGGGCCGGTCTTTGCGATCGTCATGCCGTTGAGTTTGTAGCCAGTAACGCCCGCTCGTGTGTCCAGTGGCTAATTGATCAAGGCGTCTTATTTGATACTCAGGTTCAACCCAATGGCGAAGAGAGCTATCATCTGACCCGAGAAGGCGGCCATAGCCATCGACGAATCCTGCATGCGGCAGATGCCACTGGTAAAGAGGTCGAAACCACATTGGTCAGCCAGGCGCAAAGTCATCC
>NZ_SZWM01000238.1:0-262 GCF_005280805.1 Citrobacter sp. TBCS-14
GGGTAAATAAAGAGTGTGAAAAGAGAGGGGTAGTCGCCATAGGGCTGCCTCCAGTATGTTTTATTTAAACCACCACCGGAGAGGCTAATCTCGCGGGTGGCGGAATCGAGCGGAGTTAGCCTTACCGGTCATACTGGATACCGGCGCGTCTTGCGACGCCCCCGCTCGACCCGCCATTGAGGCGAAATCGGTCGCACGACATAGAAGTATATGTCGCCAGTATGATTTTCAGAAGGCTAATCCTGGCACCTGATTATGCAGG
>NZ_SZWM01000278.1:0-788 GCF_005280805.1 Citrobacter sp. TBCS-14
TGATAAGCTGACGGTCATGGCTGACCAGCAGCACGCCGCCGCTGAAACTTTGTAGCGTCTGCGCCAGCGCTTCTTTACCTTCCATATCCAGATGGTTGGTTGGTTCATCGAGCATCAGCAGGCTGTAGCGCGCAAGCGTAAGCCCCACAAACAGCAGCCGGGAGCGCTCTCCGCCGCTTAAGGTATTGATCCGCTGCTGATGGCGGACCCACGGGAAGCCCGCGCTAATCAGCGCCATCTTGCGAACATCAGGCTGCGGAGCAAACGGTTCGAGCGCATCAAACAACGTGTCGTCATCTGTGAGCTGGTGTAGCGTCTGATCGTAATACCCCAGTGTGACGCGAGAGTGCAACATCAGTGAGCACGATGCCATTTGCGACTGATATTGCTGCCAGATAAGCCGTAGCAGCGATGATTTCCCGCAACCGTTACGCCCGACAATCGCCACGCGATCGCCGCTTTTTAACCGGATACCGGCAATGGAAAACAGTGTATCTGCGTCGGGAGCAGGGGCTACAGACAGATTGGTCATCTCCAGCAAACGATCTGCACGCAGGGCATCACCCTGCAATGTTAGTGTCCACTGACTTCCTGCGGTCACTTCCGTCTGAACATCCTTCAGGCGCTGCACCTGCTTTTCCATCTGCTTTGCTTTGCGGGACAAATCTTCGTTGTCATAGACACGCCCCCAGGTTGCCAGTCGTTTGGCACTGGCGGTAACGCGATCAATCTCCTTTTGTTCCGCCTTATAGCGCAGTGCATCGCTGGCATCTCTCTCAACCAGAGCC
>NZ_SZWM01000833.1:0-256 GCF_005280805.1 Citrobacter sp. TBCS-14
CATATCTGAGTGAGGCCGACCGGCGGCTGCAGGTGCAGAGCGATTTGCCCTGGTGGCTGGTCTGCCGGGGGACGATTCATAAATTCCGCTGTGTGCCACATCTCACCGGGCGGCGATTTGAGCACGGCGTGACGGACTGTTACACCCTGTTTCGCGATGCTTACCATCTGGCCGGGATTGAGATGCCGGATTTCTGGCGCGAGGATGACTGGTGGCGTAACGGCCAGAATCTCTATCTGGATAATCTGGAGGCGAC
>NZ_SZWM01000832.1:0-262 GCF_005280805.1 Citrobacter sp. TBCS-14
AACAAAGTCAACCGCTTCTTCAATAGCGTCAGCAAATGGAGTTTTGCCAGCTGATTTGGCTTTTGTAGTAATCTTTTTGATTTTTTTGACGTCTGCTTCTTTTTCAATTGATTTAAAACCGTTTGTTCCGTCACCCTCAATAAGCGCAAGGTCAACAATTTTATTAACAATAGCTTGTGTAAGTTCCGCTACAATCAAGTTGTAAAGTTCAGAATATGACATTTGAAGTCGTTTAACACGTTCAGCAAGTGATTGCAATTTA
>NZ_SZWM01000148.1:0-262 GCF_005280805.1 Citrobacter sp. TBCS-14
GCGGTGATGGTGGGGCTTAATTCATTGAATGGGACGCCCGCCACCTCTGATGCCTGGCTGCTAAAAGACGTGCTGCGTGATGAATGGGGCTTTAAGGGTATTACCGTTTCCGATCACGGCGCGATTAAGGAACTGATTAAGCACGGTACCGCCTCCGATCCTGAAGATGCGGTGCGTGTGGCGATCACGTCCGGCATCAATATGAGTATGAGCGATGAGTATTACAGTAAGTATCTGCCGGGGCTGATTAAGTCGGGCAAGG
>NZ_SZWM01000147.1:0-262 GCF_005280805.1 Citrobacter sp. TBCS-14
TAAATTGCAATCACTTGCTGAACGTGTTAAACGACTTCAAATGTCTTATCCAGAACTTTACGAATTGATTGTAGCAGAACTTACACAAGCTATCGTAAACAAAATTGTTGACCTTGCTCTTGTTGAGGGAGACGGAACAAACGGCTTTAAATCAATCGAAAAAGAAGCAGACGCTAAAAAAATCAAAAAAATTACTACAAAGGCCAAATCAGCTGGAAAAACTCCATTTGCTGACGCTATTGAAGAAGCGGTTGACTTTGTT
>NZ_SZWM01000144.1:0-262 GCF_005280805.1 Citrobacter sp. TBCS-14
CCGTGATGCGCTGAATGGTAACGGCGAGAACCCGGTTCCAGCCAGACAAGCCATTCAAATCATGGAACTGATTGAGTTGGGCATTGAATCGGCGAAACACCGATCAACGCTGTGCCTTGCCTGATAATGCCAATGTCGGATGTCGAGGCATCTTATCTGGCCTACAATGCAATGTAGGCCAGATAAGCGTTAGCGCCATCCGGCAATAAAGCCATTACGCTGCGGCGACTTTCTCACGCAGTGCTTGTTTCTCTTCATTGCT
>NZ_SZWM01000143.1:0-263 GCF_005280805.1 Citrobacter sp. TBCS-14
ACCACCGGATAGAAGAATCCGGTAACGTAAATCCCCTCTTTTTGCAGTTCGCGGGCAAACGCCTGCGCAACAACCGCATCACCCAGCATTACCGGAATAATCGCGTGATCGGCCCCTGCCAGCGTGAAGCCTGCTGCGGACATTTGCTCACGGAATTGACGCGCATTCGCCCACAGACGATCGCGCAGGTCGCTACCCGCCTCAACCATCTCCAGCACCTTAATGGAAGCAGCAACAATTGCCGGAGCCAGTGAGTTAGAGAA
>NZ_SZWM01000146.1:0-264 GCF_005280805.1 Citrobacter sp. TBCS-14
GAAGCGAAGTTTATCTTCAATGCTGAACGCCGTATTGAGCGTATCGAGCAGACGCAACGTAATGACGCGCACAAACTGATTGAAGAGTGCATGATCATGGCGAACATCTCAGCGGCGCGATTCGTTGAGAAAGCCAAAGAACCCGCGCTGTTCCGTATTCACGATAAGCCGACGACCGAAGCGATTAACTCGTTCCGTTCCGTGCTGGCGGAGCTGGGACTGGAGCTGCCTGGCGGCAACAAACCGGAGCCACGTGATTACGCG
>NZ_SZWM01000145.1:0-263 GCF_005280805.1 Citrobacter sp. TBCS-14
ACGTCGCCAAAGCGATCCGCATCTTCAGTCGCACCAATACCAAAGGAGTCCAGCACCATAATAAATGCACGTTTCATCTTGTTCTCCATTACCCGTCATACTTCAAGTTGTCGATGCGTTGACTTCACTCATTCACCCCAGTCACGTACTGATGTACGCTCCCGGGGATTCACTCGTTTGTCGCCTTTCTACAACTCGAATTATTTAGGGCATCTATCTTGCGCCGCAAAAAAGCGATCAGATCAGTATACAGTTATTCGGTT
>NZ_SZWM01000819.1:0-258 GCF_005280805.1 Citrobacter sp. TBCS-14
GACTCAGCAGCGCTGGCTTCGGCCTGTGATGCTGATATTGCGCTGGCTGCTGCGTTGCTCTCATGCTTTCCGGCCAGTTCCGCACTGGTAGCAGCAGCTGCTTCAGCTGACTGAGCTATTTTTGCACTTTCAGACGCCACCCCGGCGTCCGATGCCGCATTGTCAGCACTTTCTGATGCTGCCTGTGCTGACTCTGCGGCTTTTTCCGCCGAAGCTTCAGCTCGTTGCGCGGCCCCTTCGGCTGATTCTGCGTTTTTT
>NZ_SZWM01000817.1:0-264 GCF_005280805.1 Citrobacter sp. TBCS-14
AGAGGCAATCTGGTTGCGCAGTCACTGGCGGCGCATGGTGGTGACCCGTTGGCGGCGACGCTCGTCGGGAGACGAGTTAGTCGAATTGCGGTTCATCCCGCTCGCCAGCGGGAAGGTATCGGGCAGCAACTGATTATGCAGGCCCATCAGTATTCCTCGCAGTGTGACTATCTTTCCGTCAGTTTTGGTTATACGGCCGAATTGTGGCGTTTTTGGCAGCGATGCGGTTTTGTCATGGTGCGAATGGGGAATCATCGTGAAGCC
>NZ_SZWM01000279.1:0-547 GCF_005280805.1 Citrobacter sp. TBCS-14
CGTCACTTCGTTATCCGTAAAGCCCTGGCCTGCTTCCAGGCTCTCTCGCATCAGTCCGATGTTTAAGGAGAAATAACTCAACAGATCGGGAAGCGGTGTCCCAAACAGTTTGCGGGAGCTTTGGGCGAGCAGCTGCTGTGCCGCCGGGTTGGCGTAATGTACCGCCAGCTCATCGTCGACGAGCAAAATGCTGTTGATTAAAGAATTGAGGATCTGCCCAGCATCGGGCAGCGTGCCGGTTGCCATTCAGCAGTCTCCTGAAAAAGGTTGCACCAATTTAGTGCATTATAGCTTTCACGTAGAANGTGTTGCACCAATTTAGTGCATTATAGCTTTTTACATCAAAAAAGCGCGAGAAAGCAGGTTGTTAGTGGAGAAAAAAGCCCATCCTGGGATGGGCTAAAAGTTCCACGGCAACTAAAACCTTCGTCTTTCTCCCGACAGCTGTGTTGGCTGCTTTCGCTCACCCTAGTCACTTACTTATGTAAGCTCCCGGGGATTCACTCAATTGCTGCCTTGCTGTAGCAAGAAATCCATTGGTTATTAC
>NZ_SZWM01000242.1:0-265 GCF_005280805.1 Citrobacter sp. TBCS-14
CCTTATATTCAGCAGCTTAAGCAGGCTATCTTTTAAGCATAAGCCCTCCCCCTACGGGAAGGTCAAGTGAACGGCTGATAATAAAGGTCGTCGCTTCGCTCGCAGTATGCTAACGTTTAATTTCCGTGATGCAGTGGTAGAAGCAATGAAGACGTTTTTCAGAACAGTTTTGTTCGGCAGCCTGATGGCCGTATGCGCAAACAGCTATGCGCTGAGTGAGTCCGAAGCCGAAGATATGGCCGATTTAACGGCAGTTTTTGTTTTT
>NZ_SZWM01000033.1:0-265 GCF_005280805.1 Citrobacter sp. TBCS-14
GCCAGGATTTCATTTCCGGCTTCATGATCTTTTGCCGAGCCAAACAGCACAATCTGATGACCTTCGTCGATCAGCTGTTTTGCCAGTTCAGCATAATGGTAGTGTGGCCAGCGTTTCGCCGGACCAAATTCCGCACCAGGGCAAAAACCGATGATGGGGCGTTCGGCAGAAAGGGAAAACTGACTACAGGTCAGAGACTTTTCACCTTCACTGACCTGCAATTGTGGCCACAGCAGAGGCTGCGGCAAATCTTTAGCCGACAGCA
>NZ_SZWM01000240.1:0-264 GCF_005280805.1 Citrobacter sp. TBCS-14
CTATTATCAATATCACTTAAATAGTAAAGGGGAATAAATGACAACACTAAGAGAATTGCATAAAAAACTTAAAATTAAACAAACGCTTGACAACTACGTACGCAACACAAATAAAAAATACAAGTATAATCTTTTGCCAGATGAAATTCTTGGCGAGGGAATGGCTAAACTAATCGAGCTTAACACGCAAGGTAAGCTTGGACGACATGCACAACAAATAGCAACGGTCTGGATGGAGGCATTTTGCGAGAGCCATTCTCAGAC
>NZ_SZWM01000241.1:0-265 GCF_005280805.1 Citrobacter sp. TBCS-14
GAAACGACCGGGCATCAAGACGCAGCAGATAGCCAGGGCCGGTGTAATTCGCCCACTCGGCATCACCGTATTCTTCGGCCTGATGTGGCAACGCGTGCAGTAGCCGGTTATCCGCATCGGTAATATGCGCCGTGCTGCACTGGATATCGGGCAACTGGGCAGGTATGGGCAAAGGATCTTCAACGATAACCGGCCTCGGAACAATCAGGACCCGGAACGTATAGCCGTTATCGTTGACGACATTGAGCTACGCGTCTATATCCAC
>NZ_SZWM01000245.1:0-265 GCF_005280805.1 Citrobacter sp. TBCS-14
AGCGCCTGAATATTCTGCGTGGACTGACTGCTTTTTCTCGCCAACAACCCAACTTCTTTTGCAACAACCGCAAATCCACGCCCTTGTTCACCAGCATGCGCAGCTTCAATCGCCGCATTTAACGCCAGAATATTGGTCTGAAACGCGATGCTGTCAATCAGTGAGATGATCCCGCGCATCTCTGATGAACGGGCAACAATTGCCTGCATCGACGCATTTACCGTTGCCATCATCCGGTTGCCACCCGCAGCAATATCCCGCGCCT
>NZ_SZWM01000246.1:0-266 GCF_005280805.1 Citrobacter sp. TBCS-14
CGCAGAGCGTGAACAATCGGGGCTTTGATTTTAGCCGCAAACTCAACCAGCTCTTTATGCGCACCGGCGCAGCCGCTGCCGCACATCAGGGCGATATTGCTGGAGTAGCGCAGCAGTTGCGCCAGTTTTCTCAGTTCTTCCTCTTCCGGGGTGACTACCGGGAGCGGCGCATGATACCAGTGCGTGGTGGCGCTTTCAGGGGCAGGTTTTAGCGCGACGTCACCGGGTAAAACCACCACGGAGACGCCACGGTTGAGCACCGCTTT
>NZ_SZWM01000243.1:0-265 GCF_005280805.1 Citrobacter sp. TBCS-14
TCTATTTTTATTAAATACAGATAAATTAAAGTCTGTTAGTTTAGTATCTTGCGGAGTGAAGTAGTAAGCTGTATCTTGCATAGGTAAGCCCATATTAAACGCTAAGAACTTATTTTGTAACGCTGGATCTCCTTGCGCAAGTTCGTATTCTTCAATAACTCCTGACCACTTAGGAACATCGCCAATAAGAGGTAATGCCATAGTCCAATTCTTTTTATCTTTAACCTGCTCATGATTTTCTAACATGTAAAGCAAGCCGAATGAC
>NZ_SZWM01000244.1:0-266 GCF_005280805.1 Citrobacter sp. TBCS-14
TTCCGGTACGCGCAGCAAATACTGGCGCAGCTCATCGCGGTAGGCATCCGTCGCGGTGGGTTGATACAGGGTGTTCGGATCCAGCAGTTCATCGAGCAACAGCGGATACCGCGCCAGCTGGCTGGCAATCATCGGCGAGGCGGCACAGAGCGAAATCAGGTGCTTAAGCGCTCCCGGGAATTCACTCAGCAGCTCCAGATAGGTCGTGCGGGTCACAATGCCCACCAGCAGCGGTGTGATGCGCGACAGCGGTATTGAGGCGTCGT
>NZ_SZWM01000247.1:0-267 GCF_005280805.1 Citrobacter sp. TBCS-14
GTTGGTTTCGCCTGGGCAACAGGTTTCGGCTCTGTCGGCGTCGCTTTTACCGTGGTCTGCGGCTTGCTCTTCGGCTCAATAACAGCCTGTTTGCGTTCCTGATGTGCAACTGCAGTACGTTCTGCTGGCTCAGTCTTCGCAGTCTGACGCCCTGCATTGCCATTGCGAACTGGTGCTACGGTAGCAGGTTCAGTTGGCAGCGTAGAGTTGACTACGACGTTGTTAACCTGTGCCTGACCTTGCGGCTGCGTCAGTGCATTGTTCAGA
>NZ_SZWM01000248.1:0-267 GCF_005280805.1 Citrobacter sp. TBCS-14
GGCGCATCTGAATGGCGATGTCGACATGTACGAAGTGGTGAAAGCGATCGTTGAAGAAGAACAACGCCGTAAAGCCGAGGGCAAAGAGGATCTGATCCCCATGCGTCCGGACCATGGCCACCAGATGCTGGACGATCTGAAAAAGAAAACCAACCCAGGCTACTCCGCGATTGGTCGCCTGAAAGGGCTGGCGGAAGTGCGCGGCGTTGAGATGGCTATCCAGCGCGCTTTCTTCAGCCGCTAAAGCGAGTTGCCGGCCACCAGTCT
>NZ_SZWM01000284.1:0-311 GCF_005280805.1 Citrobacter sp. TBCS-14
AGCGAAGGCGCGCCATAGCCCATTTTTAGCAGTGCATCGCAGACGTCGAGATAATCATTGAAGGTATTTTTCTTATGCAGAAACTTACCGTCTTCGTACCACTGTTGCCCTAACTCACCGCCGCCACGGACATGGGCAATGGCATAAACAAAGCCGCGATCCAGCAGGCTCAAGCGGCTGCTGCTGAAATCGGCGTCCATGCTGGCGCCATACGAGCCATAGCCGTAAACCAGTAACGGATTTTTTCCTTTCAGGAAGTACTTTTGATGGTAAACCAGCGAAACCGGAACCTCGGTACCATCCCGCGCGGT
>NZ_SZWM01000284.1:351-572 GCF_005280805.1 Citrobacter sp. TBCS-14
GTGTTCGCTGCGGTAGTTCGCCGCATCAAATCCGGGAACCTCCGTCTGCTTGAGCACGCGACGCTCTCCGGTGTCCATATCCAGTTCAAACAGCGTATCCGGGGTGGTCATGGAGGAATAGCCATAACGCAGGCGCGAGGTCTCCGGCTCAGGGTTATAGGCAAGCCATGTCACATACGCCGGATCGTCAAAGGCGATACCGACCACTTCGCGCGTTTTAC
>NZ_SZWM01000351.1:0-268 GCF_005280805.1 Citrobacter sp. TBCS-14
ATACTAACCTTTTTGTACGTACTTACTAAAAGTAAGTTTAGGTGTTAGCGTGATTAAACACAAGACCAATACCAGGGAGTCACCCCATGATCGCGATTACCGGCGCCACCGGCCAACTGGGCCAACACGTTATTGAATCTCTGCTGAAAACCGTTCCTGCCAGCCAGATTGTGGCAATCGTGCGTAATCCCGCTAAAGCGACGGCGCTTAGTCAGCAGGGCATTACCGTTCGTCAGGCGGATTACAGCGATGAAGCCGCCTTTACAAC
>NZ_SZWM01000350.1:0-267 GCF_005280805.1 Citrobacter sp. TBCS-14
GCGCATCAGCAAAAAGCTCCGCTCGGCGCATTGCGTGAGATCTGGGAGCGTCGTGCGCAAGCAGCCTCTGGTTTACCGCTGTTACAACTGGGGATCGCGCTGAAAAATATGGGCGATGCCAACCGCAGTGAACAAGCGTTAACGCTGGCCCTGAATACACCGCGCCGCGATACGCAACAGTGGATGGCGGATTACGGCAGTGCGTTACGGGATAACGCGTTGATGCTGGCCTTACTCGAAGAGAACAAGATCAAACCTGACGTGCAG
>NZ_SZWM01000349.1:0-268 GCF_005280805.1 Citrobacter sp. TBCS-14
TTCTTGATAAATTTAATCGAGTACCTGAAGGAAGAGTTATTGCAAAAAATTACTTTGATGAAATGAATCAAAGATTTGGTCTTAACCATGGAATTGAACGCGTTCGTAAAACACAAGACATGTTATTAAGGTATTACTCCACTGGTAAACTTAAAGATAAAACCCTAATGTACTGATAGTAAAGGGGGTTATTGAGCATCTAACCATGCCTATAATCCCCTCTATTATGGCATCAATACCTTTAGGATAATTTGACAACCAGTGATAA
>NZ_SZWM01000348.1:0-268 GCF_005280805.1 Citrobacter sp. TBCS-14
GGCTTGCTGGGTTTTCGCAGGCAGCGTATTACCGGCCCAGATAACCTCTTTCGCAGCCAGTATTCCCCACAGGAAAAACAGCAGGACTAATCCAGCGTAATGCATATATCGATGAGGAATGAGACAAAGCAGACACGCCAGACCAAATACCAAGCTGACACACAGCATGTCAGGTAATACGGGTAATACCGTCAGCGGGAGAATGCCGCATAACGCACACGTACTGATTGTTGTTAGTTTCATATGACACCTCCCTGTGACAGGGAGT
>NZ_SZWM01000347.1:0-269 GCF_005280805.1 Citrobacter sp. TBCS-14
TGTAGCGTTTCGTCGTCACAGATGAACGTACAGTGCATCGCAAACTTGCGCTAACTCATATGGTAATGCAAATTATGCCAGTTGGGAAGTGTGCCAATCAGAGGGAGATTTAAACCAATTCTTGAGAAATGAACAAGCAGTACTGGACGATGTAGCTAAGTACATGAAACAATGGGGACTAATTCCTAATCGTGATACTGTAAAGCTACATCAAGAACTTTCAAGTACAAGTTGCCCTAGACGGTCAGTAGAAGTCCATGGTGGCACTT
>NZ_SZWM01000614.1:0-269 GCF_005280805.1 Citrobacter sp. TBCS-14
AAGTGACTAAACCTGTTTTTGTGCGTAACGGCAAAGCCGTCGCGTAATTCATCCTTTTTTGGAGATTGATTGATGAGCAACGTACCTGCAGAACTGAAATACAGCAAAGAACATGAATGGCTGCGCAAAGAAGCTGACGGTTCTTACACCGTTGGTATCACCGAACACGCTCAGGAGCTGTTAGGTGACATGGTTTTCGTTGACCTGCCCGAAGTTGGCTCAACCGTCAGCGCGGGCGATGATTGTGCCGTTGCGGAGTCCGTAAAAGC
>NZ_SZWM01000345.1:0-269 GCF_005280805.1 Citrobacter sp. TBCS-14
AGCGGTCAGCCAGCCCCAGACAAACGCCAGCGCCACCACAACCAGCCACTGCGCGTGACTCATCAGCGCACCCCGTTATGTTCCAGGCTGAAATGATTACCATCCGGTCTGGATTTAAAACGCCCGCCCCAGCTCCCGCCCAGCGACTCCCAGTATTCACCCAGCGGCAGATAGTCCTCCGTACGGGTCTGATACTGGCCATTCACAAACAGATTAAAATCCACGGCCAGGCGCTGGGTGTGCAGACTGTTAGAAATACCGCTGCCCTT
>NZ_SZWM01000344.1:0-270 GCF_005280805.1 Citrobacter sp. TBCS-14
CGTTTTTCGCCAATTGGGTTGCCTGTTTCGCATTGTCCGTATTCTGCTTCACTGTCGCGGTCAACTGCTCCATGCTGGCGGCCGTTTCCTCAAGCGAGGCCGCCTGCTGCTCGGTGCGCGAAGAAAGGTCGTTGTTGCCCGAGGATATTTCAGCTGCCCCGGTATGAATTGACTCCGAGCTATTGCGTACGGCAGTGACTGTCGAAATCAGCGACTGTTGCATCTCTTCCAACCCCATCGCCAGTCGGCCCATTTCGTTGCGACCTTCAA
>NZ_SZWM01000354.1:0-270 GCF_005280805.1 Citrobacter sp. TBCS-14
TGGCGAATAATCACTGAACCGGTATGGATCCAAAAGCGTAGCCCTGAACGCGAACGCCGCGCCCTGGCCGAGGATTTGGCTCGACAGGTAGGGATTCGTCCGGAATACCTCGATCGCCTGCCGCATGCCTTTTCCGGTGGACAGCGTCAGCGTATTGCCATCGCCCGCGCGCTGTCATCGGAGCCGGATGTGATCGTCCTTGATGAGCCAACGTCGGCACTGGATATTTCGGTACAGGCGCAAATCCTCAATCTGCTGGTTGCATTGCAG
>NZ_SZWM01000353.1:0-270 GCF_005280805.1 Citrobacter sp. TBCS-14
GTAACGCGCAACCTGAGGAAATTGCGATCGTAGGTATCATCCTGATTGCTTTCATCTTCAATCCAGCATAATTCATGCTGCCGTGCCCATGCTTCAAGCGCCTCTCGCGTTTGCGCCAGCAGCGGTCGAATCAGTTGGGTTCCGGCAAACGGATAGCTTTCCCCCATGGCGGAAAGTCCGGCAGGACCACTGCCGCGCTTAAGCGCCAGCAGAAAGGTTTCACACTGGTCATCGAGATGCTGTGCGGTCATCAGCACCTCGCCCGGTAGT
>NZ_SZWM01000285.1:0-233 GCF_005280805.1 Citrobacter sp. TBCS-14
ATTATCCGATTCCCATGGACTGGAGGATGACGAGGCTTAACCCCATCACCGACATTCCGCACAGGATCCCATAGCTGGGATTATTATTTGGGTCGATCTCTTTTGCCAGTGGCATCAATTCATCGACTGACAGCGCCACCATAATTCCGGCGACCGCGGCCATAATTGCCGCCATCACCACGGGCGAAATCAAACTGCCCAGAATTAACCATGCCATTACCCCACCTAATATT
>NZ_SZWM01000285.1:327-564 GCF_005280805.1 Citrobacter sp. TBCS-14
CCCAGTTCGAGGTTGCTGCTGGCGGTAACAAAAGTTGCAATCCCTTCCGGGAAGTTGTGCAGGCTGATACCCAGAGTTAATAAAATCGCAGTACGCTTAATGGAACCGGGTAACGGTTGTGTGGTTTTTTGGACTAAATCCTGAGGGTGAGCGTGCGGCAGCAAACGATCCAGGCCAAAGTAGCCCAGCAAACCAACGATAAACATCCCGTAACCCAGCACCGGCGACATTCCCTCT
>NZ_SZWM01000447.1:0-270 GCF_005280805.1 Citrobacter sp. TBCS-14
CTTCCGCATCGGCGCGCCGTTACACCCGCCCTATCACTGCAAGGCGAAGATGCCGGACAACAGTCTCCTGCATTTTCGCTTATTCGATTTGTCTCTTGGCGGCATGGGCGCGCTATTAGAAGGGACAGCACCGGAGGGGCTGGTCGAAGGCATGCGCTTCTCGCAGGTTGAACTGAATATGGAACAATGGGGGGTGTATCACGTTGATGCCCAGCTCATCTCGATTACCGAGCGAAAAGTGATCGACGGAAAAAATGAGACCATCACCAC
>NZ_SZWM01000448.1:0-252 GCF_005280805.1 Citrobacter sp. TBCS-14
AGTCATGAATGATGGCAGCTTTCGCATAACGACCATGTGGCGGGAACACTGACCAGAGAAGGCGCGGTACGCTGGCCAGGTCGGTAACGTACCCTGCGGGGACATGTATCACATCATCCGGGCTGTCCGTCAGCCAGAATTCAACCGGCTCAACCAGACGCCAGCGATAATCATCGAGCATTTCCAGCACGGCAGGAGTCGTAAATTTACTCACTGTCCACCTCCGGCCATCCCACCGGATACGAGCGAATT
>NZ_SZWM01000449.1:0-271 GCF_005280805.1 Citrobacter sp. TBCS-14
GTGACAACGTTCATTGCTTCTTCGCAGAACCCACCCACTCCCCGTGCATGCTGCTGGGGATTTACACCGGGCTGCACGATACCATTTCCGTGCAGGATATCGGCATCGATAATCTGACAGCGGCAGATGGGCTGGCAGTCGGTCGCGCCTCGGGCTTTGTTGGCCGGGCGATGGAACGCCTGCTCGACGGACTGTACACCCTGGACGATCAGACTATGTACGATATGCTGGGCTGGCTGGCGCAGGAAGAAGGTATTCGCCTTGAGCCATC
>NZ_SZWM01000450.1:0-272 GCF_005280805.1 Citrobacter sp. TBCS-14
GAGCTGGGATGATAGCGTGCAGAGCCTGAAAGCAGGGCTGATGGTGAGCTATATCAACGCCGATACGGACAGCACCGGTAACCGAGGGGCGGATGGGAGCCAGTTTTCTGCCAGTGGTAACGTAGCCGGTTACAATCTTGGGGCTTATGCCACCTGGTTTGCGGATGCCAAGGACCATAGCGGGCTGTATGTGGATAGCTGGTACCAGTACGGCCTCTACAATAACAGCGTCGATAACGGCGATGTCGGGTCAACAGATTATGATTCGGCGG
>NZ_SZWM01000443.1:0-272 GCF_005280805.1 Citrobacter sp. TBCS-14
AATCCCGATGGTTGCTATGATAATTCGGTGCATTTTACTGATGCTCTAATGGGTCAGGTATTCCACCTTCTGCAGGATAAGAGATCTTCCGTGCTTTACTTCTCCGATCACGCCCTAGTTCGCGATCCTACGGGTGGTGTCATGTATCACCATGCAGGCACTCGCCCACCACATGAGGCCATTCAGGTGCCGATGTTTATCTGGTTCAGCCCGCTGGTTGCTATACAGGATACGTTAACTGGCGATGAGCAACCACTTTGGTCCACGGTAAA
>NZ_SZWM01000444.1:0-273 GCF_005280805.1 Citrobacter sp. TBCS-14
GAACACTTCCACCATCGCTTTGGCGTTTTTAGCAACCTGCTGCTGGTAAACCTTGAACTCAGGCTCCATCGCTTCTTTCAGCGCTACAGCTTTCGCCGCGATCACGTGCATCAACGGGCCACCCTGCGCACTTGGGAACACCGCAGAGTTCAGTTTTTTGTACAGCTCTTCGTCACCGCCTTTCGCCAGGATCAGGCCGCCGCGCGGACCCGCCAGAGTTTTGTGGGTGGTGGTGGTGACAACGTGTGCGTGTGGAACCGGGTTCGGGTAAAC
>NZ_SZWM01000445.1:0-274 GCF_005280805.1 Citrobacter sp. TBCS-14
AGTCTGACCAAGATTATGACCAGCTATGTGGTCGGTCAGGCGCTAAAAGCCGGGAAAATTAATCTGAATGACATGGTTACCGTCGGGAAAGATGCCTGGGCGACCGGGAATCCGGCCCTGCGCGGCTCTTCGGTGATGTTCCTCAAGCCTGGCGATCAGGTTGCGGTGTCCGATCTGAACAAAGGCGTGATCATTCAGTCTGGTAATGACGCCTGTATTGCGCTCGCTGATTATGTTGCCGGCAGCCAGGAATCGTTTATCGGTTTGATGAACG
>NZ_SZWM01000446.1:0-274 GCF_005280805.1 Citrobacter sp. TBCS-14
GCGTGCAGAATATTATCGAAACCGGTGAATTTGTCTGGAACCTGACGACTCTTGAGCTGGCCACTGCGATGAACGAAACGTCAGCCAGCTTGCCGCACGGTGAGGACGAGTTTTTTGCCGCCGGGCTTAGCAAAGGAGAGAGTCGGTTAGTTAACGTGCCGCGCGTGGCACAAAGTCCCGTCAATTTTGAGTGTCGTTTATCACAGAGCCTGCAACTGACGGCCGCAGATGGCTCACCGGTTGATACCTGGCTGGTATTGGGGGAAGTGGTGGG
>NZ_SZWM01000451.1:0-274 GCF_005280805.1 Citrobacter sp. TBCS-14
ATAAGCACACCATTTCACAAATTAAAAATCTGGCTACGGCCTGTCCAAATTAATAAAAACTAAGCCATATTAAAATTGTGGATATAAAGGATAGTATGCGACTTGAATGTTGATTAGTGTGAGCTATATCGTGCTTATTACATTGAAAATGTGGTTATGAAAGTGCATTTGGCCAGGAATGACCTTACGCGAATTTAAAAAAGGGTTTCTTTACAGAAACCCTTTCGAGATTATATTGCAGGTCAGGTTAACGCAATTATCACCGAACCTATTT
>NZ_SZWM01000452.1:0-275 GCF_005280805.1 Citrobacter sp. TBCS-14
GCAATACATCATGAAATTACAGAAGACAGAAACCTTGCGCCAGACGACAGGAATGGGCAAAAGGAGTTTTACAACCCCTGCAAGGATGATCGGCACAGAACAAAAAATCGTGACCAATATGGTCAATACGATACTCAGCAACAGCGTTATCGCAGCGAGTATTCTCGTCATAATTAAATTATTCAAAAGGTTAGCCATAGATAGTGCGCTAAATGAGGCGCAAGGGGCTGATTTTATCAGAAAACGAACCAAATGATGGATCTTCGCTGAATAGA
>NZ_SZWM01000282.1:0-240 GCF_005280805.1 Citrobacter sp. TBCS-14
CTCCTCGCTATAGGTTTAACAGGCACGTTACTCCATCCCCCGCTGGCCGGAGATTTCTACCAAATTTTCCCGCATAACCTGCTGGCATGGATGTTTGGTTCAGTCTTTATTCTGGCGATGGGTCTGCTGATGGCGGGCGTTATCCGCTTCTGGCGGGAGATTTCTCCGGGGATGCCGCGTTCCTCTGACATTGCTGAAGCCTCTCACAATGCGCTGACGCTGAAATATCTCGATGGCGGG
>NZ_SZWM01000282.1:405-713 GCF_005280805.1 Citrobacter sp. TBCS-14
GTTCCTCAGCGTTCCGGTCATGCTGGGCACATTAGGCGGCATTGGCCTGGTTGTCGGCCCAGCGGGTTTGTTATGGCTGAACCTTAAGCGCTCACCGCTACAGGGCGACGCACGGCAAAAACCGATGGATCGCGGTTTTATCCTGTTGCTGCTACTGACGAGTCTGACGGGCTTAGCGTTGTTGGCAGGCAGAGATACCTCAGGGATGGCTATTTTGCTTGCTATTCATCTTGGTGTCGTGATGGCGCTATTTCTGACCATCCCATACGGAAAATTTGCCCACGGATTTTACCGTTGTGCGGCATTAC
>NZ_SZWM01000536.1:0-275 GCF_005280805.1 Citrobacter sp. TBCS-14
CATTCTTCGCCGATCAGGACGAGTTTGAACGCCTGTACACAAAATATGAAAACGACGACAGCATCCGCAAACAGCGCGTGAAAGCGGTTGAGCTGTTCTCACTGATGATGCAGGAACGTGCCTCTACCGGCCGTATTTACATTCAGAACGTGGACCACTGCAATACCCACAGCCCGTTCGATCCGGTTGTCGCGCCAGTGCGCCAGTCCAACCTGTGCCTGGAAATCGCCCTGCCGACCAAACCGCTGACCGACGTTAACGACGAAAACGGTGAA
>NZ_SZWM01000535.1:0-275 GCF_005280805.1 Citrobacter sp. TBCS-14
AGAGGTTCTACTTTTTGCCAGATAGCCCGCTGCTCATCGCTAAAACCGGCCTTATGATCCGGCAAATGTAGCCAGCCATGATGGCTATCAATAGCGCCGCTATCGCGCATCTTTTCAATCAGCAGCAGGACCAGCGCTTCATCTTCCATCGGCAGGGCCATACGACGCAGGCGTTCACGTCCAGGTCCCGGCTCATCACGGTGCTGTTCATGGTAGGTCGCCAGCGTATCCAGAATCTTACGCTGCCAGCGTGCAGCAACGGGCGCATTCAACAG
>NZ_SZWM01000396.1:0-260 GCF_005280805.1 Citrobacter sp. TBCS-14
ACTGAATGACGACATTAACACCATGCCAGCAGCAGGTGCTGGATATGCTGATTTATTACCGGAAAGAGCGTGGCTTTCCGCCAACCAATCAGGAACTCGCCACCATGCTGGGATACCGCTCGGTGAATGCTGCTGTGGAACAGCTCCGCGCACTGGAGAAAAAAGGCGTCATCGCTATAAAGCGTGGCGTGGCACGGGGTATCACACTTCATACAGCGGTGGAGGACAACGAGGCCATCGGGATCATCCGCGCACTGCTT
>NZ_SZWM01000893.1:0-271 GCF_005280805.1 Citrobacter sp. TBCS-14
TGATGCTCCTGTTGGCGCGCCGGATGGCTCCAGCCGTCCAACTCTTTCACTGAGCGCGCTGCTGAAACAGCACGGTATTCGCATAACGGCAAACCGGGTATATCACCAGTTGGCGAAGCTGGGGATTGTTGAACATCGTGAGCGATACAGCCGAACAGGAATCAACGGCATTAAAAAATTTTGGTCACTTACGGCGAAGGGCTGCATGTTCGGCAAGAACATCACCAGTCCGGCAAACCCGCGCGAGACTCAGCCGCATTTCTTCGAGTCC
>NZ_SZWM01000538.1:0-265 GCF_005280805.1 Citrobacter sp. TBCS-14
CAAAATCAGCAGCCTTCAAAGCCTGGAAAGCTCGCCTGAACGAAGGGGTAAATCCTGAAACCATGCTGGAAGGTGTGAAGCGTTACGCTGGCTGGGTATCTGCTACGGGTAACAGCGGCACGCAATTCGTGAAACAGGCTGTCACGTTCTTTGGCCCAGACCGCCATTTTGAAGAGTCCTGGGTAGTTCCATCGGTGTCTGGTGCCAGAAGTGAAGATCCGTTTTTCAAGTCCAATTACGACAGCGTGGATTACAGCCAGGTCCC
>NZ_SZWM01000537.1:0-277 GCF_005280805.1 Citrobacter sp. TBCS-14
GATGTGGCGGCGCTTTTCTTCAAACAGCTTTTTACGCAGCTCATGCGCGTTGGTCAGGTTGCCATTGTGGGCAAGCGTGATGCCATACGGTGAGTTGACGTAGAAAGGTTGGGCCTCAGAGGCGCTGGAGCTGCCGGCCGTTGGGTAACGCACATGACCAATGCCCATGTTGCCCTGCAAACGCTGCATGTGGCGCGCTTCAAAAATGTCGCTCACCATTCCGTTCGCTTTACGCAAGCGGAAGCAGTTGTTGGCATCAATGGTGATGATGCCAGCG
>NZ_SZWM01000540.1:0-270 GCF_005280805.1 Citrobacter sp. TBCS-14
AAACCTTCGTGAACACCACTCTAGGTGAAACGTGGGAAGCGAAAATAGGCGAACGTCCGGATGCTGAACTGATGGCAGAGCGGAAAGAGCATTATTCAGCGCCCGTTCCTGATCGCGTTGCTTACCTGACCGCCGGTATCGACTCTCAGCTGGACCGCTACGAAATGCGCGTATGGGGATGGGGGCCGGGTGAGGAAAGCTGGCTGATTGACCGTCAGATTATGATGGGCCGCCATGATGATGAGCAGACGCTGCTGCGTGTGGATGAGT
>NZ_SZWM01000539.1:0-278 GCF_005280805.1 Citrobacter sp. TBCS-14
GCGTGCTATGCCCGCCACAATCGCGGGCTCTGATTTTAGCCAGCGGGAGGCCGGTTTCAGCGCGCCGCAGGACGCGTGGACCATCGACATTGAGTCTTCGACGGTCACCGACTGAATGCCCGTCGCCTGCAGATCGCGCTCGGTTCTGCCCAATGCGGGGAGCAGATAGTTATGTTTTGCCAGCAGCAGGTGCGATCTGTTCAGTTTGGTCGCAACGTGAACCTGCAGATCCAACTTTTTCATCGCCGCAAAAGTACGCTGCGGCTGTGGCATCGCCA
>NZ_SZWM01001253.1:0-279 GCF_005280805.1 Citrobacter sp. TBCS-14
AGTGCAGCACCTCAAAATTCAGCAAAGAGAGCCAATCCAACTGGCGCATCAGGGTAAACATCCGGCTGTTGTAAGGCGGTGTTTTACGTAGCACTGGCACCAGCTTACGCAACCCCATCAGGCTAACCGGGTTAAACCCGCTCAGTATTAACCAACCGTCATCAATCAACACGCGATCGGCTTCACGCAGTAGGCGATGCGGATCGGCGCACCACGGTAGTGTATGCGCCAACAGGCAAACATCCACGGATTTATCGGCAAAAGGAAGGTGTAAAGGAT
>NZ_SZWM01000847.1:0-279 GCF_005280805.1 Citrobacter sp. TBCS-14
GTACGTCAAACGTCTTTGACGAAGCGATGTCGGCAAACGTCTGTGGCTTACAGGGGATGTTCTCGCTGCGCCCGGAACACATTCGGTTAAATGATATGGTGGGCGAGGTTCAGGCTCGGGGTGTCATTCAGGCGGTGCAGTACCAGGGGGCGGCGACGCGTTTTGAACTGAAACTTGCCGGTGGTGAAAAGTTGCTGGTGAGCCAGGCGAACCTGACGGGAGAAATGCTGCCGTCGGCGCTGTCGCCGGGTCAGCAGGTGATGGCATCGTGGTCACGGG
>NZ_SZWM01000283.1:0-273 GCF_005280805.1 Citrobacter sp. TBCS-14
GTGAAGGGCTGTTTCAGGCTGCGGAAGGCGGCACGCTTTTTCTCGATGAGATTGGCGATATGCCTGCACCGTTACAGGTGAAACTGCTTCGCGTATTGCAGGAACGAAAAGTCAGACCGCTGGGAAGTAACCGCGATATCGACATTGATGTGCGGATCGTTTCTGCGACCCACCGCGATTTACCCAAAGCGATGGCTCGGGGAGAATTTCGCGAGGATTTGTACTATCGCCTCAACGTGGTGAGTCTGAAGATCCCAGCGCTGGCCGAGCGTA
>NZ_SZWM01000283.1:339-592 GCF_005280805.1 Citrobacter sp. TBCS-14
ACCGATGCCATGAAGCGGTTAATGACCGCCAGCTGGCCGGGCAACGTGCGTCAGTTGGTCAACGTAATTGAGCAGTGCGTGGCGTTGACCTCTTCGCCGGTGATCAGCGACGCGCTGGTGGAGCAGGCGCTGGAAGGGGAAAACACCGCGCTGCCGACATTTGTTGAGGCGCGTAACCAGTTTGAGCTCAACTATCTGCGTAAGCTGCTGCAAATCACCAGGGGCAATGTGACTCATGCGGCAAGAATGGCGG
>NZ_SZWM01000801.1:0-279 GCF_005280805.1 Citrobacter sp. TBCS-14
TTAAGCACCGTCAATCAGTACACCTTAGTCTTTAGGAAAAAATATGCAAAGACCAAACAATTTCTTTAAGCTTCTTATATCGTCAAGAGTAACGGATAGTTTTCTTTTGCGGTATACACTAACAACCCATTTACAATGGACGTGACCTCTAGTGCTATTAAGTCCTTGTTTGTTGTAAAGACTCCATTATAAAGCTTTTTTATTTTCTTATTACTGGTCAAGAGTAACCCCTCGCTATGCTAGATAGCCACTAACCTAATTCAAAACGTTTAATACTCC
>NZ_SZWM01000808.1:0-262 GCF_005280805.1 Citrobacter sp. TBCS-14
CAGTCATTGCTGCGGTATATCGCTGCCGGGCTGGGTGTCTCGTATGAGCAGCTTTCCCGAAATTACGCCCAGATGAGCTATTCCACGGCACGGGCCAGCGCAAACGAGTCATGGGCGCACTTTATGGGGCGGCGAAAATTCGTCGCATCCCGTCAGGCGAGCCAGATGTTTCTGTGCTGGCTGGAAGAGGCCATCGTTCGCCGCGTGGTTACGTTACCTTCAAAAGCGCGCTTCAGCTTTCAGGAGGCCCGCAGTGCCTGGG
>NZ_SZWM01000635.1:0-279 GCF_005280805.1 Citrobacter sp. TBCS-14
GCAAACGCTGAAAGCGGGTGACCGGGTGGGTTACGGTGGTCGTTACACTGCCAGTGGTGACCAGCGCATTGGGATTGTGGCGACAGGCTATGCCGATGGTTATCCGCGCCATGCGCCAAGCGGCACGCCTGTGCTGGTGGATGGCGTACGTACCGGGACGGTCGGCACGGTATCCATGGATATGCTGGCGGTAGACCTGACGCCGTGCCCGCAGGCGGGGATCGGGACGCCAGTGGAGCTGTGGGGTAAAGAGATTAAAATCGACGATGTGGCGACAGC
>NZ_SZWM01000636.1:0-279 GCF_005280805.1 Citrobacter sp. TBCS-14
CTACATTTACACCGCAAACACTATATTTATTAACATATAAATAACCTTTTATTTACCGTTGAGGTCGCTATGTCTCTGTCAATTACGCGTGAAAATTTTGATGAATGGATGATGCCTGTATACGCTCCGGCCCCTTTTATTCCGGTGCGGGGTGAAGGTTCACGTCTGTGGGATCAGCAGGGTAAAGAGTATATCGATTTCGCGGGTGGCATTGCGGTTAACGCGCTGGGTCACGCCCATCCGGCATTGCGCGAGGCATTAAACGACCAGGCGAGCAAA
>NZ_SZWM01000634.1:0-279 GCF_005280805.1 Citrobacter sp. TBCS-14
CTCAGTTCCGGGAGTAGCGTGGAACTGAGCTGGGACGATCGTGATTTCGTACCCAATCCGCGTAAAGGGCAGTATGCCGATGTGCGCTACACCCGCTTTACTCCTGAGGTGGGGAGCGATACCCGGTTTGATGAATACCAGTTGCATTACAGCCGTTACCTCTCGCTGGACGATAAAAGCGTGCTGGCATGGGAGGCGGATGGCACGTTTACCCAGGGAGCAGTGCCGTGGAGCATGATGCCGCTGCTCGGTAGCAATCAACGCATGCGCGGTTATTAC
>NZ_SZWM01000680.1:0-279 GCF_005280805.1 Citrobacter sp. TBCS-14
ATATATGAAAAGCAACTACAAAAGTTTAAGGGCAGAAGAAAAAGCAAGCAAACATTATGCTAGAGGCGTCAGAAAGCTGTCTAAAGAGCTTGAAGAAATGAACGAGATAAAGTATAGGGTTGGGCCTAACGAGTGCTTATATGGCTTGATAAGTGAATTATGGAGCTATTGGGAAGACGGATATATTTTACCAATGCTTAAATATAATATCGAAATTACAAGACAAGGGGATGTATTCATCGTGGAAAGAGGAAAAAATGAGCGTATTTGAAAACTTAA
>NZ_SZWM01000632.1:0-280 GCF_005280805.1 Citrobacter sp. TBCS-14
CACCACGATGGTGCCGATGATAATCCCACGGTGTACCGCTTTACTGTCTTTATAGGAGATACAGCGTACCGCCGTATGCGGAAGTCCAATCACGCCAAAACACACCAGTACCCAGAATGAGGTCATAAACGTGGGTGACAGAATGTCATCCGCGCCCTGCGGTGAGACCAGTTTCGGATCGATGGTTTGCAGGGTTACTACCGCATTGCTAAGGCCGCCGGCGGCATGAACGACGCCGACCAGCAGAACGATAGTCCCAATCAGCATTACCATGCCTTGC
>NZ_SZWM01000633.1:0-280 GCF_005280805.1 Citrobacter sp. TBCS-14
AGCAAAATGAACAGGCTGGTCCATTTAAAGAATGCCCCGAGGTTGAGGCGAATGCCGCCGAGGTAAATCAGGTATCCCAGTACCACTGCGGTAGCCAGTCCCAGCATCGCACCTAGCGGTGGCCAAATACCCACATCCTGCTGGAATGCCGCCAGCAGGAAGAACACCGATTCCAGCCCTTCTCGCGCAACAGCAAAAAAGACCATCATCACCAGCGCCCAGCCATGATGATTGCCTTTCTGTAACGCGTTATCGACAGCCTGTTCCAGTTGTACTTTGA
>NZ_SZWM01000660.1:0-281 GCF_005280805.1 Citrobacter sp. TBCS-14
AATCCACAAATGATAAATGACATCAATATCGGGGGTGTTTTTTTTCCCGGTCTGCTGATGACTGTGCTCATCGCGCTGATCTGTACGCTATCACTCTTATTAATTTTCTCTTTCAGCAGGCTTTACCGACGTTTGCCCTTTCGCCCGTTGATTGATTTTTCGACTTTTATCATTAGTTGTTTCCTGCTTTTGCAGGGCCTGACCACTCTGGAGTTATTTGCATGAAATCTTTACTCTCTTTATTGGGTCGCTATGCGCTGACATTAAGTGCCGTTGCGGTG
>NZ_SZWM01000750.1:0-278 GCF_005280805.1 Citrobacter sp. TBCS-14
AGCGAATGTTTATCTCTCATGAATTGAAATGCCGCCTATACTTTTGGTAATCATAAAGCAGAGCTTCAGAACAAGGAGAGTTTACATGAATCAGACTGTCTATCTCAGCGACTGGCTGACTGGTCTTAAGAGCTTATGCAGTACTATTACAATGACTATACTGCTATTTATTTAGCCTAAAGATCATCGCGTACTGAGGCCCCTATCTGATAACAGGGGCAAAATATAAAAGACTCAACGCATTGCTTTTGCATCCAGAATGTTGATATGAACGCTTA
>NZ_SZWM01000232.1:0-524 GCF_005280805.1 Citrobacter sp. TBCS-14
ATGCCATCAAATTTACCGAGAGCGGCAATATCGACATTCTGGTTGAAAAACGCGCGCTCAGTAACACCAAAGTCCAGATTGAAGTTCAAATCCGCGATACCGGTATTGGCATCCCGGAACGCGATCAGTCACGTCTGTTCCAGGCTTTCCGTCAGGCTGATGCCAGCATTTCGCGCCGTCATGGCGGTACCGGACTTGGCCTTGTGATCACACAAAAACTGGTCAATGAAATGGGTGGGGATATCTCGTTCCATAGCCAACCCAATCGCGGTTCCACTTTCTGGTTCCATATCAGTCTTGANTTCCACTTTCTGGTTCCATATCAGTCTTGATCTCAATCCTAATGTTATCAGCGATCGTTCAACCACCCGCTGTCTGGCCGGAAAACGACTGGCTTACGTTGAACCAAATGCTACCGCCGCGCAATGCACGTTAGATATCTTGAGTGAAACGCCGCTGGAGGTGATTTACAGTCCTTCATTCTCTGCATTACCGGCAGAACACTACGATATCCTGCTACTTGG
>NZ_SZWM01000655.1:0-281 GCF_005280805.1 Citrobacter sp. TBCS-14
GGTGCGCCTTCGAGGCCGACGGCGAAGGAGTGCAACTGCGGCCACCAGGCTTCACTGCGTTCCTGATCTTCAACACGACGCGCGGCGTATTTTTTGGTGATTGCGGAAATGACCGAAGAATCCAGACCGCCGGACAGCAATACACCATAAGGAACATCTGACATCAGGTGGCTTTTCACCGCATCTTCCAGCGCCTGACGCAGCTCGTTTTTATCGGTAACGTTGTCTTTTACCGCATCGTATTCAAACCAGTCGCGCTGGTAGTACTGACGAATTTCACC
>NZ_SZWM01000653.1:0-281 GCF_005280805.1 Citrobacter sp. TBCS-14
CGAGGAACACTTCGTAGCTCAGCGTCTGCGCAGACGCACGCATCGCACCGAGCAGGGAGTATTTGTTGTTACTGGACCAGCCGGCGAACAGCACCGCGTATACCGCGAGGCCTGCCATCATCAGGAAGAACAGGATCCCGATGTTCAGGTCGGCCACTACCCAGTTCGGACTCACCGGCACGATGGCGAAAGCCAGCAGCAGCGAGGTGAAGGCGATCATCGGTGCCAGGGTAAATATGACGCGATCCGAGAATTTCGGGATCCAGTCTTCTTTAAAGAAC
>NZ_SZWM01000642.1:0-281 GCF_005280805.1 Citrobacter sp. TBCS-14
CGACCTTTTAAGATAGCCGCCAGCATATCTACCTCGGCGTTGGCCTTCGACAGCGCTTCACGCGCCTGCACGTAATATTGCGAGCGCAGATCGGTTATTTTGAGTCCAAGATCGCTTTTTTGTCGTTGCAGGCGCAGCACTTCTACGTGGCTGGCGGCACCGCTTTTCTCCAGCCGTTGGGTAATGGCCAGCTCTTTATTTACCGAGACCAGCGCATCCTGCAGTTCCACCATAGAATCAGCAAGCTGCGCGCGACGGCTTTTATACAGCCGCGTTTCAGA
>NZ_SZWM01000534.1:0-280 GCF_005280805.1 Citrobacter sp. TBCS-14
GGACCCAACATCGTTTGACTACGCTGTAACCCGGCGACATCTGGAAATCTTACGCACAGCCACAGATGCAAAAGGACGGCACCTGAACGTGATCACGCTGGAAGGACCATCAACTATTCGCCAGAGCTATGCGAACAGTGATTTTGCCGCCGGTTATATCAATTTCTATCTGTGTAATGATGCGGTCATTGCGCCGGAGTTTGGCGATAAACGCACGGACCGTAACACGCGCGATATTTTGCAGGAGCAATTTACCGGGCGTGAGATTATTCAATTGAAT
>NZ_SZWM01000168.1:0-282 GCF_005280805.1 Citrobacter sp. TBCS-14
GTTTCTAAAGATATTATTAGAACTCAATCATTAGAAGAGGCGATCGAAACAGCTGATGAAATCGAACGCAAACTTAAAGAATGTGATTCAAAAAGCATGACAGACGAAGAAGCCTTGAAAGAAATTGCTGACTTAGCTAATGAAATTGATTTATCTTGGTTCAAATAATATCTAAGATTTGATAAATATAAAATAAACGGAGAAAATAGATGAGTTATACAACAAAACACAAACCTTACAAACTGAAAAGCATTAAATGTAGTGGTTGTGGCTGGTCAATAT
>NZ_SZWM01000658.1:0-282 GCF_005280805.1 Citrobacter sp. TBCS-14
CTGCTGGCGATGGCGATCTATCAGAACTACAGCCGCCGCGTTAACCGTCAGCCGGTTCTGGTGACAGAGTAAATTGGGCCGTTGTAGGCCGGATAAGGCAATGCAGCCATCCGGCAATCAGCATCGAATTGCCTGATGGCGCTGCGCTTATCAGGCCTACAAGACCCACACCGTAGCCCGGCGTCGGTGCCAGCGCCCCTCGTCCGGGCTACTCAGGTATTACAAACTTCCCGCTGGGCGACTGCCTCTGCCCGCAGAACTTAACGTTCTCCCCGTTTGCTT
>NZ_SZWM01000163.1:0-276 GCF_005280805.1 Citrobacter sp. TBCS-14
TCTCGTCGCTGGCAGCCTCCGGCCAGAGCACATCCTCATAACGGAACGTGCCGGACTTGTAGAACGTCAGCGTAGTGCTGGTCTGATCGGCAGCGACCGCCAGAATGCCAACGGCTGCACCGTCGGTGGTACTATCCCACGCAATCAGCTTCCGGGTGGAGGTATCAGGCATCAGCGGGGTCATTGCAGGCGTTTTCGCACTCAATCCGCCAGGTGCAGTTGCTGTATGAGCCGGGTCACTGTTGCCCAGCGGCTGGTAATGGGTAAAGGTTTCTT
>NZ_SZWM01000161.1:0-283 GCF_005280805.1 Citrobacter sp. TBCS-14
CCTCACGCGCGGCAGCAGAAAATATCATTCCTCATACCACCGGTGCGGCGAAGGCGATTGGTCTGGTGATCCCGGCCCTGAGCGGGAAATTAAAAGGCCACGCCCAGCGTGTTCCGGTAAAAACCGGATCCGTTACGGAACTGGTGTCGATTCTGGGTAAAAAAGTCACTGCGGAAGAGGTTAACGACGCGCTGAAAAAGGCAACGCTGAACAATGCATCATTCGGCTATACCGACGAAGAAATTGTCTCGTCAGATGTCATTGGCTCACATTTCGGTTCAGT
>NZ_SZWM01000707.1:0-283 GCF_005280805.1 Citrobacter sp. TBCS-14
CGCATCGCCTGCATTCCAGTTTTCATAGACAAACTCACCTATGCCGCAGCAATCCAGGGTATAGCCAAAATTTGCGCCAAACGCGGCAACATCAAAAGCTTTGGCACCCCGTAGCCCCTGCTCTTCATCAGGAACAAAACCGACCTTCACCGGTCCATGTTTAATCTCCGGATGTGCAACCAGATACTGTATGGCATTCATGATGGCAGCGATGGCAGCTTTATCATCAGCACCTAACAGGCTGGTTCCATCCGTCACGAGCAGGTCATCACCGATATAGTTT
>NZ_SZWM01000706.1:0-283 GCF_005280805.1 Citrobacter sp. TBCS-14
GTGAGCATTTTTTCTTCTTGCTCCGTTGCCATCCCCAGTTTAACCGCACGTGAAAGTGGTGCAATAGCGGCATCAGCAGCGGCAAGAAGTGTTTTTTTCTTGGATTCTGCCTGCCGTTGTAATTCTTCAGGGGTATAAGTTCTGGGGCTAATCTTGTCACCATCAAAAACCCACCCTCCGTTAATATCTGCGCGACGGCTGGCAGTTGTATCTGGAACCTCCGCCACACTGAGGTTCTCTGGCCAGAGCATAGTCACATCTTTACTGATACTACGGATAATAT
>NZ_SZWM01000277.1:0-552 GCF_005280805.1 Citrobacter sp. TBCS-14
GCCGCTAAGTTACGAGCAGTTCTCTCACGGCTGGCAGGCCGTGTTTGTCGCCTTGCGCCCTGAGGTTATCGACATCATGCATAAGCTGCGTGAGCAGGGGCATCGTGTCGTTGTGTTATCAAATACTAACCGCCTGCACACCACGTTTTGGCCGGATGAATACCCCGAGATCCGTCAGGCTGCTGACCATATTTATCTTTCNCCATATCTATCTTTCCCAGGAACTCGGCATGCGTAAACCCGAAGCGCGGATTTACCAGCATGTTCTGCAGTCCGAAGGTTTTTCTGCCGCAGATACGGTCTTTTTTGATGATAACGCCGATAATATTGAAGGGGCTAACCGGTTAGGGATCACCAGTATCCAGGTCGTCGATAAAAAGACGATTCCTGACTATTTCGCGACGTTGTTATGCTAAAAAATGTTCGGCAACAGGCCAGGCATCATACGCGTCCTGTACGAGACTGGCTGAAGCTATTATGGCGGCGGATTGATGAGGACAATATGACGACGCTGGCAGGGAATCTTGCCTACGTTTCATTGCTCTCATTAGT
>NZ_SZWM01000277.1:560-860 GCF_005280805.1 Citrobacter sp. TBCS-14
CATTGCTCTCATTAGTGCCGCTTATTGCCGTCGTATTTGCGCTTTTCGCCGCATTTCCGATGTTTTCCGACGTCAGTGTCCAGCTACGTCATTTTATTTTCGCAAACTTTATCCCGGCGACGGGAGACGTCATTCAACGTTATATCGAACAGTTTGTCGCCAACTCGAACAAAATGACGGCAGTCGGGGCATGCGGGCTGATTGTCACAGCATTATTGCTGATGTATGCCATTGATAACGCTCTGAATACTATCTGGCGCAGCAGGCGCACGCGTCCCAAAGTTTACTCTTTCGCCGTCT
>NZ_SZWM01000812.1:0-284 GCF_005280805.1 Citrobacter sp. TBCS-14
TTTCTATAATTTCATTGAATTAGCATAATTAGCACCTTTTTTCAATGTTGTTTTAACGTCTTGCATACCCTTTTTTTCAACTAAGAAGTACATGCCATGATAGCCACTAGTATAATTAGCTCTAGTCCCTGCATTAACTACTATTTTATCGCCTTTTTTAACTTGCTTTAAGTTACTTGACAATTGCCCAGTATTTTGATATCTGGCATAAGTATAGGTATGACCGTGGCTTCTGATTAATCTAGTTCTTCGGCTTGCAGCATTTGCCTTAGCCTTAAACTCTG
>NZ_SZWM01000183.1:0-285 GCF_005280805.1 Citrobacter sp. TBCS-14
TACAGCGAGCACAATATCAGCAAAGATAAGCCCCTGACCAGAATGCAGCTATGGCTGGACGCCTGCCCGCAGCGCGAAAACACCTGCGTGCAAAAAGCGACGCTGAATGCCGGCAAACATCAACTGCTTGCTTCACCGGACGGTGAACAGGGTAGCCTGCATCTTCGCCAGCAGGTCTGGGTACATCATGTTGAGTTGCAAAAAGGTGAATCACTGAGTTTTCAGTTACATGGACCTCGCGCGTATTTGCAGTCGATCCATGGCACGTTCCACGCGGTCACTTCA
>NZ_SZWM01000813.1:0-275 GCF_005280805.1 Citrobacter sp. TBCS-14
CTCTCATATGGAACAGGAACCACGCTGACCGGTTGCGGTGTATCAGCAAAGGCATACGCCGAAACAGCTAAAACAGCAAAAGAGGTGTCCTGGATGTTGGCCGACAGAATTGCAGGATTAAGCCTGAGTGACTGGGCAATCATTGTCGGTATCGCATGTACCGTTATCACCTGTGCAGTGAACTGGTATTTCCGCTGGAAAGAACGGGAGGATCGGCGTAATGGCTATGTCACCAAAGCCGAAGAATAAACTGAGCGCTACAGTTATTGGTTTAA
>NZ_SZWM01000814.1:0-285 GCF_005280805.1 Citrobacter sp. TBCS-14
AGAAGAGTTAGGCTACTTTCGCGACAGCGTCCACTTCCGGGCGCTTCAGCACCGCGTAGGAGAGACCGGCCACCAGCGTACCAGCAACAATCGCCAACAGGTAACCCAGTACAGGGGTAATGGCGCCTGGGATCAGCAGTACAAATAGTCCGCCGTGTGGCGCCATCAACTTCGCACCCACAGCCATTGAGATTGCTCCCGTCACCGCGCCACCGACGATACAGCATGGCAGAACACGCATCGGATCGCGTGCCGCGAACGGAATTGCCCCTTCGGTGATAAAGC
>NZ_SZWM01000815.1:0-286 GCF_005280805.1 Citrobacter sp. TBCS-14
ATCAATGATGCCCGCATCCATCAGCGCCGGATAACGTCGCGGTAAGGTGGCGGCAAAGTCAGACAACTTGTTGAGCATGCCAGGCATATCGCGTATCAGATAGATGCCCTGCTGCCATGCAACGGGCATCACCACAAACGCCATCAGCAGTAAAATACCGACAAACACCACCAGCACAATTGACGTCGCCCAGCGCCGCGAGCAACCGATATTTTCCAGCCGGGCGGTAGGCCATTCCAGCAGATAAGCCAGCACAATCGCGACCAGCAGCGGCGCCAACAGACCA
>NZ_SZWM01000724.1:0-286 GCF_005280805.1 Citrobacter sp. TBCS-14
CTAAAGATATCGACGAAGCCCTGCAGCAGGGTAAACATGGACCAGATAAAGATGGACCAGAAATAAACACGTTTTGAACCAAAGCGGTCAAGCAACCAGCCGCCGGGGATCTGGCCGATAACATAGGCCCATGAAAAAGCGGAAAATACATACCCCATCCCGACGGCATCAAGGCCAATGTCTTTGGCCATCTCAGAGCCGGCAATGGATAAGGTGGCGCGGTCGCCGTAGTTGAAGGATGTGACGATAAACAACATCACCACTATCCAGTAGCGAGCGTTAGTGC
>NZ_SZWM01000816.1:0-287 GCF_005280805.1 Citrobacter sp. TBCS-14
GTGTTGAGCAGGAAGTTGCAGCTACAGGTATTAAGAACTTCATGCTGGCAATTACTGGTGGCTCAAAGCAGCAGCAGGAAGCATTCCAGTTCCTTGGGTTTAACTCCAAGAAGCTCGCCGCTGATATGCAAAAAGACGCCCAGGGCACAATGCTGAAGGTTCTCGAAAGTATTTCGAAACTGGATAAGGCCAGGCAGCCGAAAGCACTGAACGCGCTCTTTGGCAAGGAGTCTATTGGCGCAATTGCACCGCTGCTAACGAACCTCGACCTACTAAAGAAAAACTTC
>NZ_SZWM01000725.1:0-287 GCF_005280805.1 Citrobacter sp. TBCS-14
ATTCAGGGATGGAAGGTACACAGCTATCCACCGCCCTTGATAACCTGAGTCTGGGTTACGCCCTCACCTATTTAATTGGGTTGGTCAGTCTGATTGTGGGTGCGCGCTATCTGCCAAAACTGCAGCATCAGGATCTGCAAACCAGCGCCCAACAAATTGCGCGTGAGCGCGGGCTGGACACTGACGCCAACCGTAAGGTTTATCTACCGGTGATCCGCGCCTACCGTGTAGGCCCAGAGCTGGTTGCATGGGCTGACGGGAAAAATCTGCGCGAGCTGGGCATCTAC
>NZ_SZWM01000384.1:0-288 GCF_005280805.1 Citrobacter sp. TBCS-14
CCACACCAGATCCAGCGGCGTATTGCTGGTGATTTTGGTTTCCAGCAGTTACGCTGGGTTGGCCCGCAACTGACGCGCCGGGTAAAGCGCCACGATGACGTTCCCTTATCCTTCGCCGACGGTTATCCCTATCTGCTGACCAATGAAGCGTCGCTACGCGATCTGCAACAGCGCTGTCCGGCAAGCGTCAAAATGGAACAGTTTCGCCCTAATCTGGTGATTTCAGGCGCTGGCGCCTGGGAAGAAGATACCTGGAAAGTGATTCGCATCGGCGACGTCATTTTTGAT
>NZ_SZWM01000412.1:0-288 GCF_005280805.1 Citrobacter sp. TBCS-14
CCTCAGCTTCCTGCCGGTCGGTATTATTTTGCTGATCGTTGCTCCGTGGCTGTCCTATGTTCTGTACAAGCCGGAAGTCACCCACAGTGCTGAAGTTGCCGCATGGGCCGGTGATGAACTGAAAACCATGGGTAAACTGACCCGTAAAGAGATAACGCTGATCGGTCTGGTTCTGCTCAGCCTGGGTCTGTGGGTTTTCGGTGGCAAGCTGATTGACGCTACCGCAGTGGGTCTGCTGGCGGTCTCCCTGATGCTGGCGCTGCACGTGGTACCGTGGAAAGATATTAC
>NZ_SZWM01000069.1:0-191 GCF_005280805.1 Citrobacter sp. TBCS-14
ATGACCCTGCTGGAGCAGGGGCGTTTACAGGAACTGGACGACGTCAGTAACGAAGAGTTGTCCGCGATGGCGGGCAAATCAACGCACGAAGTGAAAACCTGGGTTGCCGCCTTTGCCGCCATTTCTGCCTTTGGCAACTGGCGCAGCGAAGGTCGTTATTACCGCCCGATCCCGGAGTGGATCGCCGGATT
>NZ_SZWM01000069.1:314-871 GCF_005280805.1 Citrobacter sp. TBCS-14
AAACACTACGCGTGCATTTCAATGACTGTGGACAGGGCGAAGAGACCGTCGTGCTGCTGCACGGCTCCGGTCCTGGCGCGACGGGCTGGGCAAACTTCAGCCGCAATATTGATCCGCTGGTACAGGCCGGATACCGGGTGATCCTGTTGGATTGTCCTGGCTGGGGTAAAAGCGATGGGATCGTTAACCGCGGTTCGCGATCCGATCTCAACGCTCGCATCCTNTCAATTGGATATTCAAACAGTCCACCTGCTGGGTAACTCGATGGGCGGCCACAGTGCTGTGGCGTTTACCCTGAGCTGGCCGGAGCGCGTGGGCAAACTGGTGCTAATGGGCGGCGGAACGGGCGGCATGAGCCTGTTTACCCCGATGCCGACCGAAGGTATCAAGCGCCTGAATCAGCTGTACCGCGAGCCAACCATCGAAAACCTGAAGCTGATGATGGAGATCTTTGTCTTCGACACCAGCGACCTGACCGAGGCGTTGTTTGAGGCACGACTGAATAACATGCTGTCGCGCCGCGATCACCTGGAAAACTTTGTCCAGAGTCTGGAGGC
>NZ_SZWM01000365.1:0-552 GCF_005280805.1 Citrobacter sp. TBCS-14
GCTTGCAGAAGTACATGCAGAACCGGAGGATACCGCCAGATCTTTCAGCGCCATAATCAGCGACTCGCCTTCAACAAAGTTGAAGCTGACGTTGAGAATGTTCGGTGCGCCCTGCTCGAGGTCACCGTTGAGATACACCTCTTCCATATCTTTCACGCCGTTCCACAGACGGTTACGCAGACTGCGCAGGCGCGCCATCTCGGTTTCCATCTCTTCTTTCGCGATACGGTAAGCTTCACCCATACCCACGATCTGGTGGACAGGCAGCGTACCAGAACGCATGCCGCGCTCGTGACCACCGCCGTGCATCTGTGCTTCGATGCGGATACGCGGTTTACGACGAACATACAGTGCGCCGATACCTTTCGGACCGTAGATTTTGTGACNTAGATTTTGTGACCGGAGAAGGACATCAGGTCCACTTTCAGTTGGCTCAGATCGATAGGCAGTTTGCCTACGCTCTGGGTCGCATCAACGTGATAGATGATGCCGCGCGCACGGCACATTTCGCCGATAGTCGCGATATCCTGCACCACGCCGATTTCGTTATTC
>NZ_SZWM01000409.1:0-285 GCF_005280805.1 Citrobacter sp. TBCS-14
CACAGGCCGAAGCCAGCGCTGCTGAGTCCGCAAGGGTGGCAACCGGCAAAACCGTAGACGCAGCGAATCATGAGCTGGAAGCAAAGTTAGCGGCACAGGCAGCGAAGTTGTCAGAAACAGAGGCTGCCAGGTCAGAGGGGAATGCTGCATTGTCTGCTGATGCTGCTGAACAATCTGCAATAAAGGCTGAAGAGTCTTCTGTTCAGGCAGACAATTCAGCAAATGAGGTGAAACAAACCGTTGCTGAAGCGGCCCTTCATGCTTCAGTTGCGACGCAGAAAGCGG
>NZ_SZWM01000410.1:0-289 GCF_005280805.1 Citrobacter sp. TBCS-14
TCTCCGGGTATCAGTACCGGGTCGGACCCGGCGATGTCCTGAATGTCACCGTCTGGGATCATCCCGAACTCACCACGCCTGCGGGACAGTATCGTAGCTCAAGCGATACAGGAAACTGGGTGCAACCTGATGGCACCATGTTTTATCCCTACATTGGCAAAGTTAGCGTGGTGGGAAAAACGTTGGCAGAAATTCGTAGTGATATTACCGGGCGCTTAGCGAAGTACATCGCAGACCCGCAGGTGGACGTTAATATCGCCGCATTCCGCTCGCAAAAGGCATATGTCTC
>NZ_SZWM01000411.1:0-289 GCF_005280805.1 Citrobacter sp. TBCS-14
GCACCATCTTGCTGGCCGCAGTTGCCGGTATAGCCGGGCGCTTACTGCGTATTCCCTCTGGCGTCATGTTGCTGCCGATGCTGGCGGGCGCACTGCTGAACGCAGGTGGTGTGATGGTAATTGAACTGCCGGAATGGCTACTGGCGATAGCGTATATGGCCATCGGCTGGCAAATCGGCCTGGGTTTTGACAAGCAGATCTTTTTAATGGCGCTGCGCCCTTTGCCGCAGATCCTGTTGTCCATTTTTTCACTGATGGCGATCTGCGCCGCTATGGCCTGGGGTCTGGC
>NZ_SZWM01000969.1:0-276 GCF_005280805.1 Citrobacter sp. TBCS-14
AATAAACTTTATTTACCTTTCGGCTATAAAGCGGATATAAGTTAGGGACTGAAACATTATTCTTACGCGGTCTGGCTGCCATCACTCAAAATCCGTTGCAAAAGTAATGAGTCATTTTTCTTGATTACAGGTGTTACCAACTCCCCAACTAATTCGGCGTCCTCACGCACTCGCCATAACCGACCTTGTTTCATGGCCGGTGGGCAAAATAAATTCTGCTTAGCATAACGACGCAATGTGGACACGCTTGGAGGATTGCTTCTGTATTTTTCAGTA
>NZ_SZWM01000405.1:0-289 GCF_005280805.1 Citrobacter sp. TBCS-14
GTTGGTAAAGCCCGGCAGCGTGTTGATCTCGTTGATCACCACGTCATTCTCTGCGGTCAGGAACACGTCCACCCGCGCCATCCCGGCGCAACCCAGCGTCTGGTAAGCCTGAATAGCGATCTCACGGATCTTGTCGTTAATTTCTGGGGCAATCGCCGCCGGAACCACGACTTTGGCCCCGTTATCGTCAATATATTTGGTATCGTACGCGTAAAAATCACTGTTCAGCACGATCTCGCCACAGGTACTGGCCTGCGGATGATCGTTGCCCAGCACCGCGCATTCTATT
>NZ_SZWM01000406.1:0-289 GCF_005280805.1 Citrobacter sp. TBCS-14
CGGACGAGCGCGAAATGGGCTTACGTGCTTTACTGAATCTGGGACACACGTTTGGCCATGCTATCGAAGCTGAAATGGGTTATGGCAATTGGTTACATGGTGAAGCCGTCGCAGCAGGTATGGTAATGGCTGCCCGCACGTCAGAACGTTTGGGCCAGTTTACCTCCGCTGAAACGCAGCGCATTATTACGCTGTTGCAGCGCGCAGGTTTACCGGTGAATGGGCCGCGTGAAATGTCTACACAGGCTTATTTGCCGCACATGCTGCGAGATAAAAAAGTGTTGGCGGG
>NZ_SZWM01000407.1:0-291 GCF_005280805.1 Citrobacter sp. TBCS-14
AGTTGTTTAACACGTGCTGCCAGGATGATGAGGAACGGAGCCAGCATCATGACGCGCAGCATTTTAGCAATGACGGCTGCGTTTTCAGCTTCCGGGGTGATTGCATGCCCGGCAGCAACAACCTGTGCGACTTCATGCATCGTGGAGCCAATATAAATCCCGTAGGTTTCCGGGCTAAACCAGTGCGCCAGTAGCGGGTACATTGCCGGGTACAGGAAGATAGCAATGGTCCCGAAGATAACCACGGTAGCAACGGCGACCGTTACCTTACTGGCTTCTGCTTTCACCACC
>NZ_SZWM01000408.1:0-292 GCF_005280805.1 Citrobacter sp. TBCS-14
ATCATTGAACTCTGTTTTAACTCTATCTGCTATATATCCTGAATACAGTTTACCGTCATACCATATATCTACCAAGTCATTAACATACAAAGGTAAGAGTTCGTTTTGGTTAAAGAATAACCTTGTGACGATCGTGGAGGGTGAAATTTCAGCTTTAATAGTAGATATATCTGGCGGGTTTCCGTGTTCATCTCTATCATAAAACAATGTTTTAGCTGTTCTTACATCTGGCAAGTCTGTTCCGTCTCCGCCATAAGTGCTATAGTCAATGACATCTCCATTATTTTTTGCT
>NZ_SZWM01000402.1:0-281 GCF_005280805.1 Citrobacter sp. TBCS-14
TATTTATAACGCCATTAACCTGGGCGCCGGTTATCAGTCGGGTACGTTCAAATTGCCGGTCAGTGTTTTTATGTCTCGGGCACCACAGGAAATCCTGGTGGTCAAAATTGAGTGACGTGTCGTCCCAGCACCCATAACAGCCATGGGAGTTAAATACCCGCCACGGGGTATAAAACTCACTGTTGGGAAGACTGAAGCCACTTATCAGCACAACCGGAATACGGGTAGCCCATGCCAGCCATGACAGGCCGCTTGACAGACCAATGAAGAAGCTGGCATGC
>NZ_SZWM01000403.1:0-293 GCF_005280805.1 Citrobacter sp. TBCS-14
TTATGCAACTTTTTTGACTGCTTTACTAGAAATTCAGCACGATTTAGCCATACTTTGAAAAGTTCATCATTGTGCCATTCTGCTTTTACCATTTCTTCTAATGCACGATACATCCAGCCATACACTTCAGCATGTAAATTAATCGCTTTGTTTTCATAATTAATCATTTTCTGTTACCTTACCTTGTCCTTTTGCTAAGTCTAAGAAAGCCTGTGCTGATTCTTTCGTTACTTCTTCAGGAGTTTCAACCTTTACTTTTTCCACTAGTTCGCTATCTGGTTCTTTTTTTGATT
>NZ_SZWM01000364.1:0-312 GCF_005280805.1 Citrobacter sp. TBCS-14
ACAAACTCAGCCATACTCCGGCTCCCGACGTGTTAACTACGTTAAGTGTAGCCTGGAGTTATCCGGGTGCAGACGATGCCCCCGGATACTTTACGTGGGGGTCAGGCCGCTGAAGGCTCCGGCAATTTGAAGGAGGAAACCAGTAGCGCTAATTGTTCTGCCTCTTCTTTCAGTACCTGGGTTCGCGTGGCGGCATCATCAATCAACGATGCGTTTTGCTGCACGGTGCTGTCCATTTCGGTGACGGCGAGCGTGACTTCGGAAACGCCCTTACGTTGCTCGTCACCCGCGACACGGATTTCCCCCATCAGT
>NZ_SZWM01000364.1:346-571 GCF_005280805.1 Citrobacter sp. TBCS-14
GACTCATCAATCAACGCTTTGATTTCCTGGGCTGCAGTGGCACTGCGCTGTGCCAGGGTACGAACTTCAGAGGCAACAACCGCAAATCCTCTGCCTGCATCCCCTGCTCTGGCGGCTTCAACGGCGGCGTTCAGCGCCAGGATATTGGTCTGGAATGCAATACTGTCGATGACGGCTACAATTTCCACCATTCTACCGGACGAGGCACTGACGTTATCCATTGTC
>NZ_SZWM01000308.1:0-293 GCF_005280805.1 Citrobacter sp. TBCS-14
GTTGTGATGCGCCGACAGCATATGCATTTGCTGATAGCACTGGGTAATCAAATCCACCGCTTTTTGTTGGCGCACTAGCAGGGGAGGAAGCGCTTTTTCGGGATCGGCATGCTGGGTCAGCATGCTGTACTTGGCCTCACAGTAATCGGCTAATTCGCGGTACAACAAACTGAGCGATTCACGCAGCGGCTGCTCGCGCCACATCCAGAACCAGAACCAGTTGAACAGGCCGTACCACAATGTGCCCAGCGCGTAGATTAGCAGCGGCTCCCAGACGGGCATGTTCCCGGCCA
>NZ_SZWM01000307.1:0-294 GCF_005280805.1 Citrobacter sp. TBCS-14
CAGTTGAAAGTATGAAACCTTTCTTCGGCGTTCAGGCGGGTGACTTGTTTATCGCAACCACTGGTTATACCGGCGAAGCGGGATATGAAATTGCCATGCCGAATGAAAAGGCCGCGGATTTCTGGCGTGCGCTGGTCGAAGCCGGTGTTCAGCCTTGCGGTCTGGGCGCGCGTGATACGCTGCGTTTAGAAGCTGGTATGAACCTGTACGGTCAGGAGATGGACGAAGGCATTTCTCCGCTGGCGGCCAACATGGGCTGGACCATCGCATGGGAACCGGCTGACCGCGACTTTA
>NZ_SZWM01000305.1:0-294 GCF_005280805.1 Citrobacter sp. TBCS-14
GCAGCATTATTGCAAATCCGGAAGTGTTGCATGCCCTAAATCCGTATTGGGCTGTTCATTTCTTCCTGGAATTCAAAACGCTGTCCTTTATTGCGCTGGGCGCGGTGGTGCTGTCGATTACCGGTGTTGAAGCGCTGTATGCGGATATGGGCCACTTCGGTAAGTTACCGATTCGCCTTGCATGGTTCTCCGTGGTGTTGCCTTCACTGGTACTGAACTATTTTGGTCAGGGGGCATTGCTGTTAAAGCATCCTGAAGCGATCAAAAACCCGTTCTTCCTGCTGGCACCGGACT
>NZ_SZWM01000304.1:0-282 GCF_005280805.1 Citrobacter sp. TBCS-14
GTGGAGCCACGAATGGACTTTGGCCAGACTGAGCCTTCAATACGCTTGTCACCCAGGAACGTCGGGGAGCCTTCCTGTTCAATATCGTCATCAAACGCAGCGAGTTCATCATAACCCGCCACATCCACCGACTTTTCACGGTAGTTTTTTGCCGCTTTACCGCCCAGGCACCAGAAGCTACGACCATTGGTAAAACGCTTCATGGTGAGCGTGTTATCCCGGTGTTTTTTGCCATACCACGGTGCCAGCGCCAGCAGCGACGGAATATCGCGGATGGTCGGC
>NZ_SZWM01000303.1:0-295 GCF_005280805.1 Citrobacter sp. TBCS-14
CCGTATTCTGTTTGCCGGTGATTTGCAGGATGACCTGCCTGCCCATTTTGAAAGCGCCGCCAGCCGTGCGCATACTCAGCAGCTTCACCACTGGCAGGTGCTTAACCGCCAGATGGGCGACAACGTCCGCTTCAGCCTCATCGCTCAAGCCGATGACGTCGGCGATAGCGATACGCTGATCTACTACTGGCCGAAGAATAAACCTGAAGCCCAGTTCCAGTTGATGAACCTTCTTTCGCTGTTGCCGGTGGGTACCAATATTTTTGTTGTTGGCGAAAACCGCAGCGGCGTACGT
>NZ_SZWM01000380.1:0-295 GCF_005280805.1 Citrobacter sp. TBCS-14
GAGCAGAAGCAGAATATCAGCCGCAAAATCTGTCTTCTGCATGAACTGTTCCAACCCGTGCATCCGGTATATGCAGTGTCGGTCCGGCTGCAGTGGGGACTGAAGGTGATGGCCGAGCGGATGATAAAGTGCCTACCGCGTGAGGCCAGCAGCCCCGTGGTGGCGCAACTGCAGTCTCACTTTCGCACAACAGCAGTCCAGGAAAAAGCGCGTGACGATTTTGGTGAAACCGTCGGTGCAGCCCTGGATGCGGTAAGTGCCCTGCCGATAATACCAGCTCCGGTACGGGCAGTAA
>NZ_SZWM01000301.1:0-296 GCF_005280805.1 Citrobacter sp. TBCS-14
AGGTAATATGTTCCGCTTCCAGAACCGGGGCGCCAAACGTGCGGCCAGGTTCGAGAAAGTTGCTCACCGGATCGCTGCCCAACATCTCGCGCACAATCCATGGCACATCGATCTCGCTCACCCTGGCTTCGGCCTGAAATTTACCATCGCGTAAAATGGTGATCACATCGCCAATCGACATCAATTCTTCGAGACGATGGGAAATGTAGATAATTGACACCCCCTGGCGGGTCAGTTCACGAATGACACGGAACAGGATCTCGACTTCAGTTTTACTGAGCGCTGAGGTGGGTTCG
>NZ_SZWM01000300.1:0-299 GCF_005280805.1 Citrobacter sp. TBCS-14
ATGCGCTACGCTATCGCAGCGATGCAGCGTCATCTTGAGGCTGGAAACGACACTCTACCGCTGGTGATTCCAGTGCTCTTTTACCATGGCAAGCAAAGCCCATGGCAAGGCTCAATGAACTGGCTGGATCACTTTGAGGATTCGGGAACCGCCCTTCAACTTTACAGCACACCGTTTCCGTTGGTGGATGTGACGGTTATTCCAGATGATGAAATCATGCAGCATCGCAGTATGGCGGCGCTGACATTAGTGCAAAAGCATATTCGCCAGCGCGACATGGCACAGCTGCTGGATAAACT
>NZ_SZWM01000299.1:0-299 GCF_005280805.1 Citrobacter sp. TBCS-14
AGAAGGACTGCGCTGTATCGGGGTACCGGTGTTTGATCGTTTCGGCGTGGTCATTGCGGGTCTGAGCATCTCATTCCCGACGCTGCGTTTTTCTGAAGAACGTTTGCACGAATATGTCGAAATGCTGCACACCGCAGCGCGTAAGATTTCAGAGCAAATGGGTTATAACGATTACCCGTTCTAATTTTGACGTGTTGCGATACACAGAAAACCCGATACGGCGTATCGGGTTTTTTACGATCTGCCGTCGTCGCCGGAGCGAATAACGTACTGATTTTTTGCTGCTATATTAACCATTA
>NZ_SZWM01000363.1:0-599 GCF_005280805.1 Citrobacter sp. TBCS-14
ATCCGCACACCGGGGAAATTGACAATTTTGTGCCATTCGGAAATGAATGCGTTGCTGCAATTAGGTGAACACCCTTGCCTTATGGCAAAATAGTGCAATACAGAAGCCAACAGGCGACGGCACGCACAGTGCCAGCATAATCTGGAGAATTACATGCAGCTTAAACGTGTGGCAGAAGCCAAACTGCCAACCCCCTGGGGTGATTTCCTGATGGTGGGATTTGAAGAACTGGCAACCGGGCACGATCATGTCGCGCTGGTATTTGGCGATATTTCGGGTCAAACACCGGTCCTGGCACGCGTCCATTCCGAATGTCTGACTGGCGATGCGCTTTTCAGCCTGCGTTGCGATTGCGGTTTCCAACTGGAAGCCGCGCTCACGCACATTGCTGAAGANCAGGAAGGACGTAACATCGGCCTGTTGAATAAGATCCGCGCCTATGCGTTGCAGGATCAGGGCTATGACACCGTCGAAGCCAACCATCAGTTAGGCTTTGCGGCGGACGAGCGTGACTTCACCTTGTGTGCTGATATGTTCAAATTATTGGGCGTGGATGAAGTCCGTCTGCTAACCAATAACCCGAAGAAAGTGGAAATTCT
>NZ_SZWM01001079.1:0-300 GCF_005280805.1 Citrobacter sp. TBCS-14
ATGCCAGTCCAAGTGCCTCGGCCATCAGCTCCAGATAAGCACGGGAAGGGGCGGAATTGTCACTGAGATTCTGGAATGAGAGCAGGCCGATGGCTTCCCCCTGGGCGATCAACGGTACGCACAGGGTATGATCCTGACACGACTCAGGCAGGTGGTAGCAGGCGATATCAGGCTCACCTTGCACGGGAGGATGACTTTGCCCACGGCGCACTGCCCAGCAGTCATCCAGATGGAAAGGGTCTGTTTTGCCTTGCGGCGAAAGCCACTCGGCGGCACAGCGCATGTGCCAGGCTTGCCGAT
>NZ_SZWM01000810.1:0-300 GCF_005280805.1 Citrobacter sp. TBCS-14
ATTGCGCCGGAACCACAGCTCAATGCGGCGGCGCACCGGCCCCTGGTCGGCCATGATAAACGGCACCGTTGACCAGTCTGGCTCATCCACCGAAATCTGGTTGCGCACCGGGCAGGGCAGTGCTGGCGCTATCAATACCACAGCCAGATTCTCCAGCATGGAAAATGCCACCGCGCCGGGCAGTGTCTCGGGCTTACCGGCAATTGCCAGATCGGCCTCGCCGGTGACGACTTTTTCCATTGCATCAGCCGCGTCACCGGTGGTGAGCTTGATTTCCACCGACGGATGCTCGGCGCGGAA
>NZ_SZWM01000871.1:0-301 GCF_005280805.1 Citrobacter sp. TBCS-14
TATCAGTAATTGATAATTCTAGTAATCTAAATTTTCTACCGCCATACGGATAACCACCAATTGATACAAATTGACCGACCTCGTACAAGAGCGTAGTTTCGATTCTAAGCGAGTTTTCACTATTGTAATATACTTTACCTGATAAAAGTTCTAAGTGATCTTTACGTAGCTCTCTGTACCCTGTGAAGCTATCTATTCTATATTTGTCGCCATAAGTAGCAACATACTCATATAACATTTGGCTTGTCTCCACTTTCTACAAAAATAAGTCTATCATTGAACTCTGTTTTAACTCTATCTG
>NZ_SZWM01000908.1:0-301 GCF_005280805.1 Citrobacter sp. TBCS-14
GCCATCGCTTGGCAAACTGGAAATTGCCGTGCAACTGGATGCAGGCAAGCTGATGGTGCACATCGGCGCAAATCAGAGCGATGTCTGCCGTTCGCTGCAGCAATTTAGCGATAACTTACGTCAGCATCTGACAGCGCAGAACTTCATGGAAGTGAATGTTCAGGTCTCTTCTGAGGGGCAATCGCAACAACAGCAACAGCAGCAGTCTGGTCATCAACAGGACGAGGTGACATCAGCGTTAATGCTGAATGATGATCCTCAATTTCAACGGAATGAATCCGTTCTGATCAAAGTGTAAAAG
>NZ_SZWM01000032.1:0-301 GCF_005280805.1 Citrobacter sp. TBCS-14
AGCCACTACGCCAGCCGGACTGCCGATGAACAGAGCAAAGGCTAGCTGGAGTCCGCTCATACCAAGGTAGATCGGGTTGTGACTCCAGGCGTAACATCCGCCGGTAACAAGCGTGGTCGATTTATTTGCATGAAGCGGATTCAGGGTCGTACGTTTCATCCACATTTGCCATGCGGTATGCAGTATCATCCACAGACTGACACTGGCCAGTAATGCGCTTATCACGATATTTACCGCGCCAAATGTGAAACGTGAGCTCGCCGTCAACGCATCGGCAACGAGGAAAAGTACTAAGATGAGT
>NZ_SZWM01000849.1:0-302 GCF_005280805.1 Citrobacter sp. TBCS-14
TCAACAGCATCATCGCGATGATTTTGATTGAGGACACCAGCGTGTCGTTAATCTGATCCATCGAACGCCCACGGTTCAGACCAAACGTGAACATCGCAATCAGCACCGCGATAAGCGTTGCCATAACCGGGTCACCGAGGAATTCTGCAACCGTCAGGAAGGCATGTCCTTTAGGCAGGATCATCTCTGCCACGGCGCGCATCGCCATCAGGATCACCGGGACCAGAGAGGTCCAGACGCTGACGCCAAAGCCTGGCATCTCTTCTTCAGTGAAGGTTTTCGCGCTGTACAGACCTTCCGGG
>NZ_SZWM01001060.1:0-302 GCF_005280805.1 Citrobacter sp. TBCS-14
ATATTTAGACACAAAATGAGCTATATTTTCTTAAAATAATTTTCTTCTTTCTGATTTGGAGTTAAACCATTGTTGGCGGAATGAGGATTATAATTGTTATAAAATTGTTCGATGTATTCAAAGCAAGAGAGTTGAACTTCTTGAATGGAGTGATAAGTTCTGCGATTAATTTCTCGTTGTTTAAGATACTTGAAAAAGACCTCAGTGACGGCATTATCATAAGGATATCCAGGCTTGGAGTAAGAAGCAAGCAATTGATGCTCATCTAATAACTTTCTAAAGGAAGCTGATTTAAATTGGCT
>NZ_SZWM01000781.1:0-302 GCF_005280805.1 Citrobacter sp. TBCS-14
GTTTAAGTCAGCAGTTTGGCGTTCCGGGCCGGGTTGTGCAAAACGGTGCCGTTTGGCGTATTCAGATGGGGCCATTCGCCAGCAAGGCTGAAGCCTCCACACTGCAGCAGCGTCTGCAATCCGAGGCGCAATTACAGTCCTTCATCACCGGCGTGTAATAACGTAAACCAGGCATCTGAATTGTCAATTTCTGTAAATGACATTAACAAAGTCACGCGGAAAGTCAGATGCCTGCCAGTTATGCATTTGCTATAGTAGGGCACTTTTTTTAATTTCACCACGGACGTCGTAGTTCAGACCAT
>NZ_SZWM01000327.1:0-302 GCF_005280805.1 Citrobacter sp. TBCS-14
GAGGTGCTGATCTCCACTGGCGTCAGCAGCAGCCAGGGCACGCCAGCCCGCGTTTCCTGTGATGCAGCGGTACGTATGATGCTGGACTCTGGCGCGCATGCGGCGAAGTTCTTCCCAATGGGCGGTGAGAAATCGTTGCCTGAGCTGTACGCGCTGGCGACGACCGCGGCGCGCAACGGCATGACGTTGATTGAGCCGACCGGCGGTATCGATCTCGATAACTTCGGCATTATCCTGCAATCCTGCCTGGAAGCAGGAGTACCGCGCGTCATGCCGCATGTGTACAGCTCGATTATCGACTC
>NZ_SZWM01000453.1:0-300 GCF_005280805.1 Citrobacter sp. TBCS-14
TGCCATCGTCACGATAGGGTAGCGTACCGTCGTCAGCCGTGGGCGCACGTAGCGTGAAACCAGTACATCATCAAAACCAATCAGCGAGATTTCTCCCGGCACATCAATGCCGTTATCATTTAATACACCCATAGCGCCCGCCGCCATTGAGTCGTTATAGCAGGCGATAGCCGTGAAGTTTTTGCCGCGACCAAGCAGCTCAGTCATTGCCTGCTCGCCGCCGCTTTCATCGGGCTCGCCAAACGTGACCAGTCGATCGTTTACCGGAATATTGCTTTCCGCCAGCGCGTCGTAATAGCC
>NZ_SZWM01000362.1:0-270 GCF_005280805.1 Citrobacter sp. TBCS-14
CTGCTTAAGCGTGCGGCGCAGTCATTATTATTGATTGATAAGAGTAAATTTAATCGCTCGGGTGAGACGCAGATTGGGCATCTGGAAAATGTGACGCATATTGTTTCAGATACACAGCTGATTGAATCAATCCAAGCCGAACAGGGCGATTTCGCCGCCATCCGACCTGGATTGTAGCTTTATCGCTCGTCGCGACGACCGCCGACGGCAGCCCACAGACGACGCACGTGAACAGTTACTTCTTCACGGTCATGATACAGCTGACGCGCC
>NZ_SZWM01000362.1:283-645 GCF_005280805.1 Citrobacter sp. TBCS-14
TCATGATACAGCTGACGCGCCTGAATCTGGGCATTTACGCCATGTTCATCAAGCTGGGCCTGAATGTAAGCCAGGTTCTGTGATACCTCTTCGTAGCGTTTTTTCATCGGCAGCTTGAGGTTGAAAATCGTCTCACGACACCAGCCGTTGACCAGCCATTGTGCCATCAGCGCGGCAACCTTCGCTGGCTTCTCCACCATGTCGCACACCATCCATGAGATGTTGTTGCGATTCGGGCGATACTTAAATCCATCCTCCCGCAGCCAGGTGACCTGCCCGGTATCCATCAGGCTTTGTGCCATCGGACCGTTATCCACGGAGTAAACCCACATGTTGCGTTTAACCAGCTGATAGGTCCATCC
>NZ_SZWM01000116.1:0-304 GCF_005280805.1 Citrobacter sp. TBCS-14
ATCGTGCCAGTGCAGGCAGGTCCCAAATCGGACAGGATGTCGCCAAACAGGTTAGAGGCGACCACCACGTCAAAACGCTCTGGCTGCATCACAAAGCGGGCGCACAGAATGTCGATATGCTGTTTATCCCAACGGATCTCGGGATAGTGAGCCGCCATAGCTTCAACGCGCTCATCCCAGTAAGGCATGCTGATAGCCAGGCCATTGGATTTGGTCGCCGAGGTCAGGGTTTTACGTGGGCGGTTTTGCGCCAGCTCGAAAGCGTAACGCAATATACGATCCACGCCGCGACGGGTGAAGACCG
>NZ_SZWM01000115.1:0-304 GCF_005280805.1 Citrobacter sp. TBCS-14
GCTCCAGAAGAAGCTGGCCATGTCCTGAACCCATTCGAAGTAGCTGACGGTGACGCCGCCTGCGTTACATACGACGTCAGGTACCACGATGATACCGCGGCTTGCCAGCATATCATCGGCATCCGGGTAAGTTGGGCCGTTAGCGCCCTCAAGCACCAGTTTGCAGGTCAGTATTTCTGCACGTTGACGGGTAATCTGTCCTTCCAGCGCGGCAGGGATCAGGATATCCATCTCCACGCTCCAGAAGGCTTCGCTGGCGATAGTTTCCGCCCCCGGGAAACCGGCAATCTGTTTGTGCTCCAAC
>NZ_SZWM01000705.1:0-305 GCF_005280805.1 Citrobacter sp. TBCS-14
TCCCATAAACCATATCTTCAATTTTGCCGTAGCGGGTCGACAGCTGTCCCGCGCCACGACAGGCCACCCAACCGCCCACGGTACTGATACCAAACGATGACGGCCAGTGGCCCATCGTCATGCCGTACTCTTTTTGGATAGTTTGTTCAAAAATGTCGCCGAACATGCCGGCTTCAACGTCAACAATCTGGCTTTGTGGATCGAAGTCGATAAGTTTGTTGAGTTCGCAAACGTCCAGCACAATGCCTCCCCGCAACGGCAATGCGGCACCAGTGACGTTACTGCGCCCGGCGGAAACCGTGACC
>NZ_SZWM01000117.1:0-282 GCF_005280805.1 Citrobacter sp. TBCS-14
CGGCGGCAAAGCGTCTCAGTCCCGTTTGTCTCCGGTTATTGCGGCAGCACAGGCAGGCACGTTGCCGCCCGGTTTTTTCTGGACGGATGCAGACAACCATGATGTTGAGTTAACGACTGAAGAGCTTGTGCAGCTTGCGGGGGCAATGACGCAGGCGATGGTCGTTGAGGGGTTCCGGATCCACGAACGCCAGCGACAGATGAAGGAAGAGGTTGCTGCGCTCGATACACTTGAGGCAATTCGCTCGTATCCGGTGGGATGGCCGGAGGTGGACAGTGAGTA
>NZ_SZWM01000066.1:0-306 GCF_005280805.1 Citrobacter sp. TBCS-14
AGTGATGGTGCGAATTTTGTCGATCAACTGCGCCATTTTGTACACCGCGTTAATTCCTGCCTGCGGGTTGGCGGAGTGGGCAGGTTTACCAAAGGTTTCAACCACAATTTCAGCACGACCACGCTGGCCGATTTTCAGATTCAGTTCAGAAGCTTCGCCAATAATGACGTAATCAGGCTGATAGCGCTCACTGACCAGACGAGCGGCAATGCCTTCAAAACACTCTTCATGAACAATACAGGCGACGTAAATTTTCCCGGCGAAATTACGCTGAGTATCCTGGCCGAAAAAACCTACGGCGGAGAT
>NZ_SZWM01001154.1:0-304 GCF_005280805.1 Citrobacter sp. TBCS-14
CGAATACCGAAGAATGTTATCACGGGAGACACACGGCGGGTGCTAACGTCCGTCGTGAAGAGGGAAACAACCCAGACCGCCAGCTAAGGTCCCAAAGTCACAGTTAAGTGGGAAACGATGTGGGAAGGCACAGACAGCCAGGATGTTGGCTTAGAAGCAGCCATCATTTAAAGAAAGCGTAATAGCTCACTGGTCGAGTCGGCCTGCGCGGAAGATGTAACGGGGCTAAACTGTGCACCGAAGCTGCGGCAGCGACACTATGTGTTGTTGGGTAGGGGAGCGTTCTGTAAGCCGTTGAAGGTGT
>NZ_SZWM01001225.1:0-307 GCF_005280805.1 Citrobacter sp. TBCS-14
AAATCACTGGCAGATGTTTTTATTGATGGTTGATATGAAATCATTGCAGGCTCTGTTCGGCGGCACCTTTGATCCGGTGCATTATGGTCATCTGAAACCCGTTGAAATTCTGGCTAATCTGATTGGCCTCTCTCGGGTCATTGTCATGCCCAATAACGTGCCACCACATCGTGCGCAACCGGAAGCCTCCAGCGCCCAGCGTAAACATATGCTTGAGCTGGCCATTGCCGACAAACCTTTGTTTTCACTGGATGAACGCGAGCTAAAACGCGATACCGCCTCGTACACCGCGCAAACGCTGCAAGAG
>NZ_SZWM01000126.1:0-307 GCF_005280805.1 Citrobacter sp. TBCS-14
TGTCTGGTGCTGATCTGGCTCACAGGTTCTGACTACAATACGCTGCTGACTATTGCCTCTGAGATGATTCTGGTGCCCTATTTCCTCGTCGGCGCATTTTTGCTGAAAATAGCGACCCGCCCAATTCATCAGGCTGTTGGTGTCGGTGCATGCATTTATGGCTTATGGTTACTGTACGCGTCAGGTCCGATGCACCTGCTGTTGTCCGTGGTGCTGTATGCTCCGGGGTTGCTGGTTTTCCTTTATGCCCGCAAAACTCACGCGCATGACAACGTATTAAAACGCCAGGAAATGGCTTTGATCGGCC
>NZ_SZWM01000487.1:0-288 GCF_005280805.1 Citrobacter sp. TBCS-14
ACTGGCTGGATGTAACTGAGAACGCGCTATTCAACCGTCTTCGTGCAGATGGCGATCAGATTTTCCCGCTTGGTTGAGCAATGGTGTTACAGCGTGCTGGTGGTACTCACCATATTGCTGATGCTGTAGCGCAATCTGCGAATGGTGTCTTTGTATCACTTCCGGAAATTGAGGAGGTGGAGAACGCTGATATTAACCAGCGTCTGCTGGAAGCCATCGAGCAGGTTGGAAGCTACTCAAAGCAAATTCGTTTAGCAATCGAAGATGGGGTGGTAGAGCTTCATGAAC
>NZ_SZWM01000486.1:0-300 GCF_005280805.1 Citrobacter sp. TBCS-14
ATGTTTCGTAAGGCCGGTAGCTAGCGCTTCTGTGGTTCGACTATTCGAGCAGCAGAGTTGCACGTCACAACAACGATCAGCGTACTTTCTCCTGCAGGAGATATGCTCACCGTTATCATGAAATGCCGGATCAGTATGAATTCGATTCAACTGACCCAACAATACATCCATTATTTCTGTCAATATGACCACTCAGGCATTAGCCTTCTCCGTTATCGCATAGAGACAATTTTTTGGATTTTTACTCTGTAGTAACTACGTTAGCAGCAACCGGACCTTTAGCACCATTCTCAATAGAGA
>NZ_SZWM01000361.1:0-622 GCF_005280805.1 Citrobacter sp. TBCS-14
ATACGGGCTGAATAATCTGTTAACGCTGTATGGCGGCACCATGCTGGCAGATAACTACAATGCGTTTACGCTTGGAACCGGCTGGAATACACGTATCGGCGCGATTTCCGTCGATGCGACACAATCGCACAGCAAACAGGATAATGGTGATGTGTTTGACGGGCAGAGCTACCAGATTGCCTATAACAAATATTTGNCCGTTTTGGCCTGGCGGCGTATCGCTACTCTTCCAAAGATTATCGCACTTTTAACGATCACGTTTGGGCAAATAATAAAAACAGTTATCATCGTGATGAAAATGATGTGTACGACATCGCAGACTATTATCAGAATGATTTTGGTCGTAAGAACAGTTTTTCAGCTAACGTCAGCCAGTCTTTGCCGCAGGGTTGGGGCTCGTTTTCGCTCAGTACGCTGTGGCGCGATTACTGGGGACGGAGCGGTAACAGTAAAGATTATCAGGTGAGTTATTCCAATAGCTGGCAACGGATTAGCTATACCTTTTCCGCCAGCCAGACTTACGATGAAGATCATCATGAAGATAAACGTTTTAACGTCTTTATCTCTATACCTTTCGATTGGGGAGATGATATTAGCGCTCCACGCAGGCATTTATATGTGT
>NZ_SZWM01001339.1:0-308 GCF_005280805.1 Citrobacter sp. TBCS-14
AAATAAACGCCTTACAGGACAAACTGGAGGCTCTAACAATAACACAACAGAAAGTGGAGAAATCGAAATGTTCCTAATTAATTGCAAAGACACTAAAAATTGGTATGTATGTAACGGAGTTTCAGCACGACATATTAAAACAACACGTATGCTTGGAGGTTTCCAAGGTAAATTTGGAGTAATCAAGTTACCAGAAACTGTTATGTTCCAAGCCGAATTTGAAGCAGAGTACGGAAAAGTAAACTAAAAAAAGAACCTCACTTAATTGTGAGGTTTTCTTTTGTAATTGAGCATATTTTAAAGATGAT
>NZ_SZWM01001353.1:0-308 GCF_005280805.1 Citrobacter sp. TBCS-14
CCTGGGAACGGCAATTAAAGGCTTCAAGAAAGCGATGAACGATGATAATGCCGATGCTAAGAAAGATGCTGACGGTAGCGTTCAGACTGAGAAGCTTTCCCATAAAGAGTAATGTCAGGAGCACGATGCTCATACTGCATACTCTGCATGAAAAAAAACCGGCAATTGCCGGTTTTTTTATTGCTGAAATGTAAGTGAGTATTACACGATTACTTCACTTCCAGCCCTTTCGCCTGCATGTCCGCATGATAAGAAGAACGAACAAATGGGCCGCAGGCTGCATGGGTAAAGCCCATTGCCATGGCTTC
>NZ_SZWM01001354.1:0-292 GCF_005280805.1 Citrobacter sp. TBCS-14
AATCGTTAACGGCATCAGATGCCGGGTTACCTGCAGCCAGCGGTGCCGGTGCCCCCTGCATCAGACGATCCAGCGCAGTGTCACTGCGCGCCTGCGCACTCTGTGGTGCCGCGGCCAGAATGCGGCGGGCCGTTTCCGCGGTCATGCCGGGGGTTTCTGCCAGTACGCGCGCCTGTTCTTCGCGTCCGTGTGCCTCCTCACAGTTGAGGATCCCCATAATGCGGCTGTTTTCTGCCGCAACCGCTGCGGTGATCTGCGCGTTCACGTCCGGCTGCGCTGCGCTGGCATTTTC
>NZ_SZWM01001340.1:0-309 GCF_005280805.1 Citrobacter sp. TBCS-14
AGATCGTCAAAGTCCAGCACGTTGCACGCCTTCATATGCGCGTCGTACAAACCATAGCAGTGCGCGAAAATACGATCGCGTTCGCCTTTAGCGCTGGCCGCTGCCTGCGCCGGGGTCATCAGATCGTTTTTCCAGTTGGAGATCGTTGAGATCAGCTGTTGAAGGATAAGTTTATCGTCTTCAATTAGCCCTTCGGTCAGTTCCTTAAGCAGAGCCACCTGGTCGGTATCGTCAAACAGCGAGAAGTTCGACTTCATCCCCAACGCCGCAAATTCACGCTTGATGATATCCAACCCCAACGTGTGGAAC
>NZ_SZWM01001355.1:0-309 GCF_005280805.1 Citrobacter sp. TBCS-14
TCTGCCTGCCGGAAAGCGGCTGAGCATTCATGTCAAATTGCTGATGCAGGATGCACGATTCGGTAGCTTTGAATGCGTCATTCAGGCAGACAACAAGACGCTGGCAACCGGTCGCGTCAACACCTTCCAGCCGACAACAGAAGAAATTAACACGCTATTTCAACAAGGAGCGTCCACATGAGTCGTTCAGTTTTAGTTACGGGTGCCAGCAAAGGTATCGGTCGCGCCATCGCCAGACAACTGGCGGCAGACGGCTTTGTGGTCGGCGTGCACTATCATCGCGATGCACAAGGTGCACAAGACACGCTG
>NZ_SZWM01001356.1:0-309 GCF_005280805.1 Citrobacter sp. TBCS-14
GGTCAGACCGCCCGCCCGGTGTGGGAAACCGCCAAAGATGCACTACAGTTCGGCCAGGACGGCCACGGCAGCGGCTTCTTCTTTACCGAGAAACCGGACGCCAACGTGTGGGTCGACGGTGAAGTCTCCAGCTACTACCGCGACACCTACGCGGAAGCCGAAGAGCGTTTGGGCAAGGTTCGCGCCCTGCGTCTGGCTGGTCACAACAACATCTTCCCCACGCTTTCCTGGCTCAACGGTACCGCCACGCTGCGCGTCTGGCACCCGCGTGGGCCGGATCGGGTTGAAGTGTGGGCGTTCTGTATTACC
>NZ_SZWM01001357.1:0-310 GCF_005280805.1 Citrobacter sp. TBCS-14
ACGGTCACGAAACGCGGCCATGAACATAAAGCGCGACTTCGACAACAAATAGCCGTTACCTTCTTTACGCCAGTCCGGATCGAGAAACAGCGTGCAAAGCTCACTGCTTCCGGTGTGATCGTTACTGAGAAACAGCGTCGGTAATGCGTTATAGACATTCAACTCTTTCGAGGCATGCACCAGAGTACCGACCCGATAGTTGTACCAGGGATCGTTAAGTCCTACCGCCACCTCAATGGCGCAAATCCCCGCCACAGTTCCGCTGGCGCTGTCTTCCAGCACAAACACATATCCCTGCTCACTTTTGGGC
>NZ_SZWM01001358.1:0-315 GCF_005280805.1 Citrobacter sp. TBCS-14
AGTCATCTATCCGCAGGACGGGCTATCCCATTTTGACGCGCTCAAAGACAATCTGCGCATTTCATTAATGCACACTCGCCTGTTTTTTGGCATGTTGCCACGCATCCCCTCCCTGCTTTTTCGTCGTTCATCAACACACTGGGCGCAGCAGCAGGAAGTCAAAGGGCTGTGGGGAATGCGTCTGATGTTGCTGGTCTGGCGTTTACTGGGTCGCAAAGCCTTCTCCCTGCTACTGTATCCGGTAGTCGGCGTTTACTGGCTCACCGCATCAACTGCCCGAAAAGCCTCTCAGAGCTGGATTCGCCGCGTACGGGC
>NZ_SZWM01001359.1:0-316 GCF_005280805.1 Citrobacter sp. TBCS-14
ATTCTGCCACTTCTAGTCAAATTGCGGTCAAGCGTAAAACAAAAGCCCTAAGGGGCTAATTTCTTTTTTTATTTTCTCATATAATCTTTAACAATAAATAATATTAAGCAGTACAGCAAGCTAGTAAAAAACAAACTAAATGCAATTATACTAAAAAGTGGATAGAATGAACCTAAAATGCATAGACCTACTATAAAAGCTACAATTGCAAAAATTCCTAATAAAATTAATAAAGCGTAAATATATGTTTTCATTTATTTTCTCCTAAGTCAAAATGTATCGCTGGTTGACTATTCCATAGTTCTAATGTTTCCTT
>NZ_SZWM01001351.1:0-308 GCF_005280805.1 Citrobacter sp. TBCS-14
ACCGTGATGCTGCGGTCATGCGCCACGGTGATGGTCTGGTCATGCCCTGCGGCATTCTCCTTACCCACCTTCACCGTCTGCCCGAGTCCGATGGTAATACTCTGGTTATTGCCGGTGGTTTCTGTGTGGTCCACTTTCACGTCGGTGGTGCGGTTATTCAGCACTTCGGTATCCATGTTCTTCTGCGCATGGATATACACCTGCTCGTTACCCGTCGCATCCTCAAAGCGCAGTTCATTAAATCCCCCGCCTTTACAGGTTTTCGAGCGGATAGTCATCTGTGTTTTTGTGCCGGGCAGGTCTCCGGG
>NZ_SZWM01000360.1:0-725 GCF_005280805.1 Citrobacter sp. TBCS-14
TGACCGCAGTTGCTGCAAATATGCATGCTCATATTTTCAACAATACCCAGCACTGGTACTTCCACTTTTTCGAACATCACGATGCCTTTTTTCGCATCGATCAGCGCAATGTCCTGCGGCGTAGTCACCACAACAGCACCCGTTACCGGAATGTTCTGCGCCAGCGTCAACTGGATGTCACCCGTACCCGGCGGCATATCCAGTACCAGGTAATCCAGATCTGGCCATAAGGTTTCCTGCAGCATCTGCAGCAGCGCTTTACTGGCCATCGGGCCGCGCCACACCATGGCGTTATCGTCGGTGACAAGATAACCAATGGAGTTGGTTGCCAGGCCATGAGACATAATCGGCGCCATATGGGTGCCGTCCGGTGAGGTCGGGCGCTGATTTTCTGCACCGAGCATCGTCGGGATAGACGGGCCATAAATATCGGCATCGAGAATACCGACCTTNGCAGCCAGCGCCAGCGCCAGGTTCACGGCGGTAGAGGATTTACCCACACCGCCTTTACCCGAACTGACGGCGATGATGTTTTTTACACCATTTATACCCGGCTGGTTTTTCACGCGCTTCAGCGTCGCGATGTTATGCGACAGTTTCCAGTCGATCGCTTTCGCACCGGTAATGCGCAGCAGATCGGCGCTACATTGCTCTTTTAAGTCCTCAAACGCGCTATGCCAGACAAACGGCATGACCAGCTCAACGTGCAACGTGTCATCCATCCA
>NZ_SZWM01001270.1:0-316 GCF_005280805.1 Citrobacter sp. TBCS-14
ACGTGGTCAGCCACAGGCCGAACGACCAGGCAGGCGGCAGCGCGGGACGGCCAGTGAATTGGGTATAACGGTTCAACACGTCCTTCGGCGTTGGGCCGTCAATAACGAAGTATTCCAGATACTCGCTTTCCACGCTGAACTGCACTTTCGACACTTTCTCAGAGCCGATTTCAAACGACACGCACTGCGGATGGTTCACCAGCACGCCGTAACCGCGGTTGGTGATATAGAACGGGATGTTCTTGTAAGATTGCTCGGTGCTGGTGCCGCCGTCGCGGTTCCAGGTTTCTACCGTTTGCCCGTTACGCACCAGTGC
>NZ_SZWM01001269.1:0-318 GCF_005280805.1 Citrobacter sp. TBCS-14
TATCGAAGTAGAAGACGTGCCGTTTACCGATATGCACGATATTTTCGAGAAAGCGCTGGTACAGTATCGCGACCAACTGGAAGGTAAAACCTTCTGCGTACGCGTTAAGCGTCGTGGTAAGCATGAGTTTAGCTCCATTGAGGTGGAACGTTATGTTGGCGGTGGACTGAACCAGCATATTGAATCCGCGCGCGTGAAGCTGACGAAGCCGGACGTGACGGTTAATCTTGAAATCGAAAACGACCGCCTGCTGCTGGTTAAAGGCCGCTATGAAGGTATCGGCGGTTTCCCAATTGGGACGCAGGAAGACGTACTGTC
>NZ_SZWM01001268.1:0-319 GCF_005280805.1 Citrobacter sp. TBCS-14
GCGCTGTTCCAGAATGATGCGTTTGTCGCCAAACTGGAAGAAGGGCACAGCAACGAAGTTAACGGCGAAGTCCATGATGCCTTACTGCAGGTTGTGGATATGCGCCGTGAACTGTTGGATCAGCTCAATAAGCAACTGGGCAACCAACTGATGATGGCGATTAATCTGCAAATTAATCAGCAGCAGTTAATGAGCGTGTCGAAAAACCTGAAAGGGATCCTCACGCAGCAGATTTTCTGGGTTAACAGTAACCGTCCGATGGACTGGGACTGGATCAAAGCTTTCCCGCAAACACTTAAAGACCAGTTTAAGTCGATGA
>NZ_SZWM01001267.1:0-319 GCF_005280805.1 Citrobacter sp. TBCS-14
CATTCATCAGGAAGTCCACAGCATTTTTCCCAGCGATTGATCAGCTCGGTGGTAGTTCTGGGGTCAAGTTCCAGCATAAGATCGTCAGCGCGCTGGTGAACCCTGAGCAGCGACGGTGCAGCCCCCTTTATCGCGACATCTTCAGGTGACCATGCAGGCCCCGGTGGCAAGAGAGCAGAGAGCAACTGGACATAATCATCTTCACTTACGCCCATACGATATCCCCCATGACAGCCAGTTCATTCTTCGCGATCGGCGTATCGACAGCAGGTGAAATCAGCGTGTGGCTGCGCTCCCCTGCGGCAATCGAAATTGCTTC
>NZ_SZWM01001274.1:0-319 GCF_005280805.1 Citrobacter sp. TBCS-14
GTATACTAAAAAACTTGAAAAAGATAAAATTGACCCTACTGTTGCTTTGACAATGGCTTTAGAAATGGCGGTGTCAGATGAAGTATAATGTTGACACAGTTCGAGAAAGTGGTTGGTATAATAAAAAAGAATGGTTGGCTGTCCGTGATTATGTAAGACAACGTGATAAGATGACTTGCGTAAGATGTGGCGCATTCGGTGCTAAAAAATACGAAGTAGACCATATTATAGAACTAACTTGGGAAAATCTTGATGATTGGAAAATAGCGCTGAACCCTGATAACCTACAACTCCTTTGTAAGTCTTGCCATAACAAGAA
>NZ_SZWM01001273.1:0-319 GCF_005280805.1 Citrobacter sp. TBCS-14
CGACGGCTCTCTTCCTGCATAACGTGGACAATCACATCACCAAGATCGACGACGATCCAGTCAGCTACGTTTTCGCCTTCTACGCCAAGCGGCAGCAGACCGGCGGTGCGAGACTCCTGAACAACGTGATCGGCGATAGACATGACATGGCGGCTGGACGTGCCAGTGCAGATAATCATGCAATCGGTGATACTGGATTTGCCCTGAACATCTAAGGCGATGATGTCTTGACCTTTCAGGTCATCAATTTTGTCGATTACAAAATCCTGGAGTGCTTTACCCTGCAAGTGTTCCCCCTGGGTGAAAAAGAGTTAAAAAC
>NZ_SZWM01001272.1:0-321 GCF_005280805.1 Citrobacter sp. TBCS-14
CCTGCCGCTCGCTGACCGGGCGACCATTGCTAACATGTCGCCGGAATACGGCGCAACCTGCGGCTTTTTCCCGATTGACGGGGTAACTCTTGAGTACATGCGTCTGAGTGGGCGTAGTGAAGAGCAGGTTGAATTAGTCGGTGCGTATGCTAAAGCACAGGGGATGTGGCGTAACCCAGGTGATGAGCCTGCGTTTACCAGCTCACTGGAACTGGACATGGGCACTGTGGAAGCCAGCCTGGCCGGGCCGAAGCGTCCACAGGATCGTGTCGCATTGGGTGATGTGCCGAAAGCATTCGCCGCGAGTAATGAACTTGAAGT
>NZ_SZWM01001271.1:0-321 GCF_005280805.1 Citrobacter sp. TBCS-14
AGTCTCATTGGTGCTTAGTGGAAAAGGGCGTATCTCATCCGCAACCGGGGAGCGAGTAAACGCAGCCATTGAGCAGTTGGGGTTCGTACGTAATCGTCAGGCATCGGTGCTGCGTGGCGGTCAGAGTGGTGTGGTCGGGCTGATTGTGCGCGATCTGTCTGCGCCATTTTATGCTGAACTGACGGCAGGCCTGACGGAAGCATTAGAAGCACAGGGTCGGATGGTCTTTCTTTTACACGGCGGCAAAGACGGTGAGCAATTGGCTCAGCGTTTTGCGATGCTACTTAATCAGGGCGTGGATGGCGTAGTCATTGCAGGTGC
>NZ_SZWM01001276.1:0-320 GCF_005280805.1 Citrobacter sp. TBCS-14
GCTCGGCTTCATCGGTGACTAACTTCGTCCAGCCCATCGTGGCATCAAGGACGTTATTGCTGTACAAGTTGCCGAGCTCAGACAGACGCGTGGCGATTTCTCCATAGCGCTGCTGTTTTTCCTTCGGCAGACCAATACCAGAAAGCTCAAAATCGCGCAGCGCGTTATCGACCGCTTTTTTCTGTGCGGTGTTCAGGGTGGCGTAATGATCGCCATCACGCAGGTCGCGGTACGCTTTGTACAGGCCTTCATGTTGTCCAACCCAGGTGCTGTATTCAGACAGCAGCGGCAGCGTTTGTTCGTAGGCTTCGCGCAGTTCC
>NZ_SZWM01001275.1:0-325 GCF_005280805.1 Citrobacter sp. TBCS-14
CCACACTTCCAGATCGTAGGTTTTGCATGCGCCGAAGCCCATGTCGCCTGTGCACAGGATGATCTTGCGATACGGCAGCCCCAGCAGTTGCAGGACCTTCTCAGCATGGCCGGTCATCTCTTCCAGCGCGTCCATCGAATCTTCCGGACGAACAATCTGCACCATCTCGACTTTATCGAACTGGTGCATACGGATCAGACCACGAGTGTCACGACCGTAAGAACCCGCTTCGGAACGGAAGCACGGCGTATGCGCAGTCATTTTGATCGGCAGCGCATCTTCGTCGATGATTTCGTCGCGTACCAGGTTGGTCAGCGGCACTTCC
>NZ_SZWM01000359.1:0-594 GCF_005280805.1 Citrobacter sp. TBCS-14
AGTACCAGTACGCGACCGCGCGCCACGCGGGCCAGCTCGGCAATCACCAGGCTTTTGCCTGCGCCTGTGGGGAGGACGATAACTGCCGGAGTACGGTGATGGCGAAAATGGTTGAGCGTGGCATCCACGGCTTCTTTTTGGTAAGGACGAAGAGTAAAAATCATGGGCTCACAATATGTAACAGTCTCGCGTATAGTATGCCACGAATCTTTTTCCCTTGAGGGAAGTTGTTAGCCCGCTATACTGAGCGGAAAACGGCTCCACTTTTCGGGCATAACGCTCGATTTCCGTATTGTTACAGGCAAAATCANCCACTTTTCGGGCATAACGCTCGATTTCCGTATTGTTACAGGCAAAATCACACTCATGCGACTTGATAAATTTATCGCTCAGCAACTCGGCGTCAGCCGCGCTATTGCCGGGCGTGAGATCCGTGGTAACCGTGTTACCGTCGACGGCGAAATCGTCAGAAATAGCGCTTTTAAGCTACTGCCAGAGCACGACGTAGAATATGACGGTAATTCCCTGGTTCAACAAAATGGCCCGCGCTATTTTATGCTGAATAAGCCCCAGGGTTATGTTTGCTCAACGGAT
>NZ_SZWM01000188.1:0-322 GCF_005280805.1 Citrobacter sp. TBCS-14
GAAATACCTGCTACAGGCCAATCAATAATGGAGTGGCGTAGTTACGTGAGTTGTTGAACGAACTCTATTTTATTAACTGTTTCAGGCGATCTTTTCTGGCCTGCTGTTATGATGTTCATATTTCAGCAGTAAAATAAGAGATAGATTTGATAGTCAATTATCCCTCCGCATAAGGTGGATGATTTCGGCGTTGCTGGCTGAGCTTGCGATACTGCTGAGGCGGCATACCGACGTATTTATGAAATGAGCTATAAAATCGACTGCTGGAGCGAAAACCCGCAATCATCGCGATATCCAGAATGGTTTTATCGGTGTCGCTGAG
>NZ_SZWM01000189.1:0-325 GCF_005280805.1 Citrobacter sp. TBCS-14
GCAGCGCGTACGGAGCTGGAAAAACTACAGGCCCAGGCCAGCGGCGTGGCGCTGTTAGCACCAGAGCAGGTACAGTCCTTGACAGAAAGTTTGCAGGTACTTACTGACGAAGAAAAACAGCATCTTACCCGTCAGCAAATCCAGCAACAGCATCTTAATTGGCTCATCCGACAAAATGAGCTGCAGGCAGAAGTAAGCCGCCACCAGCAAGCATTACAGACCGCAAAAGAGGCGCAAGATAAAGCACAACCGCAGTTGGCGACACTCAGCCTGGCACATCCCGCCAGAGCATTGCGTCCGTACTGGGAGCGAATTCAGGAACAAT
>NZ_SZWM01000187.1:0-328 GCF_005280805.1 Citrobacter sp. TBCS-14
ATACCAGCGTGCTGAACGGAGGAATGGACGCGCCAGCGCCACGCTCACCGTAAGCCAGTTCCTGAGGAATAGTCAGTTCCCATTTCGAACCTACCGGCATCAGGGTCAGTGCTTCAATCCAGCCAGGGATCACGCCGTTAACCGGGAATTCAGCCGGTTCGCCACGCGCAACAGAGCTGTCAAACACGGTACCGTCGATCAGTTTACCGGTATAATGCACGCGTACGTGGTCGGTACGTGCCGGGATAGAACCTTCGCCCTGAGTCAGAACACGGAACTGCAGACCGGATTCAGTGCTGTTCACACCCTCTTTCTCACGGTTTTCTTC
>NZ_SZWM01000105.1:0-329 GCF_005280805.1 Citrobacter sp. TBCS-14
AGATCCTGTTGCAGATCCGCCCGCATCAACGCACGTGCCGCCTCGTGCGGACTGGATTCATTGCGTAAATCGAGAATGTCAGGTTCAGCAAAGGTGAGCGTAGGATCAACCCATTGCCAGATTTCACCGTTATCCTCAGTGAACTGCATCCGCAGGGTATCCGCATGCTCCAGACCGGCCACGACTGCCTTTGCCAGCAGTGGTGCATTCAGTTCACCGGTTAATTCGACATAGTGTGCAACGCTCCACGCCGAGGGCAATGTGGAGAGCTTTTCTGCCATCCAGATCCCCGGCTGGGCTGCAACTAAAGGTAAGCGCTGAGTCATTGC
>NZ_SZWM01001153.1:0-328 GCF_005280805.1 Citrobacter sp. TBCS-14
GTGATTGGACAGCTTTGAACATGTCTAACGTCACTACAGCTAAACTACAATACAAAAAGAAAAATGGCATAGTTACGGTTACTGGTGGCGGTAATTTTGGAAACTTTAGGGCTAATCAGACCAAACAAGTTGCGTTTCTACCTGAAAACGTTCGTCCTGTAGGCGATATATCAGTAACCCTATCTTCTCTAAATGGAAACAACAATAACAAACCAATGGAATTACAAATTACGGCTAATGGAGAAATTCGAGTATGGAGTCATTACGCTGGGAATAATCAATATGCTGGTGGAACAGCAACTTATTTACAATAGAAAGCAAAAACATA
>NZ_SZWM01001155.1:0-330 GCF_005280805.1 Citrobacter sp. TBCS-14
GCTGGTTTCCGGTGCGGGTCCGATTGGCATTATGGCTGCAGCGGTAGCGAAGCACGTTGGTGCTCGCCACGTAGTGATTACAGATGTTAATGAGTACCGTCTGGAGCTGGCGCGTAAAATGGGCATTACCCGCGCAGTCAACGTCTCGAAAGAGAACCTGACCGACGTGATGGCCGAGCTGGGGATGACCGAAGGGTTCGATGTGGGTCTGGAAATGTCTGGGGCGCCGCCAGCGTTCCGCACCATGCTGGACACCATGAATCACGGTGGCCGTATTGCTATGCTGGGTATTCCGCCATCTGATATGTCCATCGACTGGACGAAAGTTAT
>NZ_SZWM01000190.1:0-331 GCF_005280805.1 Citrobacter sp. TBCS-14
ACCACAGTACTGGGCTTTTCCTTTATCATCCGTATAGCGGTAAATAATCGCCAGATAATGATTAAACAGGTTATGCTTCCATTCGGGTTGCGTATAAGAGTCGTATTCAAGATTGTCGTTTTGCTGGCAATCAACATCATACAGCGGCAGAAAATCCAGCAGCGATGTAATTCGTAGCGCTAAATCCCGCATGCCAGCATTATTTATTGCATGAATAATTGCATGCGCCAACACCTGAATCTGTAATTCATTAATCAGTAATTCATCTGTTTTCCCGTCATGCAGCGTCAGAGAAAATGCTAAGTTCTCCCCTTTATCATCCACTAACGTC
>NZ_SZWM01000191.1:0-312 GCF_005280805.1 Citrobacter sp. TBCS-14
TATGACTGTTTTTTTGCGTAGTACTGTAACAGGAAAAATCTTGACACAAGATGAATGGTTACATTCGTTAAATGAGTGGGAAGATGAAGGCGGTTCATATTCTCATGCTGATGAATTTATTGAGGTTGTAAAGGACAGAAAAGGAGACTGGGTTGTGAAAAATCCCGATAATTATTCCAGCTCCTAATGTAATGAAGGTGCTGTTACAATTACGGTGAAATAGAAAATAATCTTAATAGCTAATCTTTGGCCTAATTCAGGGTATGACTGGTATTGCTGTAGTCATGCATGACTATGATAAATCGATATAAT
>NZ_SZWM01000186.1:0-332 GCF_005280805.1 Citrobacter sp. TBCS-14
CCTTCAACGGTTCGTTGACGTTCACTACCACCTATCAGTAGGAGCCACCATGAAATTTATCCCAACAGTCTTATTGCTGATATCCACACCGCTATGGGCCGCAATCAGTACCAATACAAATGTATTAACGGTTAAGGCGGAGCTGGTTACCGGTAGCTGTTATATTGCCGCTTCTGATATGGATTTAGGTGACCTGGACGCAAGCGAATTCTCTGCGGGTGGCGCATGGGCGGATTTATCTGCCACTGCGCAGGGAAACGTAACCTTAGCAGGGCAAATGCTTACTCTGAGCTGCGACTCAGGGTCCGTTGCCAAATCTCTGGTAATGAGCA
>NZ_SZWM01001151.1:0-335 GCF_005280805.1 Citrobacter sp. TBCS-14
GTTGACTTTGCTTGAAATTATAATCTTCAAACAAAGTAACTAAGTAACGTTCCAGAGCCTCCTCGTTAGGAAAAAGAACCTTCTTTTTCGTTTGACGTTTGATTTCTTTGTTAAGAGACTCAATGAGGTTTGTCGAATAAATGCTGTGCCAAATCTGGTAGGGAAACTGATAAAAAGTTAAAAGATTATCCGTATTCTCCAGACTTTCCATGACTTTCCTATACTTTGGTTTCCATTCGGCGATAAAGTTCTCTAAAGCTTGCACTGCCATTTCTAAATTTTCAGCACGATAAATCGTTTTAAATTGCTCCAGAATAACCGCTCTATCTGCTCGT
>NZ_SZWM01000358.1:0-493 GCF_005280805.1 Citrobacter sp. TBCS-14
CCACCGTTTGAAACGGACGGGCGTCTGGTGGCGAAAATCGATCCGGAAAAGTCCTCTCTTTTTGAATACCGCCATTTTAATGGTCGCATTGGCGATAGCGATATTCACGGGACGCTGGCCTACACCACCGGCAAGCCGCGACCCATGCTGAAGGGCGATGTGGAATCACGCCAGCTGAGGCTGGCTGATTTGGGGCCGCTGATCGGTGTGGATTCAGGCAAAGGGGCAGAACGGGCAAAACAATCTGAACAGCGCAAAGGTGANACGGGCAAAACAATCTGAACAGCGCAAAGGTGAGAACAGTGCGCAACCCGCAGGCAAAGTCTTGCCGTATGACCGTTTTGAAACCGATAAATGGAACGTGATGGATGCTGATGTGCGTTTCAAAGGACGGCGTATCGAACACGGCAGTAGCCTGCCCATCAGCGATCTCTCCACCCATATCCTCCTGAAAAATGCTGACTTGCGCCTGCAGCCACTGAAATTTGGCCTC
>NZ_SZWM01000083.1:0-330 GCF_005280805.1 Citrobacter sp. TBCS-14
AAAGAAACGTTCTTTGTAGTGCTCACACAGATTGTCTGATGAAAAATTAGCAGTAAAAATCTCTGCAGGCTTGTAGCTCAGGTGGTTAGAGCGCACCCCTGATAAGGGTGAGGTCGGTGGTTCAAGTCCACTCAGGCCTACCAAATTTGCCCTGATACTGTGTTGTGAAACGACTCGCATACTTCAGTATGCTTCGTCATTCCACGCCTTGTCTCAGGACAAATTATCGGTACAGAGATGAAGTATTACGATGGGGTTATAGCTCAGCTGGGAGAGCGCCTGCCTTGCACGCAGGAGGTCTGCGGTTCGATCCCGCATAGCTCCACCATC
>NZ_SZWM01000082.1:0-314 GCF_005280805.1 Citrobacter sp. TBCS-14
GCACCTCGGCAGTAAGGAATATCCAGAGCAATATTTTTGATCGTACGGAAGGGGTGGTGGCCATTCCCGGGGCTCTGGGGTATGGGGGATATTACAGATATGATGACAAAGTCATTTTCAGTGGAGAAAACGGCCTTACTGATTTTATCTCCTGGGTTTCCACCACACCACCTGGCCGGTATGTGGTCGAGAACCGTACTTCATATAGTGCGCCTCAGATTATTGACAATGAAAACCGCCTGGAAGGGGTTGTTGAAATCATTATTCCGGATACTGCCTCCGCGTCTTCGCAATCACATGTAAACAAGCTCATT
>NZ_SZWM01000591.1:0-337 GCF_005280805.1 Citrobacter sp. TBCS-14
TAATAAAGAACATGGCATAGAACTAAATAAATATATGCGTAAAACTATTAAAAAGCAAATCAGAATTCATGAGAAATATATTTATCGTTATGATAGAGTTACTCAAGCTATCGAGTGGATAGAAGATAACTTTTACCTTACTACTGGAAATTTGATGAAAATTAAGTTACACCCTACGCAAAAATATTGGTACGAGTTAATGCTCGGCTATGATATGATTGACGAAAAAGGTGTTCAGGTAAACCTAATTAATGAAATTTTCCTTAATTTAGGTCGTGGCTCTGGTAAGTCAAGTTTAATGGCTACGCGCGTGCTTAACTGGATGATTTTAGGCGGA
>NZ_SZWM01000084.1:0-337 GCF_005280805.1 Citrobacter sp. TBCS-14
ATGCAGCGACGCATCAGCATTTGGTTTTACTGGAGTAGCGTGTTCCTGGCATTAGGGACTGTGCTGTTTAGCGGCAGTCTGTATTGCCTCGCGCTTTCTCATTTACGCCTGTGGGCGTTTGTTACCCCTGTCGGTGGTTTTAGCTTCCTTGTAGGCTGGGCACTGATGTTAGTGGGCGCTATTCGATTGAAACGTAAGGGCGTAAGCCATGAATAAGGTTGTATTGTTGTGTCGCCCGGGTTTTGAAAAAGAGTGCGCCGCAGAAATTACGGATAAAGCAGGGCGTCGCGAAATCTTTGGTTTCGCCCGCGTCAAAGAAAATGTGGGTTATGTCATC
>NZ_SZWM01000079.1:0-331 GCF_005280805.1 Citrobacter sp. TBCS-14
TTATGTCGGAATTGACCTATCCTTAATTGGCGATTTAACCGCTGTGTCATTTGTTTGTGAGTTAGAGGGTAAAACTTACAGCCATACACTTACATTCTCTGTACGTTCGCAATATGAGCAACTGGACACAGAACAGCAAGAACTATGGACTGAATTTGTTGACAGAGGAGAGCTTATTCTACTTGATACGGAATATATAAATGTAAATGACTTAATACCGTATATTAATGACTTTAGAAGTAAGACAGGGTGCAGACTTAGAAAAATCGGTTATGACCCAGCACGATATGAAATCTTAAAAGGGTTGATTGAACGTTACTTCTTTGATAAA
>NZ_SZWM01000081.1:0-338 GCF_005280805.1 Citrobacter sp. TBCS-14
GGACCGTAACGTTGAAGCCGATGCGGGCGCTCATGATGCCAATTGACATGCCGAGGTTGCCGGTGGAACCGACTGCGATACTGTACTGGCTGAAGAACTGTTTGAATTCCGGCGAAAGCAGAATGCTGTAATCATCATTTGTCGTTAGCAGACCCGCTTTCAACGCCAGTTTTTCAGCGTGGGTCAGGACTTCATAAATGCCGCCACGGGCTTTAATCGAGCCTGAAATTGGCAAGTGACTGTCTTTCTTCAGCAGGATTTCGCCGTGGATAGGCTGCCCGAACTCTTTTTCCAACCGCTTTTGCATAGCCGGGATTGCGGCCAGCTCAGATTCGATA
>NZ_SZWM01000080.1:0-339 GCF_005280805.1 Citrobacter sp. TBCS-14
AAAGTTGCTGGAGGTTATCGACAACCTGACCCGCAACACAAAAACGAAGGTGGTCGGTCTTTCCGGTACTCCTTTCGCCAAATTCCTGGGCAATTACTATCAGCGCCTGATTAAGCCAACAACGATGAAGGAACTGTTCGCGATTGGCGCACTTAGCAAATACGAGTTTTATGCACCTTCACATCCTGATCTCACCGGAGTGGAAACGTCTTACGTTGCTGGGTATGGCAGCGACTACAAAGAAGGCCAGCTCAGCAAGGTTATGAGTGAAGCCAAACTGGTTGGCGACATTGTGAAAAACTGGCTGGAGAACGGTCAGGATCGCCCAACAATCTGTTT
>NZ_SZWM01000085.1:0-307 GCF_005280805.1 Citrobacter sp. TBCS-14
TAATGATCATACCGCTCACCGACACGCTGGCTTTTGTTTTGTCAGCAGATGCCGCACTGAAACTGTTGTCGGTCGCACCTTCTGGCTGGAACGCCACAGTTAGGGTGGTGTTCTGCCCTTTCACCACCGACGCACTGGCCGGTGTCACTGTCATGGACGTTGCCGGGGTGACCGTGCTGCGGTCTTCAGCCAGCGACGGGCGCCCGACATTAGTCACTTTCACCGTGCGGGTGATCACCTCTTTCGCGGTAACGGCTTTACCGATGCTACTGACCCAGCCACGAAATACGTCCACCGTGCCGTTCGG
>NZ_SZWM01000593.1:0-339 GCF_005280805.1 Citrobacter sp. TBCS-14
AAGACGGTTCATCCCGCACGCCCTGATAACGTTCGTTCATCACCCATGTACCGTCTTTTTCCAGAAACAGAGAGGTTTCAATCCCTTCACAGTCCGCGCAAGGTAAGATGCCACGCCAGCTTTGCTGCATCGGTTTTAATTCTGCCGCCCGCGTCGGCTGTAGTACTTCAACTTCAGTACGGTTATTACAGCCGATCAAGGAAAAAAGCGTGCATGCAGCGACTACGGACAATATTGCTGTTTTCACTATCAATTCCTTATAAATTTTTATTCCCGCTCGTCAGTCTTGCGTTCGACGAACTTTCCCACGCAGTGCCTTCACAGTGGACTTTTGCGCCT
>NZ_SZWM01000367.1:0-539 GCF_005280805.1 Citrobacter sp. TBCS-14
CCCGCCAGTGCATCACGCACATTATTAGGAAGCAGAGGCGTTGTCGCCAGCCATTGCGCGCTATCAGAATGGGTGTAATTAAGATGCAGCCAGCACGGATGCGCACTGTCGATAACATCGTTGTCTTCCAGCGGTTTCACGCCACCGCGACCATCCAGCAGCCAGGCAAACACGGCATCCGGCACATTAACTTCGGTTCCCTTAATGGCTTCCACAGCGCCTCCACAGTCATTCAGTCTTTTTCGTTAGTCTAGCCTGCAGATTATGTTAAGCAATATCTCATTATCCCATTGTGCTGAAATGATTCAGAAAAGTTAAATNTTATGCTGAAATGATTCATAAAAGTGTTCAAGAAAATAAAAAGCGCCGACGGGTTCGGCGCTGTGGCGAGCAGATGTTGAATCTTAATATGAAGAACTGCATTTAACCCGTTGATGTAGTCCGGAGACAGGAGAATCTCGATGCAAGATCGTGGTTGTTTCGACAGATATATTTTTACTTAAGCGAAATTTATGTGTACGTGACAGAAGATCATTCAC
>NZ_SZWM01000994.1:0-341 GCF_005280805.1 Citrobacter sp. TBCS-14
CGATGTTTGTCAAACAATGCCCGTAATGGGGTATGGGCCGACTGCCGTTTCAGGTTCACCAGCAGTAATAATTCCCGCTGCAGAGTACGTAACAAAATAACGGGTTCACTGCCTTCAAGACGGAGCTGTTGCAGAATATGCAGCGCGCGTTTGCTTTTGCCCATCAGCAGCGCGTCCACCCAGTGAAACGGGGTAAAGTGCGCGGCATCGTTAACGGCTTGCTCCACACGAGGCAATGTTAATTTACCGTCAGGCCAAAGTAGCGACAACCGCTCCAGCGCCTGCGCTAACGCTAGCAGATTGCCTTCGTAGCAATAGCATAAGAGCTGGTTGGCGGCGTC
>NZ_SZWM01000324.1:0-342 GCF_005280805.1 Citrobacter sp. TBCS-14
CATTGTGCATGCAGAAGATAAGTTTTTGGTCGTTGAGGAAACAATCAATGGCAAAGCCTTGTGGAATCAACCAGCAGGACATCTGGAAGCGGATGAGACGTTAGTGCAGGCCGCCGCGCGCGAGCTCTGGGAAGAGACAGGTATCCACGCACAGCCACAGCATTTCATTCGAATGCATCAATGGATTGCGCCGGATAAAACGCCCTTTTTACGTTTTCTGTTTTCTATCGAGCTTGCCAATATGTGCGCTACCGAACCTCATGACAGCGATATAGATTGCTGTCACTGGGTCAGCGCAGAAGAGGTTCTCTGCGCGCCAAACCTGCGCTCACCGCTGGTTGC
>NZ_SZWM01000995.1:0-343 GCF_005280805.1 Citrobacter sp. TBCS-14
ATGTTCTAAGAAAGGATGTAATCCTCCGGCCCGAAAGCCGGAGGGAAAGGGAGATTAGTGCGCGCGACCTTGCTCTACGCCGTACCCGGTCTGGGAACGGATGAACTGAGCACGGAACTGCTCGCGTTCGCGGTTGCCTTCTTCTGAGTTGTCGGTCGCAGAGAAGAACCAGATCCCGAGGAACGCTACGCTGATGGAGAACAGCGCCGGATATTCATACGGGAAAATGGCTTTTTCGTGACCGAGAATCTGGACCCAAATGGTTGGGCCGAGAATCATCAATACTACCGCTGTTAACAGACCTAACCAGCCACCCAGCATTGCGCCACGGGTGGTCAGTCTT
>NZ_SZWM01000250.1:0-345 GCF_005280805.1 Citrobacter sp. TBCS-14
ATAAACTCCAGCAGCGTATACAGCGTACCGCCTTTCGCCATGTTCAGTTCCGCGACGGTTTTGACCAGCATCAGGCCAATTGGCAGCAGCACGGTAAACAGCGTGGCACCCAGCGACGGCAGCGTACTTTCGTCGCGCACTTTCAGGTCGGAAAACTCAGCCGGGACTGGTTTAAATGGCAGACGGTTACCGAGGAATTTCAGGTACAACGGTCCGCCGACAAGCGAAGCCATTAAACCCACCAGTAAGCCGTAGACAATCACGGTGCCAATGTCTGCGCCCAGCTTGTTCGCCACGAACAGAGCGGCTGGATGCGGAGGTACGACGCAGTGTACTGCCATCAGC
>NZ_SZWM01000991.1:0-346 GCF_005280805.1 Citrobacter sp. TBCS-14
TCGAGCTTGGTTCTAAAAGGTATATTATTGAAAAATTTGAAATTAAAGGAATGAAATAAATGGAATGCAAACACAAATGGGTAACAGTAGGTTGGTGCGCTGATGGTTGCGGTTGTTGTGGTAATTTAAGTGCAGTTTGTACAATATGTGAAGAAACTATAAATGACTACTTAAGTTATTGGGAAATAGAAAAGCTTGAATTAGATGAAGATGAGGACGACGAATAAATGAAACGTTACTACGTAGAAGAGAACGACGAAGGCAAAGAAATTAAACGTAAACTTACAACTTTTGATAATGATGATTTAACACAGTTTTCAGATGATGAACTAGAAACATTATACTA
>NZ_SZWM01000213.1:0-346 GCF_005280805.1 Citrobacter sp. TBCS-14
GATTCATACGCTCAGCGCTCAGGCGACGGAAAAAATGGAGAATGTCCGTAAGCTGGCGTCATTGTTTATTAACGCGCGTTCAGCCGAAGAGCTGGTGTTTGTTCGCGGTACGACGGAGGGCATCAACCTGGTGGCGAACAGCTGGGGCAATAGCAATGTTCGGGCGGGTGATAACATCATCATCAGTGAAATGGAACACCACGCCAATATTGTCCCCTGGCAGATGCTGTGCGCCCGTGTAGGTGCGGAACTGCGTGTTATCCCACTGAATGCCGACGGGACGTTGCAACTGGAAACGCTATCGACGCTGTTTGATGACCGTACGCAACTGTTGGCCATTACCCAC
>NZ_SZWM01000992.1:0-346 GCF_005280805.1 Citrobacter sp. TBCS-14
GGACTGCTGATATCGGCCACCCCACAGGAGATCCGCCATGAGCAGGACACCGGTTCTGGAGATGCGCAACATTGCCAAAGCGTTTGGCAAATTTTACGCGCTGAAAGGGGTCGATTTAACGGTCTGGCCGGGCGAGATTCATGCCCTGATGGGCGAGAACGGTGCGGGGAAAAGCACCCTGATGAAGATCCTCGCGGGCGCCTATACCGCCACCAGCGGGGAGATCCTGATTGACGGTCAGCCGTTTCACATTCGTGGGCCAAAGGATGCGCTGAGCGCAGGCATCACGCTGATTTACCAGGAGATGCAGCTCGCGCCAAACCTGACGGTGGCGGAAAATATCTTT
>NZ_SZWM01000993.1:0-348 GCF_005280805.1 Citrobacter sp. TBCS-14
CTTAGCGTCTACGGTCGCCAGGGTTGGCTGGCCTCGCTCTGGCATATATTCGGGCTAGAGTGGACGTTTTCGCCATACGGCTTGCAGGGCATTCTGCTGGCGCATGTCTTTTTCAATCTGCCGATGGCCAGCCGCCTGCTGTTACAGTCGCTGGAGAATATTCCCGGCGAACAGCGGCAGTTAGCCGCTCAGTTAGGTATGCGTGGCTGGCATTTCTTCCGTTTTGTTGAATGGCCGTGGCTGCGTCGTCAGATCCTTCCCGTCGCAGCACTCATCTTTATGCTGTGCTTCGCCAGCTTCGCCACCGTTTTATCGCTGGGCGGTGGGCCGCAAGCTACCACCATCGAA
>NZ_SZWM01000996.1:0-348 GCF_005280805.1 Citrobacter sp. TBCS-14
TTTTTCGATTGTCTGGCTGTTTGCGTCAACGTGAAACCGGCACCAGAGAAACGTGAATTTTGGGGCTGGTGGATGGAGCTGGAAGCGCAGGAGAAACGCTTTACGTACAGCTACCAGTTTGGTTTGTTCGATAAAGACGGCAACTGGACCGCCGTGCCGATTAAAGAGACTGAAGTGGTAGAGCGACTGGAATACACCTTACGCGAGTTTCATGAAAAGTTGCGTGGGTTGTTAACGACGCTGAATCTGGCGCTGGAGCCTGCTGACGACTTTAAGGATGAGCCGGTTAAATTAACGGCATAATGAACAGCAAAATGCCGGATGGCGGCGCAACCCCATCCGGCATTT
>NZ_SZWM01000286.1:0-348 GCF_005280805.1 Citrobacter sp. TBCS-14
CCTTGCGTCGAACGGCTTTGGGCTCATCGTCGATACCATATCGCCGGGTATACCCGTCATTTCTCAGGTCGCAGATGATGTCGGCCCGCTGACGGGCAATCTGAACAACGGCCAGGTCACAAATGATGCGCAACCCACGCTCAGTGGTACGGCAGAAGCCAATTCCACGATCAAAATTTATGACAATGGCACCTATCTCGGTACCGCTCCGGTAGACGCCAATGGAGCCTGGAACTTCACGCCAACAGCCGGACTTGGAAATGGTAACCATGCGCTCACGGTGACCGCCACGGATGCAGCAGGAAACGTCAGTCAGTCATCCGCCGCATTTAACATCATTGTGGATAC
>NZ_SZWM01000366.1:0-541 GCF_005280805.1 Citrobacter sp. TBCS-14
AGCGCCGAGATTATAACCGGCTACGTTACCACTGGCAGAGAACCGGCTCCCATCAGCACCACGGTTGCCTGTACTGTCCGTGTCGGCGTTAATGTAACTCACCATCAGTCCCGCCTTCAGGCTCTGCTCGCCATTATCCCAGCTAAGCACATCACCACCGATTTGCAGTTGCGAGTAAGTGTTGTCAATATCCACATGACCGTCNGAGCTGAGAATAGTTGTTGTCAATATCCACATGACCGTTTGCAGCCTGTGATGATGCCTCACCTGCTTTAAAGCGCATCCACATACTGCCGTCATCGGTACGTAACTGGCTGCCTTCGCGGTCATAAAGGGTCTGCATTTGCAGATTACGCGCCATCCACTGGTTGCCCAGATAAGCGCCAATATCAGCCCGATATTGCGGATCTACCGGTTTACTATCACCACCATCGTCCGGGTATACCGGCGTAACATCACCGCCATCGTCCGGGTATACCGGCGTAACATCGTCGCCATCATCCGGGTCTACCGGTGTAACATCGTCGCCATCATCCGGATC
>NZ_SZWM01000878.1:0-349 GCF_005280805.1 Citrobacter sp. TBCS-14
TCTTGCTAAATCTTAATTATAGGGCTATATGCTCATATTTTGGCTTGTGAGAGCAGAGTTATCCAAGCGGGTAAACTTATAAGCAAAAGTTATTGCTGTTCTTAGAAGCGATTATATAGGCTTTAAACGATATAACCACATTTAAAAGAAAGGACAATATGCAAACACAAAACGGTGGCAGACCCACAATTTTACCTAAGATGTACGAAGAACCGCTATTTAGTCAAATCATTGATAAAATTGAATCAGGTTGCAACGATAGAGAAATCTACACAAGTTTGCATTGTTCAGCTAAAACTTTTAGAAAGTGGCGAGACGACAATATAAAGGCGTATGACGAAGCTAAAAG
>NZ_SZWM01000877.1:0-352 GCF_005280805.1 Citrobacter sp. TBCS-14
ACCTGCACTTTTAGCGTGGCGTGAGTCTGACTGTCAGTAATAATGTCACAGGGCAGACGTTGATTTGGCCGCAGAGATAACGGCACCCGTTCCAGTTCCCCCAGCGTTGCGCTGAGTGCGACCCGGGGTACTGGATTGTCGATTCTTCCGAGCAGGTGATCGATTCGATTTAACAGAGAGAGAAGCTGCATACCCCGCTCAGAACCGATGAAAGCATGGAATTCATCAATGGCGATATAGGCCAGTGGCGCGAAAGCCTGCTTTAACCATCCCGCATTGCGGATCAGCATCGCTTCCAGCGACTCCGGGGTGATAAGCAAAATACCGGCAGGGTTTTTCTTCGCTTTCAGTT
>NZ_SZWM01000876.1:0-338 GCF_005280805.1 Citrobacter sp. TBCS-14
TTCGCCTTTCCATTGTTTGAAATCATCAGCTATATCTTGTGCAAAGCTCATAATGTCGTCAGCAGTGTATTCTGTAAGCTTATTCTCGTTACTTAAGTTAGCAAGTTCTCCTGCATAGTCTAAAGCCTTGTTACGGTCTTTGTCGTAGCTTTCACCCTCTTTCTTGCCAGCTCTCACTAGATACTTTAATACCTGCATTGTATACCAGCCTGCAAGCTCTTCATAGTTAAAATGATGTTTAAAGTATTCGTTAAGTTCCATACCGTATTCATTGGCATAGTGCTTATTTGTACCATAATTCATTAGATGTTACCCCCAATCCATGCAATAAGCAACGT
>NZ_SZWM01000875.1:0-355 GCF_005280805.1 Citrobacter sp. TBCS-14
ATGAACAAAAGTTTCATACAGTTTATTCTTTCGAAAGATATTTAAACAACATTAATCAAAAATCACTGGCAAGTTGGGCTAGAAGAAAATATGGAAAAAATATGAAAAACTTTAACACAAAAACAAATAAAATGGCATCTGATGAATATGAAAAAATCATTTATAGAAAAACTTATGGCAAAAAAGATGACGCTATAAGAGAAAAATTAAATAACGAACAACCCAAAACAACGGATGAAATAGAAAAACTTCGTCTTAAACAAGAACAAGTTTCTAAAAATATTATTAGAACTCAATCATTAGAAGAAGCGATTGTAACAGCTAATGAAATCGAACGCAAACTTAAAGAATGTGA
>NZ_SZWM01000341.1:0-339 GCF_005280805.1 Citrobacter sp. TBCS-14
GTCGCAAGACCAAAGAGGGGGACCTTCGGGCCTCTTGCCATCGGATGTGCCCAGATGGGATTAGCTAGTAGGTGGGGTAACGGCTCACCTAGGCGACGATCCCTAGCTGGTCTGAGAGGATGACCAGCCACACTGGAACTGAGACACGGTCCAGACTCCTACGGGAGGCAGCAGTGGGGAATATTGCACAATGGGCGCAAGCCTGATGCAGCCATGCCGCGTGTATGAAGAAGGCCTTCGGGTTGTAAAGTACTTTCAGCGAGGAGGAAGGGGATGTGGTTAATAACCGCATTCATTGACGTTACTCGCAGAAGAAGCACCGGCTAACTCCGTGCCAGC
>NZ_SZWM01000874.1:0-356 GCF_005280805.1 Citrobacter sp. TBCS-14
ATTCAATTAGTTCCATTGTTTTTACCTCTTTCCTTAACTCGATGTACTAAGTATATCAAAAAAACTCTAAGCTGTAAAGCCTAAAGTCTTTATCATTAATTATTTTTCTTTCAATTTATTCTTGAACCAGATGATTCGTTCTTTGAACCAAGCGTCAACCCCTTCAGGACGTAGCCATTTACCTTGTTTAACTCCGTTTTTTTCCATGAACTCAATCACTTTACTTGGAGTTTCAAGTTCGCCAAATAAGCTAGGTTTAACAGAGTTGAATTTACTAAACATTTCAAGCGTTTCGATATAACTATCTTTCAGAAGCTCTGTATCAAGCAATTTTTGGGCTTTCTCAGCACGTTTAG
>NZ_SZWM01000873.1:0-358 GCF_005280805.1 Citrobacter sp. TBCS-14
GCAGATCATAATCTGTGTTTTAAAGATTTTGTGTTGACCTCAAAAATTATATGGATAAGTATGATGCCAGGTGATGCAAAACTAAACACAAAGGAAAATTCAATGAAAGCACTGGCAAGATTTGGCAAGGCCTTTGGCGGCTACAAAATGATTGATGTCCCGGAACCGGTATGCGGCCCGGATGACGTAGTGATTGAAATCAAAGCTGCAGCTATCTGCGGCGCGGACATGAAACACTACAATGTCGACAGTGGATCCGACCAGTTCAATTCGATTCGTGGTCACGAATTTGCCGGCCAAATTGTGCAGGTTGGCGATAAGGTTAAGGACTGGAAAATCGGTCAGCGAGTGGTTTCTG
>NZ_SZWM01000872.1:0-305 GCF_005280805.1 Citrobacter sp. TBCS-14
AGTAACCAGCTTTCAAGGCTCTCTACTCCACCAGCTCGACGAATAACAGATTCATTGCGGAAAACCTCCCGAATACCGGGATCTTCCGCTAATGGTTGTGAGGACGCCGGAACAACGCCACTAGCAAAAGATGAATAACGTTCCGGCTCTGGCTCCAGCAGGACACGCCCCTGCATAAACAGGGGCATCAGCTCTGAACCGGGCCTGAACAATACGATCCCCATTCGTGGGGCAATTTCAGGAGTCAGTAACGCTCTCACGGCCACCTCAATGAACGGTCTCAAGCAGCTTTAACAGCTCAGGGA
>NZ_SZWM01001135.1:0-362 GCF_005280805.1 Citrobacter sp. TBCS-14
CAATTCCGTGTCAGGTTGCATAATGAACAGTCCGCTTTCCATTTTCTTAGCGAAGTCTTTTGCTTGGTCTCCCCAAATTTCATATTCAATAGCAGCTACATTTTTACCATTATTCAAATAAATGTCTGATTCAGTAGCTTGTACTGCCAACGTCCATTGGATAGGGTCGACACCGTCTACTGAATCTGTTTCTGATTCTTTCGTTGGTTCTGCTGTAGGTTTCAATTTAGGATAAACGACTACACGATAACCGTCAATAAACTCTCCTGTAACTTTATCACGTTTGCGCCCTTTAATTAGGTACTGAACACATTTTGAAGCTCAGGTCAGCACCGGTCAGTTTGTCGATGGAGAAACGCGGT
>NZ_SZWM01000879.1:0-364 GCF_005280805.1 Citrobacter sp. TBCS-14
GGCGAAACCCATGCACGATGCAGCTGCCGCGCTGGGCGTTGATCCGCTGTATGTCGCGCTACCAAGCTATGTCGTCATCATGGGCGGCGGTGCTTTAGTCAACCTGGGCTTCTGTTTTATTCGTTTGGCAAAAGTGAAAGATCTTTCGATAAAAGCCGACTTCTCGTTAGCCAAACCGCTGATCATCACCAACGTGCTACTGTCCGCGCTCGGTGGCCTGATGTGGTATCTGCAATTCTTCTTCTACGCCTGGGGCCACGCTCGCATTCCGGCGCAGTATGATTATGTCAGTTGGATGCTGCACATGAGCTTCTATGTCCTGTGCGGCGGTATTGTTGGTCTGGTGCTGAAAGAGTGGAAAAAC
>NZ_SZWM01000070.1:0-155 GCF_005280805.1 Citrobacter sp. TBCS-14
GGAGGCCAGGGCTGCAACGATGGAGCAAATGAGCAAGGTGACAGGCGCAACTTCAAGATTCGCCCACATACCATAACCCCACGAGATTACAGCTGCAGTGGCAAGTCCGCCAATAAAACCCTGCCAGGTTTTACCAGGAGAAACCTTCGGCGCCA
>NZ_SZWM01000070.1:305-525 GCF_005280805.1 Citrobacter sp. TBCS-14
GTAGCGCCAGCATTCCCCAAAAGAAAGGAACAATGGTTAACACGCCGAAAATTATGCGTAATGTTTTGGAATTACGCCAGACCGAGGCTGAACCGGGGTAAAACAACACCAGTAATAGCGCCACGGCCCACCAGCCCAGCGACGCCCAAAGCGACACTTCAACCAGCGGTTGGTGAATATTATGATGATACTCAGGCAGCAAAAACAGCATCAGTGCCAG
>NZ_SZWM01000252.1:0-268 GCF_005280805.1 Citrobacter sp. TBCS-14
CGGCGAAGATATTATCGATTTCAGCATGGGGAACCCGGATGGGGCCACGCCTCCTCACATTGTCGAAAAACTGTGTACCGTGGCGCAGCGCCCGGATACCCACGGTTATTCAACATCGCGCGGTATTCCTCGTTTACGTCGGGCGATTTCTCGCTGGTATCAGGAGCGCTATGACGTCGAGATCGATCCTGAATCCGAAGCGATTGTAACAATTGGCTCCAAAGAGGGGCTGGCTCACCTGATGTTGGCTACATTGGATCACGGCGAC
>NZ_SZWM01000252.1:305-570 GCF_005280805.1 Citrobacter sp. TBCS-14
CCGTTATCGCCGGAGCACAGGTGCGTTCCGTGCCGCTGGTGGAAGGGGTCGACTTCTTTAATGAACTGGAGCGCGCGATTCGCGAAAGCTACCCGAAACCGAAGATGATGATCTTAGGCTTCCCGTCCAACCCGACGGCGCAGTGTGTCGAACTGGAGTTTTTCGAAAAGGTCGTCGCACTGGCTAAACGCTACGACGTGCTGGTGGTTCATGACCTGGCCTATGCCGATATTGTCTACGATGGCTGGAAAGCGCCATCGATTAT
>NZ_SZWM01000504.1:0-354 GCF_005280805.1 Citrobacter sp. TBCS-14
TTTCGTCGCTTCCGCTTGTTACAAGCTGGAAATGCGGTTAAAGCTCACGGCATTGCCCTGAAATACCTAATGATTTTTTCAGAAAGTCACTCGGGCATTTCCCTTTTTGACATCTTATAATAATTAAATAGCGTATTAACAACCTGAATGACATGTTCAAACCTGCCGATACATGCCCCAAAGTAACCATTATTAACACCATGTTCATTGCAACAATGAATTCGTGGGTGATTCAACACAAAATAATCGTGCAATGCCCTAATAATATTATCGCTGCGGATAGGTGTGAGTTCAATCAGGCACCAGAACTCATCGTCAGACATGCTTCCTGATGGAAGGATGTGATTCTTTTTT
>NZ_SZWM01000503.1:0-364 GCF_005280805.1 Citrobacter sp. TBCS-14
CCGGTGAAGTCCTGCGCGGGCATGAATTCCACTATTCCGACTTTACCCCTGAAACCCCGGCGGTGATGAATTGCCGCAAGGTGCGTGATGGCAAAACGCTGCAAGCCTGGTCCGGCGGCTGGCAGGTCGGAAACACCTTCGCCAGTTATCTGCACGTTCATTTTGCTCAACGTCCGCAGATGCTTAGCCACTGGCTGACAGCCGCGAGGAGCGCGTTATGACGATCCTTGCGTGGTGCGTTGCCTGGCTGCTGGATTTTATCATTGGTGATCCGCAGAACTGGCCGCATCCGGTGCGCTGGATCGGCAACCTTATCTCCGCAATCCAGCGCGTCATTCGGCGTTATTGCCATAGTGATAGCACG
>NZ_SZWM01000506.1:0-368 GCF_005280805.1 Citrobacter sp. TBCS-14
GATATCAATGATTATTTCGAACGTGCTGAATACATCAAGTGGAAAGCATTTCGTGATAGCGATGATTCACGCTACATCGGGCTGACTATGCCGCGTGTGCTGGGTCGCCTGCCGTACGGCCCTGATACGGTGCCGGTACGCAGTTTTAACTATGTTGAAGAAGTTAAGGGGCCGGATCACGAAAAATATCTGTGGACCAGCGCCTCTTTCTCTTTCGCTGTCAACATGGTGAAAAGTTTTATCAAGAATGGCTGGTGCGTCCAGATCCGTGGGCCGCAGGCGGGCGGCGCAGTTAAAGATTTGCCTATCCATTTGTACGATCTGGGTACGGGTAATCAGGTGAAGATTCCATCTGAGGTGATGATTCC
>NZ_SZWM01000505.1:0-364 GCF_005280805.1 Citrobacter sp. TBCS-14
GCCTGCTCGATGCGGCATTTCGCGTAGCGGATGACGACGCTAACCGCTTTACGCTGCCGCAGGCTATTCGTCTGGTGACCCGCAATCCAGCGCGGGCCTTAAATCTCGACGATCGCGGCGTTATTGCCGAAGGGAAACGCGCGGATCTGGTGCTGGCACACCGCAAAAGCGGCAACATCCATATCGACCACGTCTGGCGTCAGGGCAAAAGGGTATTCTGACTATGGGTAAACTGATCTGGCTGATGGGACCATCCGGCTCCGGTAAGGACAGTCTGCTGGCAGAACTTCGCCAGCAGGAACCTGCACAACTACTGGTGGCACATCGTTACATCACCCGCGCCGCCAACGCCGGGAATGAAAAT
>NZ_SZWM01000501.1:0-374 GCF_005280805.1 Citrobacter sp. TBCS-14
AAGGCCCACATCCAGCCGTAGTAGGCGCGCAGGTTGGCAAACTTCTGCCATGCGTCTCCCGGCATGCGATCGAGAATGGATTTTTTACCGTGTACCACTTCGTCATGCGACAGCGGCAGGACAAAGTTTTCGGTGTAGTTGTACAGCATACCGAAGGTCAGCTTGTCGTGATGGTACTGACGATGAACCGGGTCCAGTTTCATGTAGTCCAGCGTGTCGTGCATCCAGCCGAGGTTCCACTTATACCAGAACCCTAAACCGCCCATGTCCTGCGGTCTTGAAACGCCAGCAAAATCAGTGGACTCTTCCGCCATGCTCACCGCACCCGGCACCTGTTCGCCAAGAATACGGTTGGTATTGCGTAAAAATTCAAT
>NZ_SZWM01000500.1:0-356 GCF_005280805.1 Citrobacter sp. TBCS-14
CTCCGTAGTGTTGTGCCTCCTTGAATACATCAATCAGGACGGAACGAACTACTTGCGCCATTCTCGGTTGTCCGGTTGAAATATACTCATCAAGCAATTGTGCTATATCTCTGACATCAACGGCTGAGATCAACTTCATTCCTGCTCGTTCCCTGAGCAAGGATACTGGTTTGGCTTTCTGCTTATAGGTGTTGAGTCTTATATCACCACTTTCCAGCCTATCGTCCCGGATAGCCTGGTAACGGTCTAACCATGTAGATGTTGTGATCGCTTTTCCCTTGCTGGTTGCGATCCTGTCACTGATAGCTAAAATCTGTCGGGTTCTTTGTTCAGCCAGGCGAGTGTTGGCCTCAGTG
>NZ_SZWM01000502.1:0-380 GCF_005280805.1 Citrobacter sp. TBCS-14
TTGGACTGAAAAACGTGAAGTTTTTAATTGTCATTTTTAACCTTTCTTGAAATTATTTCCGCTTTATCTAAAACTGGGTTATCAGTAATTGATAGCTCTAACAATCTAAATTTTCTACCGCCATAAGGATAACCACCAATTGATACAAATTGTCCGACTTCATACAAGAGCGTGGTCTCGATTCTAAGCGTGTTTTTACTATTATAGTACACTTTACCTTGCAATAGTTCTAAGTGGTCTTTACGAAGCTCTCTATGCCCTTTAAAGCTATCTATTCTATATTTGTCGCCATAAGTAGCTACATACTCATATAACATTCGGTTTGTCTCCACTTCCTACAAAAATAAGTCTATCATTGAACTCTGTTTTAACTCTATCTG
>NZ_SZWM01000212.1:0-380 GCF_005280805.1 Citrobacter sp. TBCS-14
ACTCCAATTGAGTATGAACACTATATTAAGCACTTATTTGATATCGGAGAACTAAGCAAAGAACTTTATGTTGAATTGAGTTCTGATTTATGAGCAAAGCTTTAGCGATTGACTTTAGTACTTCTAATACTGGTTATGCGTTTCGTAATCCTTTAACAAATGAGTATGTAGTTGGTTCAATAGCAGGTGGTAAAAGCAAAGACCCTTTGGAACGTGCAAAACAAATTGCTGACGGCATAACAGAAGTCATTGAGCATTATAACTTATTTGATTATTTTATTTATATTGAAGAACCTATCATCACGTTCAAGTCTAAAGGAAATATCTCATTGATTAGGGCTAACGGTTCTTTCTTAGGAGTAATGCGTAATCGCCATAAT
>NZ_SZWM01000508.1:0-352 GCF_005280805.1 Citrobacter sp. TBCS-14
TAAATGCGGTGGTCGCGGCTACAGCGACGCACGTTATTGGATTGGACTCTATCTGGCTCTTGATGTTATCTGTACTGGCTCGCATAGCATCGTTTGCTTTGGATGCGTATTTTCTTGCCGTATCATTAAATTTATGTTCAGGTGACTCCAGAGCTTCACCATAACTTTCCTCTAGCTCACCATGAATAACTTGGCTTTTATTTTTGTTTGTACCAAACATAAACTAAATCTCCAATAATTAGGGATCTATAAAGTATAGCAGTTAGAATAAATACACATGCAAATCGCTGATAATGACTTGACATATATTAAAATGTTCTAATGATTTTATTTAGTATAGATTCAAGAACTA
>NZ_SZWM01000507.1:0-384 GCF_005280805.1 Citrobacter sp. TBCS-14
AATGTGCCGGATGGCGGCGTAAACGCCTTATCCGGCCTACATGTTTTGCATCGTCACATCAACGCCCGTTATCATCCAGCGCAAACGTCGGCAACTTCAAATGCCAACGAATGGCGGCAAGCCGAATCAACAGGGTGACAATCATCCCCATCATACTGGCGTTTTCCAGCGATACATTAAAGGTATAAAACGCTGTCGCATGCACGATCCCGCCGATAATACACGCCGTGGCGTAGATTTCGGTGCGCAAAATCATCGGCACTTCACGCGCCAACACGTCGCGAATAATTCCGCCGCCGACGCCGGTAATCACTCCCATACAAATCGCCACCAACGGTCCGGTTCCGGCGAGAAACGCTTTATTCACGCCAATACCCACGAACA
>NZ_SZWM01000253.1:0-223 GCF_005280805.1 Citrobacter sp. TBCS-14
AGCTCTTCGGTTGCCAGCATCATGACAACCTTCTTCGCCTGTGAACGCTCTTCAAAAAACTCGGTATGCCCGGTAAACGGGACGCCAGCGTCATTGATGACGCCCTTGTGAACCGGACCGGTAATCAGCGCCGCAAACTCACCTTGCAGACAACCATCGCAGGCGCGAGCCAGCGTGTCGACTACATATTGCCCATTCTCTACCGCCAGTTGGCCCGCGACGA
>NZ_SZWM01000253.1:245-855 GCF_005280805.1 Citrobacter sp. TBCS-14
CGCGCAACGCAACCGGCAATAGCGTCAGCGTACCCGCTGATTGTGGTTGGGCTGGGATATCTGGAGAGTAGGGAAGGAGCGAGAGCGGTAAACCGAGCATGGCTGCCCGGTCACGGAGTAGCGTGGCATCAGCACAAACAACGAGTTCTACCGGCCACTCGCGCTGTGCAAGCAGGATCACAAGGTCCGGACCAATCCCGGCAGGTTCGCCGGGAGTGATCACAACACGTTGAATTTGAGTCATTAGTTGCTCAGAATTTTAACGTACGCACTGGCGCGCTGTTCCTGCATCCAGGTCGCTGCTTCTTCCGAGAATTTACGGTTCNTCTTTCTGTGCCGCGTCAGTTTTATCAACATTACGCGTATCCAGCAGCTCGATAAGATGCCAGCCGAATGAGGAGTGCACCGGGGTGCTCATCTGGCCTTTATGAAGTTTAGTCAGCGCATCGCGGAAAGCCGGATCGAAAATATCGGCTGCAGCCCAACCCAGGTCACCGCCCTGGTTGGCAGACCCCGGATCCTGAGAAAACTCTTTAGCCGCTGCCGCAAAGGTGGTTTTACCGCTCTTAATATCAGCTGCGATTTGTTCCAGTTTCAGACGCGCCTGTTG
>NZ_SZWM01000605.1:0-397 GCF_005280805.1 Citrobacter sp. TBCS-14
CCGCGCAAACTGTTTTGCTGCTGCGAGGTCGCCGTCCCGTTGAAATCACGATTGGCATCAACCGAGCCAGACAGATTATCTTTGGTATGGCCAAAGATAGTCGGCGCGCCGATGTCCACGGTATTGTTCTTACCGAAATTGGTTTTCGCCTGTTTGCTCGACTGGGTGGATTCTTCCAGCATCACGGTCAGGATATCGCCCACCCGATAAGCGCGACGGTCCGCCGTCAGCGACCACTTGTAACCCGTTTCGAACACCCCTCCCGCGCGGCCATCCGCCGTTGGCGGCGCTTCCGTTTTGGGTGGAGCAAAGTATTCGTCATTTTTTTTGACCAGGAGAGCCTGCGATTCGCACCCGCTTAACAGGGGAAGCAGTACCACCAGCCAGAGATAATTTT
>NZ_SZWM01000054.1:0-353 GCF_005280805.1 Citrobacter sp. TBCS-14
TCAGGGAGAACTCATCTCGGGGCAAGTTTCGTGCTTAGATGCTTTCAGCACTTATCTCTTCCGCATTTAGCTACCGGGCAATGCCATTGGCATGACAACCCGAACACCAGTGATGCGTCCACTCCGGTCCTCTCGTACTAGGAGCAGCCCCCCTCAATTCTCCAGCGCCCACGGCAGATAGGGACCGAACTGTCTCACGACGTTCTAAACCCAGCTCGCGTACCACTTTAAATGGCGAACAGCCATACCCTTGGGACCTACTTCAGCCCCAGGATGTGATGAGCCGACATCGAGGTGCCAAACACCGCCGTCGATATGAACTCTTGGGCGGTATCAGCCTGTTATCCCCGGAG
>NZ_SZWM01000604.1:0-397 GCF_005280805.1 Citrobacter sp. TBCS-14
GGATGGCGCATTCGATCGCTTTTTGCGTATGCCCTTTGCTCTGCCCGATGACACAATGCGCTCGGCTTTCCGGACGTTGCAACCCATTTGGGATAATCTGCGTTTACAGGCAAATCACGGGAAAATGCGCAAAATAATCTAAGCGACGAGTCAAAAGACTCGTCCTGGATACCGTGATGGACGAGGATGTCTGGGCATTATTACCGCTGAGGAGGAACCGGGAACCCCTTCAGGGAAATCACAAAATTCTCGCCGTCTTTCTTAATTTTCGCCCCGGCATCGCACCAGTCAGAAGCAATACGGAAAAACTCATCGCTACCGACATTCCAGCTCAGACGAACATGTTTCACATAACCGGAACGTAGCAATTCACAGGCTTCGCCATAATTACAGGCGG
>NZ_SZWM01000757.1:0-392 GCF_005280805.1 Citrobacter sp. TBCS-14
TGGTTGCCAGCGTGAAAGCTGTGGCGATAACTGAGCATGGGTAAATTCCTCCTGAAGATAACGATTTTCTTTCTCTAACAATTTAATCTTATGTTGGGCATCAGCTAGGGCTGTCCCATTGCCTGGAAAAGCACTTTCTCCATATTCTTCAACTTCTTGAACCCAGCGATAAAGACTATTGGCATGAACCTCAAGCTCTTGGCTGACTTCTTTAACAGAGTAACCCTCTTCAAGAATGAGTTTTACTGCAGAATTTTTAAATTGTTTATCGAATTTTCTTCTTGCCATAATAAACCTTTCCACGATTTCTCTTAACTTTGTGTCTAGTTTATTATAACCTTTCCAAAAAAGCGCTCATTTTGTGTCTAATTATTTGACATTAGTCCAACATT
>NZ_SZWM01000607.1:0-402 GCF_005280805.1 Citrobacter sp. TBCS-14
GACATTTGAAGTCGTTTAACACGTTCAGCAAGTGATTGCAATTTATAAACCATTACAGGTTCAAGAGTATCAATAGTGAGAGCTGCAGCCTGTTCTACTTTTTGTTGTCCGTCTTTGTGGAGATTTGCTTCATTAGCTGAATCAAATGAGCGTGATACGAGCAAAGCGCCGACATTTGTAACACGGAATACTTTGAACACTGGGTTAGTATTTAACAAAACTGTGTTGATTGAATCAACCAATTTACGTGGAAGCTCAAAAGTTTTATCTGTGATAGTTACACCATTTTCAGCAAGTTTTGCGCTCCAAGCGTTTTTAATTTCTGATTTTCCAGAGTTCTTTTTCAATACATCAAAAAATTCTGTTACAGCGTTTTGTGATTCAATAAAGTTTGTCATTTTA
>NZ_SZWM01000769.1:0-403 GCF_005280805.1 Citrobacter sp. TBCS-14
ATCATAACCCTTTCCTTATTAAAGCCCCTTCTTCGAGAGGGGCTTTCTCGTTGCAGCCCCTTGCTGACCAAGCGATTGTTAGTGAGCGACCTGACAGGCGCAAGGGCTTTCTCCCGCAGGTTTTTTATTGCTGGAGCATCCACGCAAAACGGCGCGCCAGAATAAAAAATCCCCGGCTTTATGGGCCAGGGACGGGGGACATAAGGGCAGAAGTCGTTATTCTTCTTTTATCGTTGTCTGATGGTTAACGTCGACTGTTGTCGTGGCGTTTAACGGAGTGGTAAGCGCATTTAGCGAACCGCCGGACAAACCAATTTCATTTAACAGTGAGTCAATCAGCGGCGCTTGTGTACGATAGGCAAGGGCGGCTGATAATGCCTGCTCAGCCAAATTTCCACCGCTT
>NZ_SZWM01000606.1:0-407 GCF_005280805.1 Citrobacter sp. TBCS-14
GCCAGCATTATTACGTTTCACCCGGAAGCCTCCGAACACGTCGATCGCACTTTACAGCTGATCAAAGAGCATGGCTGTAAAGCGGGGCTGGTGTTCAACCCGGCAACACCGCTGAGTTATCTGGACTACGTCATGGATAAGCTCGACGTGATCCTGCTGATGTCCGTTAACCCAGGCTTTGGTGGACAGTCCTTTATCCCGCAAACGCTGGATAAGCTGCGCGAAGTGCGCCGTCGCATTGATGAATCTGGCTATGACATCCGTCTGGAAGTGGACGGCGGCGTTAAGGTGAACAACATTGGTGAAATCGCGGCTGCCGGTGCGGATATGTTTGTCGCAGGCTCTGCTATTTTCGACCAACCAGACTACAAAAAAGTCATTGATGAAATGCGCAATGAACTGGCGAA
>NZ_SZWM01001352.1:0-361 GCF_005280805.1 Citrobacter sp. TBCS-14
TCAACACTTCTCACGTTGAATATGACACCCCGTCTCGCCACTACGCACACGTAGACTGCCCGGGCCACGCCGACTATGTTAAAAACATGATCACCGGTGCTGCGCAGATGGACGGCGCGATCCTGGTTGTTGCTGCGACTGACGGCCCGATGCCGCAGACTCGTGAGCACATCCTGCTGGGTCGTCAGGTTGGCGTTCCGTACATCATCGTGTTCCTGAACAAATGCGACATGGTTGATGACGAAGAGCTGCTGGAACTGGTAGAAATGGAAGTTCGTGAACTTCTGTCTCAGTACGATTTCCCGGGCGACGATACTCCGATCGTTCGTGGTTCTGCTCTGAAAGCGCTGGAAGGCGAAGC
>NZ_SZWM01000068.1:0-414 GCF_005280805.1 Citrobacter sp. TBCS-14
AACGCCGCTATCGTTGGTCAGCCGGCATATAAAATTGCTGAACTGGCAGGCTTCTCGGTTCCGGAAACAACTAAGATCCTGATCGGTGAAGTGAAAGTTGTTGATGAAAGCGAGCCGTTTGCTCACGAAAAACTGTCCCCGACGCTGGCGATGTACCGTGCGAAAGATTTCGAAGATGCGGTAGACAAAGCAGAGAAACTGGTTGCGATGGGTGGTATCGGCCACACTTCTTGCCTGTACACTGACCAGGACAACCAACCAGAACGCGTTGCTTACTTCGGTCAGATGATGAAAACTGCGCGTATCCTGATTAACACCCCGGCTTCACAGGGTGGTATCGGCGACCTGTACAACTTTAAGCTCGCACCTTCCCTGACTCTGGGTTGTGGTTCCTGGGGTGGTAACTCCATCTCT
>NZ_SZWM01000756.1:0-416 GCF_005280805.1 Citrobacter sp. TBCS-14
GAGGCAAAAGCGGCAAACAAACTGAACCCAGTCAGTGAATCACCGATTGACCCATTTGGCGCAACCGGCCTTTCCCATGAATTGGCTGACGAGGGGTTGAACCCTGTCACTATCATCCAGAACTACGCCAATATGTCTGATCCGATGAAGGAGCTTGAAGCAGCCATTGAGTCAGGCCGCTTTCATCACGACGGAAACCCGATTATGAGCTGGTGTATCAGCAACGTTGTAGGTAAGTATCTGCCGGGTAATGACGACGTGGTGAAGCCAATCAAGGAGCAGAATGAAAACAAAATCGATGGTGCAGTAGCAGAAATCATGGCGATTGGACGGGCAATGCTGAAAGAGCCTGGCGATTTCCTCTCATCCCTTGATCCGGACGACGACCTCTTAATTCTATGAAATCACTTATTACC
>NZ_SZWM01000254.1:0-204 GCF_005280805.1 Citrobacter sp. TBCS-14
GTGGATTTTCAACGACAACAAAGACCAGCTCGAACGTCGTATCGCACGGCTGGAAACCGGCATGGCCTGGGCGGAAGAACCGCCGTCGCGTACCCGTCATCTGATTAGCAACTTACAAATCAGCGAAACCGACGTGCCCGACGTCTTCGCCGTGCGCCTCAACTATCTGCTGTATCGCGCGCAAAAAGAGCGGGACGAGACGTT
>NZ_SZWM01000254.1:302-527 GCF_005280805.1 Citrobacter sp. TBCS-14
AGGGGATTTGCCGGAGGGTGAAGCCCTCCGGCTCGACACCTCGCCCGTCATCGCGCTGTTCAATGTTGGCGGCGAGTTTTATGCCATTAACGATCGCTGTAGCCACGGCAACGCCTCGATGTCGGAAGGTTATCTGGAAGACGATGCCACCGTGGAATGCCCGCTGCATGCGGCCAGTTTTTGTCTGAAAACCGGCAAAGCGCTATGCCTGCCAGCCACCGATCC
>NZ_SZWM01000317.1:0-400 GCF_005280805.1 Citrobacter sp. TBCS-14
TTCTTCGCCCGCCGGACCGGTGACCACAGCACTCTGCGGGCCGTCAACGGAAGGTTTTGACAGGGGGGAGGTCCGCCATGTCCGGTCTGCCGGAATCACGTCGAATGCATTGCTGAGCGTGGTGCCTTCCCCCTGGCTGCCATGCTGTGCCTGCGGCTGCTCACCTTTCAGAACGCAGCCTGTCACCTGCCATTCCCGGTTCAGCGTGGGCGAAGGGTGGCCGGTCAGGGTGAAGCGCTTTCCGGGCCACAGTTTCGGGGAATTGCTCACACAGGCTGCCGTTTCGGCACCGTTGCGCCAGCCTTCTGTTTTATAGCGGGTGAAGTTTTGTCCGTGCGATTCATCCTTGAATCGACCGGGATAATCAAAAATCTCGTACTGTGACAACTGCCCGTTCAGG
>NZ_SZWM01000440.1:0-425 GCF_005280805.1 Citrobacter sp. TBCS-14
TAATGCCAACACCGTTTTCTTCAGCGCTCGCGCATCCTGACGCGCGGTTTCCGTGCCCATCGTTTGCAATGCCAGAAAACGCTCCACTGTACGCTGGAAATCTTCGCTCAGCTGCTGCTGGAAGCCTGCCAGCACCTCTGGCTTAATACCCGGCCACTCATCCCGCGCGCTAAAGCAAGGGGAAGACGCGACGGTCACCAGCGCCTGAACACGCTCAGGATGCGTCAAGGCTACCTGACTCGCGACCAGCCCGCCCAGACTCCAGCCGAGCCAAATGGCTTTCTCCGGTGCCTGTTTTAATACTCGCTCAGCCATCTCTTCCAGCGACATCGCGCCGAAACCCTGGCTGCGGCCAAATCCCGGTAAGTCGACAAGATGCAGCGTGAAATGCGAGCTCAGTTCCTCGCTTATGCAATGCCACACCT
>NZ_SZWM01000316.1:0-430 GCF_005280805.1 Citrobacter sp. TBCS-14
ATATATGAAAAGCAACTACAAAAGTTTAAGGGCAGAAGAAAAAGCTAGTAAACATTACGCTAGAGGTGTCAGAAAGCTATCTAAAGAGCTTGAGGAAATGAACGAAACAAAGTATAGGGCAGAGCCTAACGAGTGCTTATATGGCTTGATAAGCGAATTATGGAGCTATTGGGGTAAAGGTTGGATCCTGCCTATGCTTAAATATAATATTGAAATTACAAGACAAGGCGACGTCTTCATTGTAGAAAGAGGAGTAAATGGAAACAATTAATATTAAATTTGATGAAAAACAGCTAGAAGAAGTTGTGAAAAAAGTTACTGAAAAACTTAAAAAAGAGAAAGATTCAGATACAGCAAAGGAAAAAGTGTCAGTAATGTATTTAGAATTTAATGAAGCAAATCATGCAAGCGAGAAAGGTAAACTTTACTT
>NZ_SZWM01000442.1:0-435 GCF_005280805.1 Citrobacter sp. TBCS-14
GAGCGTATCGTGAGCGGCAAGTTTCTGCGCTGGCGTAACGGCCTGAATAATCGCCGCGTAGTTCTCCGTCGCCAGCCACAGGTTCAGTTGCAGATCGCGCCATAGCGGCAATTTTTGGCTCTGCTCAAACACCGGTTTGCTGGCATCGAGCTGCGCCTGGGTCAGCGTGGGTTTACTGTTGTTATCCAGACGCAGCGCGCGCAGCAGTTCGATATAGCTGACATGCGGCGCATCGGGGAATGCTTCTACCACGGACTGTTCGTAGAACGCCATACCGTAGACATTATCGTATTCGATGACAATTTCACGCAGTTGCCGAGCGTCAGCCGACTGCTGGAGCGTCTGCTCATACAACCCGGCCAGCTGCGGCCACGCCTGTAAATACCAGTTGATGCGACGCAGCATACCGCGCGCGGAGTCGGCATACAGGCCTTG
>NZ_SZWM01000320.1:0-423 GCF_005280805.1 Citrobacter sp. TBCS-14
TCCGATCGTTCGTGGTTCTGCTCTGAAAGCGCTGGAAGGCGAAGCTGAGTGGGAAGCTAAAATCGTTGAACTGGCTGGCTACCTGGATTCTTACATCCCGGAACCAGAACGTGCGATTGACAAGCCGTTCCTGCTGCCTATCGAAGACGTATTCTCCATCTCCGGCCGTGGTACTGTTGTTACCGGTCGTGTAGAGCGCGGTATCGTTAAAGTTGGCGAAGAAGTTGAAATCGTTGGTATCAAAGAGACTGCTAAGTCTACCTGTACTGGCGTTGAAATGTTCCGCAAACTGCTGGACGAAGGCCGTGCTGGTGAGAACGTTGGTGTTCTGCTGCGTGGTATCAAACGTGAAGAAATCGAACGTGGTCAGGTACTGGCTAAGCCGGGCTCTATCAAGCCGCACACCAAGTTCGAATCTGAAGT
>NZ_SZWM01000441.1:0-453 GCF_005280805.1 Citrobacter sp. TBCS-14
TTATTTTGGATTATCCGGTTATGTGTGGTATCACGATAATCAACGGAGTAAACAGGCTGATGTTCAGGCCTCTACGCTGGAAGAAAATAATAAAGTATTAGGGTTTTTACGCGAAAAAGGATGCGATTATTGTCATACCCCTTCAGCGGAATTACCTTTCTATTCTTCTTTTCCTGTCGCTAAACAGTTGATGAATTACGATATTCAACTGGGATATAAATCCTTCAATCTTGAAGCCGTGCGTGCGGCACTGGTCGCGGATAAACCCGTTTCGCAAAGCGATCTGAATAAAATTGAATGGGTGATGCAGTACGACACCATGCCGCCAACGCGTTATACCGCGCTGCACTGGGCTGGCAAGGTAAGCGATACGGAGCGAGCAGAGATCCTGGGCTGGATTGCAAAACAACGCGAGCAGTATTACGCCAGTAACGATACCGCTGCGCAGCATCG
>NZ_SZWM01000319.1:0-377 GCF_005280805.1 Citrobacter sp. TBCS-14
CCCCCGCTGGAAACGTACTGGTTCCCATATTTAATGGTGGTGTCTGTGGCACTGCCACCGTTGGAAACATGCTGCGCCCCGGCCGCGTTAATAGTAGTACTCGTGGCACTGCCGCCGCTGGAGATATGCTGCTGCCCACCATTGTCAATGGTCGTGTTTGTTGCCGTGTCGCCTGCACCCAGATACATTGTACCTCCTTTCCCCAGCGTCTGATTGTCATAGGCTGCAGCCAGTACAGGCTGTGACGGCAGAAGCAGACCGGCAATCAGTCCTGCCAGCGCGGTACGCTTGATTTTCCGGGGCGCAGGCCCCCTTTACGGGTCAGTTCGGAGGTAACGACCCACATCCCTTTGGATTCATTCCAGACAGTGTTATAA
>NZ_SZWM01000041.1:0-466 GCF_005280805.1 Citrobacter sp. TBCS-14
AATGCGTTCGGGGGCGATCCCCGGACCATCGTCATTCACTTCGCAATGCAACCAGCCGTGTCGATAATGTAAGGATACGCTGATCTCACCCCCCGGTTCTTGACCTAGCGCCTCCAGGGCGTTTTCAATCAAATTACCCAGCACGGTGATCAACACTGCCACCTGATCTTCATTACTATTTTCCGGCAACTGGCTTTCATTACTAATGATCAGACTATGACCTAAATCAGATGTGCGATTAATCTTACTGAGTAAAAAGCCCGCGATCACCGGTGATTTTATTTTGCCTAACAGTGAGCCAATCTCTTCCTGATAATTGTTGGCCGTCTTAATGATATAATTTTCCAACTGCTTATAACTTTTCAGGTGCAATAATCCCAGAATCACGTGTAACTTGTTCATGAATTCGTGGGATCGTTCACGAAGTGCATCGGCATAGTTAACCATACCGTCCAGACGTTGCATG
>NZ_SZWM01000475.1:0-463 GCF_005280805.1 Citrobacter sp. TBCS-14
TTTGTCAACCGTAGAAAGTTCTTCTTTTAATTTTGTTGCTTTGTCACGTGATAAGCCCAACTGCGTTTGTAAGTTCTTCTGCAATTGCGCCATTTTCCCGGTATTTGTGGGGTCAAGTTTTAGAGCTTCACGTAAGTTTTTAGCTTCTCCTCTAAGCCCTGACATTGCGGTATTAACGCCTTTAAGTGAGTTCTCGAATTTCGTTGTATTACCGTATATCTCGACCTCAAATGTTGCATTACTTGCCATTACATACCCTTTCTTTTACGCCTTTTCTCTTTTTCTTTTTCCTCTTTCTTTTTCTCTGCAATAAGTTCGATTATTTTATAAACAAGTTCTAGTTCCATTTCCATGAACTGTGTTATATCAATTTCATTATTGCCCAAAACAGTCAAAAGTTCTAAAGTTTTATTTTCCCTTACAGTATCTTTCTTTTTCTTAATCAATGAACTAGAAGAAAAGA
>NZ_SZWM01000255.1:0-210 GCF_005280805.1 Citrobacter sp. TBCS-14
ACGACACCAGCAAAAAAATCACTGAACAGAGCGATGGCCTGCTGGCAAAAGTTGGCATGGGCATGGGTTCAGCCGTTGCAGTGCTGTTCCAGTCTGGGCGCGACACCATCGATACCGTCCTGAAAACTATTTTGCCATTTATGGCGTTCGTCTCGGCACTGATCGGCATCATTATGGCTTCCGGTTTGGGTGACTGGATAGCCCATGGAC
>NZ_SZWM01000255.1:220-560 GCF_005280805.1 Citrobacter sp. TBCS-14
CGCACCGTTAGCCAGCCATCCGCTGGGGCTGGTGACCCTGGCGCTGATTTGTTCTTTCCCGCTGCTGTCGCCTTTCCTCGGCCCCGGTGCGGTTATCGCCCAGGTTATCGGCGTTTTGATCGGCGTACAGATTGGTTTGGGGAATATTCCCCCTCATCTGGCGCTACCTGCCCTGTTCGCCATTAACGCTCAGGCTGCATGCGACTTTATTCCTGTCGGGCTGTCGCTGGCCGAAGCGCGTCAGGACACGGTTCGCGTCGGCGTGCCATCCGTTCTGGTGAGTCGTTTTCTCACCGGCGCGCCTACCGTTCTCATCGCCTGGTTTGTTTCCGGCTTTATT
>NZ_SZWM01000426.1:0-466 GCF_005280805.1 Citrobacter sp. TBCS-14
TCGGTAAACTCAAACGTGATTTAGTCATTTTTAAGTTAGGGTATTTACCTGTTTCAGCTTTAACTTTTGATTCAAATTGACTTATTCCGATACCTTGCTCTTTTAGTGAGTTACTTATTCTTTCGTATAATTCTTCATTTGTCATTATGCTATAACCTCAGTGATTTCAGTATATTTTTTAAGTTCAATTCTTTGTTTTTCAGGTAACAATTCAAACCATTCCAGAGCTTCTCTTTTATTATAAAACTTACGGCTTTCAAATTCTCCAAAATCATCTGAAAAGTATCGAGCTATGTAGTATGTAAATTCATCTTTCATTATCCAATTACTCCTGTCTTAATGTTTAATCTTTGCTGACTTGATAAGTGATAACAAGTGCACCATTTGCAATAATAAGCTCTAACTGGTATCTTATCATCTTTATTCTTCTTGCTCTTTTTAGTATGCTGGGCATTCGCTATTGAAT
>NZ_SZWM01001039.1:0-471 GCF_005280805.1 Citrobacter sp. TBCS-14
TAACGGTTATGAAGTTATTGAACCTAAATTTAAGTTTTATAACTTTTCTGATAGTAGCGGAGGAACTGCATTATATTATGCTGGACAGTCTAAACAATTAACAAAATTCGAGCAAGATGCTCTTGAAGTTAAAGAGGGGAGCGAGGAATATAAAGCTTTGTTAGCTTTAGGTTTCGTTGAAGAAGAAGTATGATAACATCTTTTGAATCACTAGCTGAAAGACGATTGATAACTCTTAATTATCACAAAAAGGATAGTCAGCAGTACATCAACAGCTTAAATTACTTTGAATATGCTAGAATGTACTTTGAAAAAAATGGCTTTCCTGATGATAACAGACGAGTTTATCAAAGTGGCAAGCGAAAAGGCCAAAAAGTTAGTTGGTCTGATAAAGAGGAAAAACAGCAGAAAGACGATATTAGAAAGTTCATATATGAAAAGCAACTACAAAAGTTTAAGGGCAGAAGAAAA
>NZ_SZWM01000427.1:0-473 GCF_005280805.1 Citrobacter sp. TBCS-14
AAGGAGCTGGTGGCTAAAGCTATCCATGAAGGTTCGCCGCGTGCGGTGAATCCACTGGTGTATCTGAACTGCGCGGCGTTGCCGGAAAGCGTTGCCGAAAGCGAACTGTTTGGTCACGTAAAAGGCGCGTTTACCGGGGCTATCAGCAATCGTAGCGGTAAGTTTGAAATGGCCGACAATGGGACGCTGTTTCTCGATGAGATAGGTGAACTCTCGCTGGCGCTACAGGCGAAGCTGCTGCGCGTATTGCAGTACGGCGATATTCAGCGCGTGGGTGACGATCGCAGCTTGCGTGTGAATGTGCGAGTGCTGGCGGCGACGAACCGTGATTTACGCGAAGAGGTGTTGGCCGGGAATTTCCGTGCGGATTTGTTCCACCGGCTGAGCGTCTTTCCCCTTTCGGTACCGCCTCTTCGTGAACGCGGCGAAGACGTGGTGCTGCTGGCAGGCTATTTTTGCGAGCAATGTCGGCT
>NZ_SZWM01000428.1:0-390 GCF_005280805.1 Citrobacter sp. TBCS-14
CCCTGCACGGTCGGTTAGTTTCTCCACAAAACAGAGAAGAGCATCAGTGGCCACAACTATCAGGATGGATCGGGTTATGACCCCGTCATCCGGGGATACTTTTCTCTGTTTTGTAAAAAGGGCGGTACCAGAAAGGACTAAGGAAAAAACTGGTACCGCCAAAGCAATGGCAGTTGTGACGGATACCGCGAAAGAGCAGATTTATAACCGCTTCACACTGACGCCGGAAGGGGATGAACCGCTTCCCGGTGCCGTTCACTCCCCAAATAACCCCGATATTTTTGATCTGACCGAAGCGCAGCAGCTGACTGCCGAAGAGCAGGTCGAAAAATGGGTGGATGGCAGAAAAAAAATATTGTGGGACAGCAAAAAGCGACGCAATGAGGCACT
>NZ_SZWM01000429.1:0-482 GCF_005280805.1 Citrobacter sp. TBCS-14
AAATTAACATCTGTTAAGCCTACTACCATAGAACCTTTGAACATTCCGCCAAGTTTACCTGCAATACCATTAATTGATCCTGATACTTTTTCAATCGTACCTGTGACGCCACCTAGAACGCTGTCTATCGTATGCTTGATTCCTCCAAATAGTCCACTAAAGAAACTACCAAGCCCATTAAATACTCCTGTTATTGCGTTGTAAGCATTAGAAGCGAAACCACCAAAAGCGCTGAACACTCCATTAACTGCATTTTTAGCACCATTGAATACTCCGCTAAAGAAACTACCGACTCCGCTAAATACACCTGAAATTCTTGACCAAGCGTTTGAAGCAAAGTTACCTATGGCACTAAATACTCCACTAACGACACTACGAACAGAGTTGAATATGCCACTAAAGAAGCCTGAAATTGCACTCCATATTGAGCGAACTATATGTTGTTATGTTTTTATTAAATTTCAGACAGAAATAGCACGGCA
>NZ_SZWM01000430.1:0-483 GCF_005280805.1 Citrobacter sp. TBCS-14
ATATTCTTAACCAAAAATTCGTTACACTTGAATATCAAACAGAGATTTTTCAGGTATATGCTGATTTAGCTTTAGCAGACATTACAAAGACAGAGGGTTATGGCAAGAACGGAACTTTCAGCGAAAAGATAACTTTTGATATAATTACAAAGTGGTACACTTACGAAAACTTAACTTTCGATATGGTTCAAAATGGTAAAGTTATTTCTGGAAAGTCTAAAATTTATGGCGGAACAGCACCAGGATACTATAAGTATGTCAAAGGAACTTCTTACACTTATTATGGAGAAACAAACATAGAGCGTTTAAGTCGTTGGGATATAAAAGACGAAATATTTAGTTTTATGGGGATATTATATCCGAAACTACCTAAAACACCTACTGGAGTTAGATTTTTAGACGATATTGGAAATGAATATACTGCAATTGTGTTTAAGACGGAACAGGTACAGAATTATATTTTAATCAATACAGATGTAAATG
>NZ_SZWM01000431.1:0-407 GCF_005280805.1 Citrobacter sp. TBCS-14
AAACGGACTAGCTACTTCGGAGAAAGCCACCGTATGCGGTGATCACACTATAAGCAAAAAGGTATCATTTAAAATTGACACAGTTCTCTCTGAAAATTTACGTCTATAGAAAAGGAATCTTAAGGCTAAAAACTTCCCACCATAAATAACTACTTAATTAACAATGAGTTATAACTTTACAAAAAACGAAGGCCTCAATTGTAATCTTGGTCATAATTGCTATTATATAGCGGAGCCGATAATGGCCACCTTACGCTTACTCATGACTGACTTCCTTTTGTAACCGCCGCTGAAAAGGTGGCGGCGACTGAACCAATACCCTCGATATGGGCCTCGAAACGATCGCCCGCATTCACCGCCACCATCGGGCCTAACGCTCCGGTGAGAATGATATCTCCGGCACGCAG
>NZ_SZWM01000356.1:0-486 GCF_005280805.1 Citrobacter sp. TBCS-14
TTTATAACATTAGCTTCTGCACCGTTCTTCTTCTTAACAGTCGTTTCTACCTGTAATGTAACTTGTGAGAATATCATTAAATACCTCCATAATACATTAACTCTTGCAAAGAAGCCAAACGTTTCATTTCAGCATTTCGCCATTGTTCTGCTGGTTCATCAACAATATTAAGCCGACAATAACAAGAAATAAAGTCTTTAACTAATACGCTTGTTTCGTCAGCTTTAATACCATTTTTTTCTAGCAATTTAATAGCTATTGAACGGAATAAGATAAGTTTACTATCATAAGCTGTTACTAAAATCGGAATACCACAATAGACCTTAATATAATCTATCATTTACTTCCTCCATTTTATTCTTATGCTACTGTAATTACTGCACCAGCGTTATAAGTTTCAACATGACCGCTTGTTAGTGTTTCTACCAAAATCATGTTGCTGTTAGTTTTCCATTCAAAGGCATCAACTTTTGTAAGGTCTTGCAT
>NZ_SZWM01000432.1:0-486 GCF_005280805.1 Citrobacter sp. TBCS-14
GATGCCATTATGCGCTCGAATTCCACAACGCTTGTGGAGCGCCGTGTGCGCATGGCGCTGGGAACCGGCGATCGCCGTGGCCTGAATACCTGGCTGGCGCGTTTGCCAATGGAAGCCAAAGAAAAAGATGAATGGCGCTACTGGCAGGCGGATCTGCTGCTGGAGCGCGGACGCGATGCGGAAGCCAAAGAGATCCTGCATCAGCTTATGCAGCAGCGCGGTTTCTACCCGATGGTGGCGGCACAGCGTCTGGGCGAAGAGTACGCGCTGAAAGTGGATAAAGCGCCGGACAACGTTGACTCTGCGCTAACTCAGGGACCAGAAATGGCGCGTGTTCGAGAACTGATGTACTGGAACCTGGACAATACCGCGCGCAGTGAGTGGGCGAATCTGGTTACCAGCCGCACGAAGTCTGAACAGGCACAACTGGCGCGTTACGCGTTCAACAATCACTGGTGGGATCTGAGCGTTCAGGCCACGATCGCC
>NZ_SZWM01000256.1:0-227 GCF_005280805.1 Citrobacter sp. TBCS-14
ATTTTGTCATCCCGTTCCCGAACCGTTGTGCGTTCGTTGTGATTAGCTCAGATCCGAATGACACATCATATGCTGAGATTTCACAGGCATTCCCTGTCAGTAATTCAAAATTCAGAGTCGGCTGCGCAACCGCAGAAGGTAATAACGTCAATCCGGCGAATTTGACATGTAACTGGTATGCGAAGGGGTGGTGATAATGAATATTTACTTTTATAGCGCGTCAACGA
>NZ_SZWM01000256.1:233-566 GCF_005280805.1 Citrobacter sp. TBCS-14
TCAATTTTATCCGACAGTGTTACTCGACGCATACCGTGCAAATGGCGTTTTGCCTGATGATATTAAGCCCGTCGATGACGATATGGCTCTGGAGTTTTTAGGTGTACCACCGGAGGGAATGAAGCGTGTTGTGGGTAGCGATGGGCTACCCACGTGGGGAATGGCAAACTAAACGGATAGTTCAGGCCATTTGATATCGGGCTATTGAGGAAAGTAAATTCATCAACAGCCTGTGTATTAAATGGCCTACACCTCAGGGGGAACAGGCCAGTTAACATGCTCAGGGTCGGTTGTCACATCAACCGCCTTAATCTCGTTTTTATAAGCCATCCA
>NZ_SZWM01001150.1:0-475 GCF_005280805.1 Citrobacter sp. TBCS-14
CTCTTTCAGGGCCGCGCGGGTCAACAGACAATGGTTAATCGCCTCCATATGGGTCGCCACAATGTGTGCTTCGGGTAAGGTGAAGTGGGTTTTCAGCACATCTTCCGCGCCCATGATAATTGGGCCAAACCCGATAACGTGGGCAAAGCCTGCGTTCAGAATGACCACGCCTGGCTGGAAGGTATGCATGTTGGCTTCCACCTCGTCGCGCCAGAGGGTGTCCCCGACCAGATACAGCGTTTTTTCCGCCGGATGCATAAAGATAACGCCACAGGCATCACCCAGGCGTTCTGCCATTTGTGGAATGGCATAGGCGCGATCTGAGCCGTGCTGGCCGTCGGTTTTACGCAGAGTGATAGCGCCGACCACGGTATTTTGCGTCAGCACGGTGAGTTGTGTGAAACCCTGCCCCCGCAGTACGTGTGCATCATGGTCATTTTGCACATAGATTGGTTTGTCTTTCGGCACGACACGA
>NZ_SZWM01000883.1:0-498 GCF_005280805.1 Citrobacter sp. TBCS-14
TTTAAGGCTTGACTTTTCAAGTCTTTTTTGTTATTATATACTAAAGGAGAAAGAAATGAAGTTTAATGATGAATTATATAAAAAAGTGTTAGAAAGATACACATTAACAAAAGACGGAAAACTATTTTCTAAAAACGGTAAACAAAAAAAAGAGAGCAAAGATAAAGACGGTTATTATCAATTTTCAGCAAGTTTTGATAATAGAACTTTGAAAGTGAAAAAACATAGATTATTAGCATTCGCTTTTATTCCTAACCCAGAAAATAAAAAAATAGTAAACCATATTGACGGAAACAAGCAAAATAACGATTTAAATAACCTAGAATGGTGTACTAGCCAAGAAAATACATTACACGGAATATATGTATTGAAAACTATAAACCAAAAGGGGAGAATTAAAAAGTGACCAATATATTTGAAAAAGTACAGACAGCCAAGCACTTAAAAGAGCGTGAAGACTTAATAAATTTAAAAGATGACTGGCTTATTGATACGTTA
>NZ_SZWM01000040.1:0-503 GCF_005280805.1 Citrobacter sp. TBCS-14
AAAGGTTAAAAATGACAATTAAAAACTTCACGTTTTTCAGTCCAAATGGTACAGAGTTTCCAGTCGGTTCTAATAATGACGGAAAACTATACATGATGTTGACTGGAATGGGCTATAGAACAATTAGGCGCAAAGATTGGAAAAGTCCATTAAATACAGCCCTTAACGTGCAATATGTTAACACATCAATCGTTGCAGGCGGGAGGTATTTTGAACTATTGAATGAAACTGTTGCCTTAAAAGGTAATGCAGTTAATTATATCCATGCAAATATTGACTTAACGCAAACAGCAAACCCTGTAAGTTTATCAGCAGAAACATCAAATAATAGTAACGGTGTTGATATAAACAACGGTTCTGGCGTTTTGAAAGTTTGTTTTGATGTTGTTACGACTTCAGGAACTGGTGTAACAAGCATTAAGCCAATTCTTCAGGCTAGTACTTTAGATAGTATTTCTGCAAACGATTTATCACTTAAAGATTCAATCAATGCAAATAATTTA
>NZ_SZWM01000885.1:0-517 GCF_005280805.1 Citrobacter sp. TBCS-14
AGACTATCTGGCAGAACCCGCCGCCAATATCCTGAAAGGCATCAGTGATCTGGATTTGTCGGTCATACACAAAGGGGCGTTTCAGCGTGGAGAATGTTACCTGGCCTGCGGCGTTGGTCATCGTGATACCATCGCCACCGACAGGTGCGGTCTGATTGAATATCACCAGGTCAATCGTCGTCGTTCCGGCCACATCGTCCCGCCCTGTGTAGGAAATATCGCGCACGATGATATTGCCGCCATCAAATCCCACCGATACATTCGGGTTATCCCATTTACCGAAAGGAATACCGCTGACCGGAAGCGCAGCGCTACCGTTAACCGTAATTCGCCCGGACCAGGCACAGGTCATCAGCGCAGCCTGGTTGGATATGGCGGTGAAGTCAGTCGAGTTTGAAACTAACAGCCCTTCGTTATAAGTCGCCGCAGGCAGCAGCTCCATAACGTAGCCTGACCAGTCAGGGACAATACTTTTTCCACCGATAGTCTCAGCCCCGATGATTACCCCGGAATCACC
>NZ_SZWM01000887.1:0-492 GCF_005280805.1 Citrobacter sp. TBCS-14
AGCATTATCTAAAATACTTGTATCCTCATTGATATAAAAAGGACTGATAAGCCTTACTAATTCTTCAGGTTTATATTCTTTTTTATCGTTAGCAAATAGTAGGTCTAATAGATCTCCTGTTTCACTATCAAATATAGGGTACAGGTCAACATAGCGCGTGCATAGCAACTTTTTAATTACTTTCTGCCAAAACTCCATGCTATTGTGTTCGCCCTTAGAACTCCAGTTTAGAACCTCGTCTAAGTCAGAACCTGCCATACTAATCAAAGTATCAGAACCAACATCAGACTTTTTATATTTAACATGATTAAATTCTACTTTTGTTATTTCATTAGCGATTTTATTATGAATGTTAGTCACAAAGGCACTTGTATATTCTACCGCTTCGTTTTGCCACGCTGTAACTCTTTGAGTATCATTGTTTAGCTTTCCACGTGAAAATGATACCACTTTTCCGAATAAGTTCAATTTTTCCCCTTTCTACCATAAACT
>NZ_SZWM01000886.1:0-527 GCF_005280805.1 Citrobacter sp. TBCS-14
ATTGTTTCTGTTTCTTTTAGCGTTCTGACTGTCAGTTTGCTCGCTAAGGCACTTTCGGCTAGTTCTAATAGATTTCCCCTAGCAATGCTTTTAGCTTCGTCATACGCCTTTATATTGTCATCTCGCCACTTTCTAAAAGTTTTAGCCGAACAATGCAAACTGGTGTAGATTTCTCTGTCATTACAGCCTGATTCAATTTTATCAATGATTTGGCTAAAAAGCGGTTCTTCATACATCTTAGGTAAAATTGTGGGTCTGCCACCTTTTTGTGTTTGCATATTATCCTTTCTTTTAAATGTGGTTATATCGTTTAAAGCCTATATTTTCGTTCCTGTGAGCGTTAAGTTAATTAGACTTAAATTATATCGTAATGATATAAACACGCTCATACGAGCCAAAATATTAGCATATAGCCATATAATTTCCTTTTTATTTGAGATTTAGCGAGATTTAGCGAGATTTAGCGAGATTTAGCAAGATTTAGCGAGATTTTTCTTTTTGATTTTTTGGGGGATTCGCAGCCGGGC
>NZ_SZWM01001152.1:0-532 GCF_005280805.1 Citrobacter sp. TBCS-14
TTTAGTATATAATAACAAAAAAGACTTGAAAAGTCAAGCCTTAAACCTATTAAGCTCCTTAGCTGTACTTACTTTATCAAATAAATTCAACTTTCATGCCTCTCAATTTATAACCTTTTTTAATCCTACGACTAATGCCACCTGGTTTTTTCTCAATTTAGTCACTAGTTACCTCCATTGGCTCTGATTCTACGCAATAAACTTTGAACGGCTTTTCTTCTTTTGCTCCATTTCCGAAAAATAGCTCCCATTGATAATTTAATAAAACACAAGTCTTAATAGCTTCGTGTTTTTTTGTATAAAGAGATAATCGTTTTCCGCTATAATTTTTAGCCACTGTGTCTTTATCAGTTGTTAGTGCCACATAGTAAATTTTCATTTATTTCTCCTTTTCTTATATCATGATATCAAATTATTTTATATTTGTCAATACTTAATTCCATTTTTTTCTTTTATGAATTTGTTTATACTATCTTGATTTAATCGTTTAGATATTATTTGAACCAAGATAAATCAATTTCATTAGCTAAAT
>NZ_SZWM01000888.1:0-540 GCF_005280805.1 Citrobacter sp. TBCS-14
CCACCAGCGGATGGGTGATATGCGCCATGTGCACGCGGATCTGGTGCGTACGTCCGGTTTCCAGACGCAACCGCAGACGCGTGTGCACACGGAAATGCTCCATAATGCGATAGTGCGTTACCGCAGGTTTCCCCATTGGATGCACTGACATATGCGTACGTTTGGTTGGATGACGGCTGATCGGTTCTTCGACTGTACCGCCCGCTGTCATATGGCCAATCGCCACGGCTTCATACTCACGAGTGATTTCGCGCAGCTGCAATGACTCGACCAGGCGCGTTTGCGCCGGGACAGTTTTTGCCACAACCATAAGTCCGGTTGTGTCTTTATCCAGACGGTGCACAATACCGGCTCGTGGGACATCCGCAATTGGCGGGTAGTAATGCAACAACGCATTCAATACCGTACCATCAGGATTCCCGGCGCCCGGATGCACTACAAGGTCACGAGGTTTGTTGATGACAAGAATGTCGTCATCTTCATAAACGATATCCAGCGGGATATCCTGAGCTTCAAAACGAACCTCTTCATCAATTTCAG
>NZ_SZWM01001147.1:0-543 GCF_005280805.1 Citrobacter sp. TBCS-14
CTCGTCACCACGCTGCTCGGGATAACCGGACTGTGGCTGGCGGTACTGGCAGATACGGGGGCGACGGTACTGGTGACTGCTAACGCGCTGCGGTTGTTACGTAAAGGATAGTTTTTGCCGGATGACGGCGTTGCCCTATCCGGCCTACGGGTTACACGTTCTTTGTTTGCCGGATAAGCGTTAGCGCCATCCGGCAAACAAAACTACTGACCTTTACGCAGCAGATAGCGGTACGGCAGCGAGTCGGTCTCTTTAGCCACCAGCTCATGCTCCATAAAGGTACAGAAGCCAGGAATATCGCGGGTTGTTGCCGGATCGTCGGCGACAATCAGCAGTGTTTCACCGGCCTGCATGCCACGTACGGTTTTACGCACCATCATCACCGGTTCCGGGCAGCGCAGTCCCTGGGCATCAAGAGTATGGTCGGGAGAGGTAAACAGATCGCTCATCGTAGTCTCGTTCATTCAAAAACGGCGTTATTTTACGCTCTGTTGTGGCGTAAGCCAATCAGGTTAACGATTGCGTGAAAAACAACCATTGCAA
>NZ_SZWM01000890.1:0-540 GCF_005280805.1 Citrobacter sp. TBCS-14
TTATGTCGGAATTGACCTATCCTTAATTGGCGATTTAACCGCTGTATCGTTCGTTTGTGAGTTAGAGGGTAAAACTTACAGCCATACGCTAACTTTCTCTGTACGGTCTCAATATGAGCAACTGGACACAGAACAACAAGAGTTATGGACTGAATTCGTTGACAGAGGCGAACTAATCTTACTTGATACGGAATACATCAATGTGAACGACTTAATACCGCATATTAATGACTTTAGAACCAAAACAGGGTGCAGACTTAGAAAAGTCGGATACGACCCAGCTCGCTATGAAATTTTAAAAGGGCTGATTGAGCGTTATTTCTTTGACAAAGATGGAGACAACCAAAGAGCAATTCGACAAGGTTTCTCAATGAGTGACTATATCAAGCTATTAAAATCTAAGTTAGCGGAAAATAAACTTATCCATAACCAAAAAGTCATGCAGTGGGCTTTAAATAATACTGCTGTTAAAATCGGACAAAATGGGGACTATATGTATACTAAAAAACTTGAAAAAGATAAAATTGACCCTACTGTTGC
>NZ_SZWM01000257.1:0-224 GCF_005280805.1 Citrobacter sp. TBCS-14
GGATTTCATTCTCAACGTCGAAGAGATCGAAAATCGGTTGGCGTCCGCTGTAATGTTCCAGTTTGCTGGTCATCTCCGGGATGTATTCCGCCGTAAATTCCAGCAACGCTTCATAAGTCAGACGGGAATCAACGCGAATTCGGTCTAACTGAGCATCAGCAAAATCACGCAGAACGCGCTGTGCCAGTGCCAATTCACCATACATCTGGTAGCGCGTTTGTGGC
>NZ_SZWM01000257.1:420-682 GCF_005280805.1 Citrobacter sp. TBCS-14
GTGCGACGCCCCCGGCATAAAGACGAGATAACGGGAAGGTAGCGTGATGTCCGTTGTCAGGCGTGCGCCCTTCGTGCCCAGAGGATCTTTCACCACCTGTACCATCAGGTCTTGCCCCTGACGCACAAGTTCGGAGATATCGCGTACAGTGAACTGTTTTTGTTCTTCACCCGCTACGCATTCGGTATGCGGCATGATGTCTGATGCGTGGAGAAATGCGGCTTTATCCAGCCCAATATCTACAAAAGCCGCCTGCATACCC
>NZ_SZWM01001004.1:0-548 GCF_005280805.1 Citrobacter sp. TBCS-14
GTTAAACAAAAGGCTTAGAAATAAAGATAATGCACCAGAAGACTTACATTTTTTGACAGGTGGAGAGTTTATGCTTGATGATTCGCACCACATGAACTTATTATATGAATACATTAAAGAAAATGATATAAAATTCGTGATCTTGGATAATTTAATGACAATGCTAAGAAATGGAGACATTATCTACGGTAAAGACTTTGAACCAATGCTTAGGAGAATTACACGCTTAAAGTTACTTTTCCAAGACGTTACTTTCTTGTTAGTAGCTCATGCAAACAAATCAGCTTATGCAAACTCAATGGACGATAAAGCATATATGGTAAAGCCTAGTGACGCCTTGGGTGGTTCTACTCTAACAGCATGGGCAGAATTTATGTTAATGTTAAGCCCTAAACGTGGCAAGCATAACGACTTCTCTAAGTTATCAGTCAAAGCGCGTGGATATCAGTTTGACGATGATTTAAACTTTTCATACGTTGATTCAGTATTCACTTGCGTCAATAAATCAAAAAAAGAACCAGATAGCGAACTAGTGGAAAAAGTAAAGG
>NZ_SZWM01001005.1:0-575 GCF_005280805.1 Citrobacter sp. TBCS-14
AAAGGTTAAAAATGACAATTAAAAACTTCACGTTTTTCAGTCCAAGTGGTACAGAGTTTCCAGTAGGTTCAAACAATGACGGAAAATTATACATGATGTTGACTGGAATGGACTATGGAACAATTAGACGAAAAGACTGGTCTAATCCAATAAACACAGCTCTAAACGTACAATATACTAATACTTCAATTATTGCTGGCGGAAGATATTTTGAACTATCAAACGAAACAGTAGCTTTAAAGGGGAATTCTGTCAACTATATCCATGCAAATATTGACTTAACTCAAACAGCGCACCCTGTTACTTTATCGGCTGAAACTTCAAATAATAGCAATAATGTCGATTTAAATAATAGTTCTGGAGTTCTAAAAGTTTTGATTGACATCAGGACAACTGACGGAACAGGTGTAGTTTCAAGCGAAAAACCTCGAAACGTTACGACATTAGACCAAGTTAATGCAGAAAATATCAATGTTAAATTACTTAGTGTAGATGGAGACGTTAGTGATTGGACAGCTTTGAACATGTCTAACGTCACTAGCGCCGTTCCGCTACAGCTTCAGTGCCCTGAAGGA
>NZ_SZWM01001003.1:0-577 GCF_005280805.1 Citrobacter sp. TBCS-14
TGCTCTGTCTTAGTATATAAACCCACACTCTGTAACTTTCTAAAGGCGGAGCCAAGAGAAGGTGCTTTATCGGTCACAATTGCTTTCGGCTCACCAAACTGTTTATGGAGTCGTTTTAAGAAAGCATAGGCTGCTTGCGTATCCCGTTTCTTTCGTAACCAGATATCTAAGGTTAAGCCGTCCGCATCAATTGCACGATAAAGATAATGCCAACGTCCCTTAATTTTGATATAGGTTTCGTCCATTTTCCATGAATAGAAGGATTGTCTATTTTTCTTCTTCCAAAGATAATAGAGGACTTTGCTGTACTCTTGCACCCAACGATAAATCGTAGTATGACAAACATTTATTCCACGATCATATAACAATTCCTGAACTTCACGATAGCTTAGATTGTAACGCAGGTAGTAACCAACAGCGACAATAATGACGTCTTTTTTGAATTGTTTGCCTTTAAAATGATTCATTACTCTGTCCTCTCTGTCTTTTTTCTCAATTTTACACTAAAATAGATTTTTTGGAAAACTTTGCAACAGAACCGATTTTATATAATTAGGAGTAGAATAAAGAGATGAAT
>NZ_SZWM01001254.1:0-469 GCF_005280805.1 Citrobacter sp. TBCS-14
ATTGCAACTGGGCGGGAGCGATCCTGCGGCGCTGGCGCAGTGCGCAAAGCTCGCTGAACAGCGGGGTTATGACGAAATCAATCTCAACGTGGGTTGTCCTTCCGACCGCGTGCAGAATGGCATGTTTGGCGCTTGCCTGATGGGGAATGCGCAGCTGGTCGCCGATTGCGTGAAGGCGATGCGCGACGCGGTGTCGATTCCGGTAACGGTGAAAACCCGTATCGGCATTGATGATCAGGACAGCTACGAATTCCTGTGTGACTTCATCAACACGGTCTCGGCATGATTGTGCATGATATTTCCGGCTGACATAAGGTTAATAATGCCGCTGCCAGAGTAAGTTTTCTCAATGTTATAAATGTAATCTTTTATATTTGTTTTTTCATCAAAGGATTTATCGTTAAGATATTCTATTATTCCCCCTTTGCAATTATCTGATTGTGCACTATTAAAAAAATTAATTAACCCT
>NZ_SZWM01000357.1:0-579 GCF_005280805.1 Citrobacter sp. TBCS-14
CTGTAGTAACTACGTTAGCAGCAACCGGACCTTTAGCACCATTCTTTGAGACACTCAAAGAGTGTGGGTTGGAGACGGTCGACGGTCAATTGAAGATACTTCATCCGAGAGTAGCCAAGAATATACAGAAAGATATTAATCGTAAACACTTCACCATTGCGTGAGATCAGTTTTAAATTTTCTTTCCAGTCGACTTGAGCAGAAAGTCCAGGCGTTGTTTCAATTCGAATCGTTGCTTTATGTTTGCAGGATTCTCGAATCAATCTGGCATAGCGTTTGACGGTCGTATATGAGCCTTGATAGCCTTTTAGTTGGATGAAGTAGTAAATTGAGCGCACAGAGCAGCCAAGCTTGAGTTTATCTTCAATGATTGATTTATAGTTCTCAATAAGTGACGGTGGGACCCTTCGTTTTGAAGCTTCTTCAAGGGTCTTTTCTTTTCCGAGGTCATAATAACGTTTGACCGTCCGATAGTCACAATTATAGCGTCTGGCAATATCAGCGAAATTAGGTTTAATTCCAGTCATAAGATGTTCGGTTATACTTTCTAGGATGTCTTTTCTCATAAGGAAAAGCCTA
>NZ_SZWM01001002.1:0-619 GCF_005280805.1 Citrobacter sp. TBCS-14
GCTCCTGTTATATCGCTAACATTAATTCTACGACTTTATCCTGTTAACGACAGGTAAAAAGTCTTAATTGGACTGTCGGATAAGTCTCAGAGAGAAGATGATCTGCCCGCGGACAAATCATCTGCTGAAGTATTATGCGTGAGCATCAATGATATTGACGGTTAAACCCGAGTGTTCAAGTTGCATTTGCACGCTGGCGCTGAGTCTGGAGTCCGTGACTACGCGACTGAATCTGTCTAACGGGCCCAGCGTGTATGGATGAATGGCCTCAAATTTAGAGCTATCGGTGAGTACAATCACCTCAGCGCCTTTTTCCAGAACCGCATTAACCACATCAGAGCGCATCATATCACGCCCGGTGAAGCCGGTGTCAGCCTGCCAGCCGTCAATACCGATAAAGGCTTTACTGAAATGTACCTGCTGAATAAACTGGCGAGTCAGCGGTCCGACCATGCTCTCGCTTTTTTTCTGATAGATCCCACCGAGGAGAATGACTTCACACGGTGTTTCTTTGAGCAGGTGCGCGATGTAGCTACTGACCGTGATGATGGTGACATCTTTTTGTTCTGCCAACGTTCTGGCCAGCAGCGCATTGCTGCTGCCATTTTCAATAAAGACG
>NZ_SZWM01000999.1:0-614 GCF_005280805.1 Citrobacter sp. TBCS-14
ATCCACATAAGCCTCTAGTTCGTCTTCTTCAAGATGTTTGAAGACATCTGATTTAAGAATTTCAACGTAATCTTCACGGCGATAATTAAAGGGACGGTCGCTTAAAGGATGACGAGCAATCAAGCGTTGGTCACAATAGACTTTAAGGTCCTCTTGTTCTTTTTCACAGGTTACGGTCTGTCCAATATATTTAACCGGCACTGAATATTTACGCCCTTCAAAGATCACAAGTGCCTCTTTAGAGACTTTTCGAGTCAAAGGAACACTCAATTGACTATAAACTTTGAGAAGCTCTAAATCAAAAGCCTTGAGATTCAACGCCTCTTGGTCAAGACGTTCAGAAGGTGAGGTTCCAATCGCTTGAGAGATTTCTTTATGATTCAAATCTTCCATCAATTGTTGGACCAGTGCTTGTAATTCTTCAAGGTCTTCAAACTCATTGTTAAAGACAAGCAGGCGGTCAACAGTTCTCGCAAGCGCTTCTACTTTACCTTTGGTTTGAGGTCTGAATGGCCGACAAGCAATGGGTTTAAATCCAGCATCTTTTGCATACTGCCTGAATCGTTCATTGAAAACAACATTTGAGAATTGACTTTTAGAATGGTCCACCACTG
>NZ_SZWM01001000.1:0-625 GCF_005280805.1 Citrobacter sp. TBCS-14
GGACAAAAGCCCTCAAACCGCGTGCTCGCCTTTTCTCTGGGTTTTCGACATCCATCTAAAACTCAATTAAGGAGACAATACCTGTCACTCAAAATTTCTCAACTCTTCAATGCTAACCGAGGAATCTATGGTGCTCCTAAAATTCATCATCTTCTACTTAAACAAGGGGAAAAAGTCGGGTTAAAACTGGTACAGAAGCTAATGAAGCAACTTCAACTCAAGTCTGTAGTCATTAAGAAATTTAAGCCTGGATACTCACTAAGTGATCACATCAATCGAAAAAATCTCATACAGACTGAACCTACAAAGAAAAATAAGGTTTGGTCAACCGACATTACTTATATTCCTACTCAACAAGGATGGGCTTATCTCTCAACCATTATGGATCGTTATACTAAAAAAGTCATTGCTTGGGATTTGGGCAAGCGAATGACTGTAGAATTAGTGCAAAGAACTTTAAATAAGGCCATTAAATCACAAGACTATCCAGAAGCTGTTATTCTTCATTCTGACCAAGGAAGCCAGTATACGAGTCTAGAGTATGAAGAGTTGCTTAAGTATTATGGGATGACTCACTCTTTCAGTCGAAGGGGATACCCTTATCATAATGCCAGTCTTGAATCTT
>NZ_SZWM01000382.1:0-646 GCF_005280805.1 Citrobacter sp. TBCS-14
ACCGAGTATCCAAGTCATTCGCCAAGCACTCGTCTTTAAAGAGGTTGAAGGAATTAGTGTATCCATTATTGACAGCTTCCCCATTCCTTTGTGTCAGCCTATTCGTAATTTCAGAAGCAAAGTTCTTGGAGATTATGCAAATGTTGGCTACAATGCTACAAAGGGACAGTACTTCTATGGATGTAAATGTCATGCTTTAGTCAGTGAATCAGGCTATGTCATAGACTACACAATTACTCCTGCTTCAATGGCTGATAGTTCAATGACCGAGGAAGTGTTGAGTCAATTTGGGACACCAACAGTCCTTGGAGATATGGGATATCTAGGTCAGTCACTGCATGATAGGCTGGAATTAAAAGGAATTGATCTAATGACACCTGTCAGGAAGAACATGAAGCAAAAGAAAATCCTTTTCCCTAATTTTTCAAAACGTAGAAAAGTGATTGAGCGAGTTTTCTCTTTTTTGACAAATCTAGGAGCTGAGCGTTGTAAAAGTCGTTCGCCTCAAGGTTTTCAATTGAAATTAGAGATGATACTTTTAGCGTATTCTTTACTGTTAAAATCAGCTAAATCACTGGAACCAGAGACTTTAAGATATTCTATCGGGTATCAAGTCATGGCTAAATAATCAACTAGCAATTCGGGT
>NZ_SZWM01001006.1:0-397 GCF_005280805.1 Citrobacter sp. TBCS-14
ACAGCCATTCAGGCAGCTGCGGAAAAATTCCATTTTGCGACCGGAGGATTTACGGGAACCGGTGGCAAATATGAGCCTGCGGGGATTGTTCACCGTGGTGAATTTGTCTTCACGAAAGAGGCAACCAGCCGGATTGGTGTGGGGAATCTTTACCGGCTGATGCGCGGCTATGCCACCGGCGGTTATGTCGGTACACCGGGCAGTATGGCGGACAGCCGGTCGCAGGCGTCCGGGAAGTTTGAACAGAATAACCATGTGGTGATCAATAACGATGGCACGAACGGCCAGATAGGACCACAGGCGCTGAAGGCTGTTTATGACGTTGCCCGCAAGGCGGCAATGGACGTGGTGACCGGGCAGATGCGTGACGGCGGCCTGTTCTCTGGAGGTGGACGGT
>NZ_SZWM01000258.1:0-212 GCF_005280805.1 Citrobacter sp. TBCS-14
ATACATCTGGGTCAACGGCGTGGGCGTCAACAGCGCACCGTTCTGGCTGATGATGCTCAACAGTTTCATCATGGCGTTCAGCATTACGGTAGGGAAAATTACCGTCTCTATGCTCTCCGCATTCGCCATCGTCTGGTTCCGCTTTCCGCTGCGCAACCTGTTCTTCTGGATGATTTTTATCACCCTGATGCTACCGGTTGAGGTGCGTATTT
>NZ_SZWM01000258.1:310-647 GCF_005280805.1 Citrobacter sp. TBCS-14
GTTCCGTCAGTTCTTTATGACCCTGCCGGATGAGCTGGTTGAGGCGGCGCGTATTGACGGCGCGTCACCGATGCGTTTTTTCCGCGATATCGTACTACCGCTGTCAAAAACCAATCTGGCGGCGCTGTTCGTGATCACCTTTATCTACGGCTGGAACCAGTATCTATGGCCGTTGTTAATTATTACCGACGTCAATTTGGGCACTGCGGTGGCGGGCATCAAAGGCATGATTGCCACCGGTGAAGGCACCACGCAGTGGAACCAGGTAATGGCAGCCATGCTGCTGACGCTCATCCCTCCGGTAATCATCGTGTTAGCCATGCAGCGCGCGTTTGTG
>NZ_SZWM01000690.1:0-670 GCF_005280805.1 Citrobacter sp. TBCS-14
TACATCTGTCATAAGAGAGTGACTCATGGATCGTATTATTAGTTCTTCGCGCGATCGTACATCGCTACTCAGCACACATAAGGTGCTGCGTAATACCTATTTCCTGCTCAGCCTGACGCTGGCGTTTTCAGCGATCACCGCAACTGCCAGTACAGTACTGATGCTGCCATCTCCGGGTCTGATTCTGACGCTGGTTGGTATGTATGGTCTGATGTTCCTGACCTACAAAACGGCAGATAAACCAGTAGGTATTCTGTCTGCTTTCGCTTTCACCGGTTTCCTGGGTTACATCCTGGGACCGATTCTGAACACTTACCTGTCGGCAGGTATGGGTGACGTGATCGGTATGGCACTGGGTGGTACGGCGCTGGTCTTCTTCAGCTGCTCTGCGTATGTTCTGACCACGCGTAAAGACATGTCCTTCCTCGGCGGTATGCTGATGGCAGGTATCGTGGTGGTGCTGATTGGTATGGTTGCGAATATCTTCCTGCAACTGCCAGCGCTGCATCTGGCGATTAGCGCGGTGTTTATCCTGATTTCTTCAGGTGCCATCCTGTTTGAAACCAGCAACATCATCCGTGGTGGTGAAACCAACTACATCCGTGCAACCGTCAGCCTGTATGTATCGCTGTACAACATCTTCGTCAGCCTGCTGAGCATTCTGGGCTTC
>NZ_SZWM01000689.1:0-714 GCF_005280805.1 Citrobacter sp. TBCS-14
AGGAGAAAGAAAACAAGACAACAGATGACTTTTTGAAGTTGCTGATTAACTCTTTCGGTAATAAAAAGAGAGATTATTTATATTCTAAAGAAATTTCAGATTTAAAATATAATCTAGCTAAAGAAATAATTGAAAAGCATGACGTTTTTAGTGGTTATAAACAGACCAAAACATATAAGAGATCGATTGAAAAGTACAAACAATTTCAACAAATTCAACGACTTCAACAACTTGAACGACTTGAACAACTTCAACGAATTCAACAACTTCAAAAATTAAATAAAATAAAAGCTACAAGCAAAAGTTATCACGCTTTTAGTGATGTTTCTGGAGCTATTCTATATCTTGACCCACCTTATGAAGAAAGTCACCAAAAAGGTTATATTAATCAATTCGATAGTCAAGAATTTTATGACTGGGCATTTGTAATGGCTAAAAATAACATCGTGATAATTTCAAGTTATTCAATTTCAGATGAACGCTTTGAAGCTGTATATTCTTTTGACAAAGCGCGCAGCACTCTCCAAAGTGGAAGAAGCAAAAAAGAAAATGAGAAATTATTTATGGTTAAAAACAGTTAATATTTGATAAAGTAAAAGCAATTTGATAGAATAGAGTTATAAATAGAGGAGAACAAAATGAAAGATACAGTAAAAACTTTAATGATGGTTGCAGGTGTCGGCTTTACACTTATCGCTATCACTTGGATAGGTA
>NZ_SZWM01000688.1:0-824 GCF_005280805.1 Citrobacter sp. TBCS-14
TAATAGTATATATAAAAAATTAAGGAGAATTAAGATGATTAAATTATTTAACAAGAAGCCTAAAGATAAATATAAGAGAGCTGTAGCTTTTAGTTTGAAAGGTTTAGGTAAACAAATTAGTGCTTTAGAAAATAAAGGTTTTGAACGTGTGGGAGATATTCAAACAATTGTAATGAACGGAACAAGTTCAGGTTATGAGCAACTAATGGTTAAGAAAGTAGATAAATAAAATGACAAATGAAGAATTATATGAAAGAATTACTAGCGTACTAGAGGAACAAGGTATCGCAATGAATCAATTTGAGTTAAAAGTTAAATCTGAAACAGGTAAATATCCTAACCTAAGAATAACTAAATCACGCTTGAGCTTGCCAAATACCGTAGCATTCCCTTATCTTACTATGTTTTTAAATGATGATGAAATGCACGAGCTTACACTTAAAAAAATTGATAGCGTAGGAGATAACGGAGAAGCGTTTGACTTACTAGATGAGATATTGTCTAGTTTAGAACCAAGCAAAGAATATCTATATAAGCAACGATTGAAGCGTAAAATGCAAAGGGAGGCAATGAGATAATATTACACAAGTACACAAGGAAGATTAATAGTTCAAAATATCCACGGTCAACAGCTAGAAAGATCGCTAATGACTTGAACAAGAATGACCCTTTTAATAATTATCTAGTGAGCCTTGAGCTTGGCTCTAAAAGGTATATTATTGAAAAATTTGAAATTAGAGGTATGAATAGATGAAACGTTTTTACGTAGAGGAAGACGACAATGGCAAAGAGATTAAGCGAAAACTTACAACTTTTGCTAATGA
>NZ_SZWM01001337.1:0-833 GCF_005280805.1 Citrobacter sp. TBCS-14
AATCAAAAAAAGAACCAGATAGCGAACTAGTGGAAAAAGTAAAGGCTGAAACTCCAATCGAAACGACGAAAGAATCGGCACAGGCTTTCTTAGACTTAGCTAAAGAGAAAGGAAAAGTAACAGAAAATGAGTGATAAAAAATACGTTGTTTATTACCATGAAAAAGTAAATGAATACTTCTATGACTATTATTCAAGGTTTAACATGAATGAACAATATTCAAAACCTGTTTTATACAGTGATGACTTTAAATTAATAGAGAGAGCAAAAAATGAACTCAATGAACGACTACAAGAACAAAGCTATTATTTTACACGCTGAAGTGTACGGTTGGTTATATCGTGCATTAGATGAAATGGTAAAAGCAGAATGGCATAATGACGAACTTTTCAAAGTATGGCTTGGACGTGCTGAATTTCTAGTCAGACAGTCGAAAAAATTGCATGCAGCTTGCGAAAATGATTATTCTAAGCGTGCATTGATTAGGGCATTACAATTAAAAGTAGAAATAAATAAAAAAATATCATCTAATATTTGACAACGATAATTAATTTTGGTATAATAGTATATATAGAAATAAAGGAGAACTAACAAATGGTAGTCAAATTAACGCAAAAACAAGCTGATTATCTTGAAACTTTTGGAAACCTTGAAGATGAAATAAACAAAAAACGAGCGCTTTGTCACATCACTCGTTTTGGTTATGGATACAATTGGATAGGCGGCGATAAATGTCCAAGTAGTGCTTTTGAGTGTTACGAGCAATTGAAAATGGTTGAAGCTGTCATTAACGGTTATGAAGTTATTGAACCTAAATTTAAGTTTTATAACTT
>NZ_SZWM01000686.1:0-570 GCF_005280805.1 Citrobacter sp. TBCS-14
ACCCGATCCGGCACAAATCCGGTTGATCAATGAAACGTACCGGGGCGATATTGCCGAGCTGGTGGTGTCCCCGGAACAGTCCACACAGCTAATGGCGAAAATCGTCCTGCCGACCGGGATTGGCGGATTTACCGTTCGCGAAGTCGGTTTAATGACTGACGCCGGGGAGCTTTACGCGGTGGCAAACTGCCCATCGATCGATAAGCCTGTTGGCGGTGTCAGCGTTAATATGCAGTTTCGCCTGGCGGTATCAGACACCTCAAATATCACGCTGAATGTTGCAACAGGCGACGGGTTATTCCTGCGCATTGATCAGAACCTGAAAGAGATAAAAGCACGCGGTGCTGAGGCACAAAAAACATCGCGTGAATCCATTGGTGTCCTTGATGGCACGACACAACAAAAGGGGCTTGTACAACTTAACAGTGCGGTGAATAACACCAGTGAAACGCAGGCTTCCACCCCGGCAGCAGTTAAGATCGCAATGGATAATGCGAATGCGCGACTGGCTAAAGACCGGAACGGCGGTGATATTCCTAATGTCGCATTATTTCTACAAAACCTTGGTTT
>NZ_SZWM01000685.1:0-841 GCF_005280805.1 Citrobacter sp. TBCS-14
GCACATGATCCAGAAGGTCATGTTTTGACACCCGGTAGCCGTTATCAGCCAAGTGATCCGACGAAAGATACAACGATCACCTATACCGCAGATCAGCAAAAAGGTAGTGTCAGCTACGTTGATGATACGACCGGCAAAACTTTAAAGACGGATTCAATTTCAGGAACAACGGGCTCGAAATCCAGTTATAGTACCAGTGGCAGCATTGCGGATTATAAGAAACACGGGTATGAGTTAGTTACTGATGGCTATCCAGCAGATTTGACATTCGACAATGATGACAAAACTGCTCAGAACTTCACGGTTCACTTGAAGCATCAGCTGACGCCAGTGAATCCAACGGATCCACAGACACCGGGAGCGCCAATCCATCCAGATGAACCAGATGGACCAAAGTGGCCAACTCGCACCAACTATGATAAGACGGTCCATGAGACCGTCAGTTATGTTGATCAGACTGGACACGTAGTGGCCAAGCCGCACACTGATTCTGTCAACTTCACACGAACCGTCGTTGTCGATAACGTTACTGGTGAAGTGATTACGAGTGGTGCTGGAACAACCGCCTGGACAGCGACAAATGGTGATACAACCTTTGATGCCGTTGTTAGTCCAGTGGTGTCGGGATCTGTAGCTGATAAAGCGCAGACAGCTGTCGTAACTGACCTGAATGCCGATTCAGCAGATGTTAATGAGACCGTGACATACACGAAAGTCGGATCATTGGTACCAAGCTCAAGTGATGGGAACTTCCCTAGAGTACCAAGAGTAGTCTATCCAAATGACCCACGTGATGCGACGAAGGTTACACCAGCCGGTGTACCGACGGTACCAGGTTATA
>NZ_SZWM01000684.1:0-898 GCF_005280805.1 Citrobacter sp. TBCS-14
CTAATGGTAAAAAAGAAAAAAGAGGCCTTCCAATACCAAAGGCAAGATGTCAAGTTATTGATTACGAACTGTGGGAAACAGGCTATCTTTACACTTCATCAGCTACATTGACCGTTTCGGTAGAAGTTGGCGATATTGTTCAAGTACTTTTTCCTGAAGTTGTTCCAATTGAAGAAGCTCTAGGTAAGAGGAAAAAACTGAATTTAGATATGGTTTACCTTGTGACCGATGTAGACGAAAGTAATAAAGCTACGTTAAAAAACTACTTTTGGGCAATGATTGAAAGTCTTGACGTTCCAAACGCAATAGCCAAAAAGACAAACTCTGGTATAATTAATTATTTAATTGACCCTAATAAAAATAATTTAATGAGTTATGGTTATTTCTTTGATTCAAGTATCTTTGCTGGAAAGGCTACGATTAATCGTAAAGCGGAAACTTCATCAGCTCATGATGTAGCAAAAAGGATATTTTCCAAGGTTCAATTTCAACCAACTACAACCATTCAACACGCTCCATCTGAAACAGACCCTAGAAACTTGTTATTCATTAACTTTGCTTCAAGAAACTGGAATAGAAAAAGAATCACGACAAGGGTAGATATTAAGCAAAGTGTGACAATGGACACGGAAACAATAGTAGAACGTTCAGCTTATAATTTTGCTGTTGTGTTCGTTAAAAATAAAGCAACAGATGACTACACAGACCCTCCTAAAATGTACACAGCAAAAAATAACGGAGATGTCATTGATTATAGCACTTATCATGGAGACGGAACAGACTTGCCAGATGTAAGGACAACCAAAACATTGTTTTATGATAGAGATGACCACGGAAACCCTCCTGAGTTGTCTACTATTAAGGTTGAAATTTCTCCCTCTACAATCGTCACAAGGTT
>NZ_SZWM01000683.1:0-837 GCF_005280805.1 Citrobacter sp. TBCS-14
AAGTTCCGGGTCTTCTTGAAGCGAAGCAAGTAAAACGTTTTGAATTTCTCTTGAAACATCATGGGAAGATAAAAATTAAGCATGCAGTAAAAGTTCTTAAGGTTTCTCGCTCAGGTTTCTATGAATACATGCATCGTCGTCCTTCAAAACAACAAGTGGAGAGAGAAATTCTCTCAGAGAAGATAAAAGCTGTCTTTCATGAGCATAAGGGACGCTATGGTGCGGTTAGAATTACCAAGGTACTTCATAATACTGGTATTATGACCAACACGAAACGTGTTGGGAAACTGATGCACTTGATGGGACTTTATGCCAAGGGAAGCCGTTATAAATATAAACATTACAACAGAAAAGGAGCTTCGCTTTCAAGACCCAATTTAATTAATCAGATCTTTAAAGCAACAGCTCCTAATAAAGTATGGCTGGGAGACATGACCTATATCCCTACCAAAGAAGGCACCTTATACTTAGCCGTGAATATCGACGTTTTTTCACGTAAGATTGTAGGCTGGTCAATGTCTTCACGGATGCAAGATAAACTGGTGAGGGATTGCTTCTTACAAGCTTGTGGGAAAGAACATCATCAGCCTGGCTTGATTGTCCATACTGATCAAGGGAGTCAATATACAAGCTCTCGTTATCAATCTACTCTTCGTCAAGTCGGTGCTCAATCTAGCATGAGTCGTAAAGGAAATCCCTATGACAATGCAATGATGGAGTCTTTTTATAAGACGCTAAAGAGGGAGCTTATTAATGATGCTCATTTTGAGACAAGAGCTGAGGCTACTCAAGAAATATTTAAATACATTGAGACCTATTACAATACAAAAAGGATGC
>NZ_SZWM01000682.1:0-438 GCF_005280805.1 Citrobacter sp. TBCS-14
GCTCAGAGGTAAAGAGATCAGCAATTTCAACATCTAAGCTCTTGGCTATATTGCCCAGGGCTTGCTCGGTAAATTGCTTCTGCTTACCTGTTTCAAGGCGTGAGATATTTGCCGAATCCACACCAATGGCTTCAGCTAGGTCGGCAATTTTCATGTTCTTCGCTTGGCGAAGTTGTCTAACTCGGTTTTCTATGCTCATGCGTTTATTACATTTCTTTATTGCGAGTTAAGCAAATCAACTTGCGCAATTTACTTGCGTAAAATAACATGCGAATGGCGCAACAATTGGAGGGTGTACGCAATCACCATTACGAAATGTGCGTAAGGCGCATGGTTTTACATTACAGCATGTAGCTGAGTGTGTTCATGTCAATCAGGCGACGTTAAGCCGCATTGAGAGACTGGAGCAGGTCCCATCTATCGATCTCGCGGAACGTC
>NZ_SZWM01000681.1:0-816 GCF_005280805.1 Citrobacter sp. TBCS-14
TCGTCTGGGATATTTTCCGGCACGGATCATCGCTTTCATCGTTTTGTTGGAAATCCCCAGGTTAAGCTGTTTTATAATACCTTCGAACAGACGAGTCTGCTCCATATTACCGCTATAGATACATCATGGTAAATATGAAAAAAGAACGTAATTCGTGGCGGTTATTTAGTGCTCTGCAGCTTTTCTCTTGCCTTTTTAGCTTCAACAAGCAGGCGTGTGGTACGGAAGAATGATATTATTTTATAAAATGAGTTACTGTTTATTGTGTGTCGGCATAAATAAATAACCAGTAACTGTAAGGGGAAGAAGTAAAGTTGCTTCATCCATTCATTAAGCTCTACTGATTTTATGAGTATCAAAAGAAAGACAGCCGAAGTCAGCAGGATATTAAAAAGATGAAAGCAATATATAAGGAGTAAGCCGCTGATATATCCGCGCCCTAATCCATATGGTATTAAAACAATGAATATACACATGAATGGTGTAATGGAATACAAAAAAAGAGCGCTTAATTCTACTGGGAGCTTAAAGTGAAATATTAATGTTGCCCATCCCCATGCAAGTACGATTTCCAGCAGCATAATAATAATTCCTACTGAAAAAGGGTTAGGGCGCGAAAGCCTGTACCATTGAATGTTGAGGGCATTCTCCTGTACCGGTGTGGATTTTTTGAGTAAATCCACGCCTCCATTCTCTATCAATTGATCAACCTGTTGACCTTCCTGAATTAGTTGGAGGAATTGACTGCCAAATAACAATCTTGTTACATTTATTTAATTAATGGTACCCACTGACTGTAATAATCCAAAAACATAT
>NZ_SZWM01000259.1:0-212 GCF_005280805.1 Citrobacter sp. TBCS-14
AATTACCTGATGGCATAACGCACGTACAACATGCAAATCATGGCTGATAAAAATATAAGCCAGACGATGCTTTTCCTGTAAGGACTTTAACAGCGTGAGGATTTGCGCCTGTACGGTTCTGTCGAGCGAGGATGTTGGCTCATCCAGAATGATCAGCGAGGGTTTGAGAATCAATGCCCTGGCAATGGCTATGCGCTGGCGTTGACCGCCAG
>NZ_SZWM01000259.1:229-552 GCF_005280805.1 Citrobacter sp. TBCS-14
AAAACTCTGCAGGATAACGATGGCGGGTTTCGCTATCGAGTCCGACTTCAGCCATCACTGCTTTTACCTGCGCTTCACGCTGTTCAGCGGAAAGCGTTGGCTGGTGAACGCGCAATCCCTCTTCAATAATTTGTAATACGCTCAAACGCGGATTCAGTGAAGAGTTGGGGTCCTGAAAGACCACCTGAATGCGGTGACGTACTGGCAACAGTTGGCGGCGATTTAAGGTATGCAGCGCCAGACCATCGAACACAATACTGCCTTGCGATGTGATTAATCGCAGTAGCGCCAGACCAGTGGTACTTTTCCCGGAGCCTGATTCA
>NZ_SZWM01000777.1:0-1209 GCF_005280805.1 Citrobacter sp. TBCS-14
ATTTAATGAAGCAAATCATGCAAGCGAGAAAGGTAAACTTTACTTTGGGCATGCTTTTCACACTTTGTCAAAAAAGTATGCTTCGGAGTTTTATTTATCTAGTGAATCTGATTTGACAAAAGCCTCAGAGCTTAAAAGCCAAGGTTGGAGAGAAGAGGTTATCGAATGAGTGTATTTGAAGAACTAAGCGTTATTAATGTAAATGATAAGAAAAGCAAAAAGAATAATTTAGATTATCTTAGTTGGGCATATGCATGGTCTGAAGTTAAAAAAGTATATCCTGAAGCTAACAGTAAAGTTTATGAAAATGAACAAGGGTTAAATTATCACACAGACGGTCGCACAGCATGGGTTAAGGTTGGTATGACTATTGAGGGCTTGGAGCACATTGAATACTTGCCTGTAATGGACTATCGTAACCAATCTATCCCAGTTGAAAAACTGACTTCTATGGACGTAAATAAAGCCATTCAGCGTGGACTAGTTAAGGCAATTGCTCGTCATGGTTTAGGGCTATATATTTATGCAAATGAAGATTTACCAGTTCTAACAGAAGAACAAAAAGAGCTTGAAGCAGAAAAACAACGACTTAGAGAGATTCAGCCACTTATAAAACGAGCTGAACAACTAGGATACCAAAATATTGACAGCTTGAAAAATAAGACTAAAAAAGAAATTACCGACATCATGAAGATTTGGTTAGCACAGCAAGAAACAGAAAAAGGGGAATAATTAAATGGCAATCATCACAGTAACAGCACAAGCGAATGAAAAAAATACACGTACAGTAAGTACAGCAAAAGGCGATAAGAAAATTATTTCAGTCCCATTATTTGAAAAAGAAAAGGGATCTAACGTAAAAGTTGCGTACGGTTCGGCTTTCTTGCCTGATTTCATTCAATTAGGTGACACAGTAACGGTCAGCGGTCGTGTACAAGCCAAGGAATCAGGAGAATACGTAAATTATAACTTTGTTTTCCCTACGGTTGAAAAAGTATTTATCACTAATGATAATAGTAGTCAATCACAAGCTAAACAAGACTTATTTGGTGGTTCTGAACCTGTTGAAGTTGATGAATCAGAACTTCCTTTCTAGAAAGGTGGTTACATGTACACAGAAGAAGAGAGAGAGCAAATTATCGACATCGTGGATAAAATGAGCTTATTAAGACAAGACTTTGACGGAGCTTTCGCTTGGATCAAGGAAAA
>NZ_SZWM01000778.1:0-647 GCF_005280805.1 Citrobacter sp. TBCS-14
TAGGGGCAACTCTACCGGGGGTTCAAATCCCCCTCTCTCCGCCACTATTCAAACACTTAGCTCAATTCCTTTCAACGACTCATGTCACACTTGGTATAGTGTTGGTATATTCACTTGGTATAAAACTCGCCATCATCATCTTCTGATTTGCCCAATACTGGAAGATCCAATGTGGGAGAAATTTTCACTTTTCTGTCATAAACCACAACTTGGCTTTCAGTTTTGTGACCTGAGAATAGTTGTTTGTCCTTACTCGAGCCTTCGTAATCAGATATTCCCTTGGCTTTGAGATCATGAAATGTACACGGCAGTTTTCTATCTAGTTTTTTTCCTGCTGCTTCCCTTGCAGTTTCCCACAGATCGTTAAACCCACTTTTTGAATACTTAGTTTTTTTACTGCTACAAACAACGGTTTCCCGTCCACCCAGAGTCTTTGCAAGTTCGATGGCGTTATGTAGCCTCTCGGTCCAGACTTTTATTTGTTTAGTCCCGGTCTTTCCCTGCTGGATAAAAATGCCTTCCTCGCTTACTTGCGACCATTTGAGAGAAAGAACATCGGAAACGCGAGCCGCACATAAGTAAGATATCTCCATGCCAACCCGGAGAGCTGGTGCCGCCTCTTCATAAATTGCCTGATATTCTTCGTC
>NZ_SZWM01000779.1:0-1126 GCF_005280805.1 Citrobacter sp. TBCS-14
GCAACCTTATTGAAAGCTTTCATTATGCCCATTCCTGATTTAATTGACTTTTGTAACTTTTGGAAAGCACCGATAGCAGTTACTATTCCAGTTCCGATTTTAAAAGCCACAAACCCTGCTATTAGTTCAACTAAAGCCACTTTTATCTCATCTATTGCACCCTTACTCTCACTAAATTTCTTTGCAAAATCAGCGATTTTCTTTATGACATCAGCCAACCATTTTGCCAAATTAGCGATAGTTTTACTTACATTCTCAACAGAACCTGAACTTTCAGCAGTTTTTGAATCTACACCAGTAAATGATTCTATTAGTTGTCCGATTATACTTAGAACTGAACCAAAAGTTGATTTTAAACCGTCCCAAATCTTAGAGAAAGAACTTAAAGCACCATTTTTTTCTAACGCTTCCCATAGTTCTTTGACATACTTGACTATGCTATCTATAGCTTTACCAGCACCTTTGCCCCAATCGTCCATTTTATCAATTATGGCATTGATAACAGGCGTTAAAGCCTCAAGAGTAGGAAGTAAAGCTTGCGATAAGTCTTCATTAAAACCAGACCAAGTGTCCCTTATAGTTTTTGTAGCACCGCTTGAACCGTCTGCTGCTTTTTGCATAGCCTTATCGAGCATATCCATTGAGACAGCACCGTTTGAAACAGCTTCATTGAATGAACCATACTGCTTTAATTGTGGGTTCATTTGCATAACAGTGTCTTTTAAAGAAGCGCTAAGAGCCGTGTTGTTGTCTGTTAACTGATTGATATTTTCAGCAGTAACTTTTCCAGAAGCCGCCATCTGACCATAAGCCTGTGCGACACCTTTTAAATTTTCTCCAGTACCACCAAACGCTTGGTTAGCTTTTACTAACGCTTCTGTTTTACCAACTGCTGTTTTAGCACTATCTCCTAAACCAATGAACGTTGTTGAAAGTTTTAAAGTATCTTCACTATTTGCGTTGGTGTCTCTAGCGAGCTTTTGCATAGATTGGCTTACATAGTCAAAATCTTTTCCATTACCTTTGAACTTCATCGTGTTCTTCAAGGCAATCATAGCTGTTTGAGTATCCATTGCGTCGGATATCCAACCTTTTAAGCCATTACCAACAGCACTAACAGCACTTG
>NZ_SZWM01000780.1:0-1073 GCF_005280805.1 Citrobacter sp. TBCS-14
TTTGCACAAGATATAGCTGATGATTTCAAACAATGGAAAGGCGAAGAATAATTGAAAATAAAGTTTATGCTTGACAGTGTGAACTTTTTTTGATATTATAGTCTTATAGAAATTAAGGAGATACAAATGAAAAATACAATGTTAAATTGATGAACAACAAAAAAGGATATTTAAACTCTTTTAAAAACGAGCTAGGGAATAAGTTTCTCTTCCTAGGGTTTAAAGAAGAAAGAAATAACTTTAAATCAGAGTTCACGAAAGAAGAGATAAAAGCGATTGATGAAAGATACTTGGAATTTATTGAAGAGGTCTAAAGTTAATTCTTGACAAATATAAAGTAATTTGATAATATTGTTTTATAGAAAGGGGATTAAACAATGGCAACACAAAAAGCTATAAAGGTCGTAGCTTATAACCCTACAACGGAAGAAGAACTACACTTCAGCTGTAAGGCTCAATGTGCTAAGTATTTTGGTCTTAAAACTAATACAGTCATCAGGTGGCTTGATAATGGTAGACCTGTAATTGAACTGCTGATAGACCTAGATAGAAATCAAGTAGAAATTGAAAAACAAAGCAAACTAAATGGCTTTGAATTATTTACGATTAAGGAGTGGTTAGATTATGTGTAAGAAACGCAAATACACAAAAATGGGTGCTTTATATTCAATAGCAAATGCACAGCATAATAAAAAGAAAGCTGATAAGATACCAGTAAGAGCTTATTACTGCAAGTGGTGCAATTCATATCACTTATCAAGTCAGCAAAGACTAAATATTAAGACAGGAGTAATTGGATAATGAATAATGAATTTACATATTATAAAGTAGAATGGTTAGAAAAAGATATAACAGGTTTTTACAACGTTAAAAATAAAAAATATTATACAAAGAGAGAAGCGTTTGATTTTAAGTATTTTGTAGAAAAATCTGATATAGCTTCTAATTGTTTAGTTAAAAAAATAACTGAAATTACTGAAGTTATCGCTTGACAATTTAAAAGAAGTTTAATATAATAGTATATATAAAAAATTAAGGACCGAAGGTGGCATTGCTGTCGCACTCCAACTTTG
>NZ_SZWM01000773.1:0-1364 GCF_005280805.1 Citrobacter sp. TBCS-14
CCTTAAAGCTAAAATTGAAGAACTTGACGACTATAAGCTAAGTAAGTATAAAACGCCAGAAATCAAAGTCCCAGAGGGGTTTGAATGAAAAAATATTGGGTAGTTGAAGACCATTTGGGCGGAGGACTTTATCTGATGTCAGAAAATACTTCAGAAAAAGAATTAGAAGAAGTTGAAGATTATTGTGAGACGTGTGGAGACAACGATTCTATTATTGGTCAGTTTTCAAACTGGAAACAACTTAAAAAAGAAATGACTGATGACGAAGGTTGGTGTCCATATTCAGATGAATATTTGCAATCAGTATTTGAATAGAAAGGGAATGAATGTATTATTTAAATAAAATGTTGGAATACAACAAAGAAAACGGCATTATTATTAATAAGTACATTCGCAAGACTATTCAGAAGCAAATACGTATTCATAACAAATATATTTATCGCTATGACCGTGTTACGCAAGCTATTGAATGGATAGAAGACAACTTCTACCTGACTACTGGTAACCTGATGAAAATTGAGCTACTTCCAACACAAAAATGGTGGTATGAGTTAATGTTAGGCTATGATATGGTTGATGAAAAAGGTGTTCAAGTCAACCTAATTAATGAGATTTTTCTTAATTTAGGCCGTGGATCAGGTAAGTCTAGTTTAATGGCTACGCGCGTGCTTAACTGGATGATTTTAGGCGGACAATATGGCGGAGAAAGTCTAGTTATTGCATACGATAATACACAGGCTAGACACGTATTTGACCAAGTTAGGAATCAAACGGAAGCAAGTGATACATTAAGAGTGTACAATGAAAACAAGATTTTCAAGAGTACAAAACAAGGGCTAGAATTTACGTCTTTCAAAACCACTTTTAAAAAGCAAACAAATGATACTTTACGAGCGCAAGGTGGTAACAGTTCCCTTAATATATTTGATGAAGTCCATACCTATGGCGAGGATATAACAGAGTCAGTTAATAAAGGTTCACGTCAAAAACAAGATAACTGGCAAAGTATTTACATCACTTCTGGCGGACTTAAACGCGACGGACTTTATGATAAACTTGTTGAACGATTCAAATCAGAAGAAGAATTTTACAATGATAGGTCATTCGGCTTGCTTTACATGCTAGAAAATCATGAGCAGGTCAAAGATAAAAAGAATTGGACTATGGCTTTACCACTTATTGGCAATGTTCCTAAGTGGTCAGGAGTTATTGAGGAGTACGAGCTTGCGCAAGGAGACCCAGCGTTACAGAATAAGTTCTTAGCGTTTAATATGGGCTTACCTATGCAGGATACAGCTTACTACTTCACTCCGCAAGACACTAAACTAACAGACTTTAATTTATCTGTATTTAATAAAAATAGA
>NZ_SZWM01000774.1:0-1494 GCF_005280805.1 Citrobacter sp. TBCS-14
ATTAAGACAAGACTTTGACGGAGCTTTCGCTTGGATCAAGGAAAACGTATCAATGCCATTTGACTTTGACGGAGAACAGCAATTTATATCAGAATTGAAGCAGTTAGTTAAAATTAACGCTTTAAAGTTTGGTAAAATATATGAGGGAGTATTAAATTGACAACATTAAGAGAGCTACACAAAAAACTTAAAATTAAACAAACGCTTGACAACTATGTACGCAACACAAATAAAAAATATAAACATAACTTTGTGGCTGATGAAATTCTTGGCGAGGGAATGGCTAAACTGATCGAGCTTAATACACAAGGCAAACTTGGACGACATGCACAGCAAATTGCTTATATTAACCATAATTTGAGCTTACAGCGACAAAAGGAACAACTGGAACAAGTTAACGAACGACTTGCTAAACGTGCTGAGAAAGCCCAAAAATTGCTTGACACGGAACTTCTGAAAGATAGCTACATCGAAACGCTTGAAATGTTTAGTAAATACCATTCAGCAAAATATAATATGTGGGACGAACCAGAAACTCCAACTAAAGTGATTGAGTTCATGGAAAAGAATGGAGTTAAACAAGGTAAATGGCTACGTCCTGAAGGAGTTGACGCTTGGTTCAAAGAACGAATCATTTGGTTCAAGAATAAATTGAAAGAACAATAATATTAAGAATAAAAACTTTAGGCTTGACAGCTTAGAGCTTTTTTGATATAATAATACATATAGTTAAAGAAAGGAGGTAATAAAATGATTTTAATACAATGCGTAACCTGTGGGTCTTCAAGTTTCACTAATGGTAAATGTGATTATTGCGGTAACAAGTACGAAGTAAATGAAGACAAAATATTTTACGGCAATTCGAAAGAAGATGATTCATCATTAGATGAGGATATAACCTTTCAAGAAACTCCTGCTGGTAAATTAATACTAAAAATCATGATCTATACTTTAATATCTATTGTTTGGTTTGCGATAACTGTATTCATTCCACCGCTATTTATAATAACAATTATTTTATTAGTAGTCTATGGGACTTATCGCTTGATAAATAAAAAGAAATAGCTTATAATAAGGTATAGAATAAACTAGAAAGGTAACAATGAAACAAAAATACTTTAATGACAAAAGATATTGCCACTGCTTCGATATACCAATGAGTAATGGTTTAGGAGTTTGCAAAGATTGTAGAGGATACGTGAACATCTGTTATAGTTGCGATCGCTGTCTACACTGCTGGTTTACATCACAGGTTGAACTATTTACCGAATATGATGAACCTAAGTTGCTGGAACTTATAGAAAACTGGAATAAATTTTACCAAACTAGAAAGACAATAAATAATGCTTAGTTTAGACGAGAAGAAAATCAGAAAAGGTAAACCTATTGGATTACCATACCAAGGAAGCAAGAAAAAGATAAGCAAGAAAATAGTTGAGATTATCAAACAGAACTTTGGCACAGACAAGCCGATATACGACATCTTCGGAGGAG
>NZ_SZWM01000775.1:0-915 GCF_005280805.1 Citrobacter sp. TBCS-14
TGGGACTTGAACCCACACAGCCTTACAGCCGAGGGATTTTAAATCGTGCGTTATTCCTTTTTATATCAAGGGAATAACGCGTTTTTTCATAACAACACTATAAAAACAGTGCATTATATTTCATGCAGTTAGCGATCATAGCATCCATTAGTTATGAAGAATTTAGGACAATTGCCACACTTCTGTGAGGCTCATTTCACGGGTGGCCTCGTATACTATTATCTCCCGGTGCCATGGCATGAACACTTGGCCCCCAGCTGCGACCGTGCTTGCATACCACGGTTGCAGCTACTCCCCGCAACTAGCAGGAAATTTCTTATACAGCGTAGAGACACCAGCATCGAAAATGATTGCTACCTGCTTCCTGTCTATTCCGCCTTCTATCAGTCTCCCCATCTGTGCCCATTCATCCTGGCTGAACTTTGGCCGTCTACCACCAATCCTACCCTCTGCGCGTGCAGCTTCTAAACCTGCCCGGGTGCGTTCGACAATAAGCTCCCTTTCCATTTCAGCTAGCGCGCCCATTACATGAAAGAAGAATCTCCCCATAGGCGTACTCGTATCGATGCTATCCGTCAGGCTCCGGAAGTTAACCCCCTTCTCCCGCAGTTCCTCTACTAACCCAACAAGATGTCGCATGCTTCGCCCGAGCCGATCCAGTTTCCACACCACCAGCGTATCGCCTTCAGATAGCGTCCGGAGCACCTTTTTTAACCCTGGTCTGTCGGACACCTTACCGCTGATCTTGTCTTCGAAAATCAGCTCACATCCTGCACTTTCGAGCGCGTTTCGCTGAAGTGCAGTGTTCTGGTCATTTGTTGACACCCTCACGTAGCCAATAAGCATGAATTTCCTACCTCCAAAAGGCCGGAATCATGCCACCTGAGCGATAAATGATCATTATTAAAAACGTTC
>NZ_SZWM01000776.1:0-1554 GCF_005280805.1 Citrobacter sp. TBCS-14
GACAAAGCAACAAAATTAAAAGAAGAACTTTCTACGGTTGACAAAGGGACGTCAGCAGGTCAAAAGAAATGGCTACAACTTACTAGAGATTTAGGTACAGTAGAAACACAAGCTAATAGGCTAGAGGGCGAAATTAAGCAAGTCGAGGGTGCTATTAGTTCAGGCTCTTGGAACATTGACGCTAAAATGGATACTAAAGGCGTTAATAGCGGAATTGAGGGCATGAAGTCACGCTTTAGCGGTCTTAGAGAGATTGCTGTTGGTGCATTCAGACAAATCGGTGCAAGTGCTGTTAGTGCTGTCGGTAACGGCTTAAAAGACTGGGTATCTAACGCAATGGATACTCAAAAAGCCATGATTTCATTGCAAAATACAATGAAGTTCAAAGGCAATGGAAAAGACTTTGACTATGTAAGCAAATCTATGCAGAATCTTGCTAAAGATACAAATGCAAATACCGAAGATACTTTAAAACTTTCAACAACGTTCATTGGTTTAGGCGATAGCGCTAAAAAAGCGGTCAGTAAAACAGAAGCATTAGTAAAAGCTAACCAAGCATTTGGTGGTACTGGCGAAAACCTTAAAGGTGTAGTTCAGTCTTACGGTCAAATGTCGGCAGCTGGTAAAGTTACGGCTGAAAATATTGGACAATTAACCGATAACAACACAGCTCTTGGTTCTTCTTTAAAAGACACTGTTATGAAAATGAACCCCTCATTACAGCAATACGGTTCTTTTAATGACGCTGTTTCAAAAGGCGCTGTTTCGATGGATATGCTCAACAAGGCTATGGAAAAAATGGCTAAAGGTTCGGGCGGTGGAATCAAAACTATTGGGGACGCGTGGGACAGCTTCAACGAAACAATGTCAATTGCTTTAGTGCCTACTTTGAACGCTTTAACACCTATCATTAGTGGCTTAATAGACCAGATGTCTGACTGGGGCGAAAGTGCTGGTAAAGCTGTAACAAATGTAGTTAAGTATTTCCAAGACTTGTTTCAAAAACTGCAAGAAAATGCAGCCACTTTAGCATTTTTAGAGGCTTGGGATAGCATAAAAAGTGCATTTGGTTCCATAGTTTCTATTATAGGGAATGTCATAAATTCATTTATTGGAATAAATACAGAAACAACAAAAAACGCAACAAGTATAGATAACGTAGCAAAAAGCATAGCTGTATTTGCTGGTAAATTTTCAGAAGTCACGAAAAAAATAGCTGATTTTCTGCAAAAAATTAGTGAAAGTAAAAGCGCAATAGATACTTTAAAAGTAGCTTTAGCTGCTTTGGCTAGTGTATTCGTTGCTTTGAAAGTTATTGATGGAATCATTAAGGCTGTCGAGATATATAATAAGGTTGTTGAAGCTGGTACAATTATACAAGGAGCTTTCAATGCTGTAATGGCTATGAATCCATTCGTGGCTCTTGGCATAGCAATCGCAGCCATTGTTGCTGGTTTAGTTTACTTCTTCACTCAAACCGAAACAGGTAAAAAGGTTTGGGGTAGTTTCGTAGACTTCTTAAAGAGTGCATGGGACGGAATAGTTTCATTCTTT
>NZ_SZWM01000771.1:0-1411 GCF_005280805.1 Citrobacter sp. TBCS-14
TTGAGTAACGCTTCGCTGTCACGAGCCAGCGTAGCAGGATTACAGGATACATAAACAACGCGACCCGGTTTTAATTTTATAATATGTTGCATCACGCCTGCAGCACCTGCACGCGCGGGATCGAGTAAAACTTTGTCAAATCTGTTCTTTGCCCACGGCTGCCGGGTGACATCCTCCTCAAGATTCTCATGAAAGAATGTCACATTGTGTAATCCGTTATTCAGGGCGTTCTCGCGGGCTTTATCCACCAGCGCAGGCACGCCTTCAACGCCCACCACGCTTGCCGCACGGGTTGCTAGCGGCAGCGTGAAGTTACCCATGCCGCAAAACAGATCGAGCACCCGATCTTCAGGTTGTACATCCAGCCATTCCAGCGCTCGGGCAACCATCTGTTGATTTACCCCAGCATTCACCTGGATAAAATCGCGCGGGCTGAAGGTTAAACGTAGCCCATTTGAGTCATACCAGGGTGATTCTCCTGAAACGCGTTCCAGTATCTCGCTTTGCGGGGCCAGAAACAAAGACAGTCCCTGAGAATGCGAAAAGCATTCCAGTTTTTCTTTATCAGCAGTATTTAGCGGCGACGTATGGCGCAAAATCATCACCGTGCCGTTGCCAGCCTGCACTAATTCAACATGGCCAAGATGGCGTAACCCTTGCAGACTTTCCAGGCATGCCCTGATATCGGGCAGCAGCGCCTCAAGTTGGGGCACCAAAACGGGGCACTGCTTCACGTCGATAATGTCACTGGCGCCAGATTTACGAAACCCCATCTGCAACTGCTTTTCTTTCGCCCGATAGTTCAGGCTTAAACGCGCACGACGGCGATAGCCCCATGGCGTGTCGGCAATAACCTCTGACACTTCACATTTCATTAAGCGTGACAGCGCCGCGCTTTTGCTACGTTGCTGTAAAGAAATGCTGGCATGCTGCTGCTGGCAGCCACCACATACGCCAAAGTGTGGGCAACGTGGCACTTCACGGTCTGGGCTGCCGTTTAAACGACGTTTGACTTGCGCGCGGGCGAACTGTTTTTTATCTTCGGTAATTGCCACCTCAGCGCTTTCCTGGGGCAGTAATTCCGGTATAAACAGGGTCTTCCCGTTATGGCGAGCGACGCCCTGACCAAAAGGATCGAGGTCATTGGCGGTAACGGTTATGATCTGACGCGTCGTCACGCGTCGTTTTGCAGAGTAGAATTGCGCCATCGACGAGAGTTTTCTCTATTTAACAGTGTGACCCTAATTGTCCCATAACGGAACTCCATGACCAACTACAGCCTGCGCGCTCGCATGATGATTCTGATCCTGGCACCGACCGTCCTGATAGGTTTGCTGCTCAGTATCTTTTTTGTTGTGCATCGCTATAACGACTTGCAGCGTCAACTGGAAGATGCTGGTGCCAGCATCAT
>NZ_SZWM01000772.1:0-1783 GCF_005280805.1 Citrobacter sp. TBCS-14
TACAACATGGGAAAGAAACCCTAAGAATAACAAGATGATTTTAGAGGGGGTAGTAAGCAATGGAATTTGATTCTTATATAGATTGGTACAACAATTTGCTTACAATGCCTCTAAATGACGTTATTTTAGGTGTTAAGGACACGATAGAAGACAAGACGGTATATTTATCACTTAGTGACTCAAAGGTCATTAAAATGGATAATACGAGCTTTGTCATGGGTTACTATTATCAAGTTGTTTTATCTGTTAAAGATGTTGACGATGAACTTGTAGAACTAGTCGGAAATGTTTTACAAAACGGTTGGAATATGACGAACTGGTCAGAGAATAGCCATTTGTACAATTATACTGGTACTGTTTATTTGCCTTGTGGTGCAGGTGGTCAAGCATGGCAATGAATTTACTTAATACAGCAAGCATAGCTAAAGAAATGCAAACTAAAGTAACAGAACGCATGGGCGACTGGTTTGAAGCAGAATTTAAAGCTAAAGCGAATAGTGCAAGCCGAAGAACTAGATTAATTAGAAGTCATGGTCACACCTATACTTATGCTAGATACCAAAATACTGGTCAATTATCAAGTAACTTAAAACAAGTTAAAAAAGGCGATAAAATAGTTATTGACGCAGGTACTAGAGCTAATTATACTAGCGGTTATCATGGTATGTACTTTTTAAGAAATAAAAAAGGTATGCAAGACGTTAAAACAACATTGAAAAAAGGCGCTATTTATGCTAATTCAATGAAATTATAAAAGTAGAAAGTGGTTTAATTACATTTGATTGAAATTAACAATAATGGTATTTTTTAATGAGTTTAGATAATTTTAAAAATAGAGCGATTGTATGGGATACGGTCAATAAAGGCTTCCCACAACCAATTCAAATAATGCAAGGCGACGTCAACGCTAGAACATTGTCAATTAAAATACTTGATAATGGAGGCGAAATTGATTTGACTGGCCATTCATTAAAACTTACATATCAATATACTAATAGCAGTAATTCAGGTTTTGTTATGATTCCTCCTGAAAACTTAACTAAGGGAGAGTTTATTTTAGTAATTCCTACCGAAATGACAGAAACTGGAGTTATTGAAGCGAACTTAATACTTCTCAATGAAGATAAAGAGCAGGTTATCGTCAGCAAGAACCTTACGTTTATATCAGATAATTCTACGGTTACAGATTTAGCTCAAGAAGTAAATAATAAGATTGATGATTTTACAAAATTATTATTGGAAAATATGCCACAAGTAATGCGTAGTGAGTTGAATGACTTACATGCTCAAACTGAATCAAACAAGAGCAATATTGAGCTTAAAGCCAATCAAACAGACTTGAACAACTTACAAGCTGATGTCAGCAGGCAAGGGATTGCAATTTCAACAAAAGCTGAACAATCAGATTTATTAATCACAAATCAAAATGTAACAACTGCTCAAGAAACAGCAAAACAAGCTGAAAGTGAAGCCAAAAATGCAATGGCAAAGGCTACCGAAGCACAAGCGAACAGTTTAACACCAACAACTTTAAATGTTGCTTGGGAAGTTGGTAAATATAATGATAATAATGGCGAAACAGTTATTAATGAGTCTATGAATAGAACTGTAAAGTTTGATATTAGCGGTACTGTTGAATTAAATATTAAAAATCCAACTAATTATACACTTTATAAATATTTTTTATATGATAAAAATGGTGCTTTTTTACGCTATGGCGAAGTAAAAAATGGAATGAGTATAAAGCATATTGGCAAAATTGCTTTTCAAACTGCCAAAACTG
>NZ_SZWM01000260.1:0-662 GCF_005280805.1 Citrobacter sp. TBCS-14
GATTAACGAAATGAACCAGCTTAGTGAGCAGACGCTGGTAGAGCGCGCCACCGGAGGCAAAGGCGGCGGCGGTGCAGTGTTAACCCGCTACGGCCAGCGCCTGATTCAGTTGTACGACCTGCTGGCGCAAATTCAGCAAAAAGCCTTCGATGTCCTCAGCGATGACGATGCGGTTCCACTTAATAGTCTGCTGGCGGCCATCTCTCGTTTTTCACTGCAAACCAGCGCTCGTAACCAGTGGTTTGGCACAATAACCGCGCGCGACCACGACCAGGTTCAGCAGCATGTTGACGTCCTGCTGGCTGATGGCGCAACCCGGCTGAAAGTCGCGATTACCGCGCAGAGCGGTGAACGTCTGGGGCTTGATGAAGGCANGATCCTGTTGAAAGCGCCGTGGGTCGGAATTACCCAGGATGACGCTATCGCTCAGGCCGCCGATAACCAGCTGCAGGGCACGATCAGCCATATCGAACGCGGCTCGGAACAGTGCGAGGTATTGATGACGCTACCAGACGGTCAGACGCTGTGTGCGACCATTCCGACAGAAAATACCGCGACGCTGCACGAAGGCGCGAATGTCACGGCCTATTTCAACGCAGACAGAGTGATTATCGCAACGCTGTGCTGAGTGATTGACATCGGCCTGAAGAACACGTATCCCT
>NZ_SZWM01000561.1:0-1233 GCF_005280805.1 Citrobacter sp. TBCS-14
CGACGCTTACAACAATGTCAATGCCGGTGTTTTCGATATCAACAGCACCAACTATGTGCTGAATGCTGATCTGACCAACGATCGCACCAACGATACGACCCAGTCTAACTACGGTTACGGCGTGATCGCGATGAACTCTGATGGTCATCTGACTATCAACGGTAATGGCGATTCTGACACTTCAGGCGATCAGTCTGAAGTTGATAACTATGGTGACCACGTCGCAGCGGCAACCGGTAACTATAAAGTTCGCATCGATAACGCCACTGGTGCAGGCTCTGTTGCTGATTACAAAGGCAACGAGCTGATCTACGTTAACGACACCAACAGCACTGCCACCTTCTCTGCGGCAAACAAAGCTGACCTGGGTGCATACACCTATCAGGCTCAACAGGTGGGCAACACTGTTGTGATGCAACAGATGGAACTGACGGATTACGCGAACATGGCGCTGAGCATCCCGTCTGCAAATACCAACATCTGGAACCTGCAACAGGATACTGTCGGTACGCGTCTGACCAATGCACGTCACGGTCTGGCGGATAACGGTGGCGCGTGGGTGAGCTACTTCGGCGGCAGCTTCAACGGCGACAACGGCACCATTAACTACGATCAGGACGTTAACGGCATCATGGTCGGCCTTGATACCAAAGTTGATGGTAACAACGCACAGTGGATTGTCGGTGCTGCAGCGGGCTTTGCGAAAGGTGACGTAAGCGATAACACCGGACAGGTGGATCAGGATAGCCAGACTGCCTATATCTACTCTTCTGCTCGCTTCGCAAACAACCTCTTTATTGATGGTTCTTTGAACTACTCTCATTTCAACAACGATCTGTCTGCTAACATGAGCAACGGTCAGTACGTTGACGGTAGCAGTGCTTCTGATGCCTGGGGCTTCGGTCTGAAACTGGGTTATGACCTGAAACTGGGTGACGCAGGTTACGTGACGCCTTACGGTAGCGTATCCGGTCTGTTCCAGTCTGGTGATGACTATAAGCTGAGCAACGACATGAAAGTTGACGGTCAGTCTTATGACAGCATGCGTTATGAACTGGGTGTTGATGCCGGTTATACCTTCGCTTACAGCGATGACCAGGCGCTGACTCCGTACTTCAAACTGGCTTACGTTTATGACGATGCGGGTAACGATGCTAACGTCAACGGTGATTCCATCGACAATGGTACAGAAGGTTCTGCGGTACGTGTTGGACTGGGTACTCAGTTCAGCTT
>NZ_SZWM01001102.1:0-1653 GCF_005280805.1 Citrobacter sp. TBCS-14
TTCGTTTAGGAGCAGGCGCTCCACTGATAGGAATTCCGTTCTTTTGGCCGTCGACTGCAATGCCTAATACGGTTATGGATGAGTGGTCGGATATGGTCTTTTTGAAATGGAATGGTGCAACCTTCTCAGCGACTGAATACCCTAAACTGGCAAGGATTATTCCAGGACTGAAATTAAATGATGTGCGAGGCGAGTTCCTGCGTATCTGGGATGATGCAAGGGGCGTCGATAGCGGAAGGGGGTTGCTCAGCTTTCAGGCAGCAACATCTCTCACACAGTATGCTGGCAACTATGACGTAGGTTCTGGTCATGCAATAGGTAATCATGATGGTGTCGTCGATTATAGCGCTGGATTTTCCAGATTCCCTTATCCCGGACCAGCTTTGGGTAATGGCGTTAATCATGTAACCGTAAGACCACGTAACATCGCATTTAACTTTTTAGTAAGGGCTAAATAATGAAGCCTGTTTTTGATGAAGATGGATTAGCTATTGAGGCTGGCGAAATTCGCTGTTTTTATTACGACGCTTTAACTCTGGAATATACAGGATGGTCAGATGAATTCATTAATATCGGTGTCAGTATGCCTGGTAATTCAACCGATATTGTTCCAGGCGATGAGATAGCCGGTAAAGTTGCCGTATTTTCAGAGGATGGCTGGCAACAACAGGAAGACCATCGCGGAGAAACAGTCTGGTCAACGAATGATGGTCGTGCTGCAATTATCGATTATATTGGCGAAATTAAGCCAGATTTTACTACTATGCCACCTTCAACACTGTTTGATAAATGGGACAGTGATAAGTGGGTAACGGATACGGATGCGCAGAGTAATGCTGCTATTGCTGATGCAGAACGCGAAAAATCACGTTTAAAGGCTGTAGCTGATGATGAGATTAGCTGGCGTCAGGATGCAGTTGTTACGGGAATAGCGACGGCAGAGGAAACCACCGCGCTATCTGAATGGAAAAAATACCGGATTATGCTGATGCGCGTTAATACAGAGAAACCCTTATGGCCTACGCCTCCGGGGGGACAGGCCAGTTAACTCGCTCAGGGGCGGTTGTCACATCAGCTGACTTAACTTCATTTTTATAGGCCAGCCAAGCCGACAGCTTAACCCTGTTGGTGTCGCTGATTTCCCCCAACATCAATTCTGTACGCCAGTCGGGCATAACAGCGTCTGCACGGGTAAGTAGTTGCTGGCGCTCGTATTCGGCGGCGGCAATTAATTCCTCTTTGGTAGGTGGCGGATTCAATATTTCATTTGCTTCATTTTCTGTTATTGGTGTTAATCCTTCAGCAATAAATTTTTCTTCACAATCATTTTCATACGCGTAAACATTATTGTCGCTATCAATGTAAAATCTCATCGTAACTCCCTCCAGCTTAAACTTGATATACCAGTGGTAATAACCTGATAGGTGGCATTATTGGGAATCACGGGGCAATAACCTCCAGCGCCATTTATTGCCACACTATTTATTCTGACATTCACAGACCAGCTTGCTGATGGTCGGACAAAATCAAGCAATAACTGAATTGGTTTTCCTGTTGTGTTTGTGTAAACCACGCCAATACTTCTACTTGATGTCATGTCTTGCCATGTCTGATCAACTCCGAGGCTTACTTTTGCCGCTTCTCCCAATTGAA
>NZ_SZWM01001104.1:0-2134 GCF_005280805.1 Citrobacter sp. TBCS-14
ATTTATCGCTTAAAGGTTCAATCAATGCAAATGATATATCACTTAGAGGTACAATCGATGTTCCAACTCAAATGTTGACAATTCAAACTGGAAATGGTATGCAGTTGCAATTCACTAAAAAGAACGATGATTTAGTAATTGTTAGACTCTTTGGTAGTGTATCAACTACAAAAGCTGGCATTAAAATGTCTGGACCATGGGTAGATAAAGAATTTCGTCCAGCTGTTGTTCAAAGTATTGTTGGTCATTTTGCTGGACATGAGACTTCTTTCCATATTGACATAGACACAAACGGTAGTATTACTTGGTGGGGACCAGATATTGGTAAAACACCTATTGCAACACGTGGTAACGGAAGTTACTTCATTAAATAACAAAATAGAAAGCGAAACAAAATGGTAACTAGAATGATTTTAATAACTATCTTAATTTTAGCGATTCTTTTCGCTACATGGGTAAAAGATAGAGAAGCAATGAACCCACCTTTCAAACGTAGACTTGTGATTGACTTAACGGTTATTTTATCCCTGTGGGTTTTATATGCGGTCTTCTTCTTTACACAAACTCCCTCAACTTCTGATATTGCCAAAACTGTGATTGACGTAGGTTTATTGTACTTTGTAGGGCAATTTATTTATTTGGTCGCAAAAATCAGTCCTATGTTCGACGGTTTGGTTAAACTTATGAAAAAGAACGGTGTAAGTGTTCCAGAAGTAGAAGAAGAACAAACGGAGGATAAAAAAGAATGAATATAACTAATGCTGGTGTACGTGGTTATAACCCTACTGGGGTTGTAATTCACAATGACGCTGGTTCGAATGGTGCTAACGCTGGCTTCTACAACAACTGGTTACCTAATCATAACCCTGAAAATGGCTTTGCTCATGTCTACATTGCTTCTGACGGAAGATTACAAGCTTCTGATTTCTCTAATATGGCATGGCATTGTGCCAACTCGTACGGTAATGCTAACTATGCAAGCTGGGAAGTATGCCAATCAGAGGGCGATTTAAACCAGTTCTTGAGAAATGAGCAAGCGGTACTAGATGACGTGGCTAAGTACATGAAACAATGGGGGTTAACTCCTAATCGTGATACTGTTAAACTACATCAAGAACTTTCAGCAACTTCATGCCCTAGACGTTCAGTAGAAGTACACGGAGGCACGTTAGAGAGTTGTCGCTCATACTTTATCACAGAACTAAACAAGCGCCTTACAGGACAAACTAGTGGCACAGTCGCAGTAAACAATACACAAACAAATACAGAATTAGAGGACGACGATTTAATGAAATTTACATATACAAATGGCGATAAAACAACTTACTACTTTAATGGCGAAAAAGTTATCGCTCTATCACACCCAGACCAATTGGCAATTGTTCGTAAAACTTATAAAGAAACAACTGGCAAAGACCTTAAAAACTTCGATTGGAAAGGTTCGCCTATTGATATTCGTTTCATGCAAGCTAACGGAATCGACAAACCAATCATTGCTAAAAAATAATACGAAAAAGGCCCTCACTTAATTGTGGGGCTTTCTTTGTTCGGTATCATTTCATCTTTTTCACTAACATGTTGACTTCCTCTATTATTAGATCGTTAAGTTTCCTCATCGTGTTCTCTTGCGATTCTGTCAACTTAGGCTTGTTTTTCAGCTTCAACTCTTCGTTGATTTTTTTCACTAATTCGTTGTTCTTCAAGTGATTTCTCCTTAGCTTGCCTTATATGCTCATATTTTGCTTTCTCTTGCGTTTTAAGCTCTTGTTCATATAATTGTGCCACAATATCATTAAAGCCCTTATCTGCCCTTTTATGAGCCTTTTGAATCAATACGATACTTCTAGTTGTGTCGTCTGTTAAAATAAAGATAATTGCTCTCCTTTTTGCGCATCAATTGCTTACCTGATTGATAGCTTCAATAATATTATTGCCGACATTTATTAGAATTTCATCACTTACAATTACATTCTTTCTTGAAAATAGTTCGTTCTCAATCTTCATAAAGTGCATTGCTTTAGCTAAAAATTGAGCAGATGATTCATAATATAATGTTTCTAGCTCATCATCTGAAAGCTGTGTTAAATCATCATTAGCAAAAGTTGTAAGTTTTCGCTTAATCTCTTTGCCATTG
>NZ_SZWM01001103.1:0-2723 GCF_005280805.1 Citrobacter sp. TBCS-14
CTGAAAATTTCCCTTAACATAGCGATTAATGGGGGGGAGTATATATAAAAAAATATTTTCTTTTACTAATTACTTTATAGTTTAATAGCAAGCCACACTAATAGCCATAGCAACGTGAACACTGGGTTAATAACCAATAGCAATAACAACAATGCTATACTTGGACTAATGAACAACATAATAATAAATAAAGATAATATAATCATTTGCTTCTCCCCTTGTCTTATAGCAGTAGTAGGAATCGAACCTACGTTTACCATTAGACTATACTGCTAACTATGACTAACTATCAGTAGCTGGCATCTTATTATAGAGCAGTAGGGAATCGAACCCTACACCACGTTAGTACACCTTATTACTCTAACCAGCTGTCACTTAGTTATGCCTGTGACACTTTAATACACTAGGACTTTCGTTAGCTGATATAACCGTGCACCAGTTATCTGTATAGTTGTGCCATAGCTTAACACTTCGTCTATGGACTATACACCACTCATCAGGATAGCTGGACTCGAACCAACACTACATGTTCCCAAAACACGCATGCTACCATTAACACTATATCCTGTTACTATATGCCATAATACGCTCAATACCTAGAACTATAACTTATAACATATAATAAAATAAAGGAGAACACGAACAGTAGGAATCGAACCCACGTTTACAGGTTTGGAATCTGTAGCATTACCATTATACTATGTTCGCTAGATACAAAGGGCTGTTAGTTGCTAGTACTCATTTAATCAAACAGTATGCTTTACAGTTTGCACCCTATGCTTGGCTGTCAACTCTATGACATTTAAGTACCGTCAATCAGTACACCTATTCTTTTAATTCAAAACGTTTAATACTCCAGCCACTACCAATAAGATAGATGTAAATACACTTAGCATAATAGCTAGATAGTCATGGCGATAATACCACTCCTTAAAGTTGGTAACCGAACCTACACCATATAAAATGCCAAGAATAATCAAGGCAATATTAATTACAATCATTCATTCTCCTGACTTTCTACATAGAGTAAGATACAGAACGCGTCTGCCATGTCGTCGTTGATATCATTATCAGGTACTATGTTATAGCTCTTGAGTATCTCAATGCTTTGTACTTTTCGCAATGCACTCTTACCTTTAATTAGATGATACCCACACCATTTACTGTTTGGTACATCAACATAGCCAATGTTATGACGGTTACGCATGACACCCAAGAATGAACCGTTAGCTCTAATCAATGAGATGTTTCCCTTAGACTTGAACGTGATAATAGGTTCTTCAATATAAATAAAGTAGTCAAATAAATTGTAATGCTCAATAATTTCTGTTATACCGTCAGCAATAAGCTTGGCACGTTCCAAAGGATCTTTACTTTTACCACCTGCAATTGAACCGACTACATACTCATTTGTCAAAGGATTACGAAATGCGTAACCAGTATTAGAGGTGCTAAAGTCAATAGCTAAGGCTTTGCTCATAAATCAGAACTCAATTCAATATAAAGCTCTTTAGTAATTTCTCCAATATCAAATAAGTGCTTAACATAGTGTTCATATTCAATCGGAGTCAATACTTCTTTTTGTGCTAAAATATGCTCTTTATTCATTTCTTTATTCTCCCTTAAAAATTAAAGCTGTATCAAGATTAATCAAACCACATTCAACAGCGTTAAGTAAGAACTCGTTAAAGTCAACTTCTGACAATGTCTCTTGCTTAAATAGTAGCTGTTCCTCTGTCATTTGCTTTCCTCTCTCAACTTGATATATATATTATATCAAATGCACTTTTCAGGTTTGGTTTATCCTCTGTTATGTAAGCTATGATTGACTTTGTAGGCATTTTGTGTTATACTATTTATAGGAGGTAACTATGGCTAGAGATAAATATCTGATGTACTTACGACAACAGGAATACAAGAAACGTATTAAAATTAAAGTAGTTAATACAAGAGCTAGAATGAACAGAGAATACATGAATCAACCAGAAGTAGACAAGGAAACATTAGAACTATGGAATAGTCAGCCAGCAATACATTTTGATTTAGGGAAAAATAAATAAATTATATTAAAAAAATAATTGCCACCTTAGTGGCTTTTGTTTTACGCTTAACCGCAATTTGACTAGAAGTGGCAGAAAGTAAGTGCATTGTGTGTCCTGTTTGTAAAGTATGGTATCAGTAAGCACAATTAGCTTATTGTTTGATTGATTAGGTGATTTATAACTTAGAGCTTTCCAACTCGTAAAAAAATAATTATTAGTGTCCGAAATTAAAGATTAATATATTCTACTACGTTTTTTTTGCACATTAAAGTTAAAGATGTTAAATACACAAGAAAAATAAAATGTACGGAAAAATAATTATTAGTGTACCAAATTAAATGTTAATATATTCTACTACGTTTTTTTTGCACATTAAAAAATAGCTAAAACCGAACAATAAATGTCAATAAATATGTACAAGCATAAAAACAATAGTTATTTCCGAACAATATTTTTATTCTTGACAAGTCTAAAATAAAAGTATATAATTAATTTATCATCAAGAAAGGAGGTAAAAAAATGGCTAGACCTAAACAAGAATTTTGTTCTAATTGTAACGGAGAAAACCCAAAATGTAAATATAAAGAGTCTGGTCGTAAATGTCGTGTTGGTAAAGCTAAAGGCAAAGCTAAAGGTAAGGCAATTTCAAAAGAAACAATAGAAAAAAGAGACAATTATGAT
>NZ_SZWM01000700.1:0-2671 GCF_005280805.1 Citrobacter sp. TBCS-14
GTATAAAGCATATTGGCAAAATTGCTTTTCAAACTGCCAAAACTGGTTTTGGAAAAATGGGAGAAGATGTTGCAACGACAAAATCAAATTTTATTTTTACATCATATATTTCAACTACAGACAAAATAGACATTATTGAAGATGAATTAAAATTTCTCAAAGATAGAATGTTAGTTGATATTGACTTGACTGTAACATATGGAAAATATAGTGTTGGTAGTGCTTCAAAAGATATTAACAAGACATACTTTTCAACTCAAAAAATGACATTAAATAAGGGTTCTATTTTAAAATATACTAACTCAAAATATTTAAGATTAGAATTAGTTAAATTTAATAGCAATACTTTGAAATGTGAGAGTGTTACTGTTACAAACGAAAAAAATATAAACGCAAATGGAATATATGCTATTCAAGGGTATGTTAGATTAAAACCTCTTACACAATCTGATATTGACATGATATTAGCAGACATGCAAGTTTTAAATTACACTTCATCCACTAACAACGTACCGAGTAATTTAGATAGTTTTCAAAAAATGGTAAATTATACCCCGTCAGTAAGTAATGACACTGTTACAACAACTACTACTGCGTTTGATTATTACAAATATCCAGTTACACCTATTTGGGGACATGAATATTTAGAGCATTGGTATGAGAAAATTTATGACGGTGTAAATAATATATCAATAGCATTAGACGGAGATAGTATAACTGCTGGTTACGCTCCACTATCATCGGTTCAAGATACTTTTTTTGGCATGAAAGATTATGCACTTAAAAAAATAATGAAGGCAGGGAATTATGATTTAAAAAAATTATCAATACTAAACAATGGTTTTGGTGGTAGAAATACGAATGAATGGGTAGGAAACCCAACTTATGCTTTGCCTTACTATTTACAAAAATACCCTAATGGTTTTTTACAAACATCGATGGAACATAACCCAGACCTTTTAATAATTGGATGGGGAATGAATGACGCTGATAAAAACCATACGAAGTTCGCTGGGTTAACACTAGAACAAAGATTAAACTTATTTAAAACAAATATGGAAGAAGGATTGAAAAGAATAAGAGGAAATACAAGTGTTAATGGTAGACCAGCTTATAATAAAACCGTAAAAGATTTGGCTATTATCATCACTTTGCCAACAGTTGGAACAGTTTATAATACTGGGAGAACCTATGTAGAGTGGTTTCAAAATGTTAGACCTATAATACAAGAATTATGTCGTAAATACGAGTGTGCGTTTGCTGATTTTACAGCGAGAACTTACGCACATAATGATATGTCTATAAAAACATGGTCAGCTTTAAATTCAGATGGCGTTACTTATGGATCGATACACCCTAACAAATACTCAATGGCTCAAATTATGTCACAGTTACAAGATTTAATATATCCTGTTTGCATGTGGAATATTGATATTGATTAATATATATTTAGGATTGCATGGGAAAATATCGGTTCAGCAGTAATTGGTTCAACGACAATATATTATTGGAAACGTACTGCATAAAAAAATAAAAAGGAAAATAAAAAATGAAATTAGATTATAACTCACGTGAGATTTTCTTTGGTAATGAAGCTCTAATCGTAGCTGATATGGCCAAGGGAAGTAACGGAAAACCAGAGTTTACTAACCATAAAATTGTAACTGGTTTAGTATCAGTTGGCGCAATGGAAGACCAAGCGGAGACTAACAGCTATCCAGCTGATGACGTGCCAGACCATGGAGTGAAAAAAGGTGCTACCTTACTTCAAGGCGAAATGGTATTCATTCAAACAGACCAATCGCTTAAAGAAGACATTTTAGGTCAACAAAGAACAGAAAATGGCTTGGGTTGGTCTCCTACTGGTAATTGGAAAACGAAATGTGTTCAATACCTTATTAAAGGGCGTAAGCGTGATAAAGTTACAGGGGAATTTGTTGACGGTTATCGCGTAGTCGTTTATCCAAATTTGAGACCAACAGCAGAAGCAACAAAAGAATCAGAAACAGATTCAGTTGACGGTGTAGACCCTATCCAATGGACTTTGGCAGTACAAGCGACTGAGTCAGATATTTATTTGAATGGCGGTAAAAAAGTCCCTGCTATTGAGTACGAAATTTGGGGAGAACAAGCAAAAGATTTCGTCAAGAAAATGGAAAGTGGTTTATTCATTATGCAACCTGATACAGTTCTAGCTGGTGGAATTACACTCGTAGCTCCTGTTATTCCTAATGTGACTACTGCTACAAAGGGTCATAATGACGGAAGAATCGTAGTGCCTGCCACTTTGAAAGATTCTAATGGTGGAACTGTAAAAGTAACATCAGTGATTAATGACGCAAATGGAAAAGTAGCAACAAACGGACAACTTGCTCCAGGTGCCTATAACGTAAAGTTCTCCGCTGAGGGTTATAAAGATGTTACCGCAGGAGTTTCAGTAACTGACCATTCATAAGACTAAAAATAGATTAAGTAAAGGAATATAAAATAAAATGGCAAAACAATTGAGTACAGCACGTAAATTTAAAATGATTACAGGTAAAGACCTTTTCCAACAACAAAAGGCAATGGATACAGAACTTAAAAAAGAAGACGGAGAAATTACTGACCTAATGGAGTTCGTTCAATATGGTCTATACTTGGCTCTTTTTCAAGATAACATTGTAAAAGC
>NZ_SZWM01000528.1:0-2285 GCF_005280805.1 Citrobacter sp. TBCS-14
GTAGACTTCTTAAAGAGTGCATGGGACGGAATAGTTTCATTCTTTAGCGGTATTGGTCAATGGTTTGCTGATATATGGAACGGAGCAGTTGACGGAGCTAAAGGCATTTGGCAAGGCTTAGTCGATTGGTTCAGTGGAATTGTACAAGGTGTTCAAAATATTTGGAACGGAATAACAACATTCTTTACTACTTTATGGACAACTGTTGTTACTGGTATTCAAACAGCATGGGCAGGAGTTACAGGGTTCTTCACAGGGCTATGGGACGGAATAGTAAATGTTGTTACAACTGTATTTACAACCATTGCTTCTTTAGTGACAGGTGCTTATAACTGGTTTGTTACAACTTTCCAACCTTTAATTAGTTTCTTTCAATCTATATTTGGGTTAGTTGGATCAGTAATTAATTTAGCATTCCAACTTATATTGGCTATTATTCGCGGTGCTTACCAATTAGTTATCGGAGCGTGGAACGGCATATCAGGTTTCTTTGGTGTAATATTTAACGCAGTTAGTTCAATAGTTTCAACAGTATTTAGCGCCATAGGTAGCTTTGCTGGTTCAGCTTGGGATATACTGGTTGGCGTATGGAATGCAGTTTCAGGCTTCTTTGGCGGTATATTTAACGCTGTAAAATCAGTAGTTTCAACAGTATTTAGTGCAATCGGAAGTTTTGCTTCTAGCGCTTGGGGAGTAGTTTCATCAATATGGAATGCAGTTTCAGGCTTCTTTAGTGGCATATTCAATTCTGTTCGCAGTGTCGTTAGCGGAGTGTTTAGCGCTCTTGGTGGCTTTGCTTCAAAAGCTTGGGATGCAATTTCAGGTGTATTTAACGGAGTAGCTGATTTCTTTAAGGGAGCGTTTGACGGTGCTAAAGATATAGTTAGCGGAGTATTCGAGGCTTTTGGTAAATTTGCTTCAAATGCTTGGGATGCAATAACAGGAGTATTTAAGGGCATTGGCGACTTCTTTAGCGGAATATTTGGAGGAGTCAAAGATACAATAGACAGCGTTCTTGGAGGTGTAACAGATACAATTAAAAATATCAAAGGTTCAATTGATTGGGTTGCAAGTAAAGTTGGCGGACTATTCAAAGGTTCTATGGTAGTAGGCTTAACAGATGTCAATTTATCTTCTAGCGGTTACGGTTTAAGCACTAACAGTGTATCAAGCGACAATAGAACATATAACACATTTAACGTGCAAGGCGGTGCTGGTCAAGATGTTTCTAACTTAGCGCGTGCAATCAGACGAGAATTTGAACTAGGGAGGGCTTAATGGTAAGACAGTATAAAATACATACTAACTTAGACGGAACAGACGACAAAGTTTGGGACGTTACAAATGGAAAAGTTAGATTTTACCAGCCCTCTAATTTAGGGTTACAATCAACTAATAACATCTGGCAAAGTAATGGTATTGGAATAATGGGAAAACGCTCAATTACTCAACCACAAATAGAGTTTAAGCTAGAAACGTTTGGAGAAAGTTTAGAAGAAAATTATCAATTAATGAAAGACTTCGTAAACGATATTCTTAGCAAAAAATTCGTTACACTTGAATATCAAACAGAAATTTTTCAGGTGTATGCTGATTTAGCTTTAGCAGATGTCACAAAGACAGAGGGTTACGGTAAGAACGGAACTTTCAGCGAAAAGATAACTTTCGATGTAGTTACAAAGTGGTATACTTACGAAAATTTAACTTTTGACATGATTGAAAATGGTAAAGTTCTTTCTGGTAAGTCTAAAATTTATGGAGGAACCGCACCAGGAGACTATAAGTATATCGAAGGAACCTCTTACACTTATTATGGGGAAAGTGACATAGGCCGTTTAAGCCGTTGGGAAATAAAAGAAAAAATATTTAGTTTTATGGGGGTATTATATCCGAAACTTCCTAAAACACCTGCTGGAGTTAGATTTTTAGACGATGTTGGAAACGAATATACTGCAATTGTGTTTAAGACGGAACAGGTACAAGATTATATTTTAATTAATACAGATGTAAATGACGAATTTTATCAAGGCTGGAAGGGTACAACTGTACTAAACTTATTCCCTGTAATGAACTTTGAGCGATACAGAACTCGTATAATTGAAAAAGGTCAAATGGAGCTAGTTAATTTAAGTAAGGCAGAGCTTAAAATCAAGAGAAAGGCGGACTTTATTTAATGTTAGAAGCTAACGTTTATGATAACTTTAACCCTAACTATTACAATATATCTGATTTCAGAATGCCTAATGGTAAAAAAGAAAAAAGAGGCCTTCCAATACCAAAGGCAA
>NZ_SZWM01001101.1:0-487 GCF_005280805.1 Citrobacter sp. TBCS-14
TTTTAACCTCTCTGGCAGTGGCTAACATATCCAGCGTTACCGTAAATGGGCTGATTTCACCGAACTCGCCACTCATCAGGGATATCCATACAGCGCGCCCCGTTGCTGCCGTATCATTATCCACTGCACGGTAAGGGATATAATCTGCGCCATCTTCAAACAATACTTCACAAGAAACAGACCCATCTTCCAGGTATTTCATCGCCTTTATGTCGATTATCTTCATCAGTCTGTCCTCATCACCAGGCAAATCCACCAGGCGTTAGCCTTATTCCCACAATCCATGCCCTGGCTGGATCCGTTCAGAATAAAATAGGACCCCGGCAATAACCCATACATCATCAATACGTTGTAAACCGATGCCGCTGCGCACGGGTTGCCGTTGTTCTCGAACATAAGGGGGACATGTCGTAACTTTTCTCCTGAAATCCTGTCCCCGCGCTTATGTGAGGCAAGGTCAGCCACAGATATCGCTGCAAGTGTGACG
>NZ_SZWM01001100.1:0-2725 GCF_005280805.1 Citrobacter sp. TBCS-14
GTGGTGACCAATCGCCAGGCTGTAATAGACAACCTGCTGCGCCTCGGCGGGCGTTGCATCGTTCTCATCAATAAACTTACGGCTCAGTTGACTGAACACCACCGTTTCACTCATCGGATACGCGCCTCTTCTACAACATGATTAAGATGCGTGACGATCTCGGTCAGACGCGGATCGTTTTCCGCTTCCAGCCAGCGCGCCACCTGTTGCTCACCCTGCCCCAACTGATTCATATAGTCATCGGCAATCTGACGACCATAGCGATAACCCGCCAGACGACGTGCTTCGCGATCGACCTTCACACGCAGCGGTTGAACCATATCCGGGTGCAAAATTTCCGCAGGCTGTGCGTCCAGTTCGCCTGGTGCACGTGCGTGAATTTTCTGCTCCAGCAGGCCAAGCGCCATCGCGAAGCCGTACAGCGTGGCGGCAGGCGTCGGTGGGCAACCAGGAATATAAACATCCACGGGAACAATTTTGTCGGTGCCGCCCCATACGCAGTATAAGTCGTGGAAGATACCGCCGCTGTTGCCGCAGGCCCCATAGGAGATACAAATTTTCGGGTCCGGGGCAGACTGCCAGGCACGCAGTGCCGGAGAACGCATCGCGCGGGTTACCGCACCGGTGAACAGCAGAATATCCGCATGGCGCGGCGACGGAACCACTTTGATGCCAAAACGTTCGGCGTCAAACAGCGGGGACAAGGTGGCGAAGATTTCGATTTCGCAACCGTTGCAGCCACCGCAGTCGACGCGGTAAACGTACGCTGAACGCTTGATGCTTTTCAGCAATGACGCTTTCATGCTGGCAATGGATTCATCCACGGTCATCGGGACCGGAATTCCGTTGGCATCACGTGGGCCTAATAAATTGCTCATCAGCTGGCCTCTTTCATATGGCGAGTCAGTTCAATACGGTCAGACGGCACCAGGCATTTCTGGCGCTTACAATCCGGGCAGGTCTCAAAGCCTTCACGGTGATTTTCCGCACGGGAATCACCGTTGTGCTTCAGTAACGCAATGGCGTAATCAATCTCTTTTTGCACCGCAAAAGGACGGTTACAGACGCGGCAATTACACAGAGCAAAACGAGACTGCTGCAGGAAATCTTCTTTCTTCCATACCGCCAGCTCATACTCCTGCGACAGCTTGATCGCCGCCGTCGGGCAGACTTCTTCACAGCGGCCACAGAAAATACAGCGACCGAGGTTGAACTGCCACGCCAGCTCATTGGTGACCAGATCTGTTTCTACTGTCAGCGCGTTAGATGGGCACGCATTGATACAGGCCGCACAGCCAATACACTGCTGCGGATTATGTTCCGGCTTACCGCGGAAGTTTTTATCAACCGCAATCGGCTCCAGCGGGTAAGACGACGTTGGTGCCCCGGTTTTGATGACTTTTTTGATAAAAGTAAACATGGCGATTCCTTATTTCAGCGGCGAGTTTTTACGCTCGATGCTGTAGCGCTCAAGTTCTTTGTACGGCACGACTTTGCTTTTCTTCTTACGTACATCGACCACAGTCATACGGTCAGTACAGGAGTAGCAAGGATCGAGGCTACCGATAATCAGCGGGGCATCGGAGACGGTGTTACCGCGCAGCATGTAACGCAGCGTCGGCCAGTTGGCGTAGGTGGCCGCACGGCAGCGCCAGCGATACAGCTTCTGGTTATCGCCGGTCATGCTCCAGTGGATGTCATCGCCACGCGGTGCTTCGGCAAAGCCCAGCGCGAAGCGGTGCGGAATATAGGTAAAGCCTTCCACCGCCAGCGGGCCGCCCGGCAGGTTATCGAGGCCAAAGTCGATCATGTTCAGCGCGGTATAGACTTCGTTGATACGCACTTTCAGACGGGAAATAACGTCGCAGCCCTGCTCGCTGTGCACTTCCATCGGCAGTAAACCGTAACCGACGAACGGGTGGTCCGCGCGGGTATCACGCGCGTGGCCGCTGGCACGCACCATTGGGCCGACGTTACTGAAGTCACGAGCAATTTCCGGGTCCAGACGGCCAATGCCGACGGTGCGCTGTTCCATGTTCGGCGTACTGAGCAGCATGTCGACCAGATCCTGTACATCACGACGCATCTGCTGCGCCAGCTGACGGGTCTGGATCATGTCCTCTTTCAGCAGGTCACGACGGATGCCGCCGATCAGGTTCATGCCGTAGGTTTTACGCGCCCCGGTGAGGATCTCCGCCATTTTCATCGACGTTTCACGCACACGGAAGAACTGCATAAAGCCGGAGTCAAAGCCGGTGAAGTGGCACGCCAGGCCAAGGTTCAGCAGGTGCGAGTGCAGACGTTCCACTTCCAGCAGAATGGCGCGGATCATCTGCGCGCGTTCCGGCACCACAATCCCCATCGCATTTTCCACGGAGGTGGTGTACGCGGTGCTGTGGGCAAAACCGCAAATACCGCATACGCGATCCGACAGGAACGTCACTTCGTTATAACCCATACGGGTTTCCGCCAGTTTCTCCATGCCGCGGTGGACATAGAACAGACGGTAGTCGGCGTCGATGATGTTTTCGCCATCAACAAACAGGCGGAAGTGACCCGGTTCATCGGAGGTGACGTGCAGTGGGCCAATCGGCACCACGTTATTTTTCTTGTCACCTAGTTCGTTGATGAACTCGTAGGTTTCGGCATCGGTAGTCGGCGCCGGGCGCTGACGGTAATCCATGCTGTCTTTACGCAGCGGATAGAGTTCGTCCGGCCAGTCATC
>NZ_SZWM01000975.1:0-14550 GCF_005280805.1 Citrobacter sp. TBCS-14
GAAGGTATGTGAGAATGTCAGCAATAGTGCTTTTCCCGATAATGTCACGACCAACAGAAGTTAAATCAGTCTGCGCTGCTGTATCATTCCCAGTGAAATACGGGAGTTTATTTGCACCGGTTGCGAGCCCAGACAATGCCGTCAGCGTGGCATCAAGCGCCTGGAAATCCTTACCGAACGCGGCGGACATTTTGGTGATAAACCCGTTCAGATCACCATTATCGAGCACATCCTGCCCGCTTTTGTTGGCGGTGTACTGTGCCAGAGCTGCCGCAATAAAGCTGGCCTGTCGAATGGCTTTGTTTACCTGCGTACTGGATGCCTTTCCTGCCATGAAGCCAGAGAGTAGAGCAGGAAGCGTTTCCCAGTCAGCCTGGGCCGTCACGTTAGCATTTGCTGCTGTCGCGAACGGTTTAAAGTTGTTTATTGCCATTAGAGTATTGTCCCCCATGCTCCAACATCGAACCCGCCGATGTATTCGTTATCCATATCAAACCCAAAGAATTTAGAGCCCTCGGATGGTGCTTCTACCGAAGGCGTTTCAACATCACCGGCCCATACGCCAGCAGCTTTAACGGTGAGATAGCCCTGTTTGATAGCAGCTATCAGTTCGAGTGACACATCAGAAATATCAGTCTCGGGGAATACCCAGACCGATATCGTCATATCCTGGTTGTCGACGATCTGCATCTTCAGGCCAGAGCCTGCAGTCGCAGCGTCAAGGATGGGAGGCAGAGAATCGTTCCGGCCGTCCCAGTTGTTGATAGCGATTTTCGCTTTCAGAATGATGCGGTACGTCTCATCGCTTAGCGTCGTATAGCCAGAATCAGGATCATATGGCCCCTGCCAGATGCCCTGGTCATATCCAAGCCCGTCAGTGTCCCAGCTGAAATAAACGCCGCTAATTGGCTGGCTGACTATGCGACTGCGACCAATCCAGAGGCCGAGCGTATCGAGCTGGACGCCGACAGCGGTATCAATATCGAAAGCGCTCACCAGTCCCCTGGTGGCCGCAGTGATATCAATCAGTGGCCGTGTACTCAGATCAACGTGATCAAAGAATCTGGGCTTAGTGGCGTGATAGTTGGTGATTAAGTCCGTGTACTTGCTCATGACGTCACCGTTAGAACAATATTTTCAGGCCTACAGTATGCTGACTCGTTGTATGCAATGTTGATATTTGCCGCCGCTACAGTTCCGGCTGATTTGCCAATTAGCAGTTCCTGAATGTCGTAATAACGAGCACTGCCACCACTGACCACGCCCAGATTTGCCGGGGAGTAAATGCGACTCAGCAGAACTGAATCACCGATCGTCAGCCCGTTGATGTAATCCGCGACGGCCTGCTGAATCTGTACGCCAATTTGCGACGTGTAGCCCGTAAAGGCTTTCAGTGTGATATGTCCATAAATTGGGACATCAGTAGAACGCGAGAAGCTGATTACGTGAGGATTGCCGTAAGTGTCCGGTACCGTGACAGAGGTCGTCCCGTAAGTCGCAGTTCCCTGCCCTTTGTTTCTCCGGATTGTCTGGGCTATCTCGGTAACATCACCTCCATCGACGATAGCGGAAATGGAGTGCGGCGGCAGTCCGTTACTGTCGGTTGCCACCATCTGACCGTCTTTGCTGTCTGGCTCCAGATAAGCGTCACTACCATAAATCTGCTGGAAATAGCTCGTCAGGGTATCGAGTATCGTCTGGTAATCAGGCGCACTGATCCCCTCAGCGGTTACCGTTGCCGATAAGCCGAGTGTGTCCAAATTGAGGGCCATTTATGCCTCGCTGGTTACTGTCGTTGTTCCGTAGAGAGTGTCGATTTCAGCGAAGAACTGGACGCGGCGCGTCGTCGTATTCACTGTCGTATTGAAAGAGAGGATTGATTTAACGCCCCGCGTTTCGAGGATGCGCTTACGGATCGCCAGGTTGTAGGTTTCGGGTTTCTGTTTACCTAGCACAGACTGAATCCACGGTGTCCCCTCTGTGGTGTCGAGGAACCATTGTCCGTACCATAATTCGAATCGCGTTTTCACGGCCTGCGCCACTGCCTCCGGAGAGTTAATCAGCCAGGTATCATCGCCGCTGCCAAAGGTGTAATCACCGTCGGCGTCTTCACGCCTGTATCGCATCAGTTCACCCCGTCTGTGTTGCTGGTGCCGTGCTGTACACCACCGTGAGTGTGTTTATCGTCGATAGATTTACCGTTTGCTTTGACGGTACCGATAAACTCGACCGCGCCAGTAATTTTGGATGCGACGCCTGAGACAACAGAGCCCACCATGCCGCCCATCCATGACAGGAGCCCGTGAATAGTGACTTTCTCCGAGAAGTCAGCCAGCGGGGTAACCACCTCCAGACCGCCAGGCGCCACAATCTTAATTTTCTGCGTAGTGGGGTTGAGCTCAAAGAACGTGCTTCCGTCGTCGCTGCGCAGCTGAGTAGCCCCCGCGCTTATTCCGCTTATTTTCTGCGCCTGAGACTGCGGCCCGACGACACAGAAAGCATCCGATAAATCATGCACCCGGTCGTCGACAGGCTCCTGCACGCCGCCGTTCTGCCACCAGAAATCGATGCAGCGATCGGCAAAAATCACCAAGCATTCATCACCGGCTTTCACTGGGAACGTTAGCGTGCAGCCGCCGCCGCGCGGAAATACCACCGGCACATCCACCAGCAGCGGGTAATTTTTGGTAATGCGGTTCCCGTCGTTATCCGTTTCAACCGAACGGATAGCAGGCTGCACAACCGCAGTAACCGCGTCAGGATCGAATGACTGAACGATGCCAGGCAAAGCGACACGGATCTGGTTCTTTGTTGTGTCCCGCTCAGATTTGAATGTTTCGGCAAGGTCGCCGCTGCGAGTCTGGTCAGATACTGCCATTTTGTAGGCTCCAGAAAGCAAAAAACCCGCCGAGTGGCGGGTTAGTTATCATTTACCTTTTTTACTAACTGGTGGCTGGTAGCTTTCTGTAACTACCTTGCTCCCCGGGACAGGAATAGAACTATCGTATCTAATTGGCTCTGAAGGTGTATATACCTGATGAGACTTTTTGTCTTCTATTATTGGTGGATTATTTACTATTTGTTTTACACTGCCCTTAGTATTTTCTGCCATGCGTAGCCTCACTAATTAAGTTTAATTATCACAACAACGATTAAGAAAAAAACAAACGACCAAGCACTATAGAGCATAGATTCGAAACAAAAATTAATAATTTTCGATTTTTCTATATGCTTTTTATCTACCACACCTGTCAGCCTAGAATATTCTTTTGCATAGGCTGACAAAGAATTATAAATTTTATTACCCATGTAAAATCTTTCCATTTCTGTTGCATCTGATGATGGACACTCTAAGTCCTGTAATTGCATTGCACTAAAAGCGAACCCCCATGAAATAAAACATGTGGAAATAAACACAATAAGAAAAAACCAACAAAAAGCATGCAGAGGAGTGTAGTGCTCGGGAAATATATCTTTCCACCAATATCTAACCACAAGAAGTGCAACCGTAATCACAATGCTAAGAGAACCAAATGTCTTTAATGCTTTATCCTCAAGTCGACGAATCCTTTCGACCGAAGATTCATATTGTTCTTTTTGGTGTTTGATTAATAACTCTGCTCTCTCAGTCAACTCATCTTCTTGATCTTTGATGAGTTTAGACTTTCCTTCCATATTGCTCATTAGTTAATTTTCCTGCAAGGAAAGGAACCTATGATTCTCGGCGCATCCATGCTGTTCTGCAAAAACTGGACGTTCAGGAAGCGCGTTTCGGTACCCGGACGGCGAATGAACTCGAAACCGTAATTGTTACCGTCTTTGGCTGGCATAAGACCCATATCCGCCTTCATTCCATTACCGTTGCCGAGCGTTTTGATTTTCTGGGAGGTAACTGTCTCACCATTAATCCTGAACAATGAATCAGGAATCAACTCTAATTTGTAGCCACCACACTGAAGCGTGATACCGCCAGGATTCGCAGCAATTGCTAACCCTGGAAGGAAACAGAGTCCGATAACAATCCATTTTTTCACTATCCTACCTCACGCTGTAAAGACGACGCCGAACGAAGATCCGCCGCGCCGCGCGCTTCGCACATCATATCCATGTACCACGCCTGGCCTCTTGTATCGCCAGTGTACATAATCCCGCGCACAATATAAACGCCATCCGTTGCGATGCTGGCAGGCTGCGCCGTGGTGCCGCTGAGCGTGATATTTCCGTCCGTGTTCTAGTCGGTGATCTGCCCACCAGCCATAGCGATATCGTTGTTCGACAGTGCGGTGCGGTACACGGAAGCCTGATCCAGTTGAATAAGCCCGTTAACCCGGATGTTCGGGTTAATCAGCGCGCGGACGTTTACACCGTTGCCGATGGTCTGCTGCGGCATGCCGATAAGCCCGGTGGCGCTGTTGAGCACAATCGCGTCGTGAACATACTCGTTATTCGCCACCATCTGACGCTGACCGTCTACGAACTGCCATGTTGCGCCACATTGTCCGGCCACGTTATCCATAAGATGCCGTGTCATGCCGAACAGCACCCGCCCTCGAGGGAATACGGTAGCTGGCATTTCAGGCGTCAGACCTTCGCTCGCGCCTTTAGCCTCGAAGTCTTTCATCAGTGCGCGGTTCACGTCTGCGACCGTGTAACCGGCAGCCAGCGTCTGCGAGGTTATGCTAGTGGCAAATGCCAGATCCGTATCGGCTGCCTGAATCAGGACGTAGGAATCGATGGGGCTGTCTTTTCCTGTGACCGAGTAGCGTATTTCGCCGCCGAAAATCAGCCCGTAGTTCCGGCCATCACTCTGGCCCACGTCCGCCGCGTCGACTTCCCGCACGGTCCCGACATCGCTGGCCGATACCTCTGGCACGATACCGTCGTAACCGGCAATCAGCCGCATTTTCGAAAACTCCTGCCCGGTGATGCGGTTCACCGTATCTGCCGAGAGGTTGTAGATTTTGAACGTACCTACCCGCGACGCGCTGCTGATGTTGAACCAGTCGATCGTAAAGGTCACATTAAAATCGCTGAGCTCAATACCCTGCCCGTTCTCGTCCACGAGCTGCAGCTCGAAATGTCTCATCCAGTTCTGTGACATGCTTACTCCGTTGATACCAGTAAATGACTGCGGCCACCCAGGTCGGTTTTCGTCGGATAATCCTGTGTGCTGTCGTCACAGACCACCACCAGCTTAAAGCCGAGCCCCATATAGCCGTACTGCGCCAGCAGGTCAGCGCCCGTGACGAGAGGAATACCGGAGATTACCGGCTCCCCTCTGTCGTTCTGCAGGTCCAAAATCCAGTACAGATCGCGCCAGGTGATGCTAATCCTCCAGGTGGTCCCCGCCAGGATGATGCTGAATTGTTGATTATCCGCTGTCAGCGGGATTTCCTGAATTGCCATTAGCCGGGCCCCAGTAATGACGCCGCGTTGCTCGATATGCTTTGCAGCAGTGAGGTATTTGGCGGCTTAGTAGTTTTGGTGCCAGTATTGAGTACCGCCGACGTGCTGGCGCCGTCCTTCATGTTGGTTTTATCCACAACGGTGATTTGCTGCGTCTGCGAGATAAGAACCTCCCTCAGGGTGAGGACAGCAGAAAGGACGTTTTCGGTTGTCTTGTCTGTCGTCACTTCCAGCGCGCGGATCAGCATGTTGCTGTACAGCCGTTTGCCGGTCACCACATCGAAAGGAATACGGCTAGCCTGCAGGTCGAGTATCTCCTGATACGTCTGCTGGGGACTCAGCCCGAGCAGGCTGGTAGCCGTCAGGTTACTGGCAAGATCCAGCAACGCTCCGCCACCAGAGAAACCGACCTCCATCACCACTTCAGACGGTTTTTTGTAGGCATGATCAGCGATGGCGGCCCCGACCTCGACCGGGTGCTCTGTTATCTCCAGCGTGTCGGTATGCTTCTCAGAAACAACCACGCTGGGGACAATCATTCCTATTTTCCGGCTCTGCTGTTGAAAGAGCGTAGAGAGAATATCCATTAGCCCACCTTCGTTTGATTGCCGCGCATAACCTGGGCATTTGCCGACTGCTGCCGGCGCTCGACCTCAGTACCGACAGAACGCGGATCACCTCCACCATAGATGTGATAAGTGTTCTTCTGGCTAACCTGAATACCGCCAATTCCTGCGACGGCAGCCTTCCCGATTAATTCCCTCGAATAGCTATTTCTCCCGTTCTCATGATGAATAATGCTGCTCATTAATGCCGACATCGTTTGTGGGTCTTTCATATTCAGGGCAACACGAGGATCTACCCCCAGTCGCTGAGAAACAGCCTGAATATAAGCAGCGGTATTGTTGTTATCTGATGCGGGAGCCCATGTAGAGATAATTTTCTCCACACTGTTAATTCCTCGTCCGGCATATAACATCAACTGCCGAGAAAGCGCCCGTAAACCGTCAAAGGAGGTTTCGAATCTTGCAAACCGTCCGCCAGGACTTTCCATTGAAGCTCCCGCCTGACCTGCAAAATTCAGATTTCCGGGATTATTATTCCGTTCACCACGTTTAACGGCCTGTGCATGTTGTTCTGGTTCATCATCGCCAAACCAACCGCGCACCGTTCGGCCCACGCTGCGAGGATCGAAGCCCCAGTGCTCTTTAATCCAGTCAGCGGTACCGTTAGCGCTGTCAGTCACCATTGGCATTGCTGACGGCTTATCACTTCCATGATTAAGCAACTGTTTGCCGATGCTGGCGGCATCAGCCCAGCGAGCATCTTTTATGGCGTTAAGCAGGTCAGCGATCATGTTCAACATCTTGCTGAACTCGCCCATCTGGTCGATGAAGTTGCTGAAATCCCACTTCATGGACCATGCTTTCGGGTCGATATTGAGCAGCTTTGCCAGTGCTTTCGCCAGGTCGTTAACGGTCGCTTTCAGGTCACGAACCATCTTCAGCGCGGCGTCAACTTCAGGTTTCCATTTCCCCCAGTCAATTAGGCTCTGACCGCCTTCCTTCCAGGTCTTGTAATCCTCCCACAGGAGAGCAATACCCGCCGCCAGCGCGGTGATCAGGCCAATCGGTGACATCCAGAACGTGCTGTTCAGGATGCGCAGCGCTATCGTCAGTGCGCCGAACAGCGAGATCAGCTCCCGCGTCTGCTTGTCCAGCGATTGCCACCAGGTGATAAGGTCTGATGTTCCTTCGATGAGCCGGAAGAACAGCCGCCCGATAATATCCCCGAGCGCCAGAATGCCTTTTATGGCTTCCGTCAGGGTCTGCTCGATGCGCGGGAAGTTATCCAGTATGTGGCGGCGCAGCGTGTCCAGCGAACCCGCCAGACCACCAGCAAGATTAGAGCCGATTTTGTCACGGGCCATGCCTGCCATCGCGCCAAACTCGCGCAGGGAGGTCATGAATTTGTTGGAGCTTCTGGCCGCCTCATCAGCATTGAAACCGATAGCCTTCGCCATCGCGCTGTATTGTCCGGAGAAACCGCCCACACCACGGCGCATCGCCATGAGGGTATTTTCATCAATACCCAGCATCTGCGCATACTGGTTAGCCCGGTAATACGGCATGCTGCTGAGCTTCTGGCCGACACCCGTAAAAATGGCGGCCATATCGCGCATGTTCCCGCTGGCGTCTCTCGTCTGTACGCCAAGACGGTTCAGAAAACCTTCCGCACCGGGATTGTTACGTACAAATCGGGAGAGGCTTTCCAGTGAGCCGCGTGCTGCGTCCACGCTGCCGCCCATCTGAGAAACAGCGTAACCAATCGACTGAATACCCTGAACGGTCGCACCAGTACGTTGTGACGCCCAGTAGAGGTTATCCAGACCGGAGGCAATTTTCGCCGTGTAGGCCACCACAGAAAGCGCGGCCCCCTCGACGGCCAGTCCCATTTTGATGGCGTTTGCGGTCGTACCTGCAAGGACTGAATCAAATTTAGCCGCGCCTGCCTCGTCGATATCGAAGCCGAGCGAGACGAGGAAATCTTTAATAGTCTCAGCGTTCATTATCCTCTCTCCATTTCTCAATACGGCGCTGGTTGTCAGCCTTAACGGCCAGATGGTCATTCATCAGCGCGATATCGCACAGATCGACTGATCCATCCTTCAGCGCGAAATAAGGGATTAACCCGGCATCAACCGGGTCAAGGAGATAAGACAGCCCGTCAGGCAGGCTGTTGAGGGTTAGACCTGAGGCTGGTCCGGCGTCGCGCTGGTAGGGTTGAAGCCATGCCATCAGACGGCATATCCGGCGCTTCATCGATGAGTTTTGCCAGTGCATCCTCATCTTTCGTCTTAATGGCCTGAGCCAGTTTTTTAAGCCATGACATTACAGGCTTCTCCTTTGTTGTTGATGGGATGGAATCCCCGATTGCACAGCGGCCACCAGCACGCCCCCGGTCAATGCCGACAGCGAGGTGGTTACCTGTGATTTGGTATTGCTTGCCCTTGCCGGGTGCCAGTTGCTTGTACTGCGCGTCATAGCCGCAACTGACATCGGTCAGGCCAGAATTCACCGCGTCGATTGCTTCCTGCCGTTTAATCAGCACGTCAGCAATGAGCAGATCCGATCTATCGCCGGTGCCGCGTCGGACGTTCTGAATATGTCCGTGCGCCAGCTCAGCAAAGTTTACTGGGTTAACGAACAGGATCCCGCCACCAGCGTCCTCTGGGTGGCCCAACGTGACGGCGACGCCTTCAAAGCTCGCCATCGTTTCAGGAGAGAACACCTCATCTTCCGTTCGCCAAACAGTGACTGTACCGCTCGCATCCGGTTCGAGATCGATTTCCTCAGGTAGGTAGACCTGCGCTCCCGTTCTGGCGATGGGCACGTCCTTGCAGAGCAATGAGCCGTCTGCCATGCGGAACCTGGTTTCCCCGAGCCTAGTCTCAAAAAAGTATTTCATGGGTTACCTGCTGAATGCGGGCAATAAAAAAGGCCGCCTAAGCGACCTGTATAAAGGAAAGAGCATGCTATCGAACAATAAAACATTTAATTAATAATTAATGACATCACCTTTATAATCAGGAGCATGAGCTATTATCAGCATTAACGGCATCCCATACTCTCCCCCCTCATCATAAATAGCGCAGCGTTCTTTAATATTAGAGTAATTATTGAATAGCCCCGTTGCAATTTTAACCGCATCATTATTACCTCTCGGCGGCTTGTTTTTCTTTACATTAGCCACAACCCAGAGCAAATCCTTCACTATCTCATCCCATGAACTTCCTGTATTAGAATCTAGGTTAACTTTAAGACCATCAACCCCAGACAATAAGCCATCAATAAATGTTGACCACCTCAATTGATAGTTATTTGTCCATGGTGAATGCCTAGCGGTTATACGTTCAACTCCGCAACTAGGATTTAGAATTAAATATCTAAATGCATTTGCCCTACCCTCTGCATAGGTTGGCATTTTTCTAATATTCGAATGCAACTTTCGCCCTGCGCATATATATTTAGGTAAAACAAATTCATTATCGTAGTCATATAAATGACGTTGCGTTTTTGAATCTAGTTTCGCAGTCAACTTTGCCTGAAAAATTGAACCCGCAGAGTAATGAACATTATCATTACCATCCATCAACAAAAACAAAACGAACAAATCACCAAGTTCGCATCCAGGCGTATCGCCAGGATTCAACAATTTGTTATTTTCGGTTCTTTTCACACCAGGTTTTTGGTGACAAAAAACACTTGCGAATTTTAAAACAAACTGAGTATTTTGGAATTCCGTAGAAACCATATGATTAAGATAATCAATCCCAACATTATCATTTAACAAATACTCTCTTATTGCCGAAACCTCGTGAGACCTATCAATATCAACCCAAGAATTCTCATATTCTCGTCTAAAATGAGCCAAACAAGCTATATTGCAATATGTATTGATAAAATCATTATGGAGGGATGACATTTACAGTAAACTCGCTATCTTTATGATTTGTAAGTAAAGTATAACGACATCAAGATTAAAAAATCAACATTTGTATTTTATGCTAGCTAAGGAAAATATTGATAAATTACTCAAATTGCACTTAGCTCATTATTTGGGTATTAGTACTTCTGGCCAGCATTTGCAGTTAGGGAGGCACCCAGCGTGCCCGGTCATGCCGTCCAGCGTCGGCGGGTTATCCCAACGGACAAAACCTCGACCATATACCGGGTCGACAACATTCAACATCCAGCGATGTGAATCACGAGTTCCAGCACCCTCGATACGCCACCAGTAGCCCTCTGAGCCAACCGAAAGGGCTCGGGCCTGTGTCAGTGCGCCGGTTGCCCGGCCAATCTCTGTGCGGGCAATCAGTTGCGCCCTGCTGGCGGCCACATCACCGGAAGCCATAATCATCTCGTAGAGCTGATCCGGACGTTCGCCAGCGATAACTGCCTGCATTGCACGCTGTTGTATGTCCATCACACGATCGGCAGCTTCCAGAGGCAGGGACTTCATCAGTTGAATCTGGCGGTACACGATATCCTGTGCCACCTGCCCGACGGGGGTATTACCCACCACATCGCGCAGACCAGCGCCGATTTCCTCAGATACCGATTACCGTTATCACCAGGAACGGCTTCATCTTCCGGATCGAATACGCTACCGCTACCACGGAAAGGCGTAGCTGTGATTGTTCCCCGGCCATCAGCCTGCCTGAGCTCGTTTATCACGCGAGCATCGCCACGCGCACCGGCGCCCAGACCGTCCTCATCGAAACGGAACTCATCCAGACCGTAATCGTCACAGTATCCAAACGATTTAACGACAGAGGCGTAGATGTCACTGCCAACGCCAGACCATTCATGAACGTTCTGGAGAAGGAAACCATAGCGGCAAGAAAAACCGTTTTTGTCTTTCCCCTCGTCTGCGATATCCATTGCACCAAGGCGCTGGCCGCTGGGTTGAATACCCAGTTTGATATGCGCGTCGACGGCAGCCTGTACCCAGTCGGAGGGAATCAATATGCCTTCCGCAGACGCCTGATAATTAAGATCCAGCTCCTGAGCTACGATGACCGGATTATCGATTTTGTCGCATTCGTTGCGATACCACTCATCGTCTTTGCGAGGATCACTGCGCCAGTGAAACGTAAATACAGGGATTTTGCCGCCGTGGCGTTTCTGTGCAAAAGGGTTATTCATGCCGTTGACCGATGAGAGGTCTATACGGCAGCGGGTTGTCTGAGAAATGGCAGCATCAATCAGTAATGGGCGCTGAAGAAATGCCGCCTCATCCACATAATAAAGCGTGGTACGGTCACCACGGCCAATGTTATCGCCAGCTTCACCCTTAATGACTGCCCCCGTCTCCGGGAACTCCACGCGCATATACGGCGCATGTTTTTTCTCATTCCACCCACCGCGAAACTCAACCGGAAGTAGCTCGACAAATTTGCGAGCTTTCCAGAACAGTGCTTTCGGGTCGCCAGTGCTGTCGACGTATTCCTCTTTACGGGAAACGCACCACTCACAGTTGAGCGCATCATCCGTGTTCGCGAGCAATTGCAGCGCTCCCTCGAATACAGCAACGGCGGTGATACCACATACGTCATAGCCGATGCAATTAAGGGGTTGGATGAGTTGTTGGAGCGCCGAAAAGGTGAAAGCTAATGGCCTACGAACGTGAAAACCTAATCGAGAAGCACCTCGTCACAGAAGTAAAAAAGACTGGCGGGGTTGCCTATAAGTTCGTGTCACCCGGCCACCGTTCGGTACCAGATCGCATTGTCTTGCTACCCGGCGGCCGTCTCATTTTCGTTGAATGCAAAGCACCCGGCAAACCACCACGTGCCGACCAGTTGCGCGTGCACGAAAGGCTGCGCTCGCTGGGTTTCACCGTGGTGGTGCTGGATAGCAAGGACCTTACGGAAGTGCTATCCCTAACGGCCTAATTGAGGATTGCGAAAATTATCCGCAATTCTCAATGCATCAGCTCTCCCACCCGGCAGCATACCTGCTTTACCAAGAATGTAGGTTGGAAATTTAGTGGGCAGGTATTCATGACGGAACCACCTACGGAATTCAGGCAGTGATTCATTCGGATAAGCGTTAATCATTTGCGGGTTTGAGGCCGCTTGGTTGAAATCATCCGGGTAATGGTGTGCACACCTTACACGTTCTCCAAAGTTTCCAGACAACCCTCTAGAGGTCCAATGTCTCGCCCAGCAGGAGCCCACACTGATATCAGGTACTGTGTACATATTGACCGCTAGTCCAGCAGTGATCAAATCAACCATTAAACCCGCTATTTCGTTGAAGACAATAAAATACCCATCCGGTACAGTGCCCGTACTTTGAATAATGGAGACACGGTCATGATAGTGGCGCCATGGGTCTTCTGGTTGATAACGTAACGCACCATAAATGTAATCGCGAAGACCAACCCGTGCTAATTCACGATAGTATTGCTGAGCAGTTGCATTCGACGCCGCTTGGGATTCAAATGCATAAAACTCCAGCAGCGCCATGCAGACAATATCTGGAAACGCATAGTGGACGGACCCATTACGCATAATTGATATAAACAAGACCGGGTCGCGGTAACCAGCCTGCTGCAGATAGGTGCTGATAAACTCCATTCGCCCACGGGTGAATACGCCACTTGCAAAACATTGTGCGTATTCCGTTGCAATATCAGCAATATTTGTTCGATTTACACCGCAAATTCTTGCCAAGCCGTTCTGAGTAAGGTACGGAATACCGTTCTCCAAAACGCCCATTTCAATATCATTGAAAACCCCTTCCTGCTTGACGCCAAGATCTAAGACTGCGGGGGGTGTGGGCTGTCGCTGATTCTGTGTAGTCATCTTATTGATTTCCTTATTTTTATACCCCGAGGGCTACGCCTTAGGGGTAATCTAACCCTACTGTTTATACCCCAACTTGCAATTTTTTGCGAGGTACTAGCTTTGAGTACAATTTTCACCCCCCGCCCTTATCAAGACCTCATCATTAACCACGAAATCGACATCCTGCGCTGCAACATCTGGGCGGGCATGGGTATGGGTAAAACCGTGGCAACGCTCACCACGCTGGAAGATCTCTTCATGGCGGGCGCAGAGACACAGCCCGCGCTGGTCCTCGCGCCGCTGCGCGTGGCTGCCAGCACATGGCCGGATGAAGCGGTGAAATGGGGGCATCTGCGCAATATCGAGGTGCAGCCGATTGCTGGTAATGCCAAAGCGCGCGCGGCGGCGCTGGCAAACAGCAACGCCAGCGTGTTTACCATCAACTACGACAATCTGGTCTGGCTGGTGGAAGAGCTGGGCAGCAACTGGCCGTTCGGCACCGTTATCCCCGACGAAAGCACCCGGCTGAAATCCTTCCGGTTGCGTGGCGGTGGTAAGCGTGCGGTGGCACTGGGCAAAGTCGCGCATAAGAACGTCCGGCGCTGGATGAATCTCACCGGTACGCCAGCACCTAACGGCCTGGTGGATTTGTGGGGGCAAGCGTGGTTTGTGGATCAGGGTCACCGAAGCAGCTGGCGCGCCGGTGTTGGTGGCCTACCACTGGAAACATGACCTTGAGCGCCTGCTTAAAGCGTTCCCGCGCGGTCGCCACCTTGACCAGGATCCGCAGACCTTGCGCGACTGGAACGCCGGAAAAATACCGGTTCTGTTCGCACATCCAGCCAGCGCAGGCCATGGTCTGAACATGCAGGACGGTGGCAACATTCTGGTGTTTTTCTCGAACTGGTGGGACCTGGAGCAGTACCAGCAAATTATCGAGCGGATCGGACCAACCCGGCAAATACAGGCCGGGCACAACCGTCCGGTGTTCATCCATCACATTATCGCTGCCGACACTATGGATGAAATGGTGATGGAGCGGCGTAATTCAAAACGAACGGTGCAGGACATCCTGCTCGAGGCGATGAAGAAGAGAGGTAAAGCATGACCCCACATACATCTCCCTCCACCAGAAACGACATAATTTCCGACCCCGATATCGAGATGCTTACCGGGTACAAAATCCCTTCTAAGCAATGTGAAAGCTTGCGAGAAGCGGGGATATTTTTTATAACCAGGCGTGATGGGCGCCCACGAACTACGTGGGAGCATTTCAATAACCCGCTATCTCATCGCCAGAAGCAAGCTGAAAGCGATGGGCCGCAACCCAACTTTGGAGCACTCGAGTAATGCCCCGAGCACGCAAAAATAAAGATGACGCCTGGATGCCGCCGAGGGTTTACCTCGGCAGATCCGCATATGAGTACCATCCTAAAGGTGGCGGTAATATTCGCCTTTGCGATAAATCCTGCACCCAGGCACAAGTATGGACAGCGTGGGAAGCGCTGATAAACGACAGGCCTGATGACTCTGTATTCGCTGGTCTGGTAGACAAATTTTCAAATCAGGCGATTTCTTCGAACTGGCGGCAGAGACCCAAAAAGATTACCGGAAATACTCCCGGAAGATTCTTGATGTCTTTGGGAAAATGCCCCCCGATAGTGTCAAACCTGAACATGTCCGCAAATACCTTGATATGCGAGGAGTAAAGAGCCGGACACAGGCAAACAGGGAAAAGGCGTTTATGTCACGAGTGTATCGCTGGGCATACGAACGCGGTTATGCGAAGG
>NZ_SZWM01000974.1:0-3141 GCF_005280805.1 Citrobacter sp. TBCS-14
AAACCAACGTTTACAAAAATGAATATTTCAGGTGCAAATGGCATGATCCAGGCTTTTAGCGAAGGGATTAATCATGCTGATAGGCTATGTACGGGTTTCAACAAATGACCAGAACACAGCATTGCAGAGAAACGCGCTTGAGTGTGCAGGATGTGAGCTGATATTCGAAGACAAGATAAGTGGAAAAACGTCAGACCGACCAGGCTTAAAAAAGGTGCTCAGAACATTATCAGAAGGTGACACGCTGGTGGTCTGGAAGCTGGATCGTCTCGGTCGTAGTATGCGGCATCTTGTCGTGTTGGTCGAAGAAATGAGGGAACGCGGCATAAACTTCCGTAGCCTGACCGACAGTATAGATACCTCCACACCGATGGGACGCTTTTTCTTTCATGTCATGGGAGCGCTTGCGGAGATGGAGAGAGAGCTTATTGTTGAGCGAACACGGGCTGGTTTAGCAGCTGCGCGCGAAGATGGTCGGATCGGCGGCAGACGGCCAAAGTTAACTGCTGAAGAGTGGGCTCAGGCTGGAAGGTTGATTGCTGCTGGAGAGTCACGAAAACGTGTGGCTATAATTTATGATGTAGGGGTGTCAACGCTATACAAAAAATTTCCTGCGCGGTGTTGAGAAGACGCCACCGCGTCGTCGTATGCAAGAACGGGCTGCGGCGGACTGGCGAACGTTCGATAGTGCGAGTATTGAATGATTGCCAGTCACGGCGGATTGTACTTAAGCAATATCAAGGTTCAAGGCGTTTAATCTGAAACCATCCACATATCAGCTTCTTCAAACATTTCCTGAACAGTACGGCTAATCTGTTCCTTCTCGTGCTTGCTGGTGTCAGTGTTGATCGCCGGCAGTGTCATCATCGGTTTTACCCAAGTACCAGTATCGGGAAAAGGCGCGGTTTCACACTTATTTCCCTTAGAATTACATCCTTTACATTAGACCTATGAATACAAGATGAAGTGCCACTTATTTGGCTAAAATGCAAACACAAATCTAACTTGGATGTGGTTTTGCGTTATTTTATAACGTTCTTTTCTAATAAAAAACATAAAGATATATTTGTTTTAGCCGATAATCTGTTTTAACTGTATGTATTTGATTCACGACAGATAGTAGAATGTATGTTGTTACATAGGGTCAGGCATATAAAGAGGTCGGTGTGAAGAATAACCACAATTTAAAACGAATTAAGCCTTATGTGATATCAATCACGTTTTCATTTTTTATTTTTTTCTCATTGTCTGAGATTTCAATGTATTATATATACAAGGAGAGGATTGCATCATATACAGAACGAGTTTTGAATAGAAGTGTTAGTCTCATTCAACAGATTGATAAAATAAATGATAGTTATGAAATATTTAATGCTTATAGTCCTTGTAGTGAACTACAACTTCATGCTCTAAGAGTGGCCTTATGGCCCTATGCTCTTATAAAAGATATATCATTTATTTCAAATGGTGCAGTCATATGTAGTGCTTTATGGGGAGTGTTGCCAGCACCATTGCTTCTCAATATCTATGATAGAAAAGTTGAAAAGGACAATGTAACTTGGTTTTTTGGTGTGTTACTGGAAAATAATGTAAAAGCTGATTTGCTAAGCAATCAAAAATTAGCCATAACGATTTCACCATTTGCATTTAATAGATTTGTTACAGACCATGAAGAGAAGGGGTTTTCTGCAATTGTAGGTGACAGAGATCATTCGCTTCATTTGTTCAAACTTGGTGAGCAGGTCGATCTTCTTGAAGAGGCTCAGCATGATAAATCCTACCAACTAGGACTTATTACCACGCAAAGCTGTAATAAAAATAATAATATCTGTGTCATGGGGGGAGTTAAATTTCCGTGGATGAGTTTCGATAGTTGGTTAACGATGTTGTTGATTTCCTTTACATCTATTGTAACTGGTGTTCTTCTGGGTGGTTTTTATAATCAAAGAGTTGCACGTAAGCAATCATTAGTTTCAAGATTAAAAAATGCGATAAGAAGCGAATCATTATATCTTGTGTATCAACCTATTTATAAAATAAAAACCGGAAAAATTGTTGGTGTGGAAGCACTAATTAGATGGGATGATCATGATATTGGTAGCATTCCTCCTGATATTTTTATCCCTATTGCAGAGAAGCATGGTTTAATCCAGGGAATAAGTGATTTTGTATTTCGAATGGTAGTAAAGCAAACCATGTCTCTTTCTGAGGAATTTGATATTTTTATAAGCATTAATGTTAGTTCTCAAGACCTTCTGTCGGAATCATTTCAAGAAAAAGTGTTTCAGATGATTGATGAATCAAATATAAAACCAGGTATGATAATGATGGAGTTAACAGAAAGGCAGAGCGCGGAAATAAATTCCCTCCAAAAGGTTATTTCTTTATTTAATAATAAAGGTATATCAATAGCTATTGATGATTTCGGGACTGGTCATTCAAATTTAAACTGGCTATCAAATTTACAAATAGATGAAATTAAAATTGATAAGTCAATTACAGATTCTATCGATGAATGCTCTATAAATAATAATGTATTGTCAGGGTTGGTGGAGATTTTTAAAGATATAACTCACAAAGTCGTTTTCGAAGGTGTAGAAACATCAACTCAGGTGAAATATTTAACTGAAATGTTCCCTGAGTGCGGTGTCCAAGGGTGGTATTACTCAAAGCCACTATCTATAGATAAATTGACAAAATTAGTCGAGGATGCCAATTTGCCTTAACATTTAACACTTTATTTTCATTGTTTTCGCATTCTATATAACACGTGTAACCGCGAGCTATATAAATTTAACTGCAGAAGGATTTTGATATCTTGCCGCATTCAATCTGCGAGTTGGTTCAAAATTGTATGTAATGTCATGTTCGGCTTCATCAGAGAGCTGGCCGAGTTAGGCTTCACGCGTCATTGACTGGGAATATCTTCCACACAGTCTCACCTCTAGGTTGTACTTTGAACTATAGGTTTTAGCTCAGAAAGTGTTGGTATATTAAGTATGGATAAACGCGTAACTAGTTGAATTTTATGAAGTGGAAATATTGTGGATATACCAGCAAGAAAAGTTAAGTTATTGAAAATATTACCAATGAAATCGGTCTCGAAAACCGGAGTAGGGGCAACTCTACCGGGGGTTCAAA
>NZ_SZWM01000261.1:0-584 GCF_005280805.1 Citrobacter sp. TBCS-14
CCAGATTCGTGTGCGGCAGGCCGTACTCCAGCGTGCCCAGCAGCGGTTTAATCAGACGGTCGCCCGCGCTCAGTTTACGCAGTGGCTGACGGCCAACGCGCTCAACGTCATCTTTCAGATACGGGTTTTCAAAGCGACCGAGGATTTTCTGAATATATGCTGCATGTTTTGCCGCATCAAAGCCATAGCGTTTGATCAGTACCGCGCCGCTCTCTTCCATCGCACCTTTTACCACTGCGCGGATTTTCTCGTCGAGAATCGCGTCACGGATGGTCTGATGACCGGTCAATTTTCCGAGGTACGCGGTTATAGCATGCCCCGTGTTCAGCGTGAAGAGCTTACGTTCGACAAATGCCATCAGGTTATCAGTTAATTCCATTCCCGGGATGTTTGGCAACTCGCCTTTAAACTGGGTTTTNCGGATCGTTGGTCGCAGAAGCGGAAGGGGGAACGATGCGGTCTACGGCGGAATCGACGAAGCCAACATGTTCTTCAACCCAGGCTTTGTCTTCATCTGCCAGCGCGTTCATGACGTGGCCTTTCAGCTGGGTCGTGCCGCGCACCATGTTCTCACAGGCGATGAT
>NZ_SZWM01000169.1:0-26275 GCF_005280805.1 Citrobacter sp. TBCS-14
TTCATTATGCCTCTCCTGCTGTCAGTTAAACGGTTTTAAGTCGACGCGCGCCATCATCGCGGCCAACTGAGGACGATCGGTAATGCCGACATTGCTTTGGCTTACCGCCAGGGCGGCAACGGCAGTCGCCAGACGCAGAGTGTGTTCGCTGGACTCACGCATCAGCAGGCCATAAATCAGACCGCCAACCATCGAATCCCCTGCGCCTACGGTGCTGACCACCTCAACTGACGGCGGTTTAGCAATCCATTCGCCAGAAGCGTTAACCCACAATGCACCTTCCGCACCGAGGGAAATCACCACATGCGCAATACCCTGCTCACGCAGCGCATGCGCAGCTTCAATCACATCTTTCATTTCTGGCAGCTTACGGCCCGCCCAGATTTCCAGCTCACGACGGTTGGGTTTCACCAGCCATGGCGCCGCTTTCAAACCTGCAACCAGCGCTTCACGACTACTATCAAAGATAATGCATGGACACTGACTGCGCAGGCGCGTCATCCAGTCGGTGAAGGCTTCCGGACTCACGCCGGTTGGCAGACTGCCGCTGACGCAGACCATGTCGAATTGGCCCAACCAGCTCAGGGAGTCATTCACAAAGCGTTCCCAGTCCGCCGGGGTGACTTCAAAACCGGAGAAGTTGAAGTCAGAAACTTCACCGTCTTTTTCAGTCAGCTTGACGTTAATACGGGTACGCCCCTGCACCACCTGAAAACGGTTGGCAATCCCCAGTTCGCTGAACAACTGCTGAAAGCCATCCTGGTTATCTTTACCCAGAAAACCACCCACCGTGACGTCGATCCCCAGGTCTTTCAGTACCTTGGCAACGTTGATGCCTTTACCCGCGGCATGCAGGCCGGTCGTTTTTACCAGGTTCACTTCACCGCGTTCAATTTCCGGACAAAAGCCGACCAGGTCATAGGCTGGATTCAGGGTAATAGTTGCGACACGTCTGCTCATTATGCGCCCTCCCCAAGACCGGCTGCGATGGCCTCGCCAATCGCTTTCAGCGCCTGTTCAGCATCTTCGCCCTGGGCGGTAAAGCGCAGGTGATGTCCTTTCTTCACGCCCAGCGCCACAACTTTCATCAGACTGCGTCCATTTGCCGGTTTTCCGGTTCCATCAAGATTTGTCACGGTAATTTCACTGTTAAATTGTTTAATGGTATTCACCAGCATGGTGCCCGGACGGGCGTGTAAACCATGCTCATTGCGCACAACAAACTCTGCGCTCAGCACATCATCAGTTAACGCATCATCACTGGTCAGCAGGGCCAGTACGGTCGCTGCATCCGCTTTCAGCAAGCGGTCAGCTTTATTTTCCAGCAGCAAATCGCTAAGGCGCTTGAGCACTGCCACGGGCTGATCGTCATTCATCGCGACGGTCACCAATAGCGCGGCCGTCTCGCCTTCTACGTCGAAGGCATTTGCCGCTCGGCTGAGCGCAACTGCGCTTCGCAGATTGCCTTGAGCACAATCATTCAGCCAAATCCCCTGACCGAGGTTCAGCGGTTGCTCATTGATAGCCGTGGCAACAAAGTTAGCATCAACCGCACCCGCTTCTTTCAGACGCGCGGCATTCAGGGCTTGCAGCGTGACCAGCGAACCGGCGACCACGTCCAGCGACAACATGTCGTTGTCGAGTTTGAGCTGTTCGCTCTGCTTTTCACCCATCAGCAACGCGCGCAGTTCTTCTGCGGTGGTGGCGGATTTCAGCTGTTCAGCCACCGAATCATCGCTGAGTACGTGTGTCAGCTGACGCAGCAAACCCAGATGTTCGTCGGAGCTGGCCGCAATACCAATAGCCACATATGCAACCTGGTCTTCACCCCAAGTAATACCTTGCGGAAACTGGAATACCTGCACCCCGGTTTTCAACACCTGGTCACGGGTGTCCGTGGTACCGTGAGGAATAGCAATACCGTTGCCGAGGAAAGTAGATGTTTGCTGCTCGCGCGCCAGCATGCCGTTGACGTAGCCTTCCGCCACGTTGCCAGCCTGCACTAACGCGGCAGCAATCTGGCGAATGGCCTCTTCTTTATTTCCGGCCTGTTCGCCCGGGTGAATATCCTGAACAGATAACTGGAACATGGTTCTCCTCTCCTGCTGAATTGAAACGATTCAGCTAACATGAGAAAAAAGGCGCCACCCAACTCCAACACTTAAGAAAAGATGACGCTGAAACGTTTCAAGAAGTTTTGCGCTTTCTGCTTCAGCACGCAAGTAAAGTTAGCAATTTGCTTGCTGAATTTAGATATAACGCACATTTTTTCTTCTGTGCATCAATAATTGCTGACATAGAAAGGAAGCTAAGTTATCGATTTCAGCAACGTCAGCAGACTGTTTTTAGAGACTGAAATGCTATTTTGATTTTTCATGCCGATTTTGATTTCGCGCCCTGTTTATTTTCTGACAGGCAGCGTAAACTCCGCGTCTCTTCACATCACAGATATTGAAACATGCATAACACCCCGGTAGCCGCCTCCCCCAAGTCGTTTGATTTAACGTCTTCGGCGTTCCTGCTTGTCGCTTTTCTTACGGGTATCGCCGGCGCATTGCAGACCCCTACGCTCAGCCTTTTTCTGACCGATGAAGTTCATGCCCGTCCGGGTATGGTCGGTTTCTTTTTTACCGGTAGCGCTGTCATCGGCATCCTGGTAAGCCAGTTTTTAGCTGGGCGTTCTGATAAGAAGGGCGATCGCAAAAATCTGATCGTTTTTTGCTGCGTACTGGGGATGCTGGCCTGTGTGCTGTTTGCCTGGAACCGTAACTATTTTATTTTGCTGTTTGTCGGCGTCTTCCTCAGTAGCTTTGGATCGACCGCTAACCCGCAAATGTTTGCCCTCGCCCGCGAGCATGCTGACCGCACGGGCCGGGAAGCCGTCATGTTCAGCTCTATTTTGCGTGCTCAGGTTTCGCTGGCATGGGTGATTGGCCCGCCGTTAGCTTACGCGCTGGCTATGGGTTTCAGCTTTACGGTGATGTATCTGAGTGCCGCCGTTGCGTTTATCGTCTGCGGCGTCATGGTGTGGTTGTTCTTACCGTCGATGAACAAAAATGCCGCCCTCGCCACGGGCGCGGTGGAAGCCCCGCGTCGTAACCGGCGCGATACGCTGCTGCTGTTCGCTATCTGCACATTAATGTGGGGCACCAACAGCCTGTACATCATTAATATGCCACTGTTTATCATCAACGAACTGCATCTGCCGGAAAAACTCGCAGGCATTATGATGGGCACCGCTGCCGGGCTGGAAATACCGACGATGCTCATTGCCGGATACTTTGCTAAACGTCTGGGCAAGCGTTTGTTGATGCGGATCGCCGTGGTCGCCGGTTTCTTCTTTTATGCCGGAATGCTGTTGGCGCATTCGCCGGTCATTCTGCTCAGCTTGCAGCTGCTGAACGCGATTTACATCGGTATCCTCGGCGGTATTGGCATGCTCTATTTCCAGGACTTAATGCCAGGACAGGCGGGCTCTGCAACCACTCTTTACACCAACACCATCCGCGTGGGCTGGATTATTGCCGGATCGCTGGCCGGTATTGCCGCTGAAATCTGGAACTACCATGCGGTGTTCTGGTTTGCGCTGGTGATGATTATCGCCACGGTCTTTTGCCTGGCGCGGATCAAAGACGTTTAAGGTGCGGTGAGCGCTTCAAGCTCAATAAGGTACACCATAGCCTGGCGCGTTGTCTGGCCACACATTTCAGCGCTGGGCTGTAAGCCTGCACACACTTTTGGCCGCAGTGCGGAACCAAAAATTTTACAGCGCAGGAATTCATCAAGCTGAACGCATGGCGTATTGGCGGGCTTGCCCTCAGGCATGCCGGGGATGGGGCTGGAGATAGAAGGCGCAGTGCAACATGCGCCACAATCCGGACGGCATTCCATACAATATTCTCTTTAAGGTAAACCCGCGGATTGTGTAGGTAGCGAACAGTACCACCTTTTTTGCACCCGCAAAAGTGCGAATTCCGCTTGCCTGAATGACCCGGCGCGAGTAGTTTGACGCGATATTTTAGACACTCCTCACTACAGGATTTTTTCGATGCCAAGAGCGAACGAAATTAAAAAAGGTATGGTACTTAACTACAACGGCAAGCTGCTGATTGTAAAAGACATTGATATTCAATCACCGAGCGCACGTGGTGCAGCCACGCTGTACAAAATGCGTTTTTCTGATGTCCGTACCGGCCTAAAAGTCGAAGAGCGCTTCAAAGGCGACGATATTGTGGATACCGTCACCCTGAGCCGTCGTGGTGTTGATTTCTCTTACGTCGATGGCAACGAATATGTCTTTATGGATAAAGAAGACTATACCCCGTATACCTTCACCAAAGACCAGATCGAAGAAGAGTTGCTGTTTATCCCGGAAGGCGGAATGCCGGACATGCAGGTGCTGACCTGGGATGGCCAACTGCTGGCGCTTGAACTGCCGCAGACCGTAGACCTTGAGATCGTTGAAACCTCACCTGGCATTAAAGGTGCGTCAGCCAGTGCACGTAACAAGCCAGCCACCCTGACCACCGGCCTGGTGATCCTAGTTCCTGAGTATCTGAGTGCCGGTGAGAAAATCCGCATTCATATCGAAGAACGCCGTTATATGGGGCGTGCAGACTAACGTTCCTGCTAAGACACAGACTAAAAGGGACAGCGCACGCTGTCCCTTTGCTGTTTTCAGCGCTGACTGCTGAGATAAAAATCATCCATCAATAATGATTCCAGATACTGCTCATCCTCGCGCATAAAACGCACGATGACATTAACCGCCTGAGGGTAAAAGCCCTCGCCGTCGCGATGCAGACAGCTATCCCGGAACAATGATGCCCAGCACATAATATGATGATGCAAAAAGTAATATTGCTCAGCGACGCTCTGCTCTTTGTCTACCATTTTCGCCATTAACGCCAGCTGTACCGCAATATGATCGGCAGGTTCATTCTCCCGCGCAGCCAGCCCCTGTTCGACTAACAGCACATTCATTTGCCGTCGTTCTTCAGGTGCCGTCGTGTGCGGATAATGCCCTGCATAAGGAGACACGCTCTGTGGAGGGGACAGCAAAAACAGTGAAGCAAAATCGGCCGCCAGCTCCAGTTGTCGGCATTCGCGCCGCAGCACCTGAGCCAGACTACGCGCTAACTTTTTGACGTCAGCAGCCAGTCCGGGGATCCCCGTCAGTGAGGTCATCCACTCCCGGCTCTCCTCGCTCTCAAGACGGGCTAATTGCTTCTCGTCCAGTTCACGAAACAGCAGTTGCGAAAACCACTGATATACTGCTGCACGCTGCTGATGAATGTGATTATGCGGCACTGGCCCCCTCCTCTTTCACTGTCTCAGGTCCACCGAAAGCGGTTACCTGCGGGGCCTTCTGCTGGAAGCGTTCAACCTCTACCAGCACGGAATGCGCGGAAGGGCCTTGCGCCAGCTGCGATGTTCCAATATCCGCACTCAGGACATTCGGATCGCCATAGGTGCATAGCGTCCCGGCTTTCCCGCCTTCCTGCGGGGAATACCACGCGCCCTCATGAATGCGGATCACGCCAGCGGGAAAATCGGCGCTAATCACTACGCCCGCCAGCACCTGACCTCGGGCGTTAAAGACGCGAGCAATATCTCCGGCTTTTAAACCGCGGGCTGTTGCATCCTGCTCGCTGATGTAGAGCGGTTCTCTGCCGGCCACCGCGTAGGTGTTACGAAACGCCTCGCTGGAGCATAACTGCGAGTGAAGACGCTTGTCCGGGTGACAGGATTGCAGATGCAGCGGATATTTATTCGTCTTGCCCTGATGGCTACGTTCAAACGGCTCCATCCACACCGGGTGTCCTGGACAATCTTCATATTGAAAACCCGCGATGGTTTTACTGTAGATTTCGATAAGCCCCGACGGGGTGCCTAACGGATTAAGATCGGGCTGATCGCGGAACTCACCGTGCCGCACCCACGGCTGCCCCGCCGGATATTCAATATATCCGTCCCCTTTCCAGAAGGTATCAAAGTCCGGTAAGGTGACGCCGAGCGATGCGCCCATCTTCACGCCTTCGTCATAAAGCGCTTGTATCCACTGCATTTCATCGCGGTTTTCACGATATGCCACTTCTTTATCAAAGCGCTTACACAGCCCGGCAAATACGTCAAAGTCGTGACGTGCCTCATATTGCGGTTTCACCACCTGACGCAGCGCCATCAGTCCTTTATTCGAATGGGTACCAAACTGCTCAATGTCATTCCGCTCAAAGCGCGTAGTGACGGGCAGGACAATATCGGCAAAACGACAGGATGCAGTCCATTGGTGATCTAATACCACGACGGTTTCCAGCTTCTTCCATGCCTCAATCATGCGGTTGCGATCCTGCTGCGCATGGAACGGATTGGCCGCGCTGTAGACGGCCATTTTGATATCAGGCCAGGTTAACGTTTCACCGTTGAAGGCAATTTTCTTACCCGGCGCAAGCAGGCAGTCGACGATACGCGAGGTGGGAATATGCGCCGATGCGCCACGAAAATCCGCTTTATATTTCGCCTCTGGGGGATTGTTAATACTTCCCAGCCCCGACAGCACAGGCCCGGCCGACGTTACCGTTCCACCGCCGTTGTAGTGCCAGCCAAATCCTACGCCGCCGCCCGGTAAACCAATTTGTCCGACCATGCTCGCCAGCACCACCAGCATCCAGGGATACTGCTCTCCGTGGTGCATACGCTGGACGCACCAGCCGCCCATAAACTGCGTGCGGCCTTTCACCAGCAGGCGGGCGAAGTCACGGATTTGTTCTGCGCTCAGGCCACAGATTTGGGCTGCCCATTCGGCGTTTTTCACCTGCTTGTCAGTCTCGCCCGTCAGGTACGGTAAAAACTGTTCAAAGCCGACGGTGTAATCGTTAATAAATGCCGTGTCGTACAGTTTTTCTTCATACAAGGTGTGCGCGAGCGCCAGCAGCAAAGCAACATCGGTTTGCGGTCGCAGCGCCAGTTGTTCAGCACCCAGATAGTTTTGCGATTTACTGCGCACCGGATCAACGCTGATGACGCGCATTTTGCCCTGTGCGACCGACTCTTTAATCTGCTGCCAGTAGCCAAACGCTTCGTGGTCGGGTACCAGGAATTCTATCTGCAAATTCTTAATCGGATCGCAGCCCCACAACACGATGGTATGGGTATTCTCAATCACCAGCGGCAGCGAGGTTTGCTGCTCGTAGACTTCCAGCGAACCAATCACATGCGGCAAGATGACCTGTGCAGCCGCCGCCGAGTAGTCGCCAACGGTGGTGACATAGCTCCCGTGCAGGCCAAGCCCCCTATCCATTGCGCCACCCGCTTTATGGTATTTACCCACCATTTGCCAGTCGGCCAACCCGGTAAAGACACCGGAAGATCCGTAGTTTTTTTGCACCCGCTCCAGCTCTTCGTAAAACAGATCCAGCGCCCGATCCCAACTGACCCGCACAAAACGGTTATCACCGCGCTGGCTGCGGTCTGATTTTTCACGCTTACGTAACCAGTCCAGACGAACCATCGGGTAGCGGACTCGCGAAGGGTTGTAGACCACTTCACGTACTGCATTCAGCATATCGCACGGATATTTGTCGTGTTTAAAGGGCCGGGTTTCGGTCCACTCGCCGTTGACCACTTTGGCTTCAAAAGCGCCGTAATGCGAGCCGGACTGGATCCACTGCTCAGGGTTTTCTCCTGCCGCCCATACCTTTGATATCAGCGGGTTCGGCGCCAGCGCACTGGCGGCACCTACCGCCAGCATACCGCTCAGAAAACGGCGACGGGACGGATTAAAATCGTGAATATCCATACATTATCCTCTTTATTATTGGGGGGCAGGCACATCGCTGGCGTGCGTCTGGAGGTATTTCAACAGCGTGCGTTCTTCCACCGGATTAAGCCGGTAATAGGTCGACATCGCTTTTAGTCCGGCAATCCAGCCATTGGCGGTATAACGGATGGTCGGCGGTGTGCTGTGGCAGGCGCTGCAGGTGGATTGCAGCATTTGTTCCGAGTATTCCCACACCGGTGCAATACTGGTGATAAGCCCCTGCGCGGAGGTCCATGCGGTCACGCTCACTTGCTGCCACTGCTGGTGCGAATCTGGGTCAACCTGGGTTTGCAGAATTTTTACGTTTGCCATCAGGGAATCATCAAGCACCGCGGAGAAAACGCGTTTGCCCATAAACTGCGTGATCACCCGCCCACGGCCTTTGCTTTCACGCCACCCCGTCACTTCCAACTGGACATTACTGCCCTCTTTTTTCAGCACTCTGACTTCGGTGGCCGGAAAAAGTAGCGCTTTACCGGCGGGACTCCCAGCCGTTGCCGTCAGGGCTTTCTCGCCTAACGAAAACAGCGTGGTCGCCTCCGACGGCGTCTCTCCCTGGCGTTGGAGTTGCTTAAACCGATCGCGAAAGCCGCTGCTCATATCAGGCTTGTGATGGGCAATACCTTTGTGACAGTCAATGCAGTTGCTGTCTTTCGCCGCCGCTGCGGTCATTTGTGCCGCTGCATTCGTCGATTGCTTGCCGTGATCCATCGCCTCATAGCTATGGCAGGATTTACAGGCCGCTGAATTATTGGCGCTCATTCGCGCCCACTCCCGCTGGGCAAGTTCTGCCCGTTTGGCAGTAAACTTTTCAGGCGTATCAATCGACGGGGAAATAAACGTATGGTAGAGATCGTTCAAGGCTTCCGTTTTGCGCAGAAGCGTCGGAACGATGCCTGGTGGAATATGGCAATCCTTACACTCGGCACGCACGCCGGAGGCATTGCGAAAATGTATGCTGGTCTGATATTCCTCCCCCACCGTACGCATCGAATGGCACGACAAACAAAACTCGGTGCTACTGGTGTAATGCACGCCTTGCCACGTTCCCCAAATGGCAAAGGCCATGGCAACGGCTCCACCGAATGCCCACCATAGTGCGTTCTTTCTCATCCACGACATATTTGGCTCCCTTATTTTAATAGCGACACGCTAAGGGATATTAAAAAAGGAGAATAGAGACACCGGCAGCAGAGTATAGGAACAGCGTTCACTCTATGAGGCGAGTCAAAATAGTTAAAAATGGAAACTCGTAATATGCGGCTATCGTTTTAATAAGGAATTTCTCATGCTGGCACTGTTTCTCAACAGAGAAAGCCGTACATCGCTGCAATTGCAGATCTTTCAATTTTATTTTCAGGCTATTCAGCGGGGGAATTTGCTGTGCGGGGACAAACTTCCTTCTATCCGCGAGCAGGCGCAGGCGCTGAACGTGGCCAAAATCACAGTCGTTATGGCGTATGAAAAATTGATGGCGGCAGGGTTGATTAAGAGCCGACAGGGTATTGGCTATGAAGTGATCTTCACTACACCAGTACGTACACCCGCGGCACACATACCGTTAGCCCAGGGTTCACCGCCGGTAAAGCCTGAGCCTGCAGGCGTTTCCACCGATGTTTACGGTGAGATGGGACGGGATTTTTATTGCCGGATGGGCGTCCCCGATCCCAATGCCTTTCCCTGGTCAAGCTGGCGAAAATGGAATAATGCTCCCAGCGTACTAAAAGAGCAATTGTTTACCCGATATCATTCACCAAATGGATTATTTTCATTGCGTGAGCAAATGGTCAGATACCTTAATCTATCCCGGGGAATTAATACTCGCGCAGAAAACATCATTATTACCAACGGAATTCAGGAGGGGTTATCACTGCTCAGCCAAATATTTATTATTCATCACGCGGCAAGTCAGGAGAAAAAGTGCCATATTGTGACCGAATCCCCTTGTTATTCTGGAGCCTGGCATCTGTTTAATTACTACGGTGCCGACATTACGCCTATCGCGGTGGATAATCAGGGACTGTGCACGGATAAATTACCCGAATATGCAACCCAACTTTGTTACGTAACGCCCGCACATCAGTATCCGATGGGGAGCGTGCTTTCAGTGGAGCGGCGTCTGTCGTTGCTGACCTGGGCGCAGCGTGTCGGGGCGTACATTATCGAAGATGATTATGATGCCGTTTTTACGTACGGAGAAAATCCCCTCCCCGCGCTGAAAGCCATGGATTATCACGATCGGGTGATCTATATGGGGACATTCTCAAAAACGCTGGGGCCGGGTGCGCGTCTTGGCTATCTCATTTGCCCGGATGAACTGCTCCCGGCAGTGCAGAATATGAAAGCGTTAAACAACAACGGCAGCCAGTGGTTATTGCAGCAGTTTCTCGCTGAGTTAATGCAAAATCAGGTTTTTTATACCCACCTCGGCAAACTGGCCTGCAGCTACGCGTCCCGGCTCGCGCTTCTCCGGGACGGTCTTTCTGCGCTGTTCCCCGACGGAAAAATTGACGGCGCAACGGCGGGCCTGCATCTCTCGTTACACATCGATCGCTCGCCCGACGTCATCGCCTTGCTGCAACAGCGCTGCCTGCAGGCAGGTGTTCGCTTTGATACGTTACAGGACATTGAAAATGGTTCAGAAGAAATCTGGCGCAAGGAGAACAACGCCGGGGTGATGTTTTTCGGTTTTGGCGGGTTGCAGTTACCGCAGATCAATAAAGTGCTGAGAGTGCTGGAGCAGGCGTTAATTCAGCCCTGAAGGCAGAACAGGGATCGAGCTACTCGCCCAATCCCTGTTGATGCCATTACAGCAGATCGCGGAACTGCGTTTGTTTCAGCGCCAGCTCAACGCCACGAACTTCTGCCAGCCCTTTCAGACGACCAATTGCGGAGTAACCCGGATTGGTTTTCTTGTGCAGATCGTCCAGCATCTGATGCCCGTGATCCGGACGCATTGGGATAGGACGCAGATCGCCCGCCTTCTTACGACGCTGTTCTTCACGCAGGATCGCCGCCACCACAGAGACCATATCTACGTCGCCCTGCAGGTGAGCACCTTCATGGAAGGTTTTCGGGTTATCTTCACGGCAGGTCGAACGCAAATGCGTAAAGTGAATACGATCGCCAAAGGTTTCAATCATTTTCACCAGATCGTTATCCGCCCGTACACCGTAAGAACCGGTACACATGGTGAAGCCGTTATAGATGCTGTCTACTGTTTCTTTCAACCACTGCATATCTTCAATGGTGGAAACAATACGCGGCAGGCCGAGGATCGGGCGCGGCGGATCGTCAGGATGCACGGCCAGGCGCACGCCTGCTTCTTCAGCTACCGGCACAATTGCGCGCAGGAATACGGCCATATTATTACGCAGATCGTCTTTGCTGATACCGTCATACTCCGCCAGGCGCGCGCGAAACTTGTCCAGCGTATAACCTTCTTCTGCACCCGGCAGACCGGCGATAATATTGCGAGTCAGCTTCTCTACATCGGCTTCGCTCATGGCATTGAAATAATCCAGGGCCTGACGCTGTTCTTCTGCGGTGTAATCCGCTTCCGCACCGGGGCGCTGCAGGATGTGCAGCTCAAAGGCCGCAAAAGCAATTTGATCGAAGCGCAGGGCTTTAGAACCGTCCGGGAGCTGATATTCAAGGTCAGTGCGCGTCCAGTCGAGGATCGGCATGAAGTTATAGCACACGGTATCAATGCCGCAGGTCGCTAGATTACGGATACTCTGCTGATAATTGGCGATCCACGTTTGATACTGTCCAGACTGGGTTTTGATGTCTTCGTGAACGGGAATGCTTTCCACCACCGACCAGGTCAGCCCCTTTTCAGCCAAAATAGCCTGTCGCTTTTGAATCTCTTCTACCAGCCACACTTCACCATTAGGAATGTGGTGCAAGGCGGTCACAACACCGGTTGCGCCAGCCTGACGCACATCATCAAGCGATACCGGATCGTTAGGTCCGTACCAACGCCAGGTTTGTTCCATTGCTTCACCTCACAAGTTGTTATACCAAATTAAGTTAGCTGCATGACGACTACCATACAGGCATCGGGTGGATGATCAACTGAACGCCGATGATTGATTGATCCAGCTCACATTCCCCGGATAAATAAGGCACACCAATTTAACTTGCTGTCATATAACTTTATACTGCCATTGTTAATTAATGGTTAATCAGGTGTATTTAATGAAGACAATTGCCTCGGCTTCACTCCCCAAAAATGTACAGATGCCTCAGTACGATCGCCAACGCTTAACCTCGCGGATCGTACATTTTGGTTTCGGTGCTTTTCACCGTGCTCATCAAGCATTGTTGACCAATCGCGTACTCAATACGCAGGGAGGAAACTGGGGGATTTGTGAGATCAGCTTGTTCAGCGGCGATCGGCTGATGAGCCAGCTTCGTGAGCAGGATCATCTGTATACCGTGTTAGAAAAAGGTGCTGACGGCAATCAACCGATAGTGATAGGTGCCGTTAACGAATGCCTGAACGCCACGCTGGATTCGCTGGCGGCCATTATTGAAAAATTCTGTGAACCGCAGGTGGCGATTGTGTCGTTAACCATCACGGAAAAAGGCTACTGTATTGATCCGTCCACCGGGTCGCTTGATGTCACAAACCCACGCATTATTCATGATTTGCAGTCGCCGGATGAACCGCACTCAGCGCCGGGCATTATCGTCGAAGCCCTGCATCGCCGACGCGAACGCGGATTACCGCCGTTTACCGTACTCTCGTGCGATAACATCCCGGACAACGGACATGTGGTGAAAAACGCGATCCTGGGCATGGCGCAAAAACGTTCGCCTGAGCTGGCGGCGTGGATACAACAGCAGGTCAGTTTTCCGGGCACCATGGTCGACAGAATTGTCCCTGCCGCAACCGACGAATCGCTGGAAGAAATTGCCCAAGCGCTGGGCATCGCTGACCCCTGTGGCATCAGCTGTGAGCCGTTTATCCAGTGGGTGATTGAAGACAATTTTGTCGCCGGCCGCCCGCAGTGGGAAACCGCCGGTGTCCAGATGGTTGATGACGTGCTGCCGTGGGAACAGATGAAACTGCGGATGCTAAACGGCAGTCACTCATTTCTGGCCTATCTTGGCTATCTGGCCGGGTTTCAGCACATCAGCGATTGCATGCAGGACAACGCCTTTCGTGAAGCGGCTTACCGTCTGATGATGACGGAGCAGGCCCCCACGCTGCACATCACTAACGTCGATCTAAATCAGTATGCCGAAAGCCTGCTGCAACGTTTTGCCAATCCCGCACTGAAGCATAAGACATGGCAAATCGCGATGGACGGCAGCCAAAAATTGCCGCAAAGAATGCTGGAAGGGATCCGCGTACATTTATCACGGCAAAGCGACTGGCCTCTGCTGGCACTGGGCGTTGCGGGCTGGATGCGCTACGTGAGCGGCATTGATGATGCGGGTGCAGCCATTGATGTGCGCGATCCGTTGCGTGATAAGATCCGCGCGCTTGTCGAGCACAGTTCCCTATCAGAGCGCGTCAGCGCACTGCTTTCCCTGCGCGAGATTTTTGCCCCCGATCTGGTGCAAAATCCGCAATTCGTCGAAGCTATCGAGCAGGCCTGGCAGAATATTGCGCAATATGGCGCGCATCAGGCCGTCATGCAGACGTTAAAAAATTAACAATTTCTGCCATTCAGCGGGACGAAGCACGCCTTCGTCCTCTCTGCCCTTCTCTTTTTATCCTTTTTTCGCCAGGATTGTTGAACGCTATAACAGCATTTGATGATTCTGGAGCCAACGTGACCAAAACCAACCTCATTACCGGTTTTCTCGGCAGCGGTAAAACCACCTCTATTCTTCATTTACTCGCCAACAAAGATCCCGCTGAGAAGTGGGCTGTGCTGGTCAATGAGTTTGGCGAAGTCGGTATTGACGGCGCGCTGTTGGCCGACAGCGGCGCACTGCTAAAAGAGATCCCCGGAGGATGCATGTGTTGTGTTAACGGTTTGCCGATGCAGGTAGGCCTTAATACGTTACTGCGTCAGGGCAAACCCGACCGGTTATTGATCGAACCTACCGGCCTCGGGCATCCAAAACAGATTTTGGATTTACTCACCGCCCCGGTTTACGAACCGTGGATCGATCTGCGCGCGACACTCTGTATCCTTGACCCTCGCCTGCTGCTGGATGAAAAAAGCGTCGCCAATGAGAATTTCCGCGACCAGCTGGCCGCCGCTGACGTTATCGTCGCCAACAAAACCGATCGCGCTACGGCTGAAAGTGAACATGCCTTGCAAACCTGGTGGCAGCACTACGGCGGTCACCGTCAGTTGGTTCATGCCGACCATGGACACATTGACACGCAGTTACTGGATTTACCGCGTCTGAATCTGGCAGAGCTTCCCACAAGTGCGGCACACACCCACCAGCATGCCGACAAAAAAGGGCTGGCGGCACTGAGCCTGCCGGCACAGCAGCGCTGGCGTCGTAGTCTCAACAGCGGTCAGGGGCATCAGGCCTGCGGCTGGATTTTCGATGCGGACACCGTGTTCGATACCATCGGCCTGCTGGAATGGTCGCGTCTCGCGCCGGTAGGTCGCGTAAAAGGCGTCATGCGAATCAAGGAAGGATTGGTACGCATCAACCGTCAGGGTGATGACTGGCACATTGAGACCCAAAACGTCGCACCTCCGGACAGCCGTATTGAACTCATCTCGGACACCGAGACTGACTGGAACGCGTTACAGGGTGCATTGTTGAAGCTTCGTTTAGACGCTAACGCGTAAGGTTGCCTGCGATTTTGGCAATGGTGAACGACGATGAAAACCCGATACCCTTTTATTCTCCTGCTTAATATCGCAGGTCTGGCGCTGTTTCTGTCCTGGTATATTCCAGCCGGACATGGGTTCTGGTATTCCATCGATTTTGGTGTTTTCCATTTCTTCAACCAAAAACTGGTCGACAGCCCAATGTTCCTGTGGGTTGTCGCAATCACCAACAACCGCGCGTTTGACGGCTGCTCGCTGCTGGCAATGGGTGCCCTGATGCTGAGTTTTTGGCGCAAAGAAACCCCGGACGGTCGCCGCCGTATCATCGCAATTGGTCTGGTGATGCTGCTCACGGCGGTGGTATTAAATCAGTTAGGCCAGGCGCTTATTCCGGTTAAACGCGCCAGTCCAACGCTGATGCTGGATAATATTCATCGTGTCAGCGAGCTGCTGCATATTTCAACCAAAGATGCGTCAAGAGACAGCTTCCCGGGCGATCACGGCATGATGCTGCTTATTTTTTCCGCATTTATGCTGCGGTATTTCGGAAAAGTCGCAGGATTAATCGGCCTTATTATCGCTGTGGTTTTTGCCTTTCCTCGCGTAATGATTGGTGCTCACTGGCTTACTGATATCGTGGTCGGTTCGATGACCGTCGTTTTGATTGGCCTGCCCTGGTGGCTAATGACACCATTAAGCGACCGTTTGGTCACCCTGTTCACGAATTATCTCCCCGGTAAAAACAAACATTTTTTAAACAAATAATGCAGAGTAATTAACATCATCAGGGATACTTCTGATTCCCTGATGATATCTGACGATAATCTCTCTTGCTGACTGTCATTCTCTTGTCATCTTATTCCTGTTGAAAATGAATGAATTGCGTGTTTTTCAGCCTAATTGTTCTTAATTTAGCCAATGCCGTTTATTCACTTTCTGTATCAATTTTTCTTATAAGAAATCACGTAAAATCACTCGCAATGACTGTGGCGATCGGGTAATCTCGAACTCGTTTTGCCTCGCGAGATAATTATTCTCTTTACGAATAAATTTGTGCGTTCTACCACAGATTTGACCATAAAGAATTGTCTCATCGTGCGTAGGTAATTAGTCTCGTCACGTTTGGCATTTTTTATAACGATATTTATCGTTAAGGACTTCAAGGGAAAACAAACAACATGGTCAAATCTCAACCGATTTTGAGATATATCTTGCGGGGCATACCCGCGATAGCAGTTGCGGTTCTGCTTTCTGCATGTAGCACAACGAACACCGCCAAGAATATGCATTCTGAGACGCATGCTGTGGGCAATGGAGATAACTCTTCACTGCAAGCCTCTCAGGATGAATTTGAAAGTATGGTACGTAATATCGATGTTAAATCTCGTATTATGGACCAATACGCTGACTGGAAAGGCGTGCGTTACCGCCTTGGCGGCAGCACTAAGAAAGGGATTGATTGTTCAAGTTTTGTACAGCGTACATTCCGTGAACAATTTGGTTTAGAGCTTCCTCGCTCAACCTACGAACAACAGGAAACGGGTAAATCCGTTTCGCGCACCAATCTGCGCACCGGCGATCTGGTTCTGTTCCGTGCGGGCTCTACGGGCCGTCACGTCGGTATTTATATCGGTAACAACCAGTTTGTACATGCCTCGACCAGCAGCGGCGTTGTTATTTCCAGTATGAACGAGCCTTACTGGAAAAAGCGTTACAACGAAGCCCGCCGGGTTCTGAGTCGCAGTTAATTCGTTTGGCAGCTATCCCTTGGCTATCCTGATGAGACAAATCAAAAGCACTGCTTAGGCGGTGCTTTTTGCTTTTCTTTTACACAACAGAAAAATCTCACGATAAGCGTCAATCCAGGCTATAGTCTTACAAATTAAGCGGTTTAATAATAAGCAGTTACTGCAGGTAAACATAAAGAACTATGTTCAAACGTGCCTCTTCTTCCGGTCGGAAAATCCTGATCACCTGTATTTTAACGGGGCTCGTCGTCGCCTTACTCGTCAGCACACTGCAATTTTTCGTCTCGTGGCATAAACGAGAGGTGAAGTATGACACGCTGCTCTCCGATATACAGAATTACGTCAAAAGTTACTTCTCAGAACTCAAAACGACCACCGATGAACTACAACCCCTGGTCACTGACAGTTGCCAACAAGTTGCCACGAAACTAACCTCCAGTGCGGCCTTTAGCCTGAACGTACGGGCTTTTTTGCTGGTAAAAGACAGCATCGCATTTTGCTCTTCCGCAACGGGCCCCATGAACACCCCCATCCAGGAGCTGATGCCGTCGATTAATATCAACCACGATATCGATGTGGCCCTGCTCCCGGGTACGCCGATGGTGCCTGACAAACCCGCAATAATGATTTGGTATCGTCATCCTGCCTTACCGAATAGCGGCGTATTTAGTTCACTGAACATCAATCTGGCCCCCTATCTTCTCTATACCGCCCGGCAAGATGATTTTGACGGTATTGCTATTATCGTGGGCAAGACGGCTATTTCGACATTTTCAGCTCACCTGATACCCGTCTCCGATCTTCCTGATGCCTCAACCCCACGACAGGCGACGATTGACGGCCTGCCGGTGACCGTTCGATTGTACGCAGAAGAGTGGACGTATAACGATATCTGGTATTCCCTCATGCTGGGATGCATGGCTGGGATTATGGCGGCCCTGCTTGTCTGGTACTACATCTACACCCTCCGTTTACGGCCCGGGAAAGATATTCTGAACGCCATCAAGCACAATCAGTTTTATGTGGTCTACCAACCGGTCATGGAGATGCAAACGCTGGAGGTAAAAGGCGTAGAAGTCTTATTACGCTGGCGTCATCCAACGACGGGCGAGATCCCGCCTGATGCCTTTATTCATTACGCCGAATCGCAGCAAATGATTGTGCCACTCACGCAGCATCTCTTTAAGCTGGTGGCCAGCGATGCCCCTGCCCTACAAAAAGTACTCCCCAAGGGCGCAAAATTGGGGATCAACATCGCGCCTTCACATTTGCATGGTGAGAGTTTCAAAGCAGATATTCAGGAACTGAGCGCCTCGTTACCCGCCAACTACTTTCAGGTGGTACTGGAAATCACCGAACGCGATATGCTCGATCAGCACGAAGCCACGAAAATTTTTGAATGGCTGCATGCTGCCGGGCTCGAAATTGCCATTGATGATTTCGGCACCGGCCATAGTGCCCTTATCTATCTGGAACGTTTTACGGTCGATTACCTGAAGATTGACCGTGGATTTATCAATGCCATTGGTACCGAGACGCTGACGTCGCCGGTACTGGATGCCGTGTTGACACTCTCCAGACGCCTCAATATGCTGACGGTTGCTGAAGGCGTAGAAACGCAGGAGCAGGCCCGGTGGCTGCGCGATCGCGGCGTGCATTTCTTCCAGGGTTACTGGGTCAGCCGTCCGTTAAAGCTGGCTGATTTCGTACGCTGGATGGCGAAGCCAGATATGCCAAAGTGGTGATCGCACAGTGCGATTCGTCGATACACTACGCTTACCGGAACCTCCCCGAGGCTCGGACATGAGGTCCATCGGCTGGTGGACAAGAAAAGGAAAAACCGTGCATAGGATTGTTCGCGTACTGCTGCTATTTTTCACCGTTATAGGTTTTAGCGCTCAGGCTCAGTCCATCAAAGAAAGCTATGCTTTTTCTGTACTGGGCGAACCCAAGTATGCGTTCAATTTTACCCACTTCGACTATGTGAATCCCGCTGCCCCCAAAGGTGGGCAAATCACGCTCTCGTCCATCGGCACCTTCGACAATTTCAACCGCTACTCGATGCGAGGGAATCCCGGCGCCCGGACTGAATCACTTTACGATGCGCTGTTTACCACTTCCGATGATGAACCCGGTAGCTATTACCCGCTCATTGCCGACAGAGCCCGCTACGCGGACGACTATTCCTGGGTTGAAATCGCCATTAACCCGCGCGCGCGTTTTCACGACGGGTCGCCGATCACCGCCCGCGACGTTGCCTTTACCTTCCACAAATTTATGACCGAAGGCGTGCCGCAGTTTCGTCTGGTATACAAAGGGACCACCGTTAAAGCGATCGCCCCGTTAACCGTGCGAATTGAGTTAGCCAAACCGGGTAAAGAAGACATGCTCAGCCTGTTTTCATTACCGGTGATGCCTGAGAAATACTGGAAAGATCACAAGCTCAGCGACCCGTTATCCTCCCCCCCCCTTGCCAGCGGACCTTACCGCATCACCCAATGGAAAATGGGGCAGTATATCGTCTACTCACGGGTCAAAGATTACTGGGCCGCTGACCTGCCGGTTAATCGTGGGCGCTGGAATTTTGATACCCTCCGCTACGACTATTACCTTGATGACAACGTGGCCTTTGAAGCATTTAAAGCCGGTGCATTTGACCTGCGTCTTGAGAACGATGCCAAAAACTGGGCAACACGTTATACCGGTAAGAACTTCACAAAACAGTATATCGTCAAAGCCGAACAAAAAAACGAGTCGGCGCAGGATACGCGCTGGTTAGCGTTTAACATCCAGCGTCCGGTGTTCAGCGACCGCCGTGTTCGTGAAGCGATCACGCTGGCCTTTGATTTTGAATGGATGAATAAGGCGTTGTTTTATAATGCCTGGAGCAGGACGACCAGCTATTTCCAGAACACCGAATATGCCGCCAAAAATTATCCCGACGCGGATGAACTGGTGCTACTTGCGCCGATGAAAAACGATCTGCCTCCCGAAGTCTTCAGCCAAATCTATCAGCCACCCACATCAAAAGGCGACGGTTACGATCGTGAAAACCTGCTGAAGGCCAGTGCACTCCTGGACAAGGCCGGATGGGTATTGAAGGGGCAGCAGCGGGTCAACATCACCAGCGGCAAAGCGCTGACTTTTGAGCTGTTGCTCCCGGCAGGCAGTAACAGCCAATGGGTATTGCCGTTTCAGCATAACCTGCAGCGGCTGGGCATTACGATGAATATCCGCCAGGTCGATAACTCACAAATCACCAACCGCCTGCGCAGCCGCGACTATGACATGATGCCAAGGCTGTATCGCGCGATGCCGTGGCCCAGCTCGGATCTGCAAATTCTGTGGGCCTCCGAATATATTGATTCCAGCTATAACGCTCCCGGCGTGCAAAGCCCGGTCATTGATAAGCTGATTAGCCAGATCATTGCGGCGCAAGGTAATAAAGCAAAACTTATCCCGCTGGGACGCGCGCTGGACCGCGTGTTAACCTGGAATTATTACATGTTGCCGATGTGGTTTATGGCCGAAGATCGGCTGGCATGGTGGGACAAATTTTCGCAGCCTGCCGTTCGCCCGATTTACACCATCGGCGTGGACAACTGGTGGTATGACGTCAACAAAGCGGCCAAACTTCCCGCTGCCAGACGACAGGGAGAATAAATGGGCGCATATCTGATTCGACGTTTGCTGCTGGTGATCCCGACGCTCTGGGCCATCATTACCATCAACTTTTTTATTGTGCAGATTGCCCCAGGCGGCCCGGTCGAGCAGGCCGTCGCCGCCATTGAATTCGGGCAAAGTGGCGCACTGCCGGGCGCCGGTAGTGAGGGTGTGCGTGCCAGCCACGCGCAAACCGGCGTCGGGAACATCAGCGACAGCAATTATCGTGGTGGTCGCGGCCTGGATCCGGAAGTGATTGCTGAAATCACCCGCCGTTACGGATTCGATAAACCGATTCACGAACGTTATTTCAACATGCTCTGGAACTATATCCGCTTCGATTTTGGCGACAGCCTGTTTCGCAGCGCCTCGGTCCTGACATTAATCAAAGACAGCCTGCCCGTCTCCGTCACGCTGGGATTATGGAGTACGCTGATTATCTATCTGGTGTCGATTCCGCTGGGGATCCGCAAAGCGGTGTACAACGGCAGCCGCTTTGACGTGTGGAGCAGCGCATTCATTATTATCGGCTACGCCATCCCCGCATTCCTATTTGCAATTTTATTGATCGTTTTCTTTGCCGGCGGCAGCTATTACGACCTTTTCCCGCTACGCGGTCTGGTTTCCGCCAATTTTGACGCTCTGCCCTGGTATCAAAAAATCACCGATTATCTGTGGCATATCACCCTGCCGGTGCTGGCAACGGTGGTGGGTGGATTTGCCGCACTGACGATGCTGACCAAAAACTCCTTTCTGGATGAGGTTCGCAAACAGTATGTCGTCACCGCGCGCGCTAAAGGCGTTAGCGAGAAAAACATTCTGCGCAAACACGTCTTTCGTAACGCCATGCTGTTGGTGATAGCCGGTTTCCCAGCCACCTTCATCAGTATGTTTTTCACCGGCTCACTGTTGATTGAAGTCATGTTCTCGCTGAACGGTCTGGGATTACTGGGCTATGAATCAACCGTGTCACGCGACTATCCGGTGATGTTTGGTACGCTTTATATCTTCACGCTGATCGGCCTGCTGCTCAATATCCTCAGTGATATTAGCTATACGCTGGTCGATCCGCGTATTGATTTCGAGGGACGCTAATGTCGCGCTTAAGCCCCGTCAATCAGGCCCGCTGGGCGCGTTTTCGCCACAATCGCCGTGGCTACTGGTCGCTGTGGATTTTTCTGCTGCTGTTCGGCTTAAGCCTGTGTTCCGAACTGATTGCCAATGATAAGCCTCTGCTGGTGCGCTATGACGGCAGCTGGTACTTTCCACTGGTCAAAAACTACAGTGAAAGCGATTTCGGCGGCCCGTTAGCCACCAAAGCAGATTATCAGGATCCGTGGCTGCAGCAGCGTCTGGAAAGCCAGGGATGGATCCTGTGGGCACCCGTGCGCTTTGGCGCCACCAGCATTAACTTTGCCACCGACACCCCCTTCCCTTCCCCGCCGTCCGCACAAAACTGGCTGGGCACCGATGCCAACGGCGGCGACGTACTGGCGCGCATCCTCTATGGGACCCGCATTTCCATCCTGTTTGGTTTGATGTTAACCCTGTGCTCCAGCGTCATGGGCGTGATGGCCGGTGCGCTGCAGGGCTATTACGGCGGAAAGGTGGACCTGTGGGGGCAACGCTTCATTGAAGTCTGGTCCGGGATGCCGACGCTATTTTTGATAATCCTGCTCTCCAGCGTCGTCCAACCTAACTTCTGGTGGCTATTGGCCATTACGGTCGTGTTTGGCTGGATGAGCCTGGTCGGCGTGGTACGCGCAGAGTTTTTACGCACACGAAACTTTGATTACATCCGCGCCGCACAGGCGCTCGGCGTGAGCGATCGCAGCATTATCCTGCGCCACATGCTGCCGAATGCGATGGTCGCCACGCTGACCTTTTTGCCGTTTATTTTATGTAGCTCAATTACCACACTGACCTCGCTGGATTTTCTGGGGTTCGGCTTACCGCTCGGCTCCCCGTCGCTCGGAGAACTGCTGTTGCAGGGAAAAAACAACTTACAGGCACCGTGGCTTGGGATCACCGCATTCGTGTCGGTAGCCCTGTTGTTATCACTGCTGATCTTTATTGGTGAAGCGGTACGCGACGCATTTGATCCTAACAAGGCGGTATAAGATGACGCAACCTCTGTTAGCCATTGACAATTTATCGGTCGGTTTTCGTCAGCAGGGAACCGTACGTACCGTGGTGAACGAAATTTCATTGCACGTCGAAGCCGGGCAAACCCTGGCACTGGTGGGCGAGTCCGGCTCGGGTAAAAGCGTCACCGCACTCTCGATTTTACGTTTGCTCCCCACACCTCCGGCGGTCTATCTTGCCGGTGATATCCGCTTTCACGGTGAATCACTACTCCACGCCAGCGAACAAACGCTACGCGGCGTACGGGGGAATAAAATCGCCATGATTTTCCAGGAGCCAATGGTGTCGCTTAACCCGCTGCACACTCTGGAAAAACAGCTCTATGAAGTGTTGTCGCTGCATCGGGGGATGCGTCGGGAAGCCGCACGGGCAGAGATCTTGACCTGTCTGGATCGCGTCGGGATCCGTCAGGCCGCCAAGCGTCTGGCGGATTTCCCGCACCAGCTTTCCGGCGGAGAGCGTCAGCGCGTGATGATCGCCATGGCGCTGCTCACTCGCCCTGAACTGCTGATTGCCGACGAACCCACCACCGCACTGGATGTTTCCGTGCAGGCACAAATCCTGCAACTGCTGCGCGAGCTACAACGCGAGCTGAATATGGGCCTGCTGTTCATCACCCATAATCTCAGTATCGTCAAAAAGTTAGCTGACACCGTTGCGGTGATGCAAAACGGTCAGTGCGTTGAACAAAACCGTGCCGGGCAACTGCTTTCTGCCCCCACCCATCCTTACACGCAGAAATTGCTCAACAGTGAACCTGCCGGCGATCCAGTGCCTTTACCCACCGGCCAACCCCCCTTGCTGGAAGTGGAGCAGCTTCGCGTCGCTTTCCCCATCCGTAAAGGGCTGCTTAAGCGCGTGGTGGACCATAACGTGGTGGTCAACAACGTCAGTTTTTCTCTGAAACCGGGAGAAACGCTGGGACTGGTTGGCGAATCAGGATCGGGGAAAAGTACCACCGGTCTGGCACTGCTGAGGCTCATCGCCTCACAAGGTCGTATTGTATTCGATGGTCAGGCGCTGCATACCTTAAACCGCCGTCAACTGTTGCCGGTACGCCACCGCATTCAGGTTGTCTTTCAGGACCCTAACTCATCGCTGAACCCGCGCCTGAGCGTGTTACAGATTATTGAAGAGGGGTTACGCGTGCATCAACCCACGTTGTCTGCCGAGCAACGTGAAGCGCAGGTGAAAGCAGTAATGGCAGAAGTCGGCCTGGATAGCGACACGCGGCATCGTTACCCTGCCGAGTTTTCCGGTGGTCAGCGTCAACGTATTGCGATTGCCAGAGCACTGATTTTAAAACCATCGCTGATTATTCTGGATGAGCCGACATCGTCACTCGACAGGACCGTCCAGGCGCAAATCCTGACGTTGCTTAAGTCATTACAGCAAAAGCATCGCCTGGCCTACATCTTTATCAGCCACGATTTGCATGTTGTACGTGCGCTATGCCATCAGGTTATTGTGCTACGGCAAGGAGAGGTCGTGGAACAGGGGCAATGCGAGCACGTCTTCAACGCGCCACAACAAGCCTATACGCGTCAGCTGCTCGCGCTAAGCTGACGCTCAAAATGGGTTATTATTTGAAAAAGGTTCTGCGATAGCCACGCCGAAATTTTTCAGTCTGCAGGTCGCTGCAAATTCATCCTGACGATTGACGAACAGACACGGCTCCCCTTCACATTCCAGTACGGAACACGGAACTTCAATGTCGCTCAACGCCTGGCTGAGTTTATGCATTACCGACCACGCACTGTCACCGTCCGGACTGAGTAACTTGAGCGCTACCAGGCTATTCTCATTGCTCTGGCCGTTTTGCGGAATCGGTTCAACTTTTGAACCTGCGAAACCCACCGACCAACGATAGCACTGCGGCAGACGGTGAACGATTGAGAGTTGTAATGTCATCACTTTCTTTCCCTGGAAGTACAATTACTTCACAATTATTTTACATCAATATTAACACATCATTGACAATACGTCTTTAGACAGTTGGCAAACGTTTACACCCTGTCCGTATGCCACTTTCCGAACCCAATATTTAAATTTATTCAACGGTTCTGGCAGTTTTCCGGGCTATATGTACGCGTTTCTGCGATCTAACTCAACCTTTTTAACTACAATGATGTGACTTTTTACATAAATTGATTTTACATAAAATAAACATAACCAGGGGAATAGATAGATTAGCGGTTGATGTACATCAACTCCGGAGGGCAAATGCCCCCCAGGTTGTGTATTAGATCACCGTTTTTTTGGCTCGACTGGCATAGAGATAGAAGAGAATGGAACAGGACGCACAAAAGGCAATCGTCCAGATCATCGGCCAGGCCGAGTTAAAGGTCGCCAGTGACAGTAGCGCACCTACAATGGCACCGATGCCAAAGCGGAAGGTTCCCGCCAGCGACGACGCCGTGCCAGCCATATGCGGGAACTCATCGAGGATCACTGCCATCGCGTTAGATGACACCATCGATACGCAACCAACAAACGCCGCAACACCGACCACCAGCGCCCAGAAGCCCAACCCGAACAGCGCGCTAAATACCATCCAGCCCGCCATAACAAACTGGATCCACAGCCCGGTGCGGAACATATTCAATGCCCCAACCCGCCGAACAAAGCGGCTGTTAATAATGGTCATCACAAACAGGAAGACAATGTTCAGCGCAAAGTAATAGCCAAAGTTCTGCGGCGAAACATGGTTGATCTCAATGTAGACAAAGGGACCAGCGCTGAGAAACGAGAACATCCCGGCAAAACTAAATCCGCTGGCCAGCATATAGCTCAACACGCGCTTATGGCGAAACAGCGAGGCGAAATTGCCCATTGTGGTACGCAAACGAAACGGCTGGCGTCGCTCAACGGGCAAGGTCTCTTTGATCAAGGTGAAAATCATCACCGAAGCCAGAATTGCCGCCACGGCCAGGATCCAAAAGATGTAGTGCCAGCTTAACCATACCAGCACCCAGCCACCGACAATCGGCGCCAGCAGCGGCGCAATCGTCGTGACCAACATGACGAAGGACATCATGCGTGAAAACTCTTCTTTCGGATAAATATCGCGCATCAGGGCGTTAATCACCACGCTCGCCGCCGCAGCCGCCAGACCGTGGAAGAAACGCATAGTGATCAATTGATCGATAGTTTGTGCCAGCGCGCAGGCGACTGCCGCCGCCGCAAACACCAGCGTACCCCCCAGAATCACCGGCTTACGCCCGATGCTGTCTGCCATAGGGCCGTAGATCAGTTGCCCCACTGCAAACCCCAAAATATAGGTACTGAGGGTCATTTGCGCACTGCCCGCAGGCACGCCAAACTGAGCAGAGATCACCGGCAGCGCCGGAAGATACATATCAATCGACAACGGCATTAACATGGCCAACAAGCCAAGGATAAAAACAATGGCAATTGAAGAGTTCTGCCGGGTGGTCACATTTAGCTCCTGAAATTAACGAGGGGTTACGTTAACGCTGGCGATTTCTTCTTCAGTCAAGGGGCGGTATTCGCCGGGCGCAAGATCGTCATCCAGTTTGATGGCGCCGATTCGCTCACGGTGCAGTTCCACAACATGGTTGCCAACGGCGGCAAACATACGCTTAACCTGATGATAGCGCCCTTCGCTAATGGTCAAGCGCACCTGGGTTGGCGTAATCACTTCCAGCACCGCCGGTTTTGTCAGATCTTTTTCGTTATGCAACTGTACACCACGAGTAAACTGTTCGGCGGTATCTTCCGCCACCGGCGACTCTAACGTCACCAGATAGGTTTTCTCACAATGGTGACGCGGGGAGGTGATGCGGTGTGACCACTGACCGTCATCGGTCATCAGTACCAGCCCGGTGGTGTCGATATCCAGACGCCCTGCCGCATGCAGCTTGTGGGCAACAGGTTCATCGAGGAAATAAAGCACTGTCGGATGATCCGGGTCTTCCGTGGAGCACACATAGCCCTGAGGCTTGTTGAGCATAAAATAGCGCGGGCCATTTTGCTGAGCCAGTGAATTACCGTCGTATTCGACGTCATGTTCTGGCAGCAGTTTAAAGGCGCTATTTCTGACGATTTCGCCATCGACGGTAACGCGGTTACCACGGATTTCACGCCCGGCAATAGCGCGGCTGACGCCGAGTTGCTGAGCGATA